>JAPUFC010000091.1 GCA_027492275.1 Mesorhizobium sp. | reverse complement strand
CGCGGGGGTCTTCTTTTTTCCAACTTGTTGGGGGGGGCGCCCTCCGCGCCCCCCCCCCACGCCCCCACCAGACCTATAGCGGCCTCACCAGCACGTGCTTCTTGCGGCCGACAGACAGCTTGGCGACGCCGTCGGAGAGCAGATCGGCCTGCGTCACCTGGCGGCGGTCATCCGCCACCGGGAAGTCGTTCAGCCTGACGGCGCCGCCCTGCACGTGGCGGCGGGCCTCGCCGTTTGAGGCGGCGAGGCCGGCGCGCACGATCAGCGCCAGCAGGCCGATCCCGGCTTCGAGCTCCGCCCGGCCCACCTCCACCGTAGGCAGGCTGTCGGCCAGCGCGCCTTCCTCGAAGGTCTTTCGCGCGGTCTCGGCGGCCGCGTCGGCGGCGGCGCGGCCGTGCAGCATGGCCGTCACCTCGCCGGCCAGCACCTTCTTGGCCTCGTTGATCTCCGCGCCGCCGAGCGCGGCCAGCCGCGCGATCTCGTCCAGCGGCAGCGTCGTGTAGAGCTTCAGGAAGCGGCCGACATCGGCGTCCTCGGTGTTTCGCCAGTATTGCCAGAAATCGTACGGGCTCAGCATGTCGGCGTTCAGCCACACCGCGCCGTTGAGCGACTTACCCATCTTGGCCCCGGACGCGGTGGTGAGCAGCGGCGTGGTCAGCGCGAAAAGCTGCGGCGTGCCCATGCGGTGGCCGAGGTCGATGCCGTTGACGATGTTGCCCCACTGGTCGGAGCCGCCCATCTGCAGCCGCGTGCCGTAGCGCCTGGAAAGCTCGACGAAATCGTAGGCCTGCAGGATCATGTAGTTGAATTCGAGGAAGGACAGCGACTGGTCGCGGTCCAGCCTGAGCTTCACCGAATCGAAGGACAGCATGCGGTTGACCGAGAAATGGCGGCCGACGTCGCGCAGGAATTCGAGGTAGTTGAGCCGCGTCAGCCAGTCGGCATTGTTGACCATCAGCGCGTCCCGCGGGCCGTCGCCGAAGGTCAGGTATTTCGAGAAGACCTGCTTGATGCCGTCGATGTTGGACTGGATGGCGTCGAGCGTCATCAGCTTGCGCGCCTCGTCCTTGAAGGACGGGTCGCCGACCATGCCGGTGCCGCCGCCCATCAGCGCGACCGGCCGGTGGCCGGTCTTCTGCATCCAGTGGAGCATCATGATCTGGATCAGCCCGCCGGCATGCAGGCTGGCGGCGGTCGGGTCGAAGCCGATATAGGCGGTCACGGTCTCCTTCGCGAACAGCGCGTCCAGCCCTTCCGGGTCGGAGATCTGGTGGATGAAGCCGCGGTCATCCATCGTGCGCAGGAAATCGGACTTGAACGCCATTGTCGTTGCCCTTGGGCCGGTTGGCCGGGCTTGCCGGCTCACTTGGATCGGTGAAGCCGCGCGTTTAGCATCCGAAACCGAGGAATCACAAGAACGGCGGCGAAAATGACGGTAACCACCGCGCTGGGCCTGATGAGCGGCACGTCGATGGATGGCATCGATCTCGCCCTTCTGCGCACCGACGGGCGCGACGCAGTCGAGCGCGGACCGTCGCATTTCGTGCCCTACGAAGCCGCCTTCCGCCGGCGGATCGAGGCCGGGCTGGAGACGGCCAAGGCGATCGTCAGGCGCGAGGAGCGGCCCGGCGACCTCGCGGCATTGGAGCGCGAGATCACCTTGCGGCATGCCTCGGCGGTGAAGGATTTCTGCGCGCGGAGCGCTTGGGAGCGACCGGACATCGTCGGCTTCCACGGGCAGACGGTGCTGCACCGGCCGCATCTCGGCCTCACCGTCCAGCTCGGCGACGGCGCGCTGCTGGCGCGCGAGACCGGCATCGCCACCGTCCACGACATGCGCGCCGAGGACATGCGCCATGGGGGGCAGGGCGCGCCGCTGGTGCCGGCCTATCACGCGGCGCTGGCGCGCTCGCTGCCCGCCGAATTCGCGGCGCTTTTCCCGGTGGTGTTCGTCAATGTCGGCGGCATTTCCAACATCACCTTCGTGCCGCGCGAGGGCGATCCGGTCGCCTTCGACACCGGGCCGGGCAATGCGCTGATCGACCAGTGGGTGTTTCGCGCCGGCGGCGTGCCCTACGACGCCAACGGCATGATCGCGGCGGAGGGCGCGATCGCGCGCGTCGTCGTGGAGTCCTATCTCGCGAACGCGTTCTTCGCGAAGCCGGGGCCGAAATCGCTTGACCGCGCCGACTTCACGCTCGAACCGGCCGAAGGGCTGGAGCTGGCGGACGGCGCGCGGACGCTGGCGGCCGTCTCGGCCGCGGCGATCCTCGATTCGGCCAGGCACCTGCCGGAGCCGCCGAAGCTCTGGATCGTGTGCGGAGGCGGGCGCAAGAACCCACATATCGTGGCCGATCTGCGCGACGGGGCGCGGGCGCAGGGCGCGCGCGTGGTCGTGGCGGAAGAGGCGGGGCTCGACGGCGACGCAACGGAAGCCGAGGCCTGGGCCTATCTGGCGGTTCGCGCCCGCGACGGCCTGCCGCTCACCTTCCCTTCCACCACCGGCTGCCGGCGTCCCATCGGCGGCGGCGTGCTTTCGATGCCCTGACAGGACGTCAGCGGCGCGGCCCGGTCTTGCCGCGCGATCGGCTCTGGCGTAACAGCCTGTGCACCGCGCCCCGGCCTTCACCGTCCTGTCACATCGAACGGACAAGAGTTCGCCGCCACGCGGCCGGACATTTCTGCTGCCGGACGCACGGGCCAGACAGGACAAAGCCATGCAAGAGCACTTCGCGCAACTTCTCGCCTGGTTCCACGACGTCTTCATCGACCAGTTCAGCCTCTGGATCCTGCTCGGCTTCGTCGCGCAGGGCATGTTCACCATGCGCTTCCTGGTGCAATGGATCGCGTCGGAGAAGGCCAGGCGCAGCGTCGTCCCGGTGGCCTTCTGGTTCTTCTCCCTCGGCGGCGGCGCGCTGCTGTTGATCTACGCCATCCACCGCGAGGACCCGGTGTTCATCGCCGGGCAGGCGCTCGGCCTCGTCATCTACGTGCGCAATCTGTGGCTGATCGCCAACGAGAAGCGCACGACGCAGTAGGCTTGACCATGCCGGCGATGCGCTATCTCGTGCTCGCGCTGGTGGCGTTGGCCGCGACGTTGCCCGGCATTGCCGCGCTGCCGCCCATCGATCGCGACGAGAGCCGCTACGTGCAGGCGACGAAGCAGATGGCGCGGAGCGGCGACTATGTCGACATCCGCTTCCAGGACGCCACGCGCTACAAGAAGCCGGTCGGCATCTACTGGATGCAGTCGGCCGCGCTGGCCTTGAGCGGACAGGGGGACGCGGCACCGATCTGGATCTACCGGCTGGTGTCGGTGGCCGGCGCGGTGCTGGCGGTGCTCGGCGTGGCGTGGACGGGCGCGCGCCTGTTCGGCGGCGAGGCGGGCTTCGTCGCCGGGCTGGCGATGGCCGCGATGTTCGCGCTCGCCTTCGAGGGGCGCATGGCCAAGACCGACGCCATGCTGCTGGCTACGGTGGTGTTCGCGCAGGGCGCGCTGGCGCAGATTTTCGTGGCCGCGCGCGGGGGCAGGGCGTCCCCGGCCGGGCTGGCGTTCGTCTTCTGGGTGGCGCAGGGCGTCGGCATGCTGATCAAGGGACCGATCACGCCGCTGGCCGGCGGCCTGACCGTGCTGGCCCTGATCGCGGCGGACCGCCGCCGGTGGCGCTGGCTGAAGGACCTTCGCGCAGGCTGGGGCCTGCCGCTGGCGCTGGTTATCGTGCTGCCCTGGCTGACGCTCATCACGTGGAAGAGCGGCGGCGCGTTCTGGCAGGAATCGGTCGGCAGGGATCTCGCCGGCAAGATCGGGCAGGGGCAGGAATCGCATTGGGGGCCGCCGGGCTATTATGCGCTGACCTACGCGCTCTATGTCTGGCCGTGGGGGGCGCTGGCGCTGGCGGCAGGTCTGCGCGTCCTTTCGGGCTGGCGCGCCGATCCGCGCCTGACCTTCCTGGCGGCCTGGTACGTGCCGTTCTGGCTGCTGTTCGAGCTGATCGGCACCAAGCTGCCGCATTACATGCTGCCCGCCTATCCGGCGCTGGCGCTGGCCATCGGCTGGGCGCTGACGGTGCCCGGACCAGCGCCGGCATCGGGCTGGCGGCTCTGGCTCTGGCGTCTCGCGGCGGCCGGCCATGGCGTGGTCACTGTGGCCTTGGCGGCGGCGAGCGTCGCGCTGCCAATCGTTCTGGAAGGGCGTTTCTCGCCGTGGAGCCTGCCGGCGGCGGCGCTCGTCCTGGCGGCGGCCTGGCTCGGACTGGCGGGGCCGGAACGGCAATCCGTCCGTCGCGTCGCCCTCGCGGCCGGCACCGCCATCGCCGGCCTCGCGCTGATCTTCGCTGTCATCCTGCCGTCGCTTTCCTCGATCTGGCTGAGCCCGCGCATCGCCGAGGCCGTTCGCGCGAACCGGCCGTGCCAGACCTCCGTGCTGGCGTCCGCCGGCTACGGCGAACCGAGCCTCGTCTTCCTGGCCGGCACGGACACCGTGCTGACCGACATGGACGGCGCTCTCGCTCACCTTTTGTCCGATCCGGCCTGCGCGGTGGCGCTGGTGCCTCGGGACCGGGCGCGCGAGCTCTACGAGCCGCTGCGCTCGCGCGGCCATGCGGGCGTCGTGCTCGCCTCGATCGGGGGCGTGAACTACTCGTCGGGCGCCCGGCTGGAGATGGTGCTGCTGCGGATCGAGCCGGCGGGCGGGCCGGAGGCGCGGCCGTGACCGCGCTGCCGGAAACCGGCAAGGCGCCGGCCGACGGCGGTGTCGCCGGGGCGCTGCGCCTGCTGGCCCGCCGGTCGCGCGCCAATCTGGCTCGCACGCGCTCGATCGTGACGGCGCGGCTGGCCCGGCCGAGGGCCTTTGCCGCGCCGGCGGCGTGGCGGCGGCCCCTGGCCGTCTGGCTCGCGGCGCTGCTGTTCGCGGCGCTGCTGCTCGACCAGCCGGTGGGAGCCTTCTTCGGCCGGTGGAACCACGGCCTCGCGCAGGCGGCGGAATATTCGACGCGGCTGGCGCTCGGCATCACCTACATCGTGCCGGCCTGCATGGTGCTCGCCTGGGCGAACCTGACGGACTGGAGCGCGCGGCGCGGCCGGCGTCTGCTCGTGCTCTACAACCGCACGATCCTCGCCGGCTTTCTGCTGGCGACGGTCGTCGCGTCGGGCCTGCTGGTCAATGTGCTCAAATACGGCATCGGCCGGGCGAGGCCCATCCTCTTCGCCGAACACGGGGCCTTTCACTTCGAGCCGTTCGCCATGACCTCGATCCTGGCGGGCTTCCCTTCGGGCCACGCGACGATCGCCGGTGCGGTCGCGACCCTGCTCGTGCTGCTGGCGCCCGGATGGCGCCGGGCGGTTGTCCCGGCCGCCGTCTGGATCGCGTCGACGCGCATGGTTTTCGATGCGCACTATCCGAGCGACATCGTGGCCGGGTTCGGCCTCGGCGCGGCGGTGACGTTCGGGACGGCGCTCGTCTTCGCGCGCCTCGGCTATCTGTTCCGGGTGGATGCGCGCGGGCGGCCGAGGGTCAGGAAGACCGCGCTGATCCTGCGCTGAACGGCTTCAGCGCAGCCGCTTCGGGCGGGGGTCGGCGAGCTCGCCGGCCAGCCGGCGGTCGAGATAGTCCGAGCATTCCTCGATCAGCATGTCGGCGGATTCGGAAAAGAAATGATTCGCGCCGGTCAGCGTCTTCTGGGTGATGGTGATGCCCTTCTGCGTGTGCAGCTTGTCGACCAGCACCTGCACGTCCTTCGCCGGCGCGACCTTGTCGGCCTCGCCGTGGATGATCAGGCCAGAGGAGGGGCAGGGGGCGAGGAAGGAGAAGTCATAGGTGTTCGGCTGCGGCGCGATCGAGATGAAGCCCTCGATCTCCGGGCGGCGCATCAGGAGCTGCATGCCGATCCAGGCGCCGAAGGAATAGCCGGCGACCCAGCAGCTCTTGGAATCCGGGTGCAGCGACTGGATCCAGTCGAGCGCGGCGGCGGCGTCGGACAGTTCGCCCGTGCCGTGGTCGAACTCGCCCTGGCTGCGGCCGATGCCGCGGAAGTTGAAGCGCAGCGTGGTGAAGCCGCGCTTCTGGAACATGTAGAACAGGTCGTAGACGATCTTGTTGTTCATGGTCCCGCCGAATTGCGGGTGCGGGTGCAGGACGATCGCGATCGGCGCGCTCTTTTCCTTGGAGGGCTGGTATCGACCCTCGAGGCGGCCGGCGGGGCCGGTGAAAATGACTTCAGGCATACAAAACTCCGATCACCCGCGGCCTCGTCCGGCGTCGCCGCGCCGCAAACCGTCCGCCAGCCGCTTGCGGCCTTGACGCGCGCGCGAGGCCTTTCTAGAAGCTAGTTTAGAACAGTTCAAAATTACCCGGCGCGCCTGGCACCTGCAAAGCGCGTAGATAGGACGGCTGGCCTTGTAAGTTCAAGGAAATTGCGCGTCCTGTTTCCGGTTTGGCGAAAACGGGCGTACCAGCAACGGACCATGGCTAAGCCGCGAGCCTATCTCGACCACAATGCGAGCGCGCCGCTGCTGCCTGCGGCGCGGGAGGCGATGGTTTCGGCCCTGGCCCTGTCGGCCAACCCGTCCTCCGTGCATCGGGAAGGGCGCGGGGCGCGGCGTCTCGTCGAGGAGGCGCGCGCGGCCGTGGCGGCGCTCGCCGGCGGGCGGGCGGAGCACGTGGTCTTCACGTCGGGGGCGACGGAGGCGGCCTCCACGCTGCTGACGCCGGACTGGCGCATGGGCCGCATGCCGCTGCGCTTCTCGCGCCTCTACGTGTCGGCCGCCGATCATCCCTGCCTGCTTGCCGGCGGGCGCTTCGCCGCCGGGCAGGTGGTGCGGGTCGGCGCCGATGCGAACGGCGTCGTGGACCTTCCGGCGCTGCGCGCGGCGCTGTCGGCGCACGACCGCGACGAGGGCCTGCCGCTGGTGGCGATGCACTGGGTCAACAACGAGACCGGCGTGGTGCAGCCGATGGCCGAGATCGGGCGGATCGTGCGCGAAGCGGGCGGCACGCTGGTGGTCGACGCGGTGCAGGCGGCGGGGCGGATCGCGCTCGACATCGCCGCCGGCCCGGCCGACTGCCTCATCCTGTCGGCGCACAAGATCGGCGGTCCGGCCGGCGTGGGCGCGATCGTCGCCAAGGCCGATTTGATGATGCCGGTGGCGCTGGTGACGGGCGGCGGCCAGGAAAAGGGTTTTCGCGCCGGCACCGAGAACCTCGCCGGCATCGCCGGGTTCGGGGCGGCGGCGCGGGAGGCGCTGCGGCAGCTCGACGCGCTCGGGCCGATCCGCGCGTGTCGCGACGCGGCCGAGGCGGCGATCCGGCGTCTGGCGCCGGAGGCCGTGATCTTCGGGGAGGGAACCGAGCGGGTGTGCAACACCACCTTCTTCGCCGTGCCGGGCCTGAAGGCGGAGACCGCCCAGATCGCCTTCGATCTCGCCGGGGTCGCCTTGTCGGCCGGGTCTGCCTGCTCGTCGGGAAAAGTGGGGCCGAGCCATGTGCTCAAGGCTATGGGCGTGGACGACGCGCTCGGCGCGTTGCGCGTCTCGGTCGGGCCGGGCACGACCCGCGACGACATCGCGCTGTTCGAAACCGCGCTGGCCGGCCTGCTGGCGCGGCGCGGCGCGGAAAGGGCCGCGTGAAGCCATCCGGCGAATGCCGGACAGCCATGCAGACGCAGCCGGTGCATTCCGCCCGGCGGCGACCTATATAAGCGGTACTCCGCCCCGGACCCGTCCCGGGCGGTGCCATAGTTTGAAAACTGCCGGGCCTTGAACCCGGCGTGGATGGAGAACGCCGATGCCTGCCGTGCAGGAAACGATCGAGCAGGTCCGCAAGATCGACGTCGATCAATATAAATACGGCTTCGAGACCATCATCGAGATGGACAAGGCCCCCAAGGGCCTGAGCGAAGACACGATCCGCTTCATCTCGGCCAAGAAGGGCGAGCCGGAGTGGATGCTGGAATGGCGGCTCGGCGCGTATCGCCGCTGGCTGACCATGGTCGAGCCGGATTGGGCGCGCGTCGACTATCCGAAGATCGACTTCCAGGACATCTACTATTACGCTGCGCCGAAGAACCAGTCCGGCCCGAAGTCGCTGGACGAGGTCGATCCCGAGCTACTGAAGGTCTACGAGAAGCTCGGCATCCCGCTCAAGGAGCAGGAGATTCTGGCCGGCGTGCAGAAGCCCAAGGCCGAGGACGACGATTTCGCCAACGACAATGTCTACAAGTCCGGCCGCGTCGCGGTGGACGCAGTGTTCGATTCGGTTTCCGTCGTCACCACCTTCAAGGAGGAGCTGGCCAGGGCCGGGGTCATCTTCTGCTCGATCTCCGAGGCGATCCGCGAGCATCCGGAGCTGATCAAGAAATATCTCGGCACCGTCGTGCCGGTGACCGACAATTACTACGCGACGCTGAATTCGGCCGTGTTCACCGACGGATCGTTCGTGTTCGTGCCCAAGGGCGTGCGCTGCCCGATGGAGCTGTCCACCTATTTCCGCATCAACGAGAAGAACACCGGCCAGTTCGAGCGCACGCTGATCATCGCCGAGGAGGGCGCCTACGTGTCCTATCTCGAGGGCTGCACCGCGCCGCAGCGCGACGAGAACCAGCTTCACGCCGCCGTGGTCGAGCTGGTGGCGCTGGACGATGCCGAGATCAAATATTCCACCGTGCAGAACTGGTATCCGGGCGACGCGGAAGGAAAGGGCGGCATCTACAATTTCGTCACCAAGCGCGGCGACTGCCGCGGCGACCGCTCGAAAATCTCGTGGACGCAGGTGGAGACCGGCTCGGCGATCACCTGGAAATACCCGTCCTGCATCCTGCGCGGCGACGAGAGCCAGGGCAATTTCTACTCGATCGCGGTGTCGAACGGCTATCAGCAGGTGGACAGCGGCACCAAGATGATCCACCTCGGCAGGAACACGCGAAGCCGCATCATCTCCAAGGGCATCGCGGCGGGCTTTTCGCAGAACACCTATCGCGGGCAGGTCTCGGCGCATCGCAAGGCGACCGGGGCGCGCAACTTCACCAACTGCGATTCGCTGCTGATCGGCGACCAGTGCGGCGCGCACACCGTGCCCTACATGGAGGCGCGCAACGCAACCGCCAAGTTCGAGCACGAGGCGACGACGTCCAAGATCTCCGAGGACCAGAAGTTCTACGTCATGCAGCGCGGCATCCCCGAGGAAGAGGCCATCGCGCTGATCGTCAACGGCTTCGTCAAGGACGTCATCCAGGAACTGCCGATGGAGTTCGCCGTCGAGGCGCAGAAGCTCATCGGGATCAGCCTGGAAGGCTCGGTCGGCTGACGAGAAGATTCAGAAAGAACAGATAAATGCTTGAGATCAAGAACCTTCATGCCCGCATCGCGGCGACCGGCACGGAGATCATCCGGGGCCTGAACCTGACGGTAAAGGACGGCGAGGTGGCCGCCATCATGGGTCCGAACGGCTCGGGCAAGTCGACGCTGTCCTACATCCTGGCCGGACGTCCGGACTACGAGGTGACCGAGGGCGAGATCCTCTACAACGGCGAGTCCATCCTGGAGATGGATGCCGCCGAGCGCGCCGCCAAGGGCATCTTCCTGGCGTTCCAATATCCGATGGAGATACCGGGCGTGGCGACCATGGAGTTCCTCAAGGTGGCCATGAACTCGCAGCGCAGGCAGCGCGGCGAGGAGCCGCTGAAGGTCGCCGATTTCCTCAAGCGCGTGAAGGAGGCCGCCGGCTCGCTGGAGATGGACATGGCGATGCTGAAGCGCCCGCTGAACGTCGGCTTCTCCGGCGGCGAGAAGAAGCGCGCCGAGATCCTGCAGATGAAGCTCCTGGAGCCGAAGCTGTGCGTGCTGGACGAGACCGATTCCGGCCTCGACATCGACGCGCTGAAGATCGTCGCCGAGGGCGTGAACGCGCTGCGCTCGCCCGACCGCTCGGTGGTCGTCATCACGCACTACCAGCGCCTGCTCGACCATATCGTGCCGGACACCGTGCACGTGCTCTACAAGGGCCAGGTGGTGAAGTCCGGCGACAAGACGCTGGCGCACACGCTGGAGGCGGAAGGCTATGCCGGCATCATCGGCGAGGCGGCGTGAGGTGCCGGCCATGAACATGCACGCACAGCCGCAGCGCACCCGGGCGGAGGCCGCGCTGGCCGAAGCCTTCGCCGCGCGGGTCGGCGAACTGCCCGGCGACGGCGCGGTGGTGCTGACGCGCGACCGGGCCATCGAGCAGATCAAGGCCGGCCTGCCGACGCGGCGCGTCGAGGCGTGGCACTATACCGACCTGCGCCAGCTCCTGACCTCCGTGCCGGATCGCGACGCGGCGGCGCATGCCGAGAGCATCGCGCCGCTGGTCGCCGGCTCGACGGTGCTGCCGGTGCTCAACGGGGCGGCGAACGGCGAGGCCCCGGCGATCGATGGTTTGGCGGTGTCGCGGGTTTCGGACAGGCTGGTCGACGGCAGCCTCGCGACGGCGCTGGCGCCGCAGGACGGCGACGACGCGGTGGGCGCCTTCAACGCCGCCTTCGTGACCGACGGATGGCTGCTCGACATCGCCGACGGCACGGCGCCGGAGCGGCCGATCGAGCTGCAGCATGTCCATGGCGCGGGACAGGCGCATGTTCGCCTGCCGGTGCGCGTCGGGACCGGCGTCACGGCGACCATCGTGCAGCGCGAGACGGGCGCCGGCCCGGCGCTGGTCAGCTCGGTGAGCAATCTCACCATCGGCGACGGCTCGCACGTCACCTGGGTGATCGTGCAGGAGCAGCCGGAGGCGGTGACGCATCTCGGCCAGTTCAACGCCTGGATCGGCAAGAACGCGAAGCTGACGCTGTTCGTCATGAACACCGGCGGCAAGCTGGTGCGCCAGGAAATCCGCGTCAGGACGACGGGCGAGGGGGCGGACTTCACGCTGCGCGGCGTCAACCTTCTGGCCGGCGACACGCATACCGACGTGACGATGACGCTCGACCATGCCGTGCCGATGACCTCTTCGACGGAGGTCGTGCGCAACGTCGCGATGGGCAGGGCGCAGGGCGTCTTCCAGGGCCGCATCAACGTGCATCAGGTGGCGCAGAAGACCGACGCCAGGATGGCCTGCAACACGCTTCTGCTGTCGGACGAGGCGGCGTTCTTCACCAAGCCCGAGCTGGAGATCTTCGCCGACGACGTGCAGTGCGGCCACGGCGCGACCGTGACCGAGATCGACGCCGGGCACCTGTTCTACCTGATGGCGCGCGGCATCGACGAGAAGACGGCGCGCGGCCTGCTGGTCAAGGCCTTCGTGGCCGAGGTCATCGAGGACCTCGAGGACGAGGCGCTGGTGGAGGCGCTGGAGGCGAAGCTGGAAGGCTGGTTCGCCGCGCATGGATAGAGTTCGGGAGCCTCGAAGGACGCACGAGGGGCCGGAAGGCTGGGAAAATGGATCACACAGTCGAACACAAGCCCTACGACGTCGAGGCCATCCGCCGCGATTTTCCGATCCTGTCGCGCGAGGTCTACGGCAAGCCGCTGGTCTATCTCGACAACGGCGCGTCGGCGCAGAAGCCGAAGGCCGTGCTCGACGCCGTCGACCACGCCTATCGCAGCGACTACGCCAATGTGCATCGCGGTCTGCATTTCCTCTCCAATGCCGCCACCGACGCCTATGAGAAGGCGCGCGAGAGCGTGCGCCGCTTCCTCAATGCGGGAAGCGTCGAGGAGATCGTCTTCACCTCCAATTCCACCGCCGCGATCAACACGGTCGCCTATGGCTGGGGCATGCCGAACATCGGCGCGGGCGACGAGATCGTGCTGTCGATCATGGAGCACCACTCCAACATCGTGCCGTGGCATTTCATCCGCGAGCGGCAGGGCGCGAAGCTCGTCTGGGTGCCGGTGGACGATCTCGGCGCCTTCCACGTCGAGGAATTCGAGAAGCGGCTGACGGCGCGGACAAAACTCGTCGCCATCACCCACATGTCGAACGCGCTGGGCACCGTCACGCCGATCAAGGAAATATGCCGCATCGCGCATGAGCGCGGCATTCCCGTGCTGGTCGACGGCAGCCAGAGCGCGGTGCACATGCCGGTCGACGTGCAGGATTTGTGCTGCGACTTCTTCGTCTTCACCGGGCATAAGGTCTACGGCCCGAGCGGCATCGGCGTGCTCTACGGGCGCAGGGAGCGGCTGGAGGCGATGCGGCCCTTCATGGGCGGCGGCGAGATGATCTTCGACGTCAGCGAGGACAGAGTCACCTACAACGATCCGCCGCATCGCTTCGAGGCAGGCACGCCGCCCATCGTGCAGGCGATCGGGCTGGGTGCCGCGCTCGACTACATGGATTCCATCGGCCGCGAGCGGATCGCGGCGCACGAGGCGAGCTTGCGCGACTACGCGCATGAACGGCTGAAGCGGATCAACGCGCTGCGGATATTCGGCGAGGCGCCCGGCAAAGGGGCGATCGTCTCCTTCGAGCTGGAAGGCATCCACGCCCACGACGTGTCGATGCTGATCGACCGCCAGGGCGTGGCGGTGCGCGCGGGCACGCATTGCGCGCAGCCGCTGCTGAAGCGCTTCGGCGTCACCTCCACGTGCAGGGCGTCGTTCGGCATGTATAATACCATGGCCGAGGTCGACGCCTTGGCCGATGCGCTGGAGAAGGCGCGGACATTCTTCGGGTGACCAGCATGGACCAGGGTGCGGCAGACGGCCAGAATCTTCCCGCGACCAGCGGCGCTTCCGCCATTCCGCCGGACGAGCTGGCGCGGCTGTCGGACGACATCGTGGCGGCGCTGAAGACCGTCTACGACCCGGAAATCCCGGCCGACATCTACGAGCTCGGGCTGGTCTACAAGATCGACGTCGAGGACGACCGCTCGGTGAAGATCGAGATGACGCTAACCGCGCCGGGCTGTCCGGTCGCGGGCGAGATGCCGGGCTGGGTGGAGAATGCCGTCAGCGCGGTGGAGGGGGTGTCGGGCGTCGACGTCAGGATGGTGTTCGATCCGCCCTGGACGCCCGAGCGCATGTCGGAGGAAGCGCAGGTGGCGGTGGGCTGGTATTGAACGGGCGCCCGCAGGCGCCCGTCGGCCGGATTTCCGCGCGGCGTCCTCAGTCCAGAACCTTGACGACCTCGCGGGTGGCGGGATCGATGAGCACGGTGCGGCCGTCGATCACCACATATTCGTATTGCCTGGTGTAGCCGGGCGCGTCGATCGGGGTGACCTCGATCGTGTCCGGCAGCGGTTCGCCGACCACCACGCTGTAGCCGTCCGGCACGACGACCTGCGGGCGCGGCTGCTTCACGACATATTCGCGCACCACGACCTCCTCTTCGGGAAGCAGGATGACGTCCTGGGCGAAGGCGCTGCCGGCCATGGTGAAGATGGCGCCGGCGAGAAGGGTTTTGCGGATCAGCATTGTGACCTCCTGTGTTGACCGCCGGACCAATCCCCGGACGGGCGAGGCGGTTCCCACAAGGAGTGTTACGGGCTGACACAAAGCCAGCCTTGCAGCGTTTCGGAAACTTCACCATCTTAGGGTATGGGAAAACATTCGCCCGCCGGCCTTGAACCGGCGCGGCATGGAGATTTTTCGATGGGTCGTTTCCAAGTCGTCAGCCTCACCGACGCCGCCGCGGCGCGCGTGCGCGAGATCGTGGAGAATCGCGACGGCGCGAAAGGCATCCGTCTGGGCATCAAGAAGGGCGGCTGCGCCGGCATGGAGTATACGGTCGACCTGGTGACCGAGCCGAAGGGCGGCGACGATCATGTCGAGCGCGACGGCGCGCATGTGTGGGTCGCGCCCGAGGCGGCGCTGTTCCTGCTCGGCACACAGATGGATTTCGAGACGACGACGCTCAGGACCGGCTTCACCTTCCGCAACCCCAACGAAAGCTCGGCCTGCGGCTGCGGCGAATCGGTGGAGCTCAAGCCGGCCGATCTCAAGGCGCTGGCCCAGGCGCGCGGGCAGGCGGCCTGACGGGACGCCGTCTGGTGGACGACGACCACATCCGCGACATGTTTTCGGGCCTGGGGCCGGTCTCGATCCGAAAAATGTTCGGCGGCAAGGGCATCTACCACCAGGGCCTGATCGTCGGCGTGCTGCTTAGCACCGGCGAGTTGCTGCTGAAGGCGGATGCGACGAGCGCGCCGGACTTCGCCGCCGCCGGAGCGACGCAGTGGGCCTACGAGACCAGGTCCGGCAAGGCCGCGACCATGCCCTACTGGTCGATCCCGGACAGCGCGTTGGACGATCCCGACGAGCTTTCCTCATGGACGCGCAAGGCCTACGAGGCGGCGCTGCGTTCGCAAAAGTAGTTACAAAGCCTTCGCGATCCGGGCTGCCAGCCGCGCATTGTTCTCCACCAGCGCGATATTGGTTTTCAGGCTGCGGCCGTCCGTCAGCGCCAGGATCGTCGCCAGCAGGAAGGGCGTCACCGCCTTGCCGGTGATGTTGCGATCGCGCGCGGCGCGGTGCGCCGCCTCGATATAGGCGGCCATCTCGTCCGCCGGAATCTCGTCGTCCTCCGGCACCGGATTGGCGACCAGCATGCCGCCCTCCAGCCCGAGCGCGCGGCGGGTGCGGAACAGACGGGCGATGTCGCCCGCGCCCTCCAGCCTGAGCGGCGCGGGATAGCGCGAGCCGCGCGACCAGAAGGCGGGCATGACGTCCGATCCGTGCGCCACCACCGGCACGCCGCGCGTCTCCAGCACCTCCAGCGTCTTCTCGATGTCGAGGATCGCCTTGGGCCCCGCCGACACCACGACGACCGGCGTGCGCGCAAGCTCGTCGAGGTCGGCGGAGATGTCGAAGCTCTGCTCGGCGCCGTGATGCACGCCGCCGATGCCGCCCGTGGCGAAGACCTCGATGCCGGTCATGGCCGCTACGATCATGGTCGCCGCGACCGTGGTGCCGCCGGTGCGGCCCTCTGCCACCGCATAGGCGAGGTCGGCGCGCGACAATTTCATGACGCCGTCGGCCATGGCGAGCGATTCGCGTTCGCCGTCCGACAGGCCGACCTTGATGCGGCCCGAGACGACGGCGATGGTGGCGGGCACGGCGCCTTCGGCCGCGATGATCGCCTCCACCCGCGCGGCCATCTCGCTGTTCTGCGGGTAGGGCATGCCATGCGTGATGATGGTGCTTTCCAGCGCCACCACAGGTCGCCTCCGGCCGAGCGCGGCGGCGACCTCGGGATGGATGTCGACATGGGCGCGCGCGCTTTCCGGTCTCATTCGCAGGACTCCGCTTGCGGTTTCGTCGGTGTGGGCAGAGCGCGCAGCGCCTTGTCCAGAGCGGTGCGCGAGATCGAGGGCGCGGCGGACGCGTCGCGCAGCTTGAGCGCCGCCGCGGCCACGCCCTGCCGCAGGGCCTCGCCCGTCGGTCGCCCGGCCAGCAGCGCCATCATCGCGCCGGCGGCGAACGCGTCGCCCGCGCCGGTGACGTCGGGAATGACGTCGGCGGCCGGCGGCGCCAGCTCCAGCACGGCGTCGCCCTCGAAGGCGAGCGCCGCGCCCGCGCCTCGCGTGATGAATCCGCGTTTCAATCCAAGTGCCTGAAGCGCGGCGATATTCCGCAAGGGGCCGGCCTCCGTTCCGCCAGCCAGCGCGGCCGCCTCGCGCGCGTTCATGAACAGCGCCGAGAGCGAGCCCAGCACGCCCGCGAGCCGCACCGCCTTGGCCGGCGAGATGGCGATGGCGAAGACGGGCTTTTCGCCGGCGGCGGCGCACAGCGTCTCCAGCGCGGCGGCGGGAAGGTTCGCGTCGCACAGCACGGCGTCGGCGGCGGCGATCGCCTCGCGCAGGCGGGAGCGGCGCATCTGCCTGGGGAAGGCGATGTCGTAGAGTTCCATGTCGGCCAGCGCGGCGACCACGTCGCCGCCGCTGTCGAGGATCGCCGTGTAGCTCGGCGTGGCGCGGTCGAGGAACACCGCCGACAGGTCGAGGATGCCCGCCCTCCGCACCGCCGCGCCGACCGCCTCGCCGGCGGCGTCGCCGCCGCGCACCGAGATCAGCGATACCGACGCGCCGAGCGCGGCGGCCATGCGCGCGGCGTTGAGCGCGCCGCCGCCGACCTCCTCGCGCATGCGTCCGGGATTGGATGCGCCGGGCACGAAACGCACGTCGACGCGGCCGCGCCGGTCGATATGCGCGCCGCCCACCGCGATGATTCTGTCCCGCCCGGCCTCTGTCATGCGCGAAGCCTACGAAGCGCGGGCCCTGCGCGCAACACGGGCTTTCGCCGTGCTGCCGGCACCTCATGGGGCAATGAGCTGAAACCTAGGAACATCAGAAGAACATTGGATGGATTATCGAATGAAATCAATGGGTGATCCCCTCTTGCAAAAAGAGAACAAAAAAGGTACGAATTGAATCAAGCCGGCGCGCCGGACAAGCCATATTGACGATCAAGGGGTGATGTATCATGGCTCAGAACAGCTTGCGGCTCGTAGAGGACAAATCGGTGGACAAATCCAAGGCGCTGGACGCCGCCCTGTCGCAGATCGAGAGAGCTTTCGGAAAAGGCTCCATCATGCGGCTCGGCGCGAACGAGAAGATCGTCGAGATCGAGACGATTCCGACCGGATCGCTGGGGCTCGACATCGCCTTGGGCGTCGGCGGCCTGCCGCGCGGCCGCATCATCGAAATCTACGGGCCGGAGAGCTCCGGCAAGACGACTCTGGCGCTGCACACGGTGGCCGAGGCGCAGAAGAAGGGCGGCATCTGCGCCTTCGTGGATGCCGAGCACGCGCTCGATCCCGTCTATGCGCGCAAGCTGGGCGTCGACCTGGAAAATCTGCTGATCTCCCAGCCCGACACGGGCGAGCAAGCGCTGGAGATCTGCGACACGCTGGTCCGCTCCGGGGCTGTCGACGTGCTGGTGGTCGATTCCGTGGCGGCGCTCACGCCGCGCGCCGAGATCGAGGGCGAGATGGGCGATTCGCTGCCCGGTCTCCAGGCCCGCCTGATGAGCCAGGCGCTGCGCAAGCTGACGGCCTCCATCTCGCGCTCCAACACGATGGTCATCTTCATCAACCAGATCCGCATGAAGATCGGCGTCATGTTCGGCTCGCCCGAGACCACGACCGGCGGCAACGCGCTCAAGTTCTACGCCTCGGTGCGGCTCGACATCCGCCGCATCGGCTCGGTCAAGGACCGGGATGAGGTCGTCGGCAACCAGACACGCGTCAAGGTGGTCAAGAACAAGCTCGCGCCGCCCTTCAAGCAGGTGGAGTTCGACATCATGTATGGCGAGGGCGTGTCGAAGACGGGCGAGATCGTCGATCTCGGCGTCAAGGCCGGCATCGTCGAGAAGTCGGGCGCATGGTTCTCCTACAATTCGCAGCGGCTGGGGCAGGGGCGCGAGAACGCCAAGCAGTTCCTGCGCGACAATCCCGACTTGATGCGCGAGATCGAGCTGGCGCTGCGCCAGAGCGCGGGACTGATCGCCGAGAAGTTCCTGGAAACCGGTTCGCGCGAGGATTTCGAGGACGATGCCGGCGCGATGTGACGTCCGGATCCCTTCGTCGCGATCCTGAAGGCTTTCGACGCCGCCGGCCTTGTGCCGGCGGCGTTCGCTCTTACGCTTCCTTCTGTCCGAGCGGCTGTAGTGGGGCGGATTACCCCTTGTTTCTGGACAGGAAATTTCCTGGCGGCTAAAAGCCGTGTTCCGTCCGCGACCGTCAGGCCGGCGAGGGCATTTTCAGGAAGGCATGGTCATGAGTGGCGTCAACGAGATCCGGTCGGCATTCCTCGACTTCTTCGCCAGGAACGGCCACGAGATCGTGCCGTCGAGCCCGCTGGTGCCGCGCAACGATCCGACGCTGATGTTCACCAATGCCGGCATGGTGCAGTTCAAGAACGTTTTCACGGGTCTCGAACAGCGGCCCTACTCGCGCGCGGCGACGTCGCAGAAATGCGTGCGCGCCGGCGGCAAGCACAACGACCTCGACAATGTCGGCTACACGGCGCGCCACCACACCTTCTTCGAGATGCTCGGCAATTTCTCCTTCGGCGACTATTTCAAGGAACGCGCCATCGAGCTGGCCTGGACGCTGCTGACGAAGGAGTTCGGCCTGTCGAAGGACCGGCTGCTGGTGACGGTGTACCATACGGACGACGACGCCGCCTCGCTGTGGAAGCGCATCGCCGGCCTGCCGGACGGGAAGATCATCCGCATCCCGACCAGCGACAATTTCTGGGCGATGGGCGATACCGGCCCTTGCGGCCCCTGCTCGGAGATCTTCTACGATCACGGCGAGGGCATCTTCGGCGGGCCTCCCGGCAGCGCCGACGAGGATGGCGACCGGTTCATCGAGATCTGGAACCTCGTCTTCATGCAGTTCGAGCAGGTCACGAAGGAGGAGCGCATCACGCTGCCGCGCCCGTCCATCGACACCGGCATGGGGCTGGAGCGCGTCGCGGCGGTGCTGCAGGGCGAGCACGACAATTACGACATCGACCTGTTCAAGGCGCTGATCCGCGCCTCGGAGGAAGCGACCGGCGTGCGCGCGGAGGGGCCGAACCGCGCCAGCCACCGCGTCATCGCGGACCATCTGCGCTCGTCCAGCTTCCTGATCGCCGACGGCGTGCTGCCGTCCAACGAGGGCCGCGGCTATGTGCTGCGGCGCATCATGCGCCGTGCCATGCGCCATGCGCAGCTCCTGGGCGCCGCGGAGCCGCTGATGTGGCGCCTAGTGCCGGCGCTGGTGCGCGAGATGGGCGCGGCCTATCCCGAACTGGTGCGCGGCCAGGCGCTGATCACCGAGACGCTCAAGCTGGAGGAGACGCGGTTCCGCAAGACTCTGGCGCGCGGCCTCACCCTGCTGGAGGATGCTTCGCGCGATCTTGCCGCGGGCGGGCAGCTCGACGGCGGCACCGCCTTCAAGCTTTACGACACTTACGGATTCCCGCTCGACCTGACGCAGGATGCGCTGCGCCAGCGCGGCATTTCCGTCGATCTGGACGGTTTCAGCCAGTCGATGGAGAAGCAGCGCGCCGAGGCGCGGGCGAACTGGGCGGGATCGGGGGAGGCCGCGACCGAGACGGTCTGGTTCGGGCTGCGCGAGAAGGCCGGCGCGACCGAGTTCCTGGGCTACGACACCGAGACGGCGGAAGGCGTGATCCTGGCGCTGGTGAAGGACGCCGCGGAGGTGCCGGCGGCGGGCGAGGGCGAGGAGGTCGCCGTGGTGCTCAACCAGACGCCGTTCTATGGCGAGTCCGGCGGTCAGGTCGGCGACGCCGGCACGATCTCCGGCGAAGGGTTCTCGATCGCCGTCACCGACACGCAGAAGAAGGCCGACGGGCTGTTCGTGCATTACGGCAGGGTGACGCAGGGCACGGCGAAGGCCGGCGCGCCGGCGGAGCTCAGGGTCGACCACCGCCGGCGGGCCCGCCTGCGCTCCAACCATTCGGCGACGCATCTGTTGCACGAGGCGCTGCGCGAGGTGCTCGGCACCCATGTGGCGCAGAAGGGCTCGCTGGTCGCGCCCGAGCGCCTGCGCTTCGACTTCTCGCATCCCAAGCCGATCTCGGCCGAGGAGCTCGAGCGCGTGGAGGCGATGGCGAACGCCATCGTTGTGCAGAATGCGCCGGTCACCACGCGCCTGATGAGCGTGGACGACGCCATCGCCGAGGGCGCGATGGCGCTGTTCGGCGAGAAGTACGGCGACGAGGTGCGCGTCGTGTCGATGGGCACGGCCCTCGAGGGGCCGAAGGCCGGAAAACCCTATTCGGTGGAACTGTGCGGCGGCACGCATGCCGCGGCGACCGGCGACATCGGTCTCGTCCGCGTGGTCGGCGAGGGCGCGGTGGCGGCAGGCGTGCGGCGCGTCGAGGCGCTGACGGGCGAGGCGGCGCGGCGGCATCTCGACGAGCAGGACCGCCGGCTCAAGACGGTGGCCGGCCTGCTCAAGGTTTCGCCCGCCGATGTTCCCGCGCGCGTGGAGGCGCTGGTCGAGGAGCGGCGCAAGCTGGAGCGGGAGCTGTCCGAGGCGCGCAAGAAGCTCGCGCTCGGCGGCGGCGCGGCCGGCGCCGCCACCGAGCAGGCGGAGACGGTGGCCGGCGTCGGCTTCCTGGGGAAATCGGTTTCGGGCGTATCGCCGAAGGATCTGAAACCGCTGGCCGATGCCGGAAAGGCGTCGCTCGGCTCCGGCGTGGTGGTGTTCGTCGGCGCGTCCGAGGACGGCAAGGCCAGCGTGGTCGTGGCGGTGACCGACGACCTCACCGGCCGCTTCAGCGCCGTAGACCTGGTCCGCAAGGCGTCCGCCGCGCTCGGCGGGCAGGGCGGCGGCGGACGTCCCGACATGGCGCAGGCGGGCGGCCCGGATGCGTCGAAGGCTGCGGAGGCGATCGAGGCGGTGCGCGCGGCGATGACCGCCGCCTGATCCGCCTTCGGCTGCGCGTGGCGCGATCGTTCGGGCGCGCGTCCCGCGTTTCGCCGCAGGTCTTGCGCATGTCCTCCCGCGGCAACCGGTTGCCGCGGGCGTTTCTCAGTCGCCGACCTCGAAGACGGTCAGCCGCCTGCGGTCGAAGCGGATCGCGGTCTCGCCGCGCACCAGCCGTAGCGCCTTGTCGCCGAACACCTCGCGCCGCCAGCCGTGCAGGGCGGGAACGTCCGCCTTCTCGCCCTCCGAGGCCAGCCGGTCGAGGTCGTCGCCGGAGGCGAGCACCTTGGCGGCGACCCCTTCCTTTTCGGCGATCAGGCGCAGCAGGACGCGCAACAGTTCCGTCGCCGCGTTCGAACCCTCCGCCTGCGGGGGCGCCTTCGGCATTCTCGGCAGCTCGTCCTTCGGCAGGGACAGCACGGCGTTGACGACGGCGAGCAACCCGGCCGCCGTCGAGGAGCGCTCCCAGCCCTTGGGCGTCGTGCGCAGCCTTGCCAGGGCGGCGGCGTCGCGCGGCTGCTGCTGCGCGATCTCGAAGATCGCGTCGTCCTTGATGACGCGGCCGCGCGGCACGTTGCGCTCGCGCGCCTCGCGCTCGCGCCAGGCCGCCACGCCCTGCACCACGGCGAGCTCCAGCGGCTTGCGCAGCCGCATCTTCAGCCGCTTCCAGGCGTCCTCCGGCTGCGGATCGTAGGTCTCGCGCGCCGTCAGGACCTTCATCTCCTCGTTCAGCCAGTGGGCGCGGTTCTCGCGCTCCAGCTCGGCCTGGAGATGGCGGTAGACCTCGACCAGATGGGTGACGTCGGCAAGCGCATAGGTGAGCTGCTTGTCGGACAGCGGCCGGTGCCGCCAGTCGGTAAAGCGCGACGACTTGTCGATGTGCGCGCCGGTGATGCGGCTGACGAGCTGGTCGTAGGAGACGCTCTCGCCGAAGCCGCACACCATGGCCGCCACCTGCGTGTCGAAGACCGGATGCGGGATGAGGTCGCCGAGATGGAAGATGATCTCGATGTCCTGGCGGGCGGCGTGGAAGACCTTGACCACCGTCTCGTCGGCCATGAGGCCGAAGAACGGCTTCAGGTCCAGCCCCGGCGCCAGCGGATCGACCAGCGCGGTCAGGCCGGGCGCGGCCATCTGGATGAGGCAGAGCTCCGGCCAGAAGGTCGTCTCGCGGATGAATTCCGTGTCGACGGTGACGAAAGGCGCTTGATGGAAGCTGGCGACGATTTCGTCGAGTTCCGACTGGTCGGTGATGAGATGCATGAAGCCGTTCTTAGCCGCTGCCTTGCCGGAAATGAAGGGGCTACTCGCCATCCTTGTCATGATCCGCGCGGGACTCCCGGCGCACGAGCCAGCCGAACAGCGGCGAGGTGCGCAGCAGCGCGACGAAGCTGCCGCGCTGGTCGGCCGGCACGCCGGGTTTTGCCCGCATGCGGACCAGGATCGCGGCGAGCAGGACGACATAGGTGCAGGCGATGAAGGCGAAGAGGAAACCCGGCCCCCATGTCTGCATGAAAAAGGATGCGGAAAGCGGGCCGACGATCGCGCCGACGGAATAGAAGAGCATCAGCACCGCGCTGACCTGCACGAACTCGCTGCGCCCGGCGCGGTCGTTGGCGTGCGCGGCGGCCAGCGAATAAAGCGGCATGGCGAAGGAGCCGAACACCAGCACGAGCGCGAGATTCGTCGCGGCGCCCGTTCCGGCGAACAGGGCGAGCGCCAGCGCGGAGACCATCGCCCCGACCACGGACACGAGCATGACTAGACGCCGGTCCCAGAGATCGGAGAGGTAGCCCAGCGGATACTGCATCACCGCGCCGCCGGCGATGCCGGCGCTGACGAAGACGACGACGTCCGTCAGCGACATGCCGATCTGCCCGGCGTAGACGGGAGCCAGCGAGCGGAACGCGCCGTTGGTGGTGCCCACCACCATGCAGCCGATGGCGCCGAGCGGCGAGATGCGCCAGACGCGGCGAATGTCGAGGCGCACCTTGTCGGGCGCAACCGGGTTGGAGCGGTCGGCCAGCGACACCGGCACCAGCGACAGCGTTATCATGATGGTCATGAGCGCGAAGATCTCGAAGCCGCCGGCGCCGACCGCGGGAATCAGGAACTGCGCGCTGATCACCGAGCCGATGTCGATGATGCGGTAGACCGACAGCACGCGCCCGCGGTCGCGGTTGGAGACGCCCGCGTTCAGCCAGCTTTCGATGACGGTGAACAGGCCGGCGAAGCACAGGCCGGTGACGAAGCGCACCGCCGACCAGACGAGCGGCTCGATGAACAGCACCAGCAGCAGGGTGGCGACGGCCGCGATGGCGGCCAGGGCGGCGAACGTCCTGATGTGGCCGACCGATTTCATGATGGGCGTGATGGCGAAGCAGCCGACCAGGAAGCCGGTGAAATAGGTCGTGCCCATGAAGCCGATCGTGGCCGGGGAAAAGCCCTCGGCGGCACCGCGCAGGGCGATCAGCGTGGATTGCAAGCCGTTTCCGCCAAGCAGGAAGCCGGCGGCGATGAGCAGGGGGATGAGCGGTCGGAGCGAGGACATGGCGCTCGATTCGGTGCGGCGAAACTGTTTCATGGGACATTCCGTGTCCGATGGGAAGCATCAAGGCGCGGGCTGGTTGGGCCACATGGCCGTTTGCCTTGACAAAGCGGTGTCCGCATGCGCTTTTCGCGCCGAAATTCGGGCGGCCGCGCCGTCCCCGACACACCACCGCCGGATCCCGCCATGACGATGCACCGCTACAGAAGCCACACCTGCGCCCAGCTCCGGTCGTCGGACGTCGGCTCGACCGTGAGGCTGTCGGGCTGGGTGCACCGCGTGCGCGATCACGGCGGGCTGCTGTTCATCGACTTGCGCGACCATTACGGCATGACGCAGATCGTCGCCGATCCGGATTCGCCGGCGTTCAAGGCGGCCGAAGGCGTGCGAGGCGAATGGGTGATCCGCGTCGATGGCGATGTCAAGGAGCGCATCGCCGAGGCGGTTAACCCGAACCTCGCCACCGGCGGGATCGAGGTCTTCGCCCGTGAGATCGAGGTGCTGTCGGCGGCGAAGGAGCTGCCGCTGCCGGTGTTCGGCGAGCCGGATTACCCGGAGGACATCCGCCTCAAATACCGCTTCCTCGACCTGCGCCGCGAGACGCTGCACAGGAACATCGTGCAGCGCACGAAGATCATCGCCGAGATGCGCAAGCGCATGGCCGATGCCGGCTTCGCCGAGTTCTCGACGCCGATCCTGACGGCTTCGTCGCCGGAGGGCGCGCGCGACTTCCTGGTGCCGTCCCGCATCCATCCGGGCACCTTCTTCGCGCTGCCGCAGGCACCGCAGCAGTACAAGCAGTTGATCATGGTGTCGGGCTTCGACCGCTATTTCCAGATCGCGCCCTGTTTCCGCGACGAGGACCCGCGCGCCGACCGGCTGCCGGGCGAGTTCTACCAGCTCGACGTCGAGATGAGCTTCGTCACCCAGGACGACATTTTGGGTACGATGGAGCCGGTGCTGCGCGGCGTGTTCGAGACCTTCGCCGACGGAAAGCCGGTGACGCAGGCATTCCCGCGCATCCCCTTCGACGTGGCGATGCGCAAATACGGTTCCGACAAGCCGGACCTGCGCAATCCGATCGAGATGCAGGACGTGTCCGAGCATTTTCGCGGGTCGGGCTTCAAGGTGTTCTCCAATATCCTCGCCAATGACCCGAAGGCCGAGGTGTGGGCCATTCCCGCACGCACGGGCGGCAGCCGCGCCTTCTGCGACCGCATGAACGGCTGGGCGCAGGGCGAGGGCCAGCCGGGCCTTGGCTATATCTTCTGGCGCAAGGAAGGCGAGAGGCTGGAGGGCGCGGGTCCGATCGCCAAGAACATCGGCGAGGAACGCACGGCGGCGATCGCCGCGCAGATGGGGCTCGGCGACGGCGACGCCTGCTTCTTCGTCGCGGGCGCGCCGGAGAAGTTCGTGAAGTTCGCGGGCGCGGCGCGCACGCGGGCCGGCGAGGAGCTGAACCTGGTCGACCGCGACCGGTTCGAGCTGTGCTGGATCGTCGATTTCCCGTTCTTCGAATGGAACGAAGACGAGAAGAAGATCGACTTCGCGCATAACCCGTTCTCGATGCCGCAGGGCGGCATCGACGCGCTGAACGGCCAGGACCCGCTGGGCATCAAGGCGTTCCAGTACGACATGGTCTGCAACGGCTACGAGATCGCGTCGGGCGGCATCCGCAACCATCTGCCGGAGACGATGGTGAAGGCCTTCGAGATGGTCGGCCTGTCGCGCGAGACGGTCGAGGAACGGTTCGGCGGCCTCTATCGCGCCTTCCAGTACGGCGCGCCGCCGCATGGCGGCATGGCGGCCGGCGTCGACCGCGTGGTGATGCTGCTGGTCGGCGCGACGAACCTGCGCGAGGTCACCATGTTCCCGATGAACCAGCAGGCCTACGACCTGCTGATGAGCGCGCCGTCCGAGGCGACGCCGCAGCAGCTGCGCGAACTGGCGCTGCGCGTCGTGCCGGCGAAGAAGGACGCATAGGGACGTCCGCAGACGACAGGACAACAAAAAGCCCGGCAGCGATGCCGGGCTTTTTTCGTGATGCGGCGAGCCTTACTGGTTGGCGCGCACGGCGACGCCCAGCGTCTTGGGCAGGTCCAGGGGATTGGACATGGCGCCGGCCATGATGACGGCGAAGGGCACGGCGGCGGCGGGCTCCGCCGCGATCTCGATGTTCTCGGGCGAGTCGAGGAAGGCGGAGACGGCGGCGGTGACCTGCTGCGTCAGCTCGGGATTGTTCATCTGCGACATCAGGAAGGGCACGATCGCCTTGGCCTGGTTGGCGACGTCCTTGCCGGACATGCCCTGCTGCTTGCCGAAGAAATCCAGCACCTTGCCGGTGAGCGAATCGTCGTCGAAGCGGATCGACGCGCCGCCGATCGAGAGCTGCTGCATCAGGCCGAGCATGGCCATGCCCTGCGCGGAATTGTCGGCGCCGGCCGGCTGCTCGGCCATCTTCCTGCTCATCTCCTGCATCGACTTGATGAAGTCGAGCGTGTAGCCGCCGAAGTCGAACGTCATGCCCAGCGTGCCGGCGTCGTCGATGGCGATGTCGTATTGCGACAGGCTGAGGCGGCCGTCGGCCGGCTGCCAGGAGCCGGCCAGCTCCATGTAGCCCTCGATGTTCTGGTAACCGAGCGCCTCGATGACCGCGCGGGACTGCGGGTCCTCGACCAGCGACAGGTCGGCGGAGAATTTTTCCGCCGCGCCGGAGAATTCCATCGCCTTGCCGGCCTCCGGCGGGGTCATCTCGAAAGCGAGGCCCTGCATGGCGAAGGCGGTCTTTTCGGCGACCTGCACGGTCAGGCTGGCGAGCTCGAGGCTCTCGTAGAGCATCAGCCCGGCCAGCACGTCGGTGTTGCCGGGGGCGGGGATGTTCATGCCGTTGACGACCAGCGAGCTGACATCCAGCGCGATGCCGTCCTTCGTCTTGGAAAAGGGCTGGGTGGTCAGCGTCTCGATCTTGTAGGCGCCGGCCTCCTCGCTGACGCCGGTCAGGGTGATGTCGCCGATGGGCAGCGGTTCGGCTTCGCCGACCGGCTTGACCGACACGCCCTTCAGGACCATCTCGGACGCGTCGCCGCTGATGTCGGTCCAGCTTATGTCGATGCTCTGTCCGGCGAGCGCTTCCTTGAGCCGGTCCGCCACGGCCGTGGCGTCCTGGGCGTGGGCGCCCCAGGCCATGATGAGCAGGAGCGCGGAGCCGCCGAGCGCCCTCACGGCGTTGCGAGAGATTGTCATGAATGTGCTTTCCCTGAGACCGTTGAATTCGCTCACGCCGCCACCGTTGTTTCACGAACTGGACCGGAAAAAGGCGCTGGCGCGGAGATAGACCCAAATTCGCGGGAAAAGGCAATCCGGCGCACGCCGCGTGCGCGGGGATGGTGAAGAGCGGGTGCTTGCCTTGGCAGGCCGGCTCGGTTAACCCCACCCCATGGGCAAGAGCTTGAATCCGCCGGATTCCGGCGGCGACGACCACGTCGAACCGGTCGATCTGAAGAAGGCGCTGGAAGAGCGCTATCTGGCCTATGCGCTGTCCACGATCATGCACCGCGCGCTGCCGGACGTGCGTGACGGGCTGAAGCCCGTGCACCGGCGCATCATGCATGCCATGCGGCTGCTGCGCCTCAACCCGGACCAGGCCTTCGCCAAATGCGCGCGCATCGTCGGCGAGGTGATGGGCAAGTTCCATCCGCATGGCGACCAGTCGATCTACGACGCGCTGGTGCGGCTGGCGCAGGATTTTTCCGTTCGCTACCCGCTGGTCGACGGGCAGGGGAATTTCGGCAATATCGACGGCGATAACGCCGCCGCCATGCGCTACACCGAGGCGCGCATGACGGACGTGGCGGCCGACCTGCTGGCCGGCATCACCGAGGACGCGGTCGACTTCCGCCCGACCTACAACGAGGAGGACGAGGAGCCGTCGGTGCTGCCGGGCGCGTTCCCGAACCTCCTGGCCAACGGCTCGTCCGGCATCGCCGTGGGCATGGCGACCTCGATCCCGCCGCACAACGCGGCCGAGCTGTGCGACGCGGCGCTGCACCTGATCGAGCATCGCGACGCGACGGTGGCCAAGCTGATGGAGTTCGTGCAGGGGCCGGATTTCCCGACCGGCGGCATCATCATCGACGACCGGCGCTCCATCCTCGACGCCTACGAGACCGGGCGCGGCGGCTTTCGCGTGCGGGCCAAGTGGAGCCAGGAGGACCAGGGCAGGGGCACCTGGACCATCGTCGTCACCGAGATCCCCTACGGCGTGCAGAAGGCGCGGCTGATCGAGAAGATCGCCGAGCTTCTGGTGGCGCGCAAGCTGCCGCTGCTGGAGGACATCCGCGACGAGAGCGCGGAGGACATCCGCATCGTGCTGGTGCCCAAGAGCCGCACGGTCGACCCCGGCCTGCTGATGGAATCGCTGTTCAAGCTCACCGAGCTGGAAAGCCGCTTTCCGCTCAACATGAACGTGCTGTCGCGCGGCAAGGTGCCGAACGTGCTGTCGCTGAAGAGCGCGCTTACCGAATGGCTCGACCATCGCCGCGAGGTGCTGGTGCGCCGCTCCAAGCACAGGCTGGCGGAGATCGAGAGGCGGCTGGAGATTCTCGGCGGCTATCTGATCGCCTATCTGAACATCGACGAGGTCATCCGCATCATCCGCGAGGAGGACGAACCCAAGCAGGTGATGATGGCGCGCTGGTCGCTGAGCGACGTGCAGGCCGAAGCCATCCTCAACCTCAGGCTGCGCGCGCTGCGCAAGCTGGAGGAGATCGAGATCCGCAAGGAGTTCGACGGGCTGTCGGCGGAGAAGGCCACCATCGAGGGCCTGCTGGCCTCCGAGGCCAAGCAGTGGGCGACCGTCAAATGGGAGGTCGGCGAGGTCCGCAAGAAATACGGGCCGGACACCGAGCTCGGCCGCCGCCGCACGATCTTCGCCGACGCGCCCGAGCACAATCTGGCCGACATCGCGCAGGCGATGATCGAGAAGGAACCGATCACGGTCGTCGTGTCCGAGAAGGGATGGCTGAGGGCGCTGAAGGGCCATCTCGCCGACCTTTCCGGCCTGACGTTCAAGGAGGGCGACGGGCTCAAGCTCGCCTTTCCGGCGCAGACGACCGACAAGATCCTCGTCTTCACCACGGGCGGCAAGTTCTACACGATCGGGGCGGAACGGCTGCCGGGCGGGCGCGGCCATGGCGAGCCGATCCGCATCATCGTCGACATGGAGAACGACCAGGACATCGTCACCGCCTTAGTGCACCAGCCGGGCCGCAGGCTGCTGCTGGCCAGCCACGAGGGCTACGGCTTCGTGGCGCCCGAGGACGACGTGGTCGCCAACACCCGCAAGGGCAGGCAGGTGATGAACGTCAAGGCGCCGGACGAGGCGAAACGCTGCCTGCCGCTGTCCGGCGACCACCTCGCCATCGTCGGCGACAACCGCAAGATGCTGGTGTTCCCGCTGGTCGAGATTCCCGAGATGGGGCGCGGCAAGGGCGTGCGCCTGCAACGCTACAAGAGCGGCGGCGTGCTCGACCTCAAGACCTTCACCATGGCCGAGGGCCTGTCCTGGCAGGATGCGGCGGGCCGCGTCTTCGTCCGTTCGCGCGAGGACCTCGCCGAATGGACCGGCAACCGCGCATCGGCGGGCCGGCTGGTGCCCAAGGGCTTTCCGCGCACCGGCAAGTTCGGCTGAGCCGGATCGCGACCGCCTCGCTGCCTTCCGCTGGAGAAGCCGCGCCGGCGGATTTTTTTGGCGTCCCTTCATCTTTGCTGCGCTATGATGCGCCGCAAAGGGAACGGCATACCGCCACCGGAAGCGCGAGCAGAGGCAGTTCTTGACGAAACTGGAGGTCCGCAAGACCGAGCGGGAGCAGCGCATGCTGGGCGTGCCGGCCGCGCCGCGCTCGGCCGTGATCGCGCCACTGTCGGCCGCGCGCTGGCTGCTGCTGTTCGTGCTGGCGGCGGGCGTCTACTTCTTCCACGGCTTCCTGGTACCGGTGCTGGCGGCGCTGGTCATCGCCTTCGCGAGCTGGCCGCTGTACCGCCGGCTGCTCGCCTTCGTCGACGGCAACCGCACCATCGGCGCGGCCTGCGCCATCCTGCTCATCCTGACCTTCCTGATCGTGCCGATCTCGCTGGCCGGCGCCTACGCCATCCACGAGATCCGGCTGTGGATCGCCTGGGCGGTCGAGGCGAACCGCGCCGGCGCGCCGACGCCCGGCTGGATCGCGACGCTGCCCTGGATCGGCGAATGGCTTAACCTGCACTGGACGCGCTATCTCGACCATCCGGGCGGCGTCGGCGAGCTGATCCAGATCGTCAGCGGCGCCAATATCGGCAGCATCTATCGCGGGCTGCTCACCATCGGAAGCCGCATGTTCGACGTGGTGCTCGGCCTGCTGTTCATGCTGATCGCGCTGTTCTTCCTGTACCGGGACGGCGAGAGCTTCGCGGGCCAGGTCGACCGGCTGGGCGAGCGCATCCTGCCGCTGCGCTGGGAGCGCATCTCGCGCGTGGTGCCGGCGACGATCAGCTCGACCGTCACCGGCATGACCCTGATCGCCATCGGCGAGGGCGTGGTGCTCGGGCTGGCCTACTGGGTCGCGGGCGTGCCCTCTCCGGTGACGCTGGGCGCGCTGACCGGGCTGATGGCGCTCATTCCGGGCGGCGCGCCGCTGTCCTTCACGCTGGTGTCGCTCTACCTCCTCGCCAGCGGCTCGCCTGTGGCCGGATCGCTGCTGTTCCTGTGGGGTTCGGTGGAGCTGTTCATCGTCGACAAGACGCTGCGGCCGAAGCTGGTCGGCGGGCCGATCAAGCTGCCTTTCCTGCCGACCTTCTTCGGCCTGATCGGCGGCGTCAAGACGATGGGACTGCTCGGGCTGTTCATCGGCCCGGTGCTGATGGCGCTGCTCGTCGCCATCTGGCGCGAATGGATCCACGAAGCCGGCGAGGCCGCTTCCCAGACCGGGCCGGTGCCGCTGGCGGCGGATAACGGAGCGCCGGTGACGATGGAGGTGGGCAGGCAGGGGGAGGTCGGCCGGGCCGGGGACGTGAAGAAAGCCGTCTGAAGGATCAGGACCCGGAGTCGGCGCGCGGTATGAAGCGCTCCCATCCCCTCGGCCCCAGATGCTCCTGCGGCTGGAAGCGGACCTTGTAGTTCATTTTGCGCGAGCCGGCGACCCAGTAGCCGAGATAGACGTGCGGCAGGCCGGCGGCGCGGGCGCGGGCGATGTGGTCGAGGATCATGAAGGTGCCGAGCGAGCGGTCCTCCATCTCGGGATTGTAGTAGGAATAGACCATCGACAGGCCGTCGGCCATCGTGTCGGTCAAGGCCACCGCGATCAGCTCGCCCTGGCCGCGCCCGGTGATGAAGCTGTCGGGCCCGCGCCGGCGATACTCGATGACCTTGGTCTCGACATGCGTGTCCTCGACCATCATGGCGTAGTCGAGAACGGTCATGTCGGACATGCCGCCGCGCCTGTGGCGCGCATCGAGATAGGTGCGGAACAGCGAATACTGCTCGGTCGAGGGCTCGGCGTCGTGCGCCGCGCCGATGAGGTCGGCGTTGCGCTGCACGACACGGCGCAGATTGCGCGTCATGGCGAACTCGCCGGCGAGGATGCGCACCGACACGCAGGCGCGGCAGGTCTCGCAGGCCGGGCGATAGGCGATGTTCTGCGAGCGCCGGAAGCCGCCCTGCGTCAGCAGGTCGTTCATCTGCGGCGCCTTGTCGCCCACCAGATGCGTAAACACCTTGCGCTCGAACTGGCCGTCCACATAGGGACAGGGCGACGGCGCGGTCAGGAAGAATTGCGGCGACTGGGTCGGATGGTGCGTCATGTCGGTCGGCGTCTCGAATCACCTTACCTTGAAGCGAGCCGCGAAAAATTCAACAGGATAGTTTTGAAGCGGCCTTCAACGCCGCTGACCTTGCGTGCGGCCGGTCAGCGATCCGCGCGCAGGACGACCGTGCCGAGCAGCAGGTCGTGCAGGGTGCGCTTGCGGTCGGAGAACAGGGTGACCAGCAGGACGAGCGGCGTCAGCACCGCGTTGCCCGCCCAGAACAGCACCGAATGCACCACGGCCAGCATGCCGTCGACCGGCTGGCCGTCCAGCCGCTCCAGGCGGATGCCCATGATGCGCATGCCGACGGTCGCCTGGTTGCGGCCCCCCAGCGTGTTCCAGACATAGGTCAGCGCGACCAGCGGCGCGAGGACCGCGAACAGCATCCAGCCGAGGCCGAAGGTGAGCAGCCCGAGCAGCAGGACGAGGATGGCGAAGGGAATGAGAAGCAGCCCGACGATGAGATAGTCGAGAACGAAGGCGAGGATGCGCCGCGTGCGCACGCCGTCGTAGAGGCGGTCGTCGTCCAGCCTCGTATCCAGGATCTCGCCGTCGAGAATGCGGTTGGTCATGTCGTCCTCTCGCGAAGGCGGAAACGATCTCCCGCCTTCGCGACAAACATGGTGCGTGCGCCGGCCCGCTTCAAGTTCGGGCTCAGACCTCGATGAAAGCCTCGAAGCCGCCGAAGATCATGCGCTTGCCGTCGAAGGGCGCGTTGTTCATGGATTCGGCCAGACGCGGGTCCTTCATGATCTTCTCGTTGGCGGCGTCGCGGGCCTCGCGCGAGGGCCACATGGCCCAGGAGAAAATCACCACCTCGTCGTCCCTCGCCTGGACCGCGCGTGGGAAGGACGTCAGCTCGCCATAGGGCACGTCGTCGCCGATGCACTCGACATAGGCCGTGCAGCCATGCTCCTTCCAGACCTCGGAGGCCTGCCTGGCCATCCGCCTGTACTCGTCGAGCTTCGCCTTCGGCACGGGGATCAGAAATCCGTCGACATAGGACATGGGCGTCTCCTTCTTCACGGGTTACGTCCACAGGACGAACGGGAAGACGCCGGATCGACAAAGGTTGCGATTTTTTTCGGATCAGCCTTTCAGCATCCCGGCGACGGTCGGCGCGAAATAGGTCAGGATGCCGTCGCAGCCGGCGCGCTTGAGGGCGAGCAGCGATTCCAGCATCGCGCGCTCGCCGTCGATCCAGCCGTTGGCCGCCGCGGCCCGGATCATGGCGTACTCGCCCGAAACCTGGTAGGCGAAGGTCGGCACGGCGAACTCGTCCTTCAGCCGGCGAACAATGTCGAGATAGGGCAGGCCGGGCTTGACCATCAGCATATCGGCGCCTTCGGCCAGATCCTGCTCGGCCTCGCGCACCGCCTCGTCGGAATTGGCGTGGTCGATGTAGTAGGTCTTCTTGTCGCCCTTCAGCAGACCCGCCGTGCCGACCGCCTCGCGATAGGGTCCGTAGAAGGCCGACTGGAATTTCGTGGCGTAGGACATGATCGCCACGTCCTGGAAGCCGCCGGCGTCCAGCGCGTCGCGGATCGCGCCGACGCGGCCGTCCATCATGTCCGACGGGGCAATGATGTCGGCGCCGGCTTCCGCCTGCGTGACCGCCGCCGCCGCCACCTGCGCCACCGTCTCGTCGTTGACGATGATGCCGTCGCGCAAAATGCCGTCGTGGCCGTGGCTGGTGAAGGGATCGAGCGCCACGTCGGTGATGATGCCGATTTCCGGGACCGCCTTCTTGATGGCGCGGGTGGCGCTGTTGATGACGTTGCCGGGGTCGAGGATATGCGATCCCGTGTCGTCGCGGAGCCCCATGGCGACGTTCGGGAAGGTGGCGATGGCGGGGATGCCGAGCTTCGCCGCGCGCTCGGCCTCCCGCACGGCGAGGTCGACGGACAGGCGGAAGACGCCGGGCATGGCGGCGATCTCCTCGCGGCGGTTCTCGCCGTCGATGACGAAGATCGGCCAGATGAGGTCGTCGACGCTCAGCCGGTTCTCCTGCACCAGCCGCCGCGACCAGTCGGCCTTGCGCATGCGGCGCAGCCGTCGCCCGCCGGTGATCTCGTCGACGGAGCGGCCCTGCCGCGCGCCTTGGGGGGAAATCCTGGTCATGAGAGCTGCTCCGAATCGAACGTCGGCCATGGGATCGGCCTCGAACTTGGCCCGGAAACCGGTATTGACTGTCCGCCCGCCTGTCCATTAGCACTGCTATCCCCGAGGGCGGGAGAGCTAATTTTGAGCATTGACTACGGGGGCGGTGACGAAATCCGCTTCGAGCGCGTGGGCCGGGCCGGCGTCGTGACCCTGACCAGGCCGAAGTCGCTGAACGCGCTGACGCACACGATGGTCAAGGCCCTGTCGCGGGCGCTGGTGGACTGGGAGGGCGATTCCGACATCGCCGTGGTGGTGCTGCACGCCGAAGGGCGCGCCTTCTGCGCCGGCGGCGACATATTGCATGTCTACGAGGCCAGGCAGCGCGGCGGGCTGGCGGTCGACTTCTTCGCCGACGAGTACCGGCTGAACGCCCAGATCGCCCGCTTCACCAAGCCCTATGTGGCGCTGATGGACGGGCTGGTGATGGGCGGCGGCGTCGGCATCGCCTGCCACGGCTCCTACCGCGTCATGACCGAGAACGCGGTTTTCGCCATGCCGGAGGTGGGCATCGGCTTCTTCCCCGATGTCGGCGGCAGTCATCTGCTGCCCGATTTGGGCGAGAATTTCGGCCTCTATCTCGGCCTGACCGGCAGCCGCATCCGTTTCGGCGACGCGCTGTGGTCGGGCATCGCCACCCATACGGTGAAGTCGGAACTGCTGCCCGGCCTGTTCCAGCATCTGTCCGAGACAGGCGACCCGGACCTGGCGCTGCGGGCGGCGTCCACCCCGGCCAAGCGCGAGACGGCCGGCAGCGCGCTGCGCGCCATCGCCGGCTATTTTTCTAAGCGCTCGGTGAAGGCCATCGTCGACAATCTGCGCGCGGCGGCGGTGGGCGGCGACGAGCAGGCGGCGGGCATCCTGGCGATGCTGGCGGGCAAGTCGCCGACCAGCCTGGCGGTGACGTTCAGGTCGATCACGCGCGGCTCGACCATGTCGATGGACGACTGCATGCGCATGGAGTTCCGCATCCTGAACCGGATGCTTCGCGGGCACGATTTCTACGAAGGCATCCGCGCGGCGCTGGTCGACCGGGATTCCGCGCCGAAATGGTCGCCGGCCGCGCTGGAGGACGTCACGGAAGACGAGGTCGAAGCCTATTTCGCGCTGCCGCCCGGCGGGGACCTGACGTTTTGATCGAAGTCACCCAACCCTCGCTGAAGCCGAGCGGGGTGGAGCGGGTATTCGTCGTCTTCCAGCGCGTGGCGGCGGGCTACTGCATGCTGTTCGGGATCCTCTACTGGGTGCGGCTGATCGGCTTCTACGACGGTCCGCTGTGGCGCTTCGACCTGATGCCGGTGCATTGGCAGATCGCGGCCTCGGTGCTGTCCGTGTTCTTCCCCTTCGCCGCGATCGGCCTGTGGATGCTGACTTCCTGGGGCCCGGTGATCTGGTTCATCTGCGCGGCGGTCGAGACCACGATGTATCTCGGCTTCCCCGACCTGTTCGGCAGCCGCCCGCTGGTGGTCGTCTGCCACGGCATGGCGGCGCTGCTGTTCATCCTCTTCCGCGTCGTCATCCACATCCGCTCGCGGCCGCCCAGGCCGGCCCAGGAATAGGGTTAATTTTATCGACCGGAAAGAGAATCCGTTAATCAAGAGAATTGGAGTCTCGCCAGTAACCCCTTGTTAGGCCTGACGTTTAAGTCGAATTTTATTGGTCTTCGATAGTGTCGCGATCAAGGTGATGACAAAAAAAGATCACCAGGCGACAAACGAGAGGCTTGAGACCAATGATCAATTCGCGCCAGGCGACGAAGACTTCAGTCGTATCGGAAGACCGCTCCGAGGCGATCCGCTCGCTCTACATGGAATCACTTCAGCTCGTCGAGCGGCTGCATCGCCGCCTGCTGGACGTGATCAAGGACGAGTTCGACCGCAACGGCCGCAGCGACATCAACGCCATCCAGGCGCTGCTGCTGTTCAACATCGGCAATGCGGAACTGACGGCGGGGGAGCTGCGCTCGCGCGGCTACTATCTGGGGTCGAACGTCTCCTACAACCTGAAAAAGCTGGTCGACCTCGGCTTCATCAACCACCAGCGCTCGCGCATCGACCGCCGGTCGGTCCGCGTCAGCCTGACGCCGAAAGGGCAGGAGGTCGCCGAGGTGGTGGCCGGGCTCTACAACCGCCATATCGGCACGATCGAGCAGGTGGGCGGCATCAACGCCGACGAGTTCAAGCAGATGAACCGCGCGCTGCAGCGCCTCGACCGCTTCTGGAACGACACCATCGCCTATCGCATGTAGTCGCCGGCAAGGCTTTCCTCTCAGCACGGCCTCCGCGCGCCCGCGGAGGCCGTGCTGTTTTTGCAACGCCGGCGGCGCTCGCGCGGTTGTGACTGGCCGGCAGTCATGGTGCCGCCATATTTGCAGTGAAATCGCATGGGGTGAAGCAGGCCGCCCGGACGGAACGGGACGGCGCCGCGGGCGTTGTCCGCCGGTCCGCCATGGTTGGCAGATTGTTAAGATTGCGGGCCTAGATTGGGATGGTCCGCGTACACGAGCGCCTGCGGCGCACGAGATGGAAGAGTTGCCCATGACGAAGAACACCAGCCGTCGCGTCTTTCTGGCCGGAGCCGGCGTGGCTGCGGCGAGCCTGTTGCCGGGCGCCGCCTTCGCGCAGGACGTGATCGGCGATATCCTCAAATCCTCGCGGCGCGGCAACTGGGACGACCAGTTCGACGCGCGCGCGGCGCAGGTGACCAAGGTCGCCTCCAACCTGCCGATCTTCTCGCCGCAGACGGTCAGCTACATCGAGCAGGCGATCGCGCAATATCAGGGCATCGTCGCGCAGGGCGGCTGGCCCATGGTGCCGGCCACCAAGAAGCTGAAGCTTGGCGTGGTCGATCCCGATGTCGTGCCGCTGCGCCAGCGCCTCATGGTGTCCGGCGACCTGTCGCGCAACGCCGGCGTCTCCAACGCCTTCGACACCTATGTCGATGCCGCCGTGAAGCGCTTCCAGTCCCGCCATGGCCTGCCGGCCGACGGCGTGCTGGGCCAATATACTTTCGCGGCGATGAACGTGACGGCCCCGGTGCGGCTGGGGCAGCTCGAAACGAACCTGGTGCGGCTGCGCTCCATGTCGGGCTTCCTCGGCAACCGCTACGTCATGGTCAACATTCCGGCCGCGCAGATCGAGGCCGTGGAGGGCGACCGCGTGGCGCTGCGCCACACGGCGATCGTCGGCAAGATCGACCGGCAGACGCCGATCCTCAATTCCAAGATCAATGAAGTCATCGTCAACCCGTACTGGAACGCGCCGGAATCGATCGTCCGCAAGGACATCATCCCGCTGATGCGCAAGGATCCGGAGTATCTGACCAAGAACCACATCCGCATTCTCGGCCCTGGCGGAACGGAGATCGATCCCAAGACCATCGACTGGTCGACGGAGGACGCGGCCAAGCTGCATTTCCGCCAGGACCCCGGCCAGATCAACGCCATGGCCTCGGTGAAGATCAACTTCCCCAACCCGCATGCGGTCTACATGCACGACACGCCGCAGCAGAGCCTGTTCTCCAAGCTGATGCGCTTCGATTCGTCCGGCTGCGTGCGCGTGCAGAACGTGCGCGACCTCGTGACCTGGCTGATGCGCGACACGCCCGGCTGGGACCGCCAGCGCTTCGAGGCGACGATCAAGAGCGGCGAGAGCACCCCGGTGCAGCTCTCCAACCCGGTGCCCGTCTACTTCACCTACATCTCCGCTTGGTCGACCGGCGACGGCGTCGCGCATTTCCGCGACGACATCTACGGCCGCGACGGCGTGGACGAACTGCAGATCACGCAGGCTTCGCTGTAAGGTTCTTCGAAGCCCGCCTGTTTTTCCAAGGCCGCGCGCCCGCGCGGCCTTTTGCCGTTCGCGGCCACCTGGCGCAATGGTTTTGCGTCACGGCACATGGCGCTGCGGACCCTGCCGTGTTAATGCGCCACCCTGCATTCAGGACGGGCTTGAAGAAGCCCGCGAGCACGGGGAGTCGCCATGTCAACGGCCGCAGCCAGCAACAGCCAGAACGCCTTTTTCGACGCGCCGCTCGCGGAGGTCGATCCCGAGATCTTCAAGGCCATTCGCGGCGAGCTCGGCCGGCAGCGTCATGAGATCGAGCTGATTGCGTCTGAGAACATCGTCAGCCGCGCCGTTCTGGAGGCGCAGGGCTCGGTGATGACCAACAAATACGCCGAGGGTTATCCCGGCAAGCGCTACTACGGCGGCTGCCAGTTCGTCGACATCGCCGAGGAGCTCGCCATCGAGCGGGCCAAGACGCTGTTCGACTGCAAGTTCGCCAACGTGCAGCCCAATTCCGGCAGCCAGATGAACCAGGCCGTTTTCCTCGCGCTGCTGCAGCCCGGCGACACGTTCATGGGGCTTGACCTGAATTCGGGCGGCCACCTGACCCACGGCTCGCCGGTCAACATGAGCGGCAAGTGGTTCAAGGTCGTGTCCTACGGCGTGCGCCGCGACGACAATCTGCTCGACATGGACGAGGTCGAGCGGCTGGCGCATGAGAACAAGCCGAAGCTGATCCTGGCCGGCGGCACCGCCTATTCGCGCGTCTGGGACTGGAAGCGGTTCCGCGAGATCGCCGACGCCGTCGGCGCCTTTCTGATGGTCGACATGGCCCATATCGCCGGTCTGGTCGCGGGCGGCGCACATCCGTCGCCGGTTCCGCACGCGCACGTCACGACCACGACGACGCACAAATCGCTGCGCGGGCCGCGCGGCGGCATGGTGCTGACCAATGACGAGACCATCGCCAAGAAGATCAACTCCGCCGTGTTCCCCGGCCTGCAGGGCGGACCGCTGATGCATGTCATCGCGGCCAAGGCGGTGGCCTTCGGCGAGGCGCTGCGGCCGGAGTTCAAGGACTACGCGAAGAGCGTGGTGGCGAACGCCAAGGCGCTGGCCTCCAGCCTTCAGGAAACGGGCCTCGACATCGTGTCCGGAGGCACGGACAACCATTTGATGCTGGTCGACCTGCGGCCCAAGAACGCCACCGGCAAGCGCGCCGAGGCGGCGCTCGGCCGCGCCAACATCACCTGCAACAAGAACGGCATCCCCTTCGACCCGGAGAAGCCCTTCGTGACGTCCGGCGTGCGGCTGGGCACGCCCGCCGGCACGACGCGCGGCTTCGGCGTGGCCGAGTTCCGCGAGATCGGCAAGCTGATCGCCGAGGTGCTGGACGGCCTGCAGGCCGCCAATTCCGACGAGGGCAACGCGGCCGTCGAAGCGGCGGTGAAGGCCAAGGTGGTGGCGCTGACGGACCGGTTCCCGCTGTACCCTTATCAGGGGTGAGGTAATCTTGATTTTCGGTGGTTTCGGTAATACCTTTTGGCCTTAGGGTATTACCGAGGCTGTCATGAGCACCAAGATTACGGTCAAGGGTCAGGTCACCGTTCCCAAGGCTGTCCGCGAACTGCTGGGTCTGGAGCCGGGTAGCGAGGTGAAGTTTCGCTACGTCAACGGCAACGTCGTTATTGAGCGCGCTGATGGGCAGCGGCCGCCGAGCAGATTTGAAAAGCTGATCGGGCATGCTGGCCCAGGCATGACCACCGACGAGGTCATGCGACTGACCCGGGGGGACGATTGGCCCTCGTAGATACGAACGTCTTGCTGGATATTGTCACAAGCGATCCGGCCTGGCTGCGTTGGTCGTTGAATGCGATCGAGGCCGCGGCTGCCGAGGGTCCACTGCATGTAAACGCAGTCATCTATGCAGAGTTGTCCATCCGCTATGAAAGTCCGGCCGAGGTGGATCAGTTGATGACGGATGTCGGTGCGGAGTTTGCCCATATGCCGCCAGCGGGTGCTTTTCTTGCGGCCAAGGCCTTTGCAGGTTACCGCGCGGCAGGCGGCGCGAAGTCAGGCGTCTTGCCCGACTTCTTCATCGGTGGGCATGCGGCCGCGCTTGGAATACCTCTTGTGACCCGGGACGCGCGTCGCTATCGCACCTATTTTCCGGATGTCCGGCTGATCGCGCCAAACCTGAACTGAGGCTGCCATGCGTTGCCCCTATTGCCAGTCCGAAGACACGCAGGTGAAGGATTCGCGGCCCGCCGAGGACGGGCAGGCGATCCGCCGGCGGCGCGTATGCCCCGTCTGCGGCGGGCGCTTCACCACCTTCGAGCGGGTGCAGTTGCGCGACCTCATCGTGGTCAAGAAATCCGGCCGCAAGGTGCCGTTCGACCGCGACAAGCTGCTGAGATCGGTGGAGATCGCGCTGAGGAAGCGCAATGTCGATCCCGAGCGCATCGACCGCGCCGTCACGGGCATCGTGCGCCAGCTCGAAAGCTCGGGCGAGACCGAAATCCCCTCGGCGGAGGTCGGCCGGCTCGTCATGGAGGCGCTGAAGTCGCTGGACGACGTCGCCTATGTGCGTTTCGCCTCGGTCTACCGCAATTTCCGCGAGGCCAAGGATTTCCACGACGTGCTCGGCGAGCTGAAGGGCGACGAGCAGCAGCCGTGACGGCGGAGACGGAGGACCGGCGCGAAACGGATGAGCGGCTCATGGCCGCCGCGATCCGCCTGTCGCGCAGGAATCTCGGCCTGACCTCCACGAACCCGTCCGTCGGCACGCTGATCGTGCGCGACGACGGCGCGGGGCCGCGCATCGTCGGTTCGGGGATCACGGCGATCGGCGGCCGGCCGCATGCCGAGACCGAGGCGCTGGCCGAGGCTGGCGGCCTGGCGCGAGGCGCGACCGCCTATGTCACGCTGGAGCCCTGCGCGCATCACGGCCGCACGCCGCCCTGCGCCGAGGCGCTGGCGCGCGCCGGCGTCAGGCGCGTCGTCGGGGCGGCCAGCGATCCCGACAGCCGCGTCTCGGGGCGGGGCTATGCGATCCTGCGCGCGGCGGGCATCGAGGTCGTCGAGGGCGTGCTGGCGCGGCAGGCTGCGGACGGGATGGCCGGCTACCTCATGCGCTCGATGAAGAAACGGCCCGAAGTGGCGCTGAAACTGGCCTTGTCGAGCGACGGCATGATCGGCCGGCGCGGCGCGGGGCAGGTGATCATCACGGGCGAGATCGCCCGCCGGGAGGTGCATCTGATGCGCGCGGAGGCGGACGCGGTGATCGTCGGCATCGGCACGGCGACGGAAGACGATCCGGAACTGACGGTACGGCTTCCGGGCCTTGCGGCGCGCTCGCCGGCCCGCCTCGTTCTCGACCGCCAGGCGCGGCTGCCGCTTGCATCGAAGCTGGTGCGCGACGCGGCCAAGGTGCCGCTGCTGATCGCCGCGGCCCCGGACGCCGACGCTGGACGCCGCGCCGCGCTGGAAGAGGCGGGCGCGCGCTTCCTGGCGACGGAGACGTTCGACGGGCGCATCGCCCTGCCGGAATTGCTGGAGGACCTCGCCGCCCAGGGCATGTCGAGCGTGCTGGTCGAAGGCGGCGCGGCCACGGCCTCGCATTTCCTGGCCGACGATCTGGTCGACCGCATCGTCCTGTTCCACGGTCCGTCGGCGATCGGGGAGGGGGGCATCCGCTCCCCGGTCGACCGCGAGACGATCCCGGCCGGATTCCGGTTCGTGCGGGAAGCGCGGTTCGGCGACGATTTCTGCGCGGAATGGGTGAGGGATATCTGATGTTCACGGGCATCGTCACCGACATCGGCACGGTGGAGCGCGCCACGCCGCTGCCGCAGGGCAGGCGCCTGCGCATCCGCACCTCCTACGATCCGGCCACCATCGCCATCGGCGCGTCGATCGCCTGCGGCGGCGTGTGCCTGACGGTGACGGCGCTGCCGCAGGCCGGCTCCAACGACCGCTGGTTCGAGGCGGAGGCGTGGGAGGAGGCCTTGCGGCTGACGACGGCCGCGGACTGGACGGAAGGCACGCGCATCAACCTCGAACGCTCGCTGAAGATCGGCGACGAACTGGGCGGCCACATCGTCTCCGGCCATGTCGACGGAACCGCCCTCATCGCGGCAAGGCAGGATGTCGGGGATGCCGTGCGCTTCACGCTCGAAGCGCCCGAGGCGCTGGCGCGCTTCATCGCACAGAAGGGCTCGGTGGCGCTCGACGGCACGTCGCTGACGGTCAACGGCGTCGACGGAAACCGCTTCGACGTGCTGCTCATCCATCATTCGCTCGGCGTCACGACCTGGGGCGAGCGGCGGGCTGGCGAGCGGGTCAACCTCGAAGTCGACACGATGGCGCGCTATGCGGCGCGGCTGTCTCAGGCCGCCGACCGGGCTTGACCGGAGGTCGGCAGGGGACCGGCAGGGCAGCCATGTCGAAAAGCCGCCCCTGGCCGCTTGCGGGAACAACCGGTTCGGCCTAATCACCGGCGACTTGCGGAGATTTTCATGGCCACCCAGGACAAGCCCCATCTGCTGATCATCGAGGCGCGCTTCTACGACGACCTCGCCGACGCGCTGCTGGACGGCGCCAGGTCGGCGCTGGACGCCGCGGGGGCCAGCTACGACGTCGTGACGGTGCCAGGCGCGCTGGAGATTCCCGGCGCGATCGCGCTGGCGCTGGACGCCGCCGAGGACGACGATGGCGCGGCCTATGACGGATACGTGGCGCTGGGCGTCGTCATCCGCGGCGAGACCTATCATTTCGACATCGTGGCGAACGAGTCGGCGCGGGCGCTGATGGACCTCACGGTCAGCGAGTCGGTCGCCATCGGAAACGGCATCCTGACCACCGAGAACGAGGAGCAGGCCTGGGCGCGGGCGCGCCGCACCGAGGGCGACAAGGGCGGCTTCGCCGCGCGCGCGGCGCTGACGATGATCGCGCTGCGCAAACGGTTCAGGGCGCGCTGATCGTGTCGAAAGACGTCACGATCCGCCCCGCCAACAAACGCGGCACGGCGCGCCTGGCGGCCGTGCAGGCGCTCTACCAGATGGACGTGGCGGGCACGGGCCTGCTCGAGACGACGGCGGAATACGAGACCTTCCGGCTCGGCAAGGAGCTGGACGGCGCCCAGTACCGGGAGGCCGACGCGCAATGGTTCCGCTCGATCCTGGCCGGCGTGGTGGAACACCAGAAGACGGTCGACCCGATCATCCGCCAGTCGCTGACGGAGGACTGGCCGCTGTCGCGGCTGGATTCGACGCTGCGCGCCATCTTGCGCGCGGGAACCTACGAGCTGATGCAGCGCGCGGAGGTGCCGACCGCCGTGGTGGTCTCGGAATATATAGACATCGCCAAGGCCTTCTACTCGGAGGACGAGCCGAAGCTGGTCAACGCCGTGCTCGACCGGGTCGGCAAGCGTGTCCGGGGCGGCTCGCGCACGGAACCGGACGGTGACTGACACTGCCCCCGACGCGCGGCGCACGGCGCTGGTGCTGGCCGGCGCGCAGGCCGTTCTGGGGTCGGCCGCGCCGATCTGCCTGGCGCTCGGCGGCCTCGCCGGACACTATCTGCTCGACGCCGACAAGTCGCTGGCGACCCTGCCGGTCACCGGGTTCACGCTGGGCGTGGCGCTCGGCGCGGTGCCCGCGGCCGTCATCATCCGCCTGCTCGGCCAGCGGCTCGGCTTCGCCACCGGTGCGCTGATGACCGGCTCCGGCGGCGGTCTCGCGGCCATCGCGCTGTTCCGCATGGATTTTGTCCTGTTCGTCGCCGCGCTCGGCCTCATCGGCGTCGGCGGCGCGTTCATCCAGCAGTTCCGCTTCGCGGCGGCGGACAACGCGCCGCCGCAATTCAAGGCCAAGGCGATCTCCTATGTGCTCGGCGGCGGGCTGGTGACGGCGATCCTGGGTCCGCAGATCGTCATCCTGACCCGCGACATGTTCCTGCCGACCATGTTCGCGGGCGCGTTCGTCTCGATCATCGGCCTGGCGGTCGCCGGCATGGCGATCCTGGCGATGCTGCCTGCCGCTGCGAGGCGCGGCGAGGCGGTCGCGGCGCAGGAGCCGGCGCGGCCGCTGGGCGCGATCGTCATGCAGCCGGGCTTCGCGCTCGGCCTGTTGTGCGGTGTTTCCACCTACGCGCTGATGAGCTTCGTCATGACCGGCGCGCCGCTGGCGATGGTCGGCTGCGGCTTCTCGACGGACGAGGCGACGCTGGGCATTTCGCTGCACGTCATGGCGATGTTCGGGCCGAGCTTCTTCACCGGCCGGCTGATCACGCGCTTCGGCAAGGAAGCGGTGATGGCGGCCGGTCTGGCGCTGCTGATCGGCTGCGCGCTGGTGGCGATGTCGGGCATCGCGCTGTGGCAGTTCTGGGCAGCCCTGGTCCTTCTCGGCCTGGGGTGGAACTTCGGCTTCATCGGCTCCACCGCCATGATCGCGGAAACCTACCGCCCGTCCGAGAAGAGCAAGGTCGCGGGCCTGCACGACCTGATCCTGTTCGGCACCGTCGCCCTCAGTTCGCTGTCGTCGGGCATGGTCTACTACCGCCTCGGCTGGAACGCGCTGAACATGGTCGTCCTGCCCGTCTCGGCGCTCTGCTTGGGCGCGCTGCTGTGGCGGTATCTCAGCCGCCGCGCGGCGGCGCCCGACGCGGCCGCCTGAGACGGTTCCCGCCCGGCGAAACCCACGGGGTTTGGGGCGAAAGCGGGGCAACATTGCCGCGACATCTTGACGGGCCGCCGGGGCTTTCGCATAAGCCCCGGTGGAACATCGGATTCGGCGATGCCTGAAGTCGGTGTCGTATCGGGTCCGGGGGGAGGTTTTTCCCGGCCCATCATCGGGGAAAATCGGCCATGACCATGCTCTATGTCGTCATCGCCTGCGGCCTGCTCTCTGTCCTTTACGCCATCTGGGCGACTCAGTCGGTGCTTGCATCCGACCAGGGCAATGCGCGCATGCAGGAAATATCCGCTGCGATCCGCGAGGGCGCGCAGGCGTATCTCGCGCGTCAGTACACCACCATCGCCATCGTCGGCGTCGTCGTCTTCCTGCTCGCCTGGTGGCTCCTCTCCGCCAGCGCGGCCATCGGCTTCCTGATCGGCGCGGTGCTTTCGGGCGTGGCCGGCTTCATCGGCATGCACGTCTCGGTGCGCGCCAACGTGCGCACCGCGCAGGCGGCCTCCAACAGCCTCGCGGCCGGTCTCGACATCGCCTTCAAGTCGGGCGCCATCACCGGCATGCTGGTGGCGGGCCTCGCCCTGCTTGGAGTGGCTGTCTACTACTTGATTCTCATCGGGCCCATGGGGCATGCGCCGGCGGACCGCGTCGTGATCGACTCGCTGGTCTCGCTGGGCTTCGGCGCCTCGCTGATCTCGATCTTCGCGCGTCTCGGCGGCGGCATCTTCACCAAGGGCGCCGACGTCGGCGGCGACCTCGTCGGCAAGGTCGAGGCGGGCATTCCCGAGGACGACCCGCGCAACCCGGCGACCATCGCAGACAATGTCGGCGACAATGTCGGCGACTGCGCCGGCATGGCGGCCGACCTGTTCGAGACCTATGCGGTGACGGTCGTCGCCACCATGGTGCTCGGCGCCATCTTCTTCGGCGGCACGGCGGTGCTCGGCAGCGTCATGCTCTACCCGCTGGCGATCTGCGGCGCCTGCATCATCACCTCGATCGTCGGCACCTTCTTCGTCAAGCTGGGCGCCAACGGCTCGATCATGGGCGCGCTGTACAAGGGCCTGATCGTCACCGGCGTGCTGTCCATCGTCGGGCTCGGCGCGGCGACCTCGCTGACCATCGGCTGGGACGAGATCGGCACGGCCGGCGGCGTCGTCATCACTGGCACGAACCTGTTCATCTGCGGGCTGGTCGGCCTGGTCGTGACGGGCCTGATCGTGGTCATCACCGAGTACTACACAGGCACCAACAAGCGCCCGGTGAACTCGATCGCCCAGGCGTCGGTGACCGGCCACGGCACCAACGTCATCCAGGGCCTCGCGGTGTCGCTGGAATCGACGGCGCTGCCGGCGATCGTCATCGTCGGCGGCATCATCGCCACCTTCCAGCTCGCCGGCCTGTTTGGCACGGCGATCGCCGTGACGACCATGCTCGGCCTCGCCGGCATGATCGTGGCGCTCGACGCCTTCGGCCCGGTGACCGACAATGCCGGCGGCATCGCCGAAATGTCGGGCCTGCCCAAGGAAGTGCGCCATTCCACGGACGCGCTGGACGCGGTCGGCAACACGACCAAGGCGGTCACCAAGGGCTACGCGATCGGCTCGGCCGGCCTCGGCGCGCTGGTGCTGTTCGCGGCCTACAGCTACGACCTACAATATTTCGCGGCCAACTCGGCGTCCTACCCGTATTTCGCGGATATCGGCACGGTGTCGTTCGACCTGTCGAACCCCTACGTCGTTGCCGGCCTGATCTTCGGTGGCCTGATCCCCTACCTGTTCGGCGGCATCGCGATGACCGCCGTCGGCCGGGCGGCGGGCTCGATCGTGGAGGAGGTGCGCAAACAGTTCCGCGAGAATCCCGGCATCATGCAGGGCACGTCGAAGCCGAACTACGCGCGCGCGGTGGACATCCTCACCAAGGCGGCGATCAAGGAGATGATCATCCCCTCGCTGCTGCCGGTGCTGGCGCCGCTGGTGGTCTATTTCGGCGTGCTGCTGATCTCCGGCTCCAAGGCCTCGGCCTTCGCCGCTCTCGGCGCCATGCTGCTCGGCGTGATCGTCAACGGCCTGTTCGTCGCCATCTCGATGACTTCGGGCGGCGGCGCGTGGGACAACGCCAAGAAGTCGTTCGAGGACGGCTTCACCGACAAGGACGGCGTCAAGCACCTCAAGGGCTCGGAGGCGCACAAGGCCTCGGTCACCGGCGACACGGTCGGCGACCCCTACAAGGACACCGCCGGTCCGGCGGTGAACCCGGCGATCAAGATCACCAACATCGTGGCGCTTCTGCTTCTGGCCGTGCTGGCGCACAGCGCGGGCTGAGACGGCGTCGCTCCGAATCAAAAGCCCGCGGGAAGATCCTTCCCGCGGGCTTTTTCAATTCGTTCGGCCGGCGGCTCGAAACCGCAGGCGCCAGCGGCGCGCGTCAGCTTCCGCCGCCGAGCAGGCTCCTGGCGGCGCCGCCGCCGATATTGCCGGCTCCGGTGAGGATCTGGGACAGGAAGTTCTGGTCCTTGCCGCCCGTCGGCGTGGTGCGGGAGATGAAGTCGAACACCTTGCCGTCCTGCAGCCCGTAATGGGCGATGTTGGAGACGCGCTGGTCGGCGCCGAAATAGACGGCGAGGATGCGCCGGTCGGTGATGCGGCCGTTCATGAAGGCGGCGCGGCGCTGCTTGGTCTGCGAGATGTAGTAGAAGACCTCGTTGTCGAAGGTCGCGGTGGTCGAGGGCGTGCCCAGCGCCAGCAGAACCTGCTCGCGGCTCGATCCGACCGGCACGAGGTCGATCGACTGCTGGTCGATCACGTAACCCTGGGTGATGGTCTCGCCCGGCTTGAGGCCGGCGAAGGTTTTTGAGGTGTTACAGCCGGACAGCGCGATGGCCGCGACCACGAGCGACAGCGCCCCGCAGGTCTTCCCGGAAAGGCAGGGCTTCTTCGTCATCCGCGCAACACATGCTCCCTCGTCCAACCGCCGGCTCAAGAGCTTGAACCGGGCGGCAAAAGCGGTAAACCAGCTTCGACGCCGTTGCAACAGAAGGCAGGGCGAAACGGAGACGGGAGCCGCTTCATGTTCCAGCGCCTGTTCGGTCGCGCGCGCGGCGTCAACCGCGACGTCACGGAAGCGCTCTATGGGGCAATCGTGGCGGCCGCGCGGCAGCCCCCGCTTTATTCGCGATGGGACGTGCCCGACACGCCGCTCGGGCGCTTCGAGATGCTGTCGCTGCACATGTTCCTGTTCCAGCACCGCCTGCGCGACGAGACCGGTGCGGCGCGCGCGCTGGCACAGGACCTGATCGACGCGTTCTTCGCGGATGTCGACCATTCGCTGCGCGAGCTGGGAATTGGCGACATGGGCATCCCCAAGCGCATGAAGAAGCTGGCGCGCATGTTCTACGGCCGCACCGCCGCCTATGCCGACGCCATCGAGCGCCGCGACGGCGACGCGCTGGCGGCGGCGCTGCGTCGCAACGTGCGGCCGGGCGACGAGGCGGCGTGGGCGGAAGCCGGCGCGCTGGCCGCCTATGTGCTCGCCGCGCATGACCTCCTGACGGGCCAGCAGGTCGACGCCATCATCGGCGGCAAGGTCGTCTTCCCGGATGCCGCCGCTTTCCCCATATAGGTTGCGACCATGAACACGCATGCCGGACAAAGCCCCGTCTCCTATCCCGTGCAGGTGTCGCGCCTGCCGCGCAATGGGCTCGCCGTCACCATCGACGCCGACGCGGCCGAGCGCGCGGCGCTGGCCAGCGTGCACGGCGTCGATTCGGTCGACAGCTTTCGCGCCACGCTGCAGGTGATGCCTTGGAAGCGGAACGGCGTGAAGGTCGAGGGCAGGGTGGAGGCCGAGATCGGCCAGAGCTGCGTGGTGACGCTGGAGCCGCTGGCCTGCACCATCCGGGAAGCGGTCGAGGGCGTCTTCCTGCCGGCCGATTCGAAGCTCGGGCGACAGGGCTTCAGCGCCGGCGGAGAGATGCTGCTGGACGCGGACGGCCCCGACGGCCCGGAAATCTTCGAGGGCGATTCGATCGATGTCGGCGCGCTGGCGGAGGAGTTCTTCGGCCTGGCCATCGATCCCTATCCGCGCAAGGCCGGGGTGTCCGCGGGCGATGCGCCGGCCCGGCGCGAGACGGCGGCGACGCCGGAAGGACCTCTCCAGGAGGCCCTGCGCCGGCTGACCCGGAAGGAGTGAAACTTCCTTGGCCGAGCGCAAATCGCGGTTGTGCGCCGCCGCAAAAGCGCTATTTTCGCGCAGGTTTCGCCGGGCCCGGGCCTTGGCGGCAGAAATGGGTGGCGCGTGATCCGAATTTCGATCGATGCCATGGGCGGCGACCATGGCCCGTCGGTGGTGATACCGGCGCTGCAGAAAGTCGCCAGGCGCCGCAACGACGTCCGCTTCCTCATCTACGGCATCGCCGACGAGGTACGGCCGCTGCTCGACAAATATCCCGAACTGGCGGCGATCAGCGAGCTGACGCATTGCGAGATCGCGGTGCGCATGGACGACAAGCCCAGCCAGGCGCTGCGCCACGGGCGCTGGAAGTCGTCCATGTGGAAGGCGATCGAGGCGGTGAAGGCGGGGCAGTCGCATTCCTGCGTGTCGGCCGGCAACACCGGCGCGCTGATGGCGATGTCGAAATTCTGCCTGCGGACCATGGCCAGCATCGAGCGGCCGGCGATCGCGGCCATCTGGCCGACGGTGCGCGGCGAGAGCGTGGTGCTCGACGTCGGCGCGACGATCGGCGCGGACGCGCACCAGCTCGTCGACTTCGCCATCCTCGGCGCGGCGATGGCGCGCTCGCTGTTCGGCATCGACCGGCCGACTGTCGGCCTGCTCAACGTCGGCGTCGAGGAGATCAAGGGCCAGGAAGAGGTCAAGGAAGCCGGCCAGTTGCTGCGCGAGGCCGGCATGATGTCGATGAGCTATCACGGCTTCGTGGAAGGCGACGACATCGGCAAGGGCACGGTGGACGTGGTCGTCACTGAGGGCTTCGCCGGCAACATCGCGTTGAAGACGGCCGAGGGCACGGCGCGCCAGATCGGCGGCTATCTGCGCGCCGCCATGAGCCGCACGCTGATGGCCAGGATCGGCTATCTCTTCGCCCGCGACGCCTTCCAGCGGCTGCGCGAGAAGATGGATGTGCGCAAGGCCAATGGCGGCGTCTTCCTCGGCCTCAACGGCATCGTGGTGAAGAGCCATGGCGGCACCGACGACGAGGGTTTCGCGGCCGCCGTCGAACTGGCCTACGACATGGCGCGCAACAACCTCATGGACCGGATAGAGGCCGATCTCGACCTTTTCCACGCCCGCCATCCGCAGGTCGCGGTGCACCGGACGAGCCAAGAACAAGAGCACGAGTAGGAACGCCTCCTTGATCAGATCAGTCGTCCGCGGCATCGGCTCCGCGCTGCCTGCCCGCCTCGTCCGCAACGTGGATCTGGAGGGGATGGTCGAAACCTCTGACGAGTGGATCGCCCAGCGCACCGGCATCCGCCAGCGCTACATAGCGGGCGAGGGGGAGACGACCGCCTCGCTGGGGGCGAAGGCCGCGCAGGCGGCGCTCGACGATGCCGGACTGACGGCGGCGGACATCGACCTGATCGTGCTGGCCACCTCGACGCCCGACAACACCTTTCCCGCCTCCGCCGTCGAGATCCAGAACCGGCTGGGCATGAAGCACGGCTTCGCCTTCGACATGCAGGCGGTGTGCAGCGGCTTCGTCTACGCCATCACCACGGCGGACCTCTATTTGAAGGGCGGGCAGGCGAAGCGGGCGCTGGTGATCGGCGCGGAGACGTTCTCGCGCATCCTCGACTGGAGCGACCGCTCGACTTGCGTGCTGTTCGGCGACGGCGCCGGCGCGCTGGTGCTGGAGGCGCAGGAGGGGCAGGGAACGCTCGCCGATCGCGGCATCATCGCCGCCAGCCTGCGCTCCGACGGCTCGCACAAGGACAAGCTCTATGTCGACGGCGGTCCGTCCACCACCGGCACGGTCGGCCATCTGCGCATGGAAGGCAAGGAGGTGTTCAAGCATGCCGTGGGCATGATCACCGACGTGATCGAGACGGCCTTCGCCCAGACGGGCATCACCGCCGACGATCTCGACTGGTTCGTGCCGCATCAGGCCAACAAGCGCATCATCGACGCGTCCGCCAAGAAACTCGGCGTCGCCGAGGACAAGGTCGTGACCACCGTGCAGCTTCACGGCAACACGTCGGCGGCTTCCGTGCCGCTGGCGCTGTCGGTGGCGGTGGCGGACGGGCGCATCAAGAAGGGCGATCTGGTGATGCTGGAAGCCATGGGCGGCGGCTTCACCTGGGGCGCGGTGCTGCTGCGCTGGTGATTTTCTTTGCCTTGCCGCGCTTTGCGCGGCGGTTCGGGCGTTGACAGGGCCCGGAAACCGCGCTTAAGGTCCGCGCCCATGAAGATCGCACTCATTCTCGTAGTAGGAAGGCGCATGGGCAAGGCGGCGTAGCCGCCGGGCGACAGCACCCCATGCGCGACGAGCAGGCTCCCAACGGGGGCCTTTTTTATTTTCCGCGAACACCACGACGAACAGGCAAGGGCCGGACAGATGAGCAACGAACAAGGCGAGACACGCGAGATGACCGGCGCGGAGATCGTGGTGCAGGCGCTGCGGGACAACGGCGTCAGGCATCTCTTCGGCTATCCGGGCGGCGCCGTCCTGCCGATCTACGACGAGCTGTTCCAGCAGGACGACATCCAGCACGTCCTGGTGCGGCACGAGCAGGGCGCGGGCCATGCGGCGGAAGGCTATGCGCGCTCGACGGGCAAGGCGGGCGTGGCGCTGGTGACGTCGGGCCCCGGCGCGACCAACATGGTGACGCCGCTGCAGGACGCGCTGATGGATTCCATTCCGCTGGTCTGCATCGCCGGCCAGGTGCCGACGACGCTGATCGGTTCGGACGGTTTCCAGGAATGCGACACGGTCGGCATCACGCGGCCCTGCACCAAGCACAACTGGCTGGTGAAGGACGTCAACGAACTGGCGGCCACCATCCACGAGGCGTTCCACATCGCCACGACCGGGCGGCCGGGCCCGGTGGTCGTCGACGTCCCCAAGGACGTGCAGTTCGCGAAAGGCACCTATGTCAGCCCGCAGACCGCGCCGCGCGTCAGCTACCACCCGCAGACCAGCGGCGACGCCGGCAAGATCAGGGAGGCGGTCGAGCTGCTGCGCAACGCCAGGCGGCCGGTCATCTATTCGGGCGGCGGCGTGGTCAATTCCGGCACGCAGGCCAGCGCGCTGCTGCGCGAGCTGGTCGAGCTGACCGGCGCGCCGATCACCTCCACGCTGATGGGGCTGGGCGCCTATCCCGCGTCCGGCCGGAACTGGCTCGGCATGCTGGGCATGCACGGCACCTACGAGGCCAACATGGCCATGCATGGCTGCGACGTCATGCTGTGCCTGGGCGCGCGCTTCGACGACCGCATCACCGGCCGCATCAACGCCTTCTCGCCGAACTCCAAGAAAATCCACGTCGACATCGATCCTTCCTCGATCAACAAGAACGTGCATGTCGACATCGGCATCCAGGGCGATGTCGGCTCGGTGCTGGAGGACATGGTGCGGCTGTGGCGGGCCGGCGGCAAGCACGACAAGGCGGCGCTGCGCCCCTGGTGGGAGCAGATCGAACGCTGGCGGGCGCGCGATTCCCTGGCCTACAAGCCGAACGCCGACGTTATCATGCCGCAATACGCGATCGAGCGCCTCTACGAGCTGACCAAGGACCGCGACACCTACATCACCACCGAGGTCGGCCAGCACCAGATGTGGGCCGCGCAGCATTATCGTTTCGACCAGCCGAACCGGTGGATGACCTCGGGCGGGCTGGGCACGATGGGCTACGGCCTGCCGGCCGCGCTGGGCGTTCAGATCGCGCATCCCGACGCGCTGGTCATCGACATCGCCGGCGACGCCTCGGTGCAGATGACCATGCAGGAGATGAGCTGCGCGGTGCAGCACGACGCGCCGATCAAGATCTTCATCCTCAACAACCAGTATATGGGCATGGTGCGCCAGTGGCAGCAGCTTCTGCATGGCAACCGGCTGTCGCACTCCTACACCGAGGCGATGCCGGACTTCGTGCTGATGGCCAAGGCCTTCGGCGCGCACGGCATACGGTGCGAGAAGCCCGGCGAGCTGGACGATGCCATCCAGGAGATGATCGACGTGAGGAAGCCGGTGCTGTTCGACTGCCGCGTCGCGGCGCTCGCCAACTGCTTCCCCATGATTCCGTCCGGAAAGGCGCATAACGAGATGCTGCTTCCGGACGAGGCGACAGACGAAGCGGTCGCCAACGCCATCGACGCCAAGGGCAGGGAGCTCGTCTGACCGTGAACGCACAGCTTCAACCGACCGGTTCCGCCTATTTCATCGCCAAGGAGACCGAAAAGCCGGAGACGCACACGCTCTCCGTGCTGGTGGACAACGAGCCGGGGGTGCTCGCCCGCGTCATCGGCCTGTTCTCGGGCCGCGGCTACAACATCGAGAGCCTGACGGTCTCGGAGACGGAGCATGAGAAGCACCTGTCGCGCATCACGGTGGTGACGCGCGGCACGCCGCATGTGCTTGAGCAGATCAAGCACCAGCTCGAACGCATCGTGCCGGTGCATCGCGTCGTGGACCTGTCGGTGCGGGCGGTGGAACTCGGCCAGGACAAGCCGCTGGCGCGCGAACTGGCGCTGGTCAAGGTCGCCGGCACGGGCGACGCGCGCGTCGAGGTTCTGCGCCTCGCCGACGCCTTTCGCGCCAAGGTGGTGGACGCCAACACCCAGCATTTCATCTTCGAGATCACCGGCTCGGTGTCGAAGGTCGAGCAGTTCATCGCCATCATGAAGCCGCTGGGCCTGGTGGAGGTCTGCCGCACCGGCGTCGCGGCCATGAACCGGGGCCCGCAGGGCATGTAGCCGTGTGAGGCGCTGGGCCCGGCACAATGCCGGACCGCCGCAGCGTCTCGACGCCAGCGCCGGCCCGCCGCTCCCGGCGGGCGCTTCATCCATGGAGAGGCGTCGTGTCCTCGGAAGTCTTCCTCGCGCTGGTGGTCTACGCCTTCGTGGCTTCGGTGACACCGGGACCGAACAATTTCATGCTGCTGGCGTCCGGGGTGAATTTCGGGTTCCGGCGCACGATCCCGCACATGCTGGGCATCGGCCTCGGCTTTCTGGTGCTGCTTCTGGCCATCGGTTTCGGGCTCGGGGCGCTGATGGCGGCCTTTCCCGTCCTGCACACCGTGCTGAAGGTCGCCGGCGGCGCCTACCTCCTCTATCTCGCGTGGCGGATCGCCATGTCGCGGACGCTGGGCAAGGGGGAGGCGAAGGCGCGGCCGATGACCTTCCTCGAGGCGGTGGCGTTCCAATGGGTCAATCCCAAGGCGTGGATGATCGCCATCGGCGGCATGGCGCTCTATACCGATCCGGCGCGGCCGGTGGTCTCGGTGCTGGCGGTGGCGGTTGCCTTCGCGGCGGTGAACCTGCCCTGCGTTTCCTCCTGGGCCGCGTTCGGCATGGCCTTGCGCGGCTTCCTCTCCGATCCGGCCCGGCTGAAATGGTTCAACATCGCGATGGGCGTGCTGCTGGCCCTGACGCTGTGGCCAATGCTGCGGTGAAACGGACCATTCTTTAGATGTTCCCTTTACGTTCCTATATTATATATGCTAGGATAGTCTTTACATAAACTATTTATGGTTGTATATATAATGGTGATACACGTCAAAGACGAGGAAACCGATGCGCTGGTTAGAAGGCTGGCTCAGTCGCGTGGTATCGGTATCACTACGGCTATCAAGGAAGCCGTCCGGGCGCAGATTGAGGCGGACGCTGCGCGTCCAGTTAGCATTGACGATCGTTCGCTTGAGGAGCGACTAAAGCCTCTTCTGGATCGGCTTGATCGTCTGCCGCGCACAAATCTTCGAACAGACAAAGCGTTTTTTGACGATGTTTGGGGGGAGGCCGACAGCTGATGTATGTGGATGCTTCCGCACTTGTCTGCATTCTTGCAGACGAGCCCGAGCGGCGAGATTTTGTCCGCAAGATTGAGGTCGCGGAGTGCTTCACATCGGTGGTTTCAGTTTTCGAGGCTACATTGGCAGTTAGGGAATTGACGGGTAGCTGTGCTTCGGCGCTGACGGAGGTCATGCGTCTCGTCCGCGAGGCCCGCATAGAGGTCGTCGCCATCGAGGAAGACGTGTTGGTGGAGCTGGTGGTCGCGCGCGACCGCTATGGAAAGGGCAGTGGCCATCCCGCGCGGCTCAATATGGGCGACTGTTTTTCCTATGCCATTGCCAAAAGCAAGGGCGTGCAACTTCTCTACAAGGGCAACGACTTCGCCCAGACCGATCTGGCGTGAGCGCTTGCGGTCGATCCGCGAATCCTGTCTGTCGGTCTGATGGAATTCTCCCCCCAACAAGATGCCGCGCTGAAGGCGGTCGCCGACTGGCTGAAGAGCGGCCGGCCGCAAATCTTCCGTCTGTTCGGCTATGCCGGCACCGGCAAGACGACGCTCGCGCGCCATTTCGCCAGCCATATCGACGGGCAGGTGCAGTTCGCCGCCTTCACCGGCAAGGCGGCGCAGGTGCTGCGCTCCAAGGGCGCGACCAACGCGCGTACGCTTCATTCGCTGATCTACCGGCCGCGCGGCGAGGAGGCGGTGGAGGACGAGACGACGGGCAAGACCTCGATGTCGCCGACCTTCTCGCTCAACCGGCAAAGCCCGGTGGCGCGCGCCAAGCTGATCGTCGTCGACGAATGCTCGATGGTCGACGAGCAGCTCGGCCGCGACCTGATGACGTTCGGCACGCCGATCCTGGTGCTGGGCGATCCGGGACAGCTTCCGCCGATCTCCGGCGGCGGCTTCTTCACCGACCACGAGCCGGACTATTTGCTCACCGAAATCCACAGGCAGGCGCGCGACAACCCGATCATCCGGCTGGCGCTCGACGTGCGCGAGGGGCGCGAGGTCGCGCGCGGCGACTACGGCACGGCGCGCGTGATCGGCCGCGACGAGGTCAACCAGGACCTCGTCCTGGCCGCCGACCAGGTTCTCGTCGGCACGAACCGGACGCGGCGGCGCTACAACCAGCGGCTGCGCGAGCTGAAAGGCTTCTCCGCCGACTATCCCCAGGCGGGCGACAAGCTGGTGTGTCTGCGCAACGATCCCGCCAAGGGACTGCTGAACGGGTCGCTGTGGAAGGTGATGACCTCGTCGCGCGAGACGGTAAAGCCCGGCATCAACCTCCTGGTGTCGCCGGAGGAGGACGACCCCGACCGGGGCGTGGCGAAGATCAAGCTGCTCAAGGCCGCCTTCGAGAACCCGGACGAGGAAATTCCGTGGCAGCAGAAGAAACGCTTCGACGATTTCGACTACGGCTATGCGCTTACCGTGCACAAGGCGCAGGGCTCGCAGTGGAACGAGGTGGTGCTGTTCGACGAGAGTTTTGCGTTCAAGGACACGCGCCAGCGCTGGCTCTACACGGCGATAACCCGGGCGGCGGAACGGCTGACGATCGTGCGGTAAGGCGGGATTCGCCGCTCAGGCCGGGCGCGCGTCGATCCATGCCCAGGCTTCGGCTTCCTCCTCGACGGTGAAGTGGCGAATCTCGGCGTCGCGCTCGCTGACGAACAGCCGCCGGATGCGGTCGGTCCATGCCGGGTCGCCCACGGCCGCCATGCGCCGCAGGTGACGTTTCGTCTCCCGGCGTCCCTCGGCAACCGTCGTGTCCGGCACGTCCGACCAGTCGACGCCGTCCGGCTCCGTGACGCGGATCAGGAGGTCGATCTCCTCGTGCAGGGTGAACGCGCCTTCGAGCAGGCCGATGAGGTTTTCGACGTCGGCGGCCGACACATGGCCGACGATGTCCAGCGCCAGGCAGTCCGCGCGGTTCGTCTCGACGCGGCGCACCGCGGGAACGGGATCGAGCTTGTGGAGCGGCATGGCTTTCCTTCTCGCGACGCTTCGTGATGGCAGCAACACATGAAAAGGGATGTCGGTTCCCGCGCGACGGTCTATGAGAGCCTTCGACCAGCCTGGAAACCTGCCATGCCCGCGAAGCTTTCGGTCAACCTCAACGCCGTGGCGCTGCTGCGGAACCGCCGCGACCTGCCCTGGCCGAGCGTCACGCATCTCGGGCGGATCGCGCTGGCGGCGGGCGCGCACGGGCTGACCGTGCACCCGCGTCCCGACCAGCGCCACACGCGCTTTTCCGACCTGCCGGCGTTGCGCGCGCTGATCGACGACGCGTTCCCGCAGGCCGAGTTCAACATCGAGGGCTATCCGACCGAAGACTTCCTCGATCTCGTGGAGCGCAACCAGCCCGATCAGGTGACGCTGGTGCCGGACGATCCCTCGCAGCCGACCTCCGACCATGGCTGGGATTTTTCCGCCCAGGGCGCGTGGCTGAAGCCGATCGTGGCGCGGCTGAGGAAGCGCGGCATGCGCGTATCGCTGTTCTGCGATGCCGACCGCGACATCGTGCCCGCGGCCCGCGACACGGGCGCGGATCGTATCGAGCTCTACACCGGACCCTACGGCGGTTCGCGTCCCGATTCCGCAAAGGCCGGCAAGGCGCTGGATTCGCTGGCGGAAACCGCCGAGGCGGCGCGCGCCGCCGGGCTCGGCGTCAATGCCGGGCATGATTTGACGATCGAGAATCTCGAGCCGCTGGCCAGCAAAATTCCCTTTCTGGCGGAAGTGTCGATCGGGCACGGCCTGACGGCGGCGGCGCTCGAATTCGGGATGGCGGAAACCGTGCGGCGTTTCCTTTTTTCGGCAGGCTGGCGCATATAAGCCCTGCGTTCAGCGCATGGTTCGGGAACCAGCCACGCCAAGACGGCATTTGTTATTGCGCTGCAACAAGCGTAGAGCCCCCCGCGCTTCATTCGGAGTGCATTTCATGGCCGCGAGCGGCAGCTATCGGGACGTCAAGGCCACAAGCCGGGCGTCGGAAACCGGAAGCGAGACAGCGGGAAGCAGGCCGGCGGCCTTGATGCTCGGCGCGCTCGGCGTGGTCTACGGCGACATCGGCACCAGCCCGATCTATGCCTTGCGCGAGGCGCTGATCGCGTCCTCCGGGAAATTGCCGGCGACGCCGGAACGCATCTATGGCGTGCTGTCGCTCGCCGTTTGGTCGCTGGCGCTGATCGTCACCGTCAAATACGTCTTCTTCGTGCTCAGGGCCGACAACCGCGGCGAGGGCGGCACGCTGTCGCTGATGGCGCTGGCGCGCGGCAGCTTCCGCGGCCGTCCCGTCTCGATCCTGGCCATCGGCATACTGGGCGCGGCGCTGTTCTACGGCGACGCGGTGATCACCCCGGCGATCTCGGTCTTGTCCGCCGTCGAGGGTCTCGAAGTCATCGCGCCGGATCTCGACGCCTATGTCGTGCCGCTGACGCTGGTGATCCTCGCCGTCCTGTTCGCCGTGCAACGCTTCGGCACGGGCGGCGTGGCGGCGGTGTTCGGACCGGTGACTCTGCTGTGGTTCGCCAGCATCGGCCTGTCGGGCCTCGTCCATATCGTCGACGCGCCGCAGATACTCTCAGCGCTGAACCCGCTGCATATCATCGGCTTTCTGCGGCACGCGCCGGAAGTTGCCTTCGTCACGGTCGGAGCGATCTTCCTGACCGTCACGGGGGCGGAGGCGCTCTATGCCGATCTCGGCCATTTCGGCCGCAAGCCGATCGTGCGGGCCTGGCTGTGGATCGTGTTCCCCTGCCTGCTCCTCAACTATTTCGGGCAGGGCGCCTTCGTGCTGTCGCGCGGCGGGGTGGTCGGCCATCCCTTCTTCGAGATGAACCAGGGCTGGGCGCTGATCCCGATGGTGGTGCTGGCCACGGCCGCCACCGTCATCGCCAGCCAGGCGGTGATCTCGGGCGCTTTCTCGCTGACGCGGCAGGCGGTGCAGCTGAACATGCTACCGCGCCTCACCATCCTGCACACGTCCGAAACGCAGTCGGGCCAGATCTACATGCCGCGCGTGAACCTGCTGCTGGCGCTGACGGTGATGATGCTGGTGGTCGGCTTCGGCGAATCCAGCGAGCTGGCGTCGGCCTACGGCATCTCGGTGACCGGCAACATGCTCATGACGACGATCCTGCTGTTCGTCGTCATGACGCGGATCTGGAAATGGCCGCTGTGGATGGCGGCGGCGCTGACGGCGCTGTTCGGCACCATCGACATCGGCTTCTTCGCCTCCAACATCGTCAAGGTGTTCGACGGCGGCTGGGCCTCGCTGGCGGTGGCGGGCAGCGTCGGGCTGGTGATGTGGACGTGGATGCGCGGCTCGCGCCAGCTTTTCGAGAAGACGCGCCGCAGCGAGGTGCCGCTGGAGGTGCTGTCGACGAACCTTGCCCGCAAGCCGCCGACGATCGTGCCCGGAACGGCGGTGTTCCTGACCAGCGATCCGTTCAGCGCGCCGACCTCGCTGATGCACAGCCTCAAGCACTACAAGGCGCTGCACGAGCGCAACGTCATCCTCAGCGTGGTGACCGAGCAGACGCCGCGCGTGCCCGAGGCCGAACGCGTCAAGGTCGAGCCGCTGAACGAGCTGTTCATGCGCGTGACGCTGACCTTCGGCTACATGGAGCAGCCCAACATCCCGCGCGCCATGGCGATCTGCCGCAGGCAGGGCTGGAAGTTCGACATCATGACGACGTCCTTCTTCCTGTCGCGGCGCTCGCTGAAGCCGTCGCCCAACTCCCGGCTGCCGCTGTGGCAGGACCGGCTGTTCATCTCGCTGGCCGGAACGGCGGCCGACGCGACGGAATATTTCCAGATACCGACCGGACGCGTCGTGGAGATCGGCACGCAGGTCGCCGTCTGAGGCTACGGGCGGGAGGGGGTTTGGCGGGAATCCTGGACATCGCGGTCGTCGGCGCGGGGCCGGCCGGGCTGGCGGCGGCGCTTCTCCTCAATCGCGCCGGCCACAGGGTCACCGTGTTCGAGCGTTTCGCGACGCCCGCGCCGGTCGGGTCGGGGCTGATCCTGCAGCCGACCGGGCTGACGGTGCTGTCTGATCTCGGTCTTTTGGAGAGGATCGAGGCGCTTGGCAGCCGCATCGACAGGCTGCATGGCCGCGACGCGCCGAGCGGCAGGACGGTGCTGGACGTGCGCTACGATTCCGCGCCGGGCGGGCGCTTCGGGCTCGCCGTGCACCGCGCGGCGCTGTTTTCCGTGCTGCACGCGGCGGTGACGGAGGCCGGCATCGCGCTGGAAACGGGCATCGCGGTCGAGGACTTGTCCGCCGGCGAGCGCGCCGTGCCGCTCGCGGCGGGCGGCGGGAGTCTCGGCACGTTCGATCTGGTGGTGGACGCCAGCGGCGCGCGCTCGCGGCTGCGCCGGCACGCCGCGCGCCCGGCCGAGCCGAGGCCGCTGGCCTATGGCGCGTTCTGGGCCTCGCTCGGCTGGCGCGGCGAGGGCTTCGACGCCCACGCGCTGCTGCAACGCTACGACGGGGCCGGCGTCATGATAGGCGTCCTGCCGATCGGCCGGCCGCATATGGGCGCGGAGCCGATGGCGGCGCTCTTCTGGAGCCTGAAACCCGAGATGGCCGACGCCGTGCGGGCGGCGGGGTTGGAAGCCTGGAAGCAGCGGCTGCGCGGCTACTGGCCGGACTGCGAGCCTTATCTGGCGCAGATCGACAGCTTCGACCAGCTCACGCTGGCGCGCTACGGCCACCACACGCTGGCGATTCCCGCCGGCCGGCGGCTGGCGATCATCGGCGACGCGGCGCATTCCGCCAGCCCGCAACTGGGGCAGGGGGCGAACATGGCGCTGCTGGACGCTTTTGCGCTGTCGCATGCGCTGACGCTGGGCCGCGACGTGCCGGAGGCGCTGGCGCTCTATGCGCGGATGCGGCGGCGTCACGTGCGGGTGTTCCAGGCGCTGTCGCTGATGTTCACGCCGTTCTACCAGTCCGACTCGCGCTTCCTGCCTTGCGTCCGCGACCGGCTGGTCGCGACGGTGGCGAAGATCCCGCCCGCGCCTCGGCTGCTGGCCGGCATGGTCTCGGGCACGCTGGTCGATCCGTTCGGCCCCGTCGGCCTGGCGGAGGCGGACTGGTCGCGCGCGGCCGGCGAAGCCCCTTGCATCGCAGGCCGATCTGGCGCATAGAGCCGAACCGTAACGTACGGTACGCCATTTTCTCCGGGTATTGCCTCGTTGACGGACAAGCCGACACAGGATGCGATCGACACGCCCAGCGAGCGGCAGCAGGCCGTGCTGGACGCGGTGCTCGCGCTGATGGTGGAAGGCCGCGACGCGCTGACCATGGCCGCCGTGGCGCGCCGGGCGAGCTGCTCCAAGGAAACGCTCTACAAATGGTACGGCGACCGCGAAGGCCTGCTGGCGGCGACGGTGCGCTGGCAAGCTTCGAAGGTGCGGGCGGGCAACTACGACCGCACGCGGCTCGACTCCGCCTCGCTGCGCGAGAGCCTGGAGAATTTCGCTACGACCTGGCTCAAGGTGATCTCCAGCGCCACCTCGATCGCGCTGAACAGGATCGCCGTGTCGCACGCGGCCTCGGCCAGCAGCGATCTCGGCCGCATCGTTCTGGCCAATGGCCGCTTCGCCATCGGCGAGCGGCTGAAGCCGCTGCTCGAGGCGGGGCGGGAGCGGGGGCTGCTGCGCTTCGACAATGCGGAGGAGGCGTTCCGCACCTTCTTCGGGCTGGTCGGGCGCGACGTGCAGATACGCCTGCTGCTCGGCGATGCGCTTGTGATGGGCGAGGCGGATATCCGCCGCGACGCTTCGCAGGCCACCGAACAGTTCATGACTCTCTTCGGACCGGAGAAACGATGAGTCCGAAGGACGCACAGACAGTTCACGCAAACCAAGGAAGGAAACGCCAATGCGTGTCTATTACGATCGCGACGCCGATCTCAATCTGATCAAGGGCAAGAAGGTTGTCATCGTCGGCTATGGCAGCCAGGGCCGCGCCCATGCGCTCAACCTCAAGGATTCGGGCGTCAAGGAGATCGCGATCGGCCTGAAGGCCGGCTCGGCGACCGCCAAGAAGGTCGAGGCCGACGGGCTCAAGGTGATGTCGGTCGCCGATGCCGCCAAGTGGGGCGACCTGATCATGATGGCGACGCCGGACGAGCTGCAGGCCGACATCTATCGCGACGAGATCGCGCCGAACATCCGCGACGGCGCGGCCATCGCCTTCGCGCACGGCCTCAACGTGCATTTCGGCCTGATCGAGCCGAAGTCGACGGTCGACGTCGTCATGATCGCGCCGAAGGGGCCGGGCCACACGGTGCGCGGCGAATACCAGAAGGGCGGCGGCGTGCCGTGCCTGGTGGCCGTCAACCAGGACGCCAGCGGCAACGCGCTCGACGTGGCTTTGTCCTATGCTTGCGGCGTCGGCGGCGGGCGCTCCGGCATCATCGAGACCAACTTCAAGGAAGAGTGCGAAACCGACCTGTTCGGCGAGCAGGTCGTTCTGTGCGGCGGCCTGGTGGAGCTGATCCGCGCCGGCTTCGAGACGCTGGTGGAAGCCGGCTACGCGCCCGAGATGGCCTACTTCGAGTGTCTGCACGAGGTGAAGCTGATCGTCGACCTGATCTACGAGGGCGGCATCGCCAATATGAACTACTCGATCTCCAACACGGCCGAGTGGGGCGAGTACGTGTCGGGTCCGCGCATCATCACCGCCGAGACCAAGGCCGAGATGAAGCGCGTGCTGAAGGACATCCAGACCGGCAAGTTCACCTCGGAGTGGATGCAGGAGTACCGCGCCGGCCTGTCGCGCTTCAAGGGCATCCGCCGCGTCAACGATTCGCACCAGATCGAGGAGGTCGGCGCCAAGCTGCGCGGCATGATGCCGTGGATCTCCAAGAACAAGCTGGTCGACAAGGCCAAGAACTGACAGACGGCCGCTTCGTCTTGGACAGGAAAAGGGCGCCGCGCGGCGCCCTTTTTGTGTCAGCCGCCAGGCCGCCTCAGCCGTAGGGCGACACGCACTGCCTGCGGGGCCCGCGCGCCGGCTGGTAGGTGTTGTCGTAGGCGCGGTAGCTGCGCCACCGGTCCTGGCACCACGCCACATGCGCGCGGGTGCGGTTGACGCGATAGCGACCGTCGTCGCGGCGGTCGCGCTCCCAGTTGCGCCAGCGCCAGTCGTCGTTGCGGACGCGGCGGCCGTTCTCGTAGTCGTAGCGGGGCGGCTGGTTCACCCGCCCGTTGCGGATGTCGCGGTTGTCGCGCACCTCGCCCGTCTCGTTGTTGCGGCAGGCGCTGGGCGAGCCGCCGGCGGAGCCGTCGCAGATCCACTGAACCGGCGTCACGGCAAGTGGTTGCGGCGTCTCTGCAAGCGGCGCCACGCCCGCCGGGCCGGCATAGGCCGCGCCGCTCATTCCGATCGCCAGAAGTCCCGCACGCGCAAGCGTGCCCAATCGCGGTTTCATCATCGTTCTCCCGAAACGGTTGCGAGCCTGCCTGTCCGCCCGATGGCCGTCAGGCTTATCGGCGTCGGAGTGAATGGGGCATGAACGCATGCCAGGCGCGGCCGTTCCCATGCGGACGCGGCTCGTCCCTTGTCATCGGCGGGCGATGCGGGCAAACACGCTTCATGTCGCTGCGCATCGCCACCTTCAACGTCGAGAACCTGATGAGCCGGTTCGACTTTTCCGGCTATCGAAACCAGCTCAACCAGGACCGCACGCTGGCGCTGTTCGAGATCGCCGACGAGGCCGAATACAAGGCGCTGGAGCGGGCGCGCGCGATCGCGCATGCCGACGACACGCGCCAGCTCACCGCGCTGGCCATCGCGGCGGCGCGCGCCGACATTCTGTGCCTTCAGGAGGTCGACAACATCGAGGCGCTGAAGGCCTTCGAATACGGCTACCTGTTCAAGATGATCGGCGAGGGCTACCGGCAGAAATACACCACCGCCGGCAATGACGGGCGCGGCATCGACGTCGCCATCATGCTGAAGGAGAAGACCTTTCACGGCCAGCCGATCGAGTTCGTGCGCATGACCAGCCACGCGCATGTCACCTACGAGGAATTCGGCCTGCACACGCTGCAACTCGAAGCCGTCGGCGAGAAGGCATACGAGCGCATCTTCCGCCGCGACTGCCTGGAGATCGACCTCAGGATCGGCGGCCAGCCGCTGACGGTCTATCTCGTGCACTTCAAGTCGATGGGCGGCCCGCGCAACGGCATGGACGGGCGCGAGGCGACCATGCCGATCCGCATCGCCGAGGCGCAGGCGGTGCGGCGCATCATCGAGAACCGCTTCGGCAAGGATCACGCGGCGGGCAAGCGCTGGGTGATCTGCGGCGACATGAACGACTATGCCGAGCGGGTGATCGTCGGCGGCGACGCCTTTTCCGGCTTCACCTTCCAGCCGGTGGCGGAGCCGCAGTCCTGCCTGCATGTTCTCTACGCCGACGGTTTTTGCGAGAACGCGGTGCTGCGGCGGCCGGAGATCGACCGCTGGACGCTCTATCACACGCGCGGGCCGCAGGAGCGGCATCTGTGCCAGCTCGACTACATCATGCTGTCGCCGGCGTTGGCGAAGCGCAACGCGACCGCCGTGCCCGACATCATCCGCAACGGCCAGCCTTTTCGCACGCCCTTTCCTCCGGGGCAGGAGGCGGAGCGCTTTCCGCGCGTCGGCTGGGACAGGCCGAAGGCGTCCGACCACTGCCCGGTGGCGATCACGCTGGACATGGCCTGATGGCGGGGCCGGGCGCGGCGATCGGGCAGGGCCTGCCCGAAGGCGCGATGGTGCCGGTCGACGCGGTCGATGTGCGGCTCGACCCCTCCGCGCATCCGATCGAGCGGGGCAACGCGGAGGCGATCGCGGCCAATTGGGAACGGGAAATCGCCGCCAGGCCCGCCCTGTTCGACGGCGAGATGGTGCTGTTGTCGCGGCTGTCCTGGCGCGACCGCGTGCTGTCGGGCGTCTGCCACACGGTGCGCTACTCGACCTTCCTGTTCTGGCGCTCGACGCGCGCCGGCACGGCGGCGCACTGCTTCGCCCACGCCATGCCGGTGTCCAGCGACGGCGCGCTGGTGGCGATCCGCATGGGCGGGCATACGATCAACGGCGGGAAGGTGTACTTCGCGGCGGGCTCCTTCGAGCCGGGGGATTTCTTCGCCGACGGGCAGGTCGACGTGCTCGGCAACATGGCGCGCGAGGTTCGCGAGGAGACGGGGATCGACCTGTCGGGCCTGCCGCGCGAGGCCGGCTACCAGGCGGTGCGCATGCGCGAGGGCACGGTTCTGGCGCGGCGCTTTTTCCTGCCGTGGACGGCCGACGAAGCGGCTGAGCGGATCAGCGCCTTCGTGGCCGACGAGGTGGAGCCGGAGATCGAAGGGCCGGTGATCATCCGCTCGGCGGACGACGCGCCCGAAGGGCTGATGCCGCATATACGGCCGCTGGTGGGCTGGCATTTTTCGAAGCAGCCGTAGGGGGACGCGCCTATTCGTGCCGCAGCGCGTCGATGGGATCGAGGCGCGCGCCGCGCAGCGCCGGGAAGAAGCCGAACACCATGCCGATCAGCGCGGAAAAGCCGACCGCCAGCAGGATGACGGCGGCGCTCGGCGCGAAGGGGATCGACAGCAGCGAGGAGGCGAGGCCGGCGAGCCCCAGCCCGATGGCGATGCCGATCAGCCCGCCGAGCAGGGACAGCACCGTCGCCTCGACCAGGAACTGCACGAGGATGTCGCGCTCATGCGCGCCGATGGCCAGCCTGATGCCGATCTCGCGGGTGCGCTCCGTCACCGACACAAGCATGATGTTCATGATGCCGATGCCGCCGACCAGCAGGCTGACGCCGGCGACCGCGCCGAGCATGCCGGTCATGGTCGTGGTGGCGCTGGCCATGGCGTCGGCCACCTGCGTCATGTCGCGCACCTCGAAATTGTCCTCCGCCCCCGGCGCGATGCGGCGCGTCTCGCGCATCACCGTCTCGATCTCGGCCTGCACGTCGGAGGTCGCGACGCCATCGGCGGCGGCGACGAACAGGCTGTCGATGCGGTCGTTGCCAGCGACGCGGCGCTGGAAGGCGGTGAGCGGCATCATCACCACATTGTCCTGGTCCTGGCCGAAGCCCGACGTGCCCTTGGGCTCCAGAACGCCGATGACGCGGCAGGACAGGCGGCCGACGCGGATCTGCTCGCCGTCCGGATCGCCGCCGCCGAAGAACAGCGCGCGCACCGTCTGGCCGATGACGCAGACCGGCGTGCCGCCGCGCACCTCCGATTCGTTGAAGGGGCGGCCGAGCGCGATATTCCAGTCGCGGGCGGTGAAATAGTCCGAATCGGTGCCGGTGACGTCGGCGGCGGTGTTCTGCGCGCCGTAGACGACGCGCACGGAGCGCTGCGCGGCGGCCGACACCGCCTTGGCGTCCTCGACGCCGCGCCGTAGCGCGGCGAGATCCCTGTCGTCCAGGGGGCTGAGCGTGAAGGAGGTGGAGCCGGCGCGGTCCGGGCGCGCGGCGCGCACGACGAGAAGGTTCGAGCCCAGCTTGGAGATGTCGTCGCGCACGCGCTGCGTCGTGCCCGAGCCGATGGTGATCATGGCGATGACTGCGGCCACGCCGATGACGATGCCCAGCAGCGTCAGGAACGAGCGCAGGATGTTGCGGCGGATCGAGCGCAGCGCGAGGCGGGTGGTTTCCCAGATCATCACGCCACCTCCAGCGCGGCGGAATCGGACGCCACCCGGCCGTCGAGAAAACTCACCGTGCGGCGGGCATAGGCGGCGATGTCGGCCTCGTGCGTCACCATCACGACGGTCAGCCCGTTCTCCTCGTTCAGCCGCGTCATCAGCTCCATGATCTCGTGGCTGCGGGCGGTGTCGAGATTGCCGGTCGGCTCGTCGGCGACCAAGAGCGTCGGACGGGTGACGATGGCGCGGGCGATGGCGACGCGCTGCTGCTGGCCGCCGGACAACTCGGCCGGCGTGTGGTGCTCGCGCCCGGCCAGGCCGACCTCGGCCAGCGCCTGCATGGCCAGCGCCCGCCGCTCGCGCGCGGCGACGCCGCGATAGATCAGCGGCAGCTCGACATTCTCGGCGGCGGTGGTGCGCGGCAGCAGGTTGTAGCCCTGGAAGACGAAGCCGATATAGCGGTTGCGCAGCGTGGCGCGCGCGCCGCGATCGAGCTGTCCGGCATCGACGCCCATGAAGCCGTGGCGGCCGGAACTCGGCGTGTCGAGGCAGCCGATGATGTTCATCGAGGTGGACTTGCCGGAGCCGGACGGCCCCATGATGGCGACGAACTCGCCGCCGCCGATGGCGAGGTTGACGCCGGCCAGCGCGTGTACGGCGGCCTCGCCCCGGCCGTAGGTCTTCCAGACGTTCTCGAAGGTGATGAGCGGGCCGGCGGTCATCGCGCTACTCGCGGGCCTGGCGCGCCCCGACGATGACGCGGTCGCCTTCTGACAGGCCGGACAGGATTTCGGTCTTCTCTCCGTCGGTCGAGCCGATGCGCACCTGCACGGCCTGCGGCGCGCCGTCCTTCAGCACGTAGAGCGTGCGCTGGTCGGCCGCGCCGGCGCGGCGCTGCCGCTGCGCCCCGCCCGGGCGGGGCATGCGCGGCATGAACAGGTCGCGCAGGCTGAACGAGCGCGACGCGCCCTGCGCGGGGGGCACATAGCGGAAGGCGGCGGCGGGCACCTCCAGCACGTCCTTCGCCTCGCGGATGACGATTGCGACGGTGGCGGTCATGCCGGGCCGCAGAAGCAGTTCCTTGTTGTCGACCTCGAGGCGGGCATTGTAGGTGACGACGCCCTCGGTGGTGACGGAGGCGAAGGCGATGTCGCCGATCTCGGCATCGAAGGCGCGCTCCGGGAAGGCGTCGACGGTGAAGCGCGCCGTCTGGCCGCTCCTGACGCCGCCTATGTCGGCCTCGTCGACCGCCGCCTTCAACTCCATGCTTTCCAGGTCGGCGGCGATGACGAACAACACGGGGGCCTGCATGGAGGAGGCGACGGTCTGGCCCGGATTGACCGAGCGCGTCAGCACGATGCCGTCGATGGGCGCGTAGATCGTGCTCTTCTGGACGTCCGCCTCCTGCACCTTCACGTCGGCGTCGGCGATGGCGAGATTGGCCTCGGCCACCGCGACGTTGGCGTCGGCGCGGTCGCGGGTGGCCTGCGCGGTCTCCAGCGTCTGGGTGGTGACCGCGCCGCGTTTCACCAGCTCGGCGGCGCGCGCCAGCGCCTGCTCGGTCTCCTTCAGCGTGGTGCGCGCCTCGGCGACCTTCGCCTCGGCGGCCTGCGCGGAGGCTTTCGCGCGCTCGAGCTGGGCGTTGAGGCGCACCGTGTCCAGCGCGGCCAGGGGATCGCCCTTCTTCACGCGCTGGTTCTCGTCGACGAAGACGGAGCGCACGACGCCGGAGAGCTCGCTGGAGACGTCCACCTGCGTCAGCGGCTGCAGGGTGCCGGTGGCGGAGACTTCCACCGTGATGTCGCCGCGCGCGGCCGGCACGGTCGAGAAGACGGTGCGCGGCGCGGCGTCGGCCCAAAAGTACCAGGCGGCGGCGCCCGCCGCGGCCAGCAGCGCCAGCACGACGACGATCCAGGCGCGGCCACCCCGGCCGCGCCCTCCGGCGCGCGCGAGCGCGAGCTCCACCGTTGCGGTGTCCTCGGTCCTTGGCTGGGCGACTGGCTTGGACCGGGTGACGAGCTGGTCCATGACCACCCCCTGTGCGGGGAGCTGACGCTCCGACAATCCCTATGCCTTCACAACTCGTGCGAAAGCCGCGGGATTACAAGTTAAATTTCGCTCATGTTCCGCGGGTGCGACGGGCCGGGAAGAGGCGTCCGAAATCAAGTCGGCAAAAGCGCGCTTTTGGCTGGACAGCGCCCGAAGCGCTGGCTATATGCCCGCCATGCCTTGCGGCCGAGTGGGTGCGTAGCTCAGTTGGTAGAGCAGCTGACTCTTAATCAGCGGGTCACAGGTTCGATCCCTGTCGCACCCACCATTCGAACCGCAGGCTTCGCCAGGATTTCATCGTAACCGTCTCGGCCGCCGCCGGTGCGACCCGCGACGGCACAACCTTCGGAAATTGCTTCTTAACGCCTTTCGTGAAAAGGAAGGGCAGGAGGCGTCGTGGGCGGACAGGTTTTCATATCGCTGCTCAATCCCGCAATGGGCGTTCTGCTGGCGTCGGCCTTCCTTTTCCTTTGGCTGCACCGGCGGACGGCCGATTATCTCGGCCTGGCCGCCGCCGGCTATGCATTCGTGGCGCTGGGGTTCTTCATCCAGGACGTCGGGCCGGAACTGCCGTCACAACTGCATCGCATCCCGTCGAACGTCAGCTTCCTGCTGGCGGCGTACCTGCTGTCGGCCGCCGTCCTGCGGCGGTTCGGACTCGCCGTGCCGCACCGGTGGATGACCGCCATCGTCCTGGCGGGAACGGCGGGCCTGTGCTGGTTCCTGCTGGCGGACCCCAGCCTTCCGGCGCGAATCTACGTCATCAGCATCGCGATCGGCGTGATCTTCACCGTGACGGCGAAACGCATCAGGAGAGCCGAGAAGCCGCATCTGATCGACCATCTGCTGTTCTGGCTTTGCGTGCTGATCGCCGTGAACTACCTTCTGCGCCCTTCGATCGTGATGTGGTGGGTCGGCAGCTACGAGACCTATGACGGCTTCCAGCAGTCGGCCTACTGGGCGCTCGTGCAGGTCAGCCAGGCGATCTTCTCGACCATGCTGGCGCTGGCGCTGATGGTCTCGGTGGCGCTCGAGCTCATGGGCGACCTGCGGCAGGAGGCGCAGACGGACACGCTGTCCGGCCTGCTGAACCGGCGGGGATTCGAGGAGCACGCGGCCGCGGCGCTGGCGCGGGCCGCGGGCGGGGCCGCATCGGCCGCGCTGCTGGTCGCCGACCTCGACCACTTCAAGAGCATCAACGACAGCTACGGCCACGTGATGGGCGACCAGGTGATCGCCACTTTCGGCGACGTGGTGCGCCAAACGCTGGGCGAGGGGATGGTCGCGGGACGGATCGGCGGGGAGGAATTCGCGGTGCTGATGACCGGCACCGACATGGGGCTGGCCATGGTGTATGCCGAACGGATCCGCCTGAAGCTCGTCCGCGCCTGCGGCGGGTTCGTGCCGGGCAGCCTCCAGCCTTCGGTCAGCATCGGCTTGTGCATGGCCCGTCCGGGCGCCAGCCTGCACGATCTGTTCCGGGAAGCGGACCAGGCGCTCTACCAGGCGAAAAGCGCCGGCCGCAACCGCATCCATTTGTTCGCCGAACCGTCCTTTGCGGCATCGCCGGGTGCGCGCGGCGGGCGGCTGGCCTGAGCAGGCTCGCGCCGGCGGTTCAGCGCGTTCCGCACCACGGCTCGCGCCGGCCCTGCCAGCGCCGCGCGAGATTTTCGGAGACGAGCGCTTCGTTGACGCTGCCGTCCTTCGTCACGACGATGGCGAGCGTGCGGCCGTAGCGGTCCTGCCCCCGCCGTTCGACGGCGACGGGCCCGCTCATCAGTTCGGCCAGCCTGATCGTGGCGCGCTCCGCCAGCTCGCGCTCGGCATCGCAGCTTGCATCGCTTTCGGGGGCATCTATCCCCACCAGCCGTATCTTCTCGCGGCCGATCCACAGCGTGTCGCCATCGACGACGCAGTCGCTGCGCGGGCCCTTGCCGCACAGCGCCATGGGGTCGGCCGCCGCGCCATGCGGCAGGAGGGCGAACAGCAGCGCAAGGAAGGCGGAGGCGGGGCGCATGTGCAACCTAAGATTTTATTCCTTCTCTGCATGTACTTAAGGTTGCATATGAAGACAATCGAAAGTTGCGCTTTTGACTCCATTGCTCTTCGCCTGCCGGGCTCCCCGGGGAATTTCATCCCTGCCAGGAACCGCTCGTCGGCTCGCCAGTTCAGACACCGAAGCGTGCGTGTCGCGCATGCGCATTCAGGAGAAAGACGATGCTGCGGATCGCCCTATTGGGACTTGCCGGCTACGCCGGCTATCGCATCCTGCGGGAGAACGGCTTCGTGGCGGAGCGGGGGACGATCCTGCTTCCGCCGCCCCGGCGCCGGGACGAACCCGCTGCCGAGCGGCGCACGCCGGGCCGCTCCGAAGTGCCCGACGTTCTGGAGGAGCAATTGCAGGAAGGGCTTGAGAACTCGTTTCCCGCCAGCGACCCGCCTGCGGTGGTGTCGACGGCCATTTCCGGACGCGGCAAGAAACTGGTGGGCACCGACGAGACCTTGGCGCGCATGCGCCGGAACAGGGAGGGCGCCGGCTGACCGGTCCGGGGAACGCCGACCGCGAAAACCTTCGATGCCCCGTGCGGATTGCGCCGCGCGGGGTATTTTTGTAGAGATCGGCCGCCGCTGGATAAGCGTCCGTTTCGCGGAGAGGCTGGCTTGACGACCCACGACCCGGCCCCGGCCGCCCATGGCGGCACGCGTTTTCCCCTCGCGGGGGCGCTGGCGGCGGCGCCCTCCGCGCTCGCCATCCTGACCATCAATTTCTGGATCTATTATGCGCGCGTCGAGTTCGCGGCGCTGCATCCGGATTATGTGGCCGAACAGCCGCCGACGATCAGCCGGGGGATTTCCGACCCTGCCATCGGCGAGCCCTTCGCTGTCTGGGTCAGCATCGCGTCGCTGTTCATCCTGCTCGGCGTGGTCCAGATCGCCGCGCTCTATCTGCGGTCCGCCTCGGTGCTGCCGGCGGCGTCGGCCCGGACCGCCAGCACCGTCCGCCGGCTGGCGAAAGTTTTGGTCGGCGCGCAATGCGTGGCGACGGTCGGCATCGTCATGCTCAGCGTCTACCGCTTCCCGACGCATGATCTCGAGCACATGGTGGGCAGCTACATCTTCTTCATCGCGCAGGCGGCCGCCGCCCTGCTGGCGGGCGCGGCCTGCACGCTCATCGCGCGCGACGCCGCCGCCGCCGAGGCGCTGGCGGCGCACCCCTACATCAATCCGAGGATCAGCCGCTGGCGCGGGCCTTTCGCGCTGGGCTCGGCGCTAATGGCGCTCGCCTTCCTGACCTTCTTCGTCCTGAAGGATGTCGATCTCGGCGCGTGGAACGGCGTCGTCTACCAGTTCTACGTGCTGTCCGAGCCCGCCCTGATCACCTATTTCCTGACCGTGCAGGCGCTCTATCTCTTCGAGATCGCCTGCATGGCGCGCGCCGGGCGCTGATCACCGCCGGGCGGAGCGCGCCTTCTCGTCCTCGATGCGCAGCAGGGCGAAGGCGCGGTTCATGCGCTGCAGGGCGGTGACGTTGGCGAGCAGGGCGTAGATCGACAGGCCGACGGCCAGGATCATGGGCGAGCCGAGGCCGACAAGCCCCGCCACACCGTCGGCGATCAGCAGCGCGCAGATGAAGATGATGCGCTCGAAGCGCTCGAAGAAGTCCGGCCAGCCGTCGTTCGAGGCCCGTATCTCCAGCGCCACGCGCGCCTTGGCGTAGCTGGTGAGCACGCCGCCGGCGAAGGCCAGCATGGCGGCCGGCCACAGATCGTTGATCCAGGCGATGGCCGACAGCACGGTCAGTTCCTGGTAGCGGTCGACCATGGCGTCGAGATAGCCGCCGACCTTGGAGCGCATGTCGCGCCGGCGCGCCACCGCGCCGTCCAGCGCGTCGAAGGCGAAGGCGACGACGAGCGTCAGCCCGAACAGCAACTCGGAGCGGTGCAGGAGATAGGCGGCCGATACCAGCGCGATCAGCGCCAGACCGACCAGCGTGACCTGGTTGGGCGTCATGCCCATGCGCACCAGCGGCGTGGCGGCGCGCTCCCACAGCGGGTCGATGTGCTTGCTCAGCAGGCCGTCGATCATCGTTCGGCTCCGTGCTCCAGATTGGGCTGCTTGCGGTAGAGGCCGATCAGGGCCTTGCGGATCGGCTTCAGGGCGCGGTCGCGCGCGTCGAGCCGTTCGGCCCGCCGGGGGTCGGGCTGATGGACGGTTGCCGGCGCGCCCGCGCCGCGCCGTGCCGCCTCCCAGACGCTGGACGACCAGCCGAGCGCGGGCGCGGCGATGGCGGCCGCGCCGAGCACGCCGGCCAGCCGCGTCTCGCCGGTGGCCACCGGGCGGCGGATAGCGTCGGCCATCATCCGGGCGAGGACCGGATTGGCGGCGGCGCCGCCGACCAGCGGCACCGGACCGTCGTGGCGCACGCCCTTTTCCTTCACCACCTTCGACCAGGCCCAGCGCGTGTTCAGCACGATCCCCTCCATGACCGCCCGCGTGACGGCGCGGCGGTCATGGCGCAGGCTGAGGCCGTGGAACGCGCCGCGCAGGCGATCGTCATCCACCGGCACGCGCTCGCCCGACAGCCAGGGCAGGAAAAAGGGATCGTCGGGTTCGGGCTCTCCCGCCCCGGCCGCCAGCGCGGCCATCGCGGCGGGGTCGTCGTCGCGCCCGTCCAGCAGCAGGCGCGCCAGCCAGCCATAGGCCGCGCCGGCGTTCTCCTGCGTGGCGATGAGCAGCGGCCGGTTCTCGACGCTGCTGACGATGGTGGCGTAGGCGGCGAAGGGGTTGATGACGCGGCGGTCGAAGAAGCCGCCCACCCAGGAGCTGGTGCCGAGGCAGATATGCAGCGCGCCGTCGTCCACCGCGCCGGAGCCGATCGCCGTGGCTGCGACGTCGCCCGAGCCGGCGATCACCGGCAGACCGGCGGGCAGGCCGAGCTCGGCGGCCGCCCCGGCCGTCAGCGCGCCGGCTGGCGCGGTGCCGGGCACGATCGGCGGCAGCCTGTCCAGCGGCAGGCCGAGCATGGCGGCGAGCGCCGGCGACCAGCCCTCGCGCCCGCGCCGCGTGTCCATCATCCAGGTGACGTTGGCGCTGTCGGCCGTGCCGCAGAAGGTGCCGGTCGCGCGGTGGACCAGCCAGCCGCCGACATCGAGCAGCTTTGCGGTGCGCGCGAAGACATCCGGCTCGTGGCGGGCGATCCAGGCCATTTTTCCCGGCGGGTCCATGCCGTTCAGCGACGGCGCGCCGTTGGCCAGCCGCAGCCAGCGCGCCAGCCTGTCGAGGCGGTAGCCCTGGAAGGAGGGCAGGCCGCCGACCAGCTCGCGCGTCAGGCCCGCCGCGCGCTTGTCCAGCCAGATGATGGCCGGCCTGAGCGGCTGGCCCGCGCCGTCGACGGCGACCACGCCGCACATCTGCGCGCAGAAGACGAGGCCGGCGGCGCGCTCCGCCAGCCGCTCCACCCGGTGCGACAGCTCGTACACCGCGCCGGAAAACGCCTCCCACCAGTCGCGCGGATTCTGCTCGGCCCGGCTTGGAGCGGGCAGCGAAAGCGGATAGGAGACGACGGTCGAGGCGACGATGCGCATGGCGGGATCGACGAGGCCGACCTTGACGCCCGAGGTTCCGAAATCCGCAGCGATGACCAGATCACCGGCAACCGACCGCTCAGCCAATCGCAAAACTCCGTCCGGCGGGCCGCCGCTCATCCGTGATGCCACCGGAACAGGCATACGCCCGGCCGGCGGGGCGTGGCAATCGCAAAACAGCCGGCAAAAATGACGGCGAACAGGATGCCTCCGGCGGACGAACCGGTCGATGCGGTCTACACCTGGGTGGACGACAGTTTCCCCGGCTATCTGGACGAGCTGAACCGCTTTGTCGCCGACAAACGCGACCCCAATCCCAACCGCACGCGCGACAATCTCGACCTGTTAAAATACAGCCTGCGCTCGCTGGCGGCGAATGCCGGCTTCTTCCGCCGCATCTACATCCTGTCGTGCCGGCCGCAGGTGCCGCGCTGGCTGGACGTTTCTCATCCGCGAATCAGGGTCGTTCACCATGACGAGGTGATGCGGCCGGACCTGCTGCCGGTGTTCAATTCCTTCGCCATCGTCAGCCACCTGCATCTGCTGCCCGGCCTGTCGAGGCGCTTCGTCTATTTCGAGGACGACATGCTGGCGCCGGCGGGCTTCGACCTCTCCCGGTTCTCGGACGCGCAGGGCAGGGCGCTGCTGTTCACGCGCGGGGCGTGGACGAAGACGCGCGCCGAACTGGACGCGGCGCGGTCCAGCCCGTGGAACCTCGCCATGGCGACGGCCGGCGAGGCGCTCGACCGCGCCTTCGGGGGCCGCCGCCGCAGGCATGTGGTGCACGGGCCGCGCCTGATCGACCGCGACATCTTCGCCGAGATGGTGGAGCGCTTTCCCGCCGAGATCGAGGCCACCCGGCGCTCGCGCTTCCGCGCCGACGGCAATGTGCCGTGCGAATATCTCTATCCGCACTTTCTGCGCGAGAGCGGGCGGGGGGAGGAGGCGTCGCGCGCGGGCAGCCGGCGCATGGAAGGCTATGCCTCGCTGGAAAATTTCCTACCGTGGAGCTGGGCGCAGCTCAGGCTGCTGGAATGGCGCAGGCCCTGGTCGATCACGCTCAACGACAGCTTCGGCCAAAAACCCAATCCGGCCGTGGCGCGCCATGTGCGCGCGACCTTGGAGCGCTGGTTCCCGCAGCCTTCGCCGTTCGAGCTTGGAGCTCACGGCGGGACGCTGTAGAATGAAGCGACGGAGAGTTTCAGCCTTGGACGCCGCGCCAGCCACGGACCGCATGACGAAGACCGGCATCTCGCCGCAGTCGCGCCGCCACAACGACATGCGGCGCGCGGCGGTCCGCGCGCATCCGCAACTGAAGGGGCTGGCCGGCACCGCGCCGTGGACGGCGCTGGCGCTGCCGGCGCTGTTCGGCCTGCAATGGGGCATGGCGTGGCTGGTTTCGGACGCCGGCCTGCTGGTGATCTTCCTCGCCGCCTTCCTGTTCGGACAGGTGGTGATCCATTCGGCCGGCGCGCTGCTGCACGAATCGGCGCACAGGCTGATCGTGCGGGGCGACCGGGCCAAGCTGGCCTTCGACCTCGGGCTGGAGGCGATCATGACCTCCTACGGCAAGCAGCTCACCTACCAGCACGAGCACGTGTCGAGCCACCATCCCTACATGGGCAATTATGAGAAGGACTACGAGCACGAGGACATTTGCGCCTTCCAGGCGCGGCAGGTGCTGAAATCGTCCAACCCGCGCCTGCAGCGCGCCATGACCGTGCTGACGCTGCTGATCCACGCGCTGCCGCTCGGCTTCCTGATCGGCGATCTCGTGCTGCCGCGGCTCAATGCATGGCTGAGCGGCCAGCCGGTGAAGGACAAGGCCAGGCATATCGGCGCGACGAAGCCGCCCGTGTGGCAGGTCAGGCTGTTCATCGCCGCCTCGCTGGCGTCCAACCTCGCCATGCTGGCGCTGCTCGGCCCATGGGCGCTGCTTTACCATGTGTGGTCGCTGTCGCTGTTCCTCGGCAAATGCGGCGTGCTCAATCTCGGCCAGTCGCTCAGCGAGCATGCGGGCTCGGACGAGATCAACCCGACGCGCTCGACCTACGGGCCGATCAACTGGCTGCTGTTCAACACCGGCTACCACAGCGAGCACCATAGCTTTCCGGCCGTGCCGTGGACGCGCCTGCCGGTGCTGAGGCGCGAGGCGCCGGAGATCTTCAACACCGAGGCCGAGCGGACCTATGTCGGCTACTGGTGGGAGCATGTCCGCAACGACTTCACCGCCAGCCGCCACAATCCGTTGCAGGACCGGGACAATTCGCAGCGCTGCCGCACCGGCGTCGCCTGAGCGGGCTCAGCGGCGGCGAAGCGCCCGGTCGTAGACCTCGACGAATGTCGGGCCGGCCGTCTCGACGGAGAAGGTCAGGGCGTGGTCCTTTCCCCATGTCCTGAGGGCACCGAGCCGTTCGGGGTCGCCGGCCAGCGTCACGATCCTGTCGGCCAGCGCGGCGGCGTTGCCGGGCGGCACGAGCAAATCCGCGCCCGGACCGGTGAGCACGGTCGAATAGCCGGAATTGGCCGCCGCGACCGGCACGCTGCCTGCCGCCATCGCCTCGATCAGCACGATGCCGAAGCTCTCGCCATAGGGCGAGGGGGCCACGAACAGGTCGGCCTCCGCGACAAGCTTCTTTGCTTCGTCTGCCGAGGGTTCGGGGACGAAGCGGATCGCGCCGGACGCCGCGGCCGCCTCGACGCGCGGGGCCAGCGCGCCGCCGCCGGCGATGGTCAGCGTCAGCTCGGGTCGACGCGCCGCGACTTGCGGCCAGGCGTCGAGCAGCACATTGACGCCCTTGCGCGCCTCGAAGCGGCCGAGGAAGACGATTTTTCGCGCCGGCGCATCGGTCGGCCTTTGCGCGCCCGCCGCGACCCAGCCGGCAAGGTCAACGGTGGGCGGCAGGACCACCGGCGCAGGGGCGTCCGGGAAGGATTTCAGGTGCTGGAGCGGCGAGGCGGAGGGCACGACGATGCCGTCCAGCCGGCGCACATAGTAGGCGGCGAAGGCGCTGAGCGCCCGCGCCAGCGGCCCGGCCGCCGAGGCTCCGGGCAGGGTGGCATGGAAAGTCGCGACGGTGGGCAGGCGCAAGGCGCGCCAAACCTGCCAGGGCAGAAGCGGCGTCCAGGGCGTGTGCAGGTGCAGGAGGTCCGCACCCCAGTCCGCGAGGCTTCGCGCCAGCGCGCGCAGCTCGCCGCGCGGCACGTGGCAGATTTCGGTCAGCGTGCCGTGCACGGTGATGCGGCGGGATCTGCCGGCGTGATCGACGCCGGGCACGGCGCGGCCGTCCGTCGGCGGTGGGGCGACGATGCGGACCTGATGGCCGTTGGCGCGCAGCCAGGCGGACAGGTCGGTGACATGCGCCTGCACGCCACCATGGCGGCCCATGTCGTAGGGGCAGACCTGCACGATCCTCATGGGTGACGGGGCCGATGCGCCGAAAGCGCGGTGGCGATGTCGAGCACGGAATAGGCCGCCAGCGCCCACACGGCCCATGGCAGGACCGCACCGGCCAGCGCCAGGAAGGGAATCGCGCCGGAAATGCCGGCGATCGCGGCCTCTGGGATTTCGCTGATGGCGAGGGGACGGCTTTCCGGCTCGCTTTTTCCCTTCGGCAGGGCGTCGCGGACGGTGCGCGCGTAGAGGCGCATCCACGCGGCCGCGCATGCCAGCGCGGTCCACTGGAAGCCGGCGCCGAGCGTGCGGTCGGCGAGCAGGCCGATGGCGAGGTAGAGGAGACCCCATTGCGCCATGTCGATCAGGAAGTCGATGCGCGCCCCGGCCTCCGAGGTCCGGCCGGTGGCGCGCGCCAGCGTGCCGTCGGCGCAGTCGAGAACCTGGAAGAGGTAGCCGAGGACGCAGACGAGGATGGCGGCCGCCGCCAATGGCGCAAGGGCGGCGGCGAGCGGCAGCGCCAGCGCGACGAGGCCGGAGGCGAGCGTCAGCGCGGTCGGCGACAGGCCGAGGCGGGCCGCGCCCCAAGCCACAGCGAAGGCCGGCAGGCGGTGGATCGCGGCGTTGACCCAGTTGCCGCGCAGATCCTCCCGCAGCTTGTCCTGCCTGTAGTCGGCGACCATGTCCCGCATACGGGGTTTTTGAACCACCGGCTTCCCGCTCCACCTTGCCGCCGCCAGTCCCCTACCATAGTGTCGCGCCGCATTTCCACAGGCGGGGATCTCATGACGGCACCGACGGCGATCATCCTGGCGGCGGGGCGCGGGCTGCGCATGGGGCCGCGCGGCGTTCTGACGCCGAAGGGCTTGCTGACGCTGGGCGGCGAGACGCTGGTGGGGCGCTCCATCGCGACGCTGCGGCGGCGGGGCGTGGAGAAAATCCGCATCGTCACCGGGCATCTGTCGGACGCCTACGAGGCCGCCGCCGCCGCATGGGGGGCGGGCGTGGAGCTGCGCTACAACCCGCTCTATGCCGAGCGCGGCAGCCTCCACAGCCTGCTGGTCGGCATGGAGGACGAGGCGGGAAGCTGCATGGTGCTGGAATCCGACATGATCTACGAGCCTCGCGCGCTGGATTTCCCGTTCGCTGAAACGTCGTGGCTGACGCTGTCGGGACCCACCGGAGCCGGCGACGAGGTCTATGTCTGGACGGCGGGGCCGGCGCGCCTGCTCGACATGTCGAAGAAGGCGGCGCACCGGCCCGAGCCGCATCGCGGCGAGCTGGTCGGCGTGCTCTACCTGTCGCGTGAGGAGGCGCGGCTGATGCGCGAGGTCGGCGCGCGCGTGGTGGCGGATGCGCCGAAGGCCGACTACGAGGCCGGGCTCGTGGCGCTCGCCGCGCAGGCGACGATCGAATGCCCGCGCATCGGCGATCTGGCCTGGGCCGAGATCGACGACGAGGCGATGCTGAAGAATGCGGAGGGCGTCATGCGGCGGATCGAAGGGGCGTCGGCGGCTTAGCGGGCGCCCCCTCCGGCGCTTCGCGCCACCTCCCCCGCAAACGGGGGAGGATCGAGGTTGGCGGCCGGCCGCAACGCCAATCCTCCCCTGCGAAGCGGGGGAGGGGACCACGAAGTGGTGGAGGGGGCGCGCCTTCCAAGCCGCCTCAGGACCGGATGAACTGGATCGTCGCCGCGGCGGCGAGCGCGGCGGCGATGGGCGCGCAGGCGGCGAAGGAGGCGGGGATCGCGCCCTGCTCGCCCATCGACCAGAGGATCTTCACCGACAGCACGGCCGCATAGCCGGCGAGGCCGTAGAGAGCGACGCGCTGGAACGAGACCATGCGGCCGCTCCAGACATTGCGCGCCAGCGTCGCGCCCAGCAGCACGAAGGCGCCCGGCAGGAAGAAGGCGCTCCAGCGCCGCCAGATGGCCAGGTCCATGTCGGCGATCGCGGGCAGGGCGCGCATGCCCGCCAGCCGGTGCAGCGGCCCGTTGGGCAGGTAGAAGCCGGGAACGTCGAAATAGGTGAGCTGGTCGGGGATCATGGCGAAATCGACCTCGATGAAACTCTCCCGGCGCGGCTCGTAGGTGTCGCCGCCGGCCTGCCGGTCCCAGACCACGGCGTCGAGCAGCAGCCAGCGACCGGGTATCTCGGCGGGCTCGGCCTTCCGCGCCAGCACCACCTGTTCCAGCCGGTCGTCGGAAAAACCGCGGAACAGCTCCACCTCGCGCAGCTCGGGCTCGTCCTGCGAGACGACGAGCCCGCTGATGGCGTCGTGGCCGGACAGGAACCATTCGCGCTGGCTCGACACGCCGCGCCGGAAGCGGTCCGCATAGGAGCCGACTCCGAGGTCCACCTGCGCGAAGACGGCGGCCGGCCGCCCCCAGGATTAGAGGCCGAGCTGCGCGCCGCCGACCACCGCCGCCGCGAGGAAGGCGGGCGCCAGGCTTTGCAGCGGCGACATGCCGGCGGCGGCATGGACGACGCTTTCCAGCCGCCGGCGCGGCGCGATCTCGGCCGCGAAGACGGCGACGAAGCAGGCCACCGGAAGCAGCCGTGTGACGATGTCGACGGCGCGGTAGAGCATGTAGGGCGCCAGCACCGAGAGCAGCGGCGCGCCGCGTGCCTCGGCGGCGTTGCGGACATCGGCGAATTTGTCGGCCAGGTCGATCGACCAGGCGACGGCCAGCAGGAGCAGCATGACCAGGGCGATGGCGGCGAGCTGATAGCGCGCGCCGCGCAGCGTGGCGATCACGGGCAGGGCTGCGGGGTTGCGGGCGAAGACCTCAAGCACGCTCACGCCCTGCCTTCGGTCGGGCGGATTATCTTTTCGCCGGTCGCCATGACGAGGGCGAGCGCGGGCAGCGCGCCGGCCAGCAGCAGGCCGAAGGCGGCCAGGGCAAGGCTCGCCGCGCCCGACTGCGCGGCGACGCCCAGCACGGCGCGCGACGCCGTGTCGAACACCAGCACGCCGACCGCCGCCATCGGCAGGGCGGCGTAGCGGCGCACGCCGCGCCGCGCGTAGGCGAGCGCAGCCAGCGCGAACAGCGCCGCGATCGGGCACAGGATGGCGCGACCGACGATCTCGCCGCCGCGCCGCCGCACGTCCGGAGCGGAGACGGCGGCCGCCGCGACGGCCGTGAGCGCCTCGGTGAAGGTGTATTCGCCATGCTGGCGCAGGCGGTCCGTTTCCCTGATGATCTGGGCGACGTTGACCGGCAGGGTGACACTTTCGGCGCGGATGGCGGTGAGACCCGGCCGTTCGGGCGCGGGCTCGCCGGGCGGCTGCACGCGGCCGCCCTTTTCGCCGTCCGCCGTCTGTCCGGCATCCAGCGGAAAGACGTAGTCCAGCACGCTGTTGAAGGTGATGACGAAGCTGCCTTGCGGGTCGGGTCCGGCGACGCCCCAGTCGCGCGTCTGCGTGACGCGGAACTGGCCGTCCTCGACCGGGTGATGGACGAAGAGCTGTCCGCGCCGCCGTCCGCCGACGACCTCGCTGGTGGCGATGAAGGTGCGGCCGCCATAGGTCTCGATCGTGTCGCGCGGGCTGGAATCGGAGATCTGCTGACGGATCTGGCGCACCTGTAGCTCGTAGATCACGGCGCGCTTCAGCGTCGCGGCGAGCGGGCTGACATAGCCTGAGACGAGGATGCAGAGCGCGAAGCCGGCCGCGCCGACCACGGCGACGAAGCCGGGGATGCGCAGCCAGGGAATGCCGGCGGCGGAGCAGACGATGAACTCGCCGTCCTCGCGCGAGGCGTTGAGCGAGAAGTAGACGCCGACCAGGATGGCGAGCGGCAGGGCGAAATCGAAGATTTCCGGGCTGGTCAGGGCCAGCACGCCCAGCACGTCGAAGCCGCTGCCGCCGTGGCGCAGCACGCGCTCCAGGATGCCGGTGAGCGATTCGGCCAGGAAGATGCCCTCGATGACCGCCAGCCCGACCAGCACCTGCCGGGCGACGCGCCCGGCAAGCAGGCGGCTGATCGTGCCGACGAGCCTCACCACCCGGCGTTCCGGGTGCGGTCCATCTGGTCGTGGCTGGACTGCATGTCGATCGGCTTCGGCCCCGTCGTGCGCGCGCCCGCGACGGGGCTGCACCTTGGCGGCAAACTATGGGATAAGCGCGGCGGTTTGCAATGCGGGAAGCGCGGCGGGGACGTATGGCGACGACGAGACTGAAACTCGCCTATGCGGTGGCGACGAGCGGTGGCGCGGGCTACGCGCCGGCCTGGCCGGGCACGGCCGGCGGCGCGGTCGGCGCGGTGCTGGCCGTCGCGCTTTCCCATGCCGGGCCGTGGCCGACGGCGCTGGCGCTCGTCCTTTTGTTCTTGGCAGGCACGTGGGCGTCGAACCAGGTGTGCGGCGCTGCCGGCGCAGACGATCCGCAGATCATCGTGATCGACGAGACGTTCGGGGCGGCCGCCACGCTTGCCGTGCTGCCGGCCGAGCCGCTGTGGTGGATCGCGGGTTTCGTCGCGTTCCGCTTCTTTGACATCGCCAAGCCGTGGCCTGTTCATGTCGTGCAGGACCGCATCAAGGGCGGGTTCGGGGTGATGGCCGACGACGCGGCGGCGGCGGTCTTCGCGGCGGCGTGCCTGCTTGCGGCGGGCCGGGTTTTCGGGCTGCTCTAGATTCGGCCAAGCAAGGTGAGCGCCAGCATGACGCCCGCGCCGGTCATCAGCCAGGCGTCGACGATGTCGAACAGGCCGCCCTGCCTCGGCATCAGCAACGGGTAGTCCTTGACGCCAGCGACCCGCTTCAGCCGCGAGGCGAGCAGGTCGCCGGCGGTGGCGAGCAGGCCGACCCCAAGAGCCCCGGCGACCGATACCCAGATCGGGAGACCGTAGAGCACGGGGCCGAGCACGGCCGCCGTCAGCGCCAGGCAGGCCGCGCCGCAGCCCAGCCCCTCGACGGTCTTGCGCGGGCTGAGGCGCGGGAAGGCGGGCGTCCTGCCGAACAGCTTGCCGCCGAGCAGCGCGTAGGAATCGAAAGTCTCGACCAGCAGGAACAGGAGCAGGACCAGCCCGCGATGGGCGGGATCGAAAGCGGCGGCTAGGAAGACCGCCATCGGCAGGACGGGAAAGAGCAGGATTTCGGCGAGCGCGTTGGGCAGCGTGCCGCGCAGATCGGGGCGGGCGGCAAGGAGCAACGCGGCCGCGGCCATCATCGCCCCCGCCACCGCGACCGCCACGCCAAGGGGCAGCGCGGCCAGCGCCAAGGCGGCGAGCGCCAGCGCCGCGCCGCCGAGAAGCGGGAGCTTTCCGTTTCGTTCGTTCGGGAGGCGGGCGAGCGCCACCGTCAGCGCTTCATAGGAAACGCGCCAGGCGAGCAGCGCCAGGGCGGCGGCGAGCACATAGCCGCCGGCCCAGAAAGCCAGCGCCGGCACCATGACGATGACGAGTTCGGTGACGAAGGTCGGCCAGAGCGGGCGGGCATGGACGGCCGTGGCGGGCCAGAGGCTGAAGATGGCGAGCAGCAGCGCGCCGACCCCCAGCAGGATCGCCATGGCGAGCAGGATCGGCTCGACGGCGACGATCACGGCCTATCCGTGCCGGCGAACGACGGACGCCTGATAGAGGCGTAGGGCAGGGGCCAGCAGGCTGTGCGAGGCGTTGAGGAACGCCATCTGGAAGCCCGGGGCGACGACGAATCTGTTGCGCCGCGCGCCGGCTAGGATGGCGGCGGCGACGCGCTCGGCCGAGAACAGGCCGCCGCCGGCGGTGATCGCCTTGGTGGCGGGCGGTTTGGTCAGCGCCTCGGCGGCGAGCTGCGGCGTGTCGGTGTCGGGCGGATAGGCGACGGTGACGCCGATGCCGTGCGGCGCCAGCTCGACGCGCAGCACCTCGGCCAGCCCGCGCAGGGCGAATTTCGACGGCGCGTAGGCCGAATAGCCGTAGATGCCGAAGAAGGCGGCGCCGGACGACACGAAGACCAGCTTGCCGCCGCCCTTCGCGGCCATCGCGGGGGCGAGCGCGCGGGCGAAATAGAGCGAGCCGAAATAGTTGGTCGCCATCTGCGCCTCGTGATCCTCGACGGGCTGGTCGAGGAAGCGGCCGGGCGTGGCCACGCCCGCATTGGCGATGGCGAAGGCCGGCGCGCCGAAAGCGTCGAGCGCCGCGCCGACGGCCGCGCCGCAGGCCTCGCGCCGGCCGACATCGGCGGGGAAGATTTCCACGCGGCGGGCGCGGAAGCGTTGCAGCAGCGCGGCCTTCGCCGTTTCAAGCCGGGCGGGATCGCGGGCGATTAGGGCGAGGTCGTGGCCGGAGGCGGCGAGCTGGCCGGCGAGCGCCAGTCCGATGCCGCTCGAACCGCCGGTGATGAAGGCCGCGCGCGAGGAAGGCGCTCCGGCGGCCATCGCTATCGTCCGTCGGCGAAGGCCAGCAGGCGCTCATGCGCCAGCGTGTCCTCGATCTGCACCGGCGGGTGCTTGAACAGGAACGAGCAGGCGTCCTCGATGGGGCCGCCCAGCCCCCTGTCGCGGGCGATCGCCGCGCAGCGGATCGCGGTCAGCGCTTCCGCCGCCGCGTTGGGCGAATCCTCGACCTCGAGGCGCATCTCGACGCTGGTCCTGACGCCGCCGAACAGCCGGCCTTCCAGCCGCACATAGGCCACCTTGCGGTCGAGCAGCCACGGCACGTAGTCGGACGGGCCGACGCGAATCTGCTGGTCGGGCAGGCGGGTGTCCAGCGCGGCCTGCACGGCTTCCGTCTTGGATTCCCGCTTCATGGCGAGGCGGTTCATGTCCATCATGTTGAGGAAGTCGGTGTTGCCGCCGACATTGAGCTGGTAGGTGCGGTCGACCTTGACGCCGCGCATCTCGGCCAGCCGCACCAGCGTGCGATGCGTGATAGTAGCGCCGAACTGCGCCTTGAAGTCGTCGCCGAGGATCGGAAGCCCGGCATCGGCGAAGCGCTTGGCCCAGGCGGGGTTGGAGGCGATGAAGACCGGAATGCCGTTGACCAGCGCGCAGCCGGCCTCCAGCGCGCATTCGGCGTAGAACTCGACGGCGTCCTGCGAGCCCACCGGCAGGAAGTTGATAACGACCTCGGCCCGCGCCTCCTTCAGCGCGGCGACGATCTCCGCCTTGCCGAGCGCCGGTTCCGGCGAGGGCACGAAGCTGCGGTCCGGGTCCTGGTTTCGCATGAAGGCCGAAACGCCGTCGAGGTCCGGCCCGCGCCGCACGATTGCCGTTTCGGCCGCCAGATCGCGATGGAAGATTTCGGTGCAGTTCGGCGCGGCGAAGACGGCCTCGCCGACGGGCTTGCCGACCTTGCGGGAATCGACGTCGAAGGCGGCGACGATGGTCACGTCGCCCGGCCGGTAGCCGCCCAGCAGCGGAAACGGGACGCCCACCGCGCCGTCGCCCTCGGCGCGGCAGTAGTTCACGCCCTGCACCAGCGAGCTGGCGCAGTTGCCGAGGCCGACAATGGCCGTCCTGATTTGCCGGTTAACCGATGTCATGAATGAACGACCTGTCGAGAATGGTGGGAAAGCGTTTGATGCGGCCGCAACGCCGCGTCAAGAGGCCGCGCGACGGCGGGCGGACGGCTAGGGCGTCGGGATCACTGGATCTGTCCCCCCGAGACGGTGGACGTCTCGATCACGGCCTTGCCGTTCGACACGTCCTCGCCGAAGAATTTCAACCCGGTGACGCTCGGGATCAGGCTGCCCTCGTCGACCTCGACATAGGCGTAGACGGGCCGCACCACATGCGCGCCGATGCGCATCTCGACCGTGACCGCGTCGCGGCCGGCCTGCCGCACCACCATCGTGCGTTCCGGATAGGCCACGAGGCGAATCTCGAACTCGCCGTCGCCGATGCGCCTTGCGCGCACGCCGTAGGCGAGGCGATCCTCCATGAAGCCCAGCGCCTTGCGCTCGCCGGTGGTGTTGAAGCGGCGCCAGAAGGCCTCAACCGGCTTGCGCGGGTCCAGCGTGCCGTCGGCGCGGAAATTCGCCGCGTAGACGACCGTGTTGGCGTTCATCGACCGCTGGATGTAGAACAGCATGTTCGGATCGGAGGGTTTCGGGAAATCCGGCCGCTGCACCGGCATCCTGTCCTGCACGACGACTTTCGCGGCGCGGATGCTCGGCGCTGCGCTCGCGGCTGCCGGCGCGATCACGAGCAGGCCCGCCAGCCCGGCCAGAACGTTACGGCGGCTTGCGCCGCCGGCAGGTCGTGGGCGTTTTGGCGTCGGAACCATCCCGCCTGTCAGCTTCCGGCCGCCGTCGAGAGCGGCAGCGACGCGGTGCCGTGGACGGCGTCCGCGATCAGGTCGATGGCGCGGTCGACCTCGTCATGCGTGTGGGAGGCGGAGATGAAGAAGCGGATGCGCGGCTGGTCCTTCGGCACGCCGATCTGGACGATGGGCGGGGCGTAGACGCCGCCCGACATCAGCGTCTCGGACACCTGCATGGTCTGGAGCGGCGTGTCGAACAGGATGGGCACGACGCCCCGGCCGATGGCGCTGCCGGGGTTCAGCCCGGCCTCGCGGGAGCGGTGCAGGAAATAATGCGAGCGCTCGTGCAGCGCGGCCACCCGGCCGGGGTCCTGGCGCAGCACCGTCAGCGCGGCATGCGCGCTGCCGAGCGTCGCCGGCGGCAGGCCGACGCTGTAGACGAAGCCCGGCAGCGTGTAGCGCAGCCACTCGATCGTGGCGCGCGAGGCGCCGATGAAGCCGCCGGCCGACACGAAGGACTTCGACAGCGTGCCGATGCTGAGCTCGACGCCGGCGGGATCGATGCCGAAATGCTCGCAGATGCCGCGCCCGGTCGCGCCCAGCACGCCGTAGGAGTGGGCCTCGTCCAGCATCAGCCAGGAATCGTGCCTGGTCTTGATGTCCATGAGCCGCGGCAGGTCGGGAATGTCGCCGTCCATCGAGTAGAGGCCCTCGACGACGATCAGCACGTGGCGGAATTTACCGCGATGCTCGGCCAGCTTGCGCTCCAGGTCGTCGAGGTCGTTGTGGGCGAAGGTCAGGTGGTTGAAACGGCCGCTGGTCGCGCCGATGAAGATCGAATTGTGGGCGAGGTCGTCGATCAGCACGAGATCGGGCTTGCCCATCACGTGGTTGATCAGCGTGACGTTGGAGAGGTAGCCGCTGACCAGCGTCAGCGTCGCCTCCATGCCGATGAAGTCGGCCAGGTCGTTCTCGAAGGCCTGGTGGATGGAGCGCTCGCCGCCCACCAGCCGCGACGCGCCGACGCCCGAGCCGAAGCCGTGCAGCGCGCGGACCGCGCCGCCGACGACCTCCGGGTGGCGGGAGAGACCGAGATAATCGTAGTGCGCGAAGCTGGTATAGGGGATCTGGCTTCGCTCGACATTGGTCTGCAGGCGGTCGACGGGAACGAAATAGGGATTGTGCTTTTCCAGGATCGCGCGGCCCGCCAGACGATGGCGGCGCTCGACCACGGCCGCGAATGTCGGCCTCTCAGGCTTCATATGAGTCCCCTACCGCCCCAATCCCGTCGGCCCAGTCCCGTCGGCCGGACAGGCCGGCCAGTCATTCTTCCGTCGCAGCAAAAGCCTATATCCGCTTCATGGTGCGGCAGAGCTCGGCCGATCGCCAGCGTGATACATTAGCAGAGCAACGGTTTACAAAGCAAAAAATGTTTTGCAGCCGCCGTCTTGCGTGATTGAAGCCGGCTTCGGGGCCGGCGCGCTACCGGTGATGGAAGCGTGCCGGCGGCCATGCTCACCGCCCTTCCTTCATGGCGGCGACCGTGCGCTCCACGCAGGCCACGAAATCCGTCATCGTGTTGGGATCGACCGCGCCGATGGAACCGACGCGGAACGTGCCGCCGACCTTCATCTTGCCGGCATAGATGGCGAAGCCCATCGTCTTCAGCCGCTCGTAGAAGGCGGGGAAGGCGAACCAGTCCGCCGCCGGCTCGGCGAAGGAGGCGATGATGGGCGACTGCACCTCGTCCGCCAGAAGGCTGTCGAAACCCAGGCCGCGCATGCCCTCGATCAGGATGCGGCTGTTCTTGCGGTAGCGCGCGAGCCGGGCCGCCGGTCCGCCCTCGGCCGCCAGTTCGCGAATCGCCTCCGCCAGCGCCGCGACGATGTGGGTGGGCGGCGTGAAGCGCCATTGGCCGTCGGCGAGGAGCTGCCGGTGCTGCGCCTCCAGGTCGAGCACGAGGCTCGGGCTGCGCCCCTTCGCCTCGGCGAGGCGGTCTTCGGGGCAGATGACGAAGGCGATGCCCGGAACGCCCTGCAGGCACTTGTTGGCCGACGCCGCGAGGCCGGCGAAGCGCAGCCGCCGCGCATCGACGGGGATCGCGCCGAACGCGCTCATGGAATCGACGTAGAGGTCGCGGCCGGCTTCGCCGACGATGTCGGCGAAGCTCTCGACGGGGTTGAGGATGCCGGACGTCGTCTCGCAGTGGACGACGCCGACGGAGCGGATCGACGGGTCGGCCGCCAGCCGGCGGCGGAGCTCGGCCGGATCGTGGACCTGCGTCTCCGGCACGGCATAGTCCGTCACGTCGAGCCCGACGCCGCGCGCGATGGCGATCATGCGCTGGCCGTAGGCGCCGTTGGTCAGGACCAGCATCCGGCCGTCGCGGCGCGCCAGCGTGCCGATCATCGCCTCGACCGCATAGGTGCCGCTGCCCTGGATCGGCACGGCGACATGGCCGGAGCCCGCATTGGCGATCCCGAGCAGCTCGGCAAGCACGAAGCGGGTCAGCGCCTCGAAGTCCGGGTCGCGCGAGCCCCAGTCGCGCAGCATCGCCTGCTTGACGGCGGCGCTGGTGGTCAGCGGGCCCGGCGTGAGCAGGATGGGCTCGGCCGCGCGGCTCATGCGGCTCTCGCGCCGGCGAGGAAATCGCGGAAGCGGCGGGCGAAATCGGGCGGCGCGACGGTCGGGCGCGGCAGATTGGCGATGTTGCTCGGGCCGACCCTCGTATGCAGAAGGCGCGGGCCGGGAACCGCGAGGGCTGCGGCCAGAAGCCCCTCCACATCCTCAAGCCGGTCGGCGCGCGCGACGTGGGCGTAGCCGGCCGCTGCCGCAATGGCCGCGAAATCGACGCCGGCCGAGACGGTCATCTGGCCGCCGGTCGATTCGTGCATGCCGTTGTCGAGGATGATGTGGGTCAGGTTTTTCGGAGCCTGCGCGCCGATGGTGGCCATGTTGCCGAGCTTCATCAGCGCTGCGCCGTCGCCGTCCAGCACGACGATCTCGCCGGGATGGTTGAGAGCGGCACCCAGCCCGATCGCCGACGCGCCGCCCATCGAGCCGACGACGTAGAAATTGCGCGGCTCGTCCTTCAGCGAGAACAGCTCGCGGCCGCAGAAGCCGGTGGTGGCGACGATGCCGGCGCCGGCGGGCAGGGCGGCGGCGATGCGCTCCAGTACCTCGACCCGCCTCGGCGGCGTGTCGCCGGAAAAGATGCCTGCCGGCGTGACGGGCGCGCGCGGGGGCAAGGGAGACTGGTGCAGCTTCGTGTCCGCGACCGCGCCCTTGGCGAGCACCAAGGCGTAGGGCAGGCCGGCGCCGTCCATGTGCGCGCCGGCTTTTTGCAGCGCTGCGGCGATCGCTTCGGGCTCGGACGGGAAGGGCGCGCGGGCGATCCGCATCGTGTCGAGCAGCTCGCCGGTGATCTCGCCCATCAGCTCGTGCTGCGGCTCGTCCTTGAGGCCCGGCTGGCCGCGCCAGGTGACGATGAGCAGGGTGGGAATCCTGAACGACCAGTTCAGCGAGGTCAGCGGGTTGACCATGTTGCCGAGCCCGGAATTCTGGCACATGACGGCGGTCTTCTTGCCCGCCAGCCAGGCGCCGGCGGCGATGGCCACGGCCTCGCCCTCGCTGGTCGCGCCGACATAGCGCGTCGAGGCGTTGCCGATGACCGCGTTCAGGAGCGGGGTCAGGAAGCTGCACGGCACGCCGGTGTAGAAACCGATGCCCGTTCTCGCCGCCGCATCGATGAAGTCGTCGCCCTGGATCATTGTCGGCTACATCTCGTTGCGCGCCTGGGCGAGGTCGATGAGGTCGTTGATGTTCATCCAGTTGCCCGAGACGTAGATGACCGCGACGGAGCGGCCCTGCGCGATCAGGTTGCGCATCGCCTGCGCGAGGTCGGCCTTGTCCAGCTCGCCCTCCCGCTCCATGCGCGACAGCTCCTCGCGCAGGATGCGCGAGCCCGCCGCCGAGAGGCCGAGCAGCCCGACCCATTCGCCGTCCGCCCCGGCCAGCCGGTCGCGCATGTCGGTGAGCGTGGCGTCGTCCTCGCCGCCCAGCCCGCCGGAGAAGGGCGCGGAGCAGCGCACGAAGTCGCCGCCCGCGCCCGACGCGGCCTTTTCGCGGCCCGCCGGGTCGACCAGGATGACGAAATCCTCCTTGCGGTCCTTCAGCAGGCCGAGGAAGAACGGCCGGTAGACCACGTCGCCGAAGGAGACGATGCAGGGGCCCGTCAGCGCCTCCTTCGCGGCGGCCAGCGAGCGCGCCTCGCCGGTGGAGGCGTAGGCCGGGTTCTCGACCTTGCGAATGCCCGCGACATCCACCGCGTCCGAGCGATAGCCGGTGACGACGGTGACGCTGGCGATGGCGTTGCGCTTCATGGCGTCGAGCTGCCGCTCCAGAATGGACTGGCCGCGCACGTTGACCATGCATTTCGGCCGATCCTCGGTCAGTTCGCCGAGGTTCGAGCCGCGCGTGGCGGCGAGGATGATGGCGGCGGTCTGCGGCTGGTCGGACAGATAGCGCTTCTCCGCCTCCTCCAGCTCGCTCGCGCCGGCAAGGGCGAAAACGTCCTCCAGCGGCGCGACCTCATGCTCGACCTCCAGCAGGGTCTGCTGCTCGTGCATCGTCCTCGACAGGGTGCGCATGGCCTGGATCGAGGCGCGCAGGTTGTGATTGGCCCAGATGACCAGCGACACGCCGGCCTCGCGCAGCTTCGCGGTCGGCACGCGGTAATATTTGGTCGGCACCACGACCACGGGCTTGCGGTTGTCCCACAGCCGGCAGAATTCGAGGATCTCGGCCGGGTCGGACTTCTTGGAGTGGATCAGGATGGCGTCGGCGCCAGCATCGGCATAGGCGGCCGCGCGACGCAGCGCCTCGTCCATGCCGCGGCCCGAGATCAGCGCCTCGACGCGGGCAACGACGGAAAAATCCTCGTGCTCCTGATTGTCCTTGCCGGCTTTGATCTTGCCGCAGAACTCATCGATGTCGGCCAATGCCTGACTGTCGCCGAGGAAGGAGTTGGTCTTGGGGAAGACCTTGTCCTCGATGCAGACGCCCGCGATGCCGCGCTGGCAGAGCTTTTTGACGAGCCGCCGGAAGTTGTTGAAGTTGCCGTAGCCGGTGTCGCCGTCCACCAGGATCGGGATCGAGGTGGCGTCGGCCATGTATTCGAGCTGGTCGAGGACCTGCGTCCAGGACAGTTCGTTGTTGTCGCGCAGGCCGAGCGCGGCCGACATGGACAGGCCGGAGGCCCAGATGCCCTCGAAGCCGGCTTCCTCGACGATCTTGGCCGAAAGCGCGCTGTGCGCCTCCATGATGAAGCGCGTGTCGGGGCTGGCGAGCATGGCGCGCAGCCGGGTGAACTTGCCGGTTTGCGGGCGCGGGAAGGCGTTGGGGGCTTGGTTCACGGCGTCTCCTGACCGGCCGATGCCTGCCGGCGCAGCCGGTGTTTCTAGAGGCAAACTCCCCTGGCTGTCGAACGAAATCGCTCCCGTCCGGATCAGCCTCCCGACACCCCGGCTTCCGAAAAGCTCGCCATGCCGGCATGGCAGGCCAGCGCGCCGCGCAGGATGGTCACGGCCAGGCAGGCGCCAGAACCCTCGCCGAGGCGCATGCCGAGGTCAAGCACGGGCGTGAGGCCGAGACCGGCGAGCAGGTTGCGGTGGCCTGCCTCGGCCGAGACGTGACCGGCCTGCGCATGGGCGAGGCCGGCGGGCGCGAGCTTCGCCAGCGGCGCCGCCGCCGCCGTGCAGACGAAGCCATCGAGCAGCACGGGAATGCCCTTGCGGCGCGCGGCCAGCGTGGCGCCGAAGATGGCGGCGAGCTCGCGGCCGCCGAGCGCGGCGGCGACCTTCAGGGGATCGGCGAGGATGGTGGCGTGGCGGGCGAGCCCTTCCTGCACGACCTCCGCCTTTCGCCTCAGCCCGGCATCGTCGATGCCGGTGCCGCGTCCGACCCAGGATGCGCCGTCGCCGCCCAGAAGGGCTGCGGCCAGCGCGGCGGCCGGGGTGGTGTTGCCGATGCCCATCTCGCCCAGGCAGATCAGGTCGGCCCCCTCCGGCACCGCGTCGTGGCCGGCGGCGACGGCGGCGAGGAATTCGTCGTCGTCCATCGCGGGGCCGCGCGTGAAGTCGGCCGTGGGGCGTTCGATCTCCAGCGGCAGCACCGACAGCGTCGCGCCGGCGGCCTTCGCGAGCTGGTTGATCGCCGCGCCGCCGGCGGAAAAATTCGCCACCATCTGCGCCGTCACTTCGGGCGGAAAGGCGGAGACGCCGCGCGCGGCGACGCCATGCGAGCCGGCGAAGACGAGGACGCGGACATCGTCCAGCCGCGGCATGTCGCGGCCCTGCCAGCGCGCCAGCCAGGCGGCCAGCGTCTCCAGCCGGCCGAGGCTGCCTTGCGGCTTGGTCAGCGTGTCCTGGCGGCGCGAGACGGCGATTTCGGCATCCTCGTCGCCAGCCGGCAGATCGAGGCACGCAGCGCGCAAGTCATCGAGCGATTTGAAGGTCATGCGGGTTGTCGTTCCCAAATGGAGTCAATGGAGGATGGCTGAGGCGGCGAGGAGAATGGCGATCTCGCCGAGCTGCTGCAACGCGCCGAGCGTGTCGCCGGTGTGGCCGCCGATCTGGTTCAGGCAAAGACGGCGAACGAGCAGGAAGACGAGGCCGAGGCAGAGTGCGGCCAGCACCGCGCCCGTCACGCCGAGGAGGAACAGGCAGGCGCCGCCGAGGCAGAGCGCGAGCAAGGCGACGTCGACGGAAGCCGCGCCGGCCCCGGCAGCGAGCCCGTCATGCCGTGCCGGCGGCAGCGCGGCCATCAGCGCCGGCAGCAGCGCGCGCGAGGCGGCATGCGCGGCAATAAGTGCGAAGACGACGCGGACCGGCACGTCGAGATCGGCGATGGCGCTCCAGCGCAGCAGGATGGAGAGGACGAGCGCACAGGCGCCGAACGCGCCGATGCGGCTGTCGCGCATGATCTCCAGCTTGCGTTCGCGCGTTGCGCCGCCGCCGAAACCGTCGGCCACGTCGGACAGGCCGTCCTCGTGCAGGCAGCCGGTAGCCAGCATGGTGGCGGCCAGCGCCAGCCCCGCCGCGACGGACGGGGAGAGGCCGGCGAGCACCGCGACGGCGTAGACGACCCCGCCCGCCAGCCCGACGACGACGCCCGCGACCGGCGCGGCCCACACGGCGTCGGCCAGCGACCGTTCGCGGTGATCGACGGCCGGCACCGGCAGGCGGGTGAAGAAGGCCAGGCAGAAGAGGATGTCGGGCAGGATTTTTTCGCGCGGGGGGAAGGTCATGGGCGCAATCCCGGCTGCGTCGCGGCGGGGGAAATCGTGGACAGCGCGGCCATCACCCCTCCCTCGCGATGGCGTGGAAGAACGTGCCCGAGACCTTTCCGCGCCTGCCTCCCGACGGCCCGAGCGCGTTGCCCTGGCCGTCGGCGAGCTCGGCCAGCGGCTGGTCGCCGCCGGCGTCGGTGACGGTGGCGTAGTGGAACTCGTGGCCGCGGACCGTTTCCCCGGCCGTGCCGAGCGGCGAGGCGGCGATGAGCCGCGCCTGCCGGTAGCCGAGATTCATCCGGCGCTTCAAGAAACTGGTGGAATGGCCGAGCAGGCCGAGCATGTCGTGGCGCGCGCCGCCTGCGTCCTCGATGCCCCTGCCGAGCACCATGAAGCCGCCGCACTCGCCATGGACGGGCCGCGTTGCCGCGAAGCGCGCCATGCCGGCGCGGAATTTTCGCGCGCCCGCAAGCCGGCCGGCGTGAAGCTCGGGATAGCCGCCGGGCAGCCAGCAGACGTCGCAATCCTCGCGCGGCGCTTCGTCGGCGAGCGGCGAGAAGGGCACGATCTCCGCGCCGGCCTCGCGCCACAGGCGGCCGAGATGCGGGTAGAGGAAGGTGAAGGCGGCGTCCGAGGCGAGCGCGATGCGCTGGCCGGGCGGCCGCAGCGCGGCGGCGCGGCCGCCCGCAGGCAAGGACAGCGGCGCGGCGGCGGACAGGATGGCGTCGAGGTCGAGCGAGGCTTCGGCCATGCCGGCCAGCCTTTCGATATGCGCCTCGATGTCGGCGTGCTCGCTGGCCTGCACGAGGCCGAGATGCCGCTCGGGCAGCGTCAGCGCGGGGTCGCGGCGGACCGCGCCGAGCACCGGCAGGCCGATGGCGCGGACGGCGTCGCCGGCAAGGCGCGCGTGGCGGTCGCTGCCGAGGCGGTTGAGCACCGCGCCGGCCATGCGCACGGCCGGGTCGTAGGCGCAGAACCCCTTCGCCACCGCCGCCGCCGTCTGCGACTGGCCCGACACGTCGAGCACCAGCAGCACCGGGACGCCGTGGCGGCGCGCGATCTCGGCGGCCGAGCCCGACCGGCCGCGCTCCGACGGGATGCCGTCGAACAGGCCCATGGCGCTTTCGATGACGAGGATGTCGGCATTGTCCGCGCTTTCCGCCAGCAGGGCGTCGAGCAAGGCGGGCGGCATTGCCCAGCTGTCCAGATTGACGCCGGGCAGGCCGGTCGCGGCGGCGTGGAAGCAGGGATCGATATAGTCGGGGCCGGACTTCGCGCCGCGCACGCGCAGGCCGCGCCGCTTCAGCGCGCGCATCAGGCCGATGGTGACGGAGGTTTTGCCCGAGCCCGAGCGCGGCGCGCCGACGATGATGGCGCGGACGCTCATGGCTTGCCTCGCAGGGTCTCGCGCAGCGGCACGATGCCGCCGACGACGATGAGGGAGGGCGAAACCACCCGTTCGCGCGCGGCGGTGTCGACCAGCGAGCCCAGCGTGGCGGCGACGGTGCGCTCCTGCGGCAGGGTGGCGTTCTCGACGAAGGCGGCCGGCGTGCTTTCCGGCAGACCGCCGGCCAGAAGGTCGGCGACGGTCTCGGCCAGCCGCGTCAGGCCCATATAGATGACGATGGGCTGCCCGGTGCGGGCCAGCGCCGCCCAGTCCGGCCGGTCGTCGCTGACCGCCGCGAAGCCGGTGGCGAGGATGATCGCGCCGTTGACGCCGCGCATGGTGGCGGGGATGCCGGCCGAGGTCAGGCCGCCGAAGGCCGAGGTGACGCCGGGCAGGGCGCGCCACGGGATGCCGGCCTCGGCCAGCGCCAGCGCCTCCTCCGCGCCGCGCGCGAAGACGAAGGGATGGCCGCCTTTCAGCCGCACGGTCTTGCGACCTTCGCGCGCCAGCCGCACCAGCAGCGCGTTGATCTCCGTCTGAGGGATCGAAAGGCGGCCGCCGCGCTTGCCGACGAAGAACTTTTCCGCGTCGCGCGCGATAGCGACGATCTCGTCCGGGACCAGCGCGTCGTGCACCAGTGCGTCGGCCTGGGCGAGCGCGGAGACGACATCCAGCGTCAGCAGGCCGGGGTCGCCCGGACCGGCGCCGGCGAGCCAGACATGGCCCGGCTCCAGCGTCTTCTCCGGGAAATTCATGAGGGAAAGCGCTTCGGCGATGGTCATGGCGCGCCGACCCCATGACGGATCATGCGCGCGGGCCTATAGATCGGCGCATGAGCGACGACGAAAAACCGCTGCGGCGCGGCTGGACGACGGGGGCCTGCGCCACGGCCGCCGCCAAGGCCGCCTGCGCGGCGCTGCTGTCCGGCGAGTTTCCAGACCCGGTGGAGATCGGCCTGCCGGGGGGGCGGCGCGTCGCCTTCGCGCTGGCGCAGTGGGAGCGCGGCGAGGGTTTCGCGCGCGCGGCCATCATCAAGGATGCCGGCGACGACCCCGACGTGACGCATGGCGCGCTGGTCGCCGTCACGGTGCGGCCCGGCGCGGCCGGCGGCGGCGTCACCTTCCGGCGCGGCGAGGGCGTGGGGCTGGTGACGCGGCCCGGCCTGCCGATCCCGCCCGGCGAGCCGGCGATCAACCCGGTGCCGCGCAAGATGATCGCGCAGGCGGTGCGGGAAGCGGCGGGCGAGGACATCGAGGTCGAGGTGTCCATCGCCGAGGGGGCGGCGCTCGCGACCAGGACGCTGAACCCGCGCCTCGGCATCGTCGGCGGCCTGTCGGTGCTTGGCACGACCGGCATCGTGATCCCGTTCTCCTGCGCGGCGTGGATCCACTCCATCCATCGCGGCATCGACGTGGCGCGGGCGACGGGTCTCGACCATGTCGCAGGATCGACAGGCAACGCCTCCGAGATCGCCGTTCAAAAGCATCACGGGCTGCACGAGGTGGCCTTGATCGACATGGGCGACTTCGTCGGCGGCATGCTGAAATATGTCAGGGCGCATCCGGTGCCGCGCGTCACCATCGCCGGCGGCGTCGCCAAGATGACCAAGCTGGCGCAGGGCATGCTGGACGTGCATTCCAAGCGCGGCGCGCCCGACCTCGACATGCTGGCCGAGCTCGCGGCGGGCGAGGGGGCGGACGCGGCGTTGGCCGCCCGCATCCGCGCCGCCAACACGGTGGCGCAGGCTTTCGCCGAGGCCGAGGCTGCGGGAATCCGCATCGGCGACGCCGTCGCGCGGCGCGCGTGGGCCGCCGCCGCGCCCGTTCTGGGCAGCGAGGCGATCGCGCTGGAAATCCTCGTCTTCGACCGCGAGGGGCGGCTGTCGGGCGAAGCGCCCTTTGCTCCGGCTCATGGCGTGTCGCGTCCCCTGAACCGGCGCTGATAGGCCGCGTCGTAGAGCGAGCTCTCGCGGAAATCCTCCGCCGCCAGGCTTTTGCCGACGAAGATGATCGCCGTGCGCTCGATGGGCTCGGCCGCGTGCTTTTGCGCGATGTCGGCCAGCGTGCCCGAAACGATGCGCTCGTCCGGCCAGGAGGCGCGAAAGACGATCGCCACCGGGCAATCCGGCCCGTAAAGCGGCGTCAGCTCGGCGACGATGTTCTCCAGCGCGTGGATCGCCAGATGAATGGCGAGCGTCGCGCCCGTCGCGCCGAAATTTCGCAGCGTCTCGCCTTCGGGCATCTTCGAGGCGCGGCCGGACATGCGGGTGAGCACCAGCGATTGCGCCACCTCCGGGATCGTCAGCTCGCGCCCGAGCGCGGCCGCCGCCGCCGCGAAGGACGGCACGCCGGGGGTCAGCGTGTAGGGGATGCCGAGGCGGTCGAGCCTGCGCATCTGCTCGGCCACCGCGCTCCAGACCGACAGATCGCCGGAATGCAGGCGGGCGACGTCGTGGCCGGCGCGGTGGGCGGCCGCATACTCCGCCTCGATCTCGTCCAGCGACAGCGGCGCGGTGTCGACCAGCCGCGCGCCGGGCGGGCAATGGGCAAGCAGGTCCGGCGAGACGATGGAGCCGGCATGGAGGCAGACCGGGCAGGCGGCGAGCAGCCGCGCGCCGCGCACCGTGATCAGGTCGACCGCGCCCGGCCCCGCGCCGATGAAATGCACCGTCATGGCCGGCTCTCCGCCAGCGCGCAGGTGACGCGGCCCATGACAATGCGGGGCCCGAGCAGCCGCGCGCCGGGCCCGGCGGCGGCCAGCGCTGCGGATTCGGAGACGGAAGGCGTGCCGGCGAGGGAGAGGGACAAGGCGGAGCGGGTGAGGGTGCTTTGCCGGTCCGGTCGGATTTCCACGGCGGCCGGCTCCACGATCCGCACCGGAATTCCCATCGCTTTCCCGGCCTCGAAGATTCCCGCCTCGTCCGCCTTGAACGGGGTCGTCGCCAGAGCGGCGACGGCGGAGGGTTCCAGCCCGTGCGCGGCGAGCGCGGCGTCGAGCGCCCGCCTTACCTCGGCGGCGCCGACGCCCTTCCTGCTGCCGATCCCCGCCACGATCACGGCTTCCTCCACGACCATTGCGTCACCGGCAGAGCCGGACGCCACGCCGTCATGGAGCCGACGGGCGCGGCGCGGGAGACGGCGATGGTGGCGAGGTCGCCGCCGAGCTCGACATGGCGTCCGACCAGCAGCGCCTGCATCTCCAGCGTCACGGCGTTGGCGACCAGTCGCCCGCCGGGGCGCAGCGCCTCGATCGCCGCATCGATCACGCCCTCGTCCGTGCCGCCGCCGCCGATGAAGACCGCGTCCGGGGTCGCGAGCCCATGCAGGGCGGCGGGCGCAAGACCTTGCACGATCTCCAGCCCCGGCACGCCGAAGGTCCAGACATTGCGGCCGATGCGCTCCGCGCGCTCCGGATCGGCCTCGACGGCGATGGCGCGCATGGAGGGGTGCGCCAGCATCCATTCGATGGAGACGGAGCCCGAGCCGGCGCCGATGTCCCACAGCAGCTCGCCGCGCCGGGGCGACAGCGCCGACAGGGTGACGGCGCGGATCGCGCGCTTGGTGATCTGGCCGTCATGCTCGAACAGATCGTCGGCGAGGCCAAAGCCGAGCGGCAGGATTCGCGCTTCACGGGTCGAATCAATGTCGATCGCCAGCACGTTGAGCGGATTGATGTCCTTCAGGTCGAAGCGGTCCGCCGTCGCGCCGCGGATGCGTTCGTCGGGGCCGCCGAGCGCTTCCAGAACCGTCAGCCTCGATGCGCCGAAGCCGATTCGGGCGAGCAGGGCGGCGATCGCGGCGGGCGCATCGCCGTCCGAGGTCAGCGCAAGCAGGCGGCGTCCGGGGTGCAGCAGCGGCCGGATCAGGTCGATCGGATGGCCGTGCAGCGAAACGGTTTCCACCTCCTGCAATGCCCAGCCAAGGCGCGCCGCAGCCAGAGAAAGAGAAGACGGCGCGGAAAACACCTGCATCTCGCAGGACGGGACATGGCGCGCCAGCGTCACGCCGACGCCGTGGAAGAACGGATCGCCGGAGGCCAGCACGCAGACTTCTTGCCCCCGCAGCGCGACGACGGCGCGCATGGCGGCATCGAAGGGGGAGGGCCACGGCCGGCGGTCGCCGGTAGCCAGCCCGTCCACCAGCGCCAGATGGCGCTTGCCGCCGAAGACGATCCGGGCCGAGGCGACGGCCTTCTTGGCGGCGTCGGACAGACCGGATACGCCGTCCTCGCCGATGCCGACGACGGTCAGCCATCTGCTTTGGGCTTCGCCGGTCATGGCGCGGCGCTCCCCGTTCGCTTTGCCGGTTCCTCCCTCCCCATGGTCGCGGCGAGAGGATAAGGGTGGGGGCGATGGCAAAGATACTGATCCTCGGCGGCACTACGGAAGCGCGCAGGCTCGCGGCGCTGCTGGCGCAGTGGCGCGGCCGCGACATCGTGCTGTCGCTGGCCGGCCGCACCGAAAACCCGGTCGCGCAGCCGGTGCCCGTCCGCATCGGCGGGTTCGGCGGCGCGGAGGGTCTGGCGACCTATCTCGAAAGCGAGGGGATCGCGCTTCTGGTCGACGCCACGCATCCTTACGCCGCGCGCATCTCGGCCAATGCGGCGCAAGCCGCGCGTCTCGCCGGCGTGCCGATGCTTGCGCTGCGCCGCCCGGGCTGGGTGCCGGTCGAGGGCGACCGCTGGACGGACGTCGCCGATGTGGCCGATGCCGTGCGGGCGCTGGGCGCTGCCTCGCGCCGGGTGTTCCTCGCGCTCGGCCGCAACGAGGTCAAGGGCTTCGAGGCGGCGCGGCAGCACGCCTACGTCGTGCGCAGCGTCGATCCGATCAGGCCGCCGCTCGGCCTGCCGGACGTGACCTATCTTATCGGGCGCGGGCCGTTCGCCGAGGCCGGCGAGCTCGACCTGCTGCGACGGGAAAAAATCGAGGCCATCGTCTGCAAGAACAGCGGCGGGACGGCGACCTATGGCAAGCTGGCCGCCGCGCGCCGCCTCGGCATCCCGGTGTTCATGCTGAAGCGGCCGGCGCTGCCGGATGTCCCCGGCGCGGAGACGGTCGAGGTGGTGGCTGCGATGGCCGATCATGCGCTCGCGCCCCTGGAAAAGCGCGGCGAATAGACCAGCGGGGCCCTGCCGGGCCGCTCGATCAGGCGCGTCTCGGTCGAGCCGATGATGACGCAGGTCGCCATGTCCGCGCGTGAGGCTTCCGCTGTCGCCAGCTCGAAGACGGTGATGCGCTCGTCGGGGCGGCCGGCGGCGCGGCCGAAGATGACCGGCGTTTTGGGCGGCAGCTTTTCCGCCAGGAGCTCCAGCGCCCGGCCGAGCTGCCAGGGCCGCGCCTTCGAGATCGGGTTGTAGAGCGCGATGACGAAGCCGGCCTCGGCCGCCAGCGTCAGCCGCCGCTCGATCAGCTCCCATGGCTTCAGATTGTCGGAGAGTGAGATGGCGCAGAAATCGTGGCCGAGCGGCGCGCCGGCCCGCGCGGCGACGGCGAGCATGGCGGTGACGCCCGGCACGATGACGAGCTCGATGTTGCGCCACGCCGGCGGGCCGGCCTCGATCGCCTCGCAGACGGCGGCCGCCATGGCGAAGACGCCGGGGTCGCCGCCGGAAACCACCGCGACCGCCGCCCCCGACGCGGCCTTTTCCAACGCCGCGCGGGCGCGAAAAAGCTCTTCCCGGTTGTCGGAGGCGACGCGCGTCTGGTCTTGCCGCAGGTCGAGCCGGTCGAGATAGGGGCCGTAGCCGTAGAAGAAGGCCGAGTCCGCCACGGCCGACAGCGCCTCCGGCGTCGCCTGCGCCGGGCTGCCGGGACCGAGCCCTATGACGAACAGTTTTCCGCTCACGGGCGTTCCGTCCAGCCGGGCACCAGCACCAGCGAGAAATAGGGCGCCTGGTCGTCCGCCTTGTCGGCCAGCCGCATCGAGGCCGCGCCTTCCATAGTGCCGCGCTCGACATAGATGGCGCGCTCCAGGAGGCCGGCGGCGGCGAGCGCGCGCCTGATCTTCGGCAGGTTGCGGCCGACCTTCATGATGACGGCGGCGTCGGTGTCGGCCAGCCGGCGGGTCAGTTCGAACTCCGCCATGGTGCCGGGCAGCACGGTCAATACGTCGTCGCCCTGGGTGATCGGAACGCCCTCGCGCGACCAACAGCCCGCCATGGCGCTGACGCCGGGGATCACCTCGGTCGGGTAGCGGTGGGCGAGGCGCACGTGCAGGTGCATGTAGGAGCCGTAGAACAGCGGATCGCCTTCCGACAGAACGGCGACGGTGCGGCCGGCATCCAGATGCGCGGCCACCCGGCTGGCCGATTCCTCGTAGAAGCCGGTAATGGACGAGCGGTAGTCGGCGTGGTGGCGGTCGATCTCGGTGGTGACGGGATAATGGAGCGGCAGCTCGACGGTGCCGGGCCGAACATGGCCGGCGACGATCGAGCGCGCATTGCCGTTGGAGCCGCGCTTGGCGAAGTATGCCATCACGTCGGCCTCGCCGAGCGCGCGGACCGCCTTCATCGTCATCAGTTCGGGATCGCCGGGACCGGTGCCGACGCCGTACAGCTTCGCCGTCATATGCCCGGCCTCGCCAAGGCGTTGACGGCCGCCGCGGTCATGGCGCTGCCGCCCATGCGGCCGCGCACGATGGCGAAGGGCACGCCGTGGGGGTCTTCGGCCAGAGCCTCCTTGGATTCGGCCGCGCCGACGAAGCCGACCGGCATGCCGAGGATCGCGGCGGGTTTTTTCGCGCCGTCGCGCAGCATGTCGAGGAGGTGGAAGAGCGCGGTCGGCGCGTTGCCGATGGCGACGACCGCGCCGGCCAGCCTGTCGCGCCACAGTTCGAGCGCGGCGGCCGAGCGGGTGTTGCCGATCGCCTTTGCCAGCTCGGGCGTGCGCGGATCGTGCAGCGTGCAGACGACATCGTTGTTGGCCGGAAGCCGGGCCCGGGTCACGCCGCGCGCGACCATCTCGGCGTCGCAGAGGATCGGCGCGCCCGCCTGCAAGGCCGCGCGGGCGGCGGCGACCAGGCCGGGCGAGAAGACGAAATGGGCGGCGGCATCGACCAGCCCGCAGGCGTGGATCATGCGCACCGCGACATCCGCCTCGTCCGGCGCGAAGCGCGACAGGTCGGCCTCGGCGCGGATGATGGCGAAGGATCGTTGGTAGATCGCATTGCCGTCGCGGATGTAGTCGTGATGGGCGGACATCAGGGCTTGTTTCCCGAAAAGGCGGCGGCGAGCGCTTTCGTCTCACGCGCGGAGGCGTTCCATAGTGCGGCCAGCCGCGCAAAGCCAGAGGCGGGGTCGGTCGCGTGGGCGACGGGCGCGGCGCGGGCGGTGCAGCCGAGCACGAGCCCGCACCCCCGGTCGGCGCCCACCAGCGTCAGCGCGGCCGGCGCGGGATGCGCGCAGCCCTTGGCGCAGCCGGAAACGTGGAGCTCGAACGAGCCGTCGAACAGCGCGGCATGGTCGCGCGCGATCGTGGCGGCGAGGTCGCGTGCCGGGATTTTTCCCGAGCCGCAGGCCGGCGAGCCGGGACAGGCGGCGATGGAGAGGCGCGGATCGGCGGGGTCGGTGACGAAGCCGATGTTTTCGGCCATCGCCCGAAACGCTTCGGCGGCGGGCCGGTCGGTACACGGAACCAGAAGCATGCGGCCGGGCGCGAGGCGGATGTCGCGTGCGTTTCTTTCCTCCGCTGCTCGGGCAAAGGCGATCACGCTTTCGGCGCGCATCTGCCCGAAAGGCAGGGCGACGGCGAGCGCGACGCGGGAATCGCGGAGAGCGTGGAAGCCGGTTTGTGCCGTCTTGCAGGATCGATGCTCGACGTTGCCCACCTCTGGCCTGCCGGAAGGGCGCGGCGCGGCCGGCAGGTCTCGCGCGCGGCCGTCGATCCCGAGGGCGGCGATGGCTTCAAGAACGGACAAAGCGATGTCGCGCGCCGCATCGGCGTCGTGGACGCCACGCACTTGCGCGGTCTCCGCATCGCCCGCCACGGCCACCCGCCACATTCCGGCGTCCACCGCGTCCAGCCGCAGGTCGGCGGCGACTTTCGACATGCCGAAGCGTCCGCCGCCGTCGACCACGACCGAGACCTTGGGGCCCAGCCTCGGCGACAGGCCGGAAGCGCCAATCCTCTCCCGGATCGTCTCGGCCAGAGGGCGCGGATCGGCGGTCTCGTCGGGGTCGAGCCCGGCCAGCGGGCCAGTTTCCACCGGCACGCCGGTGCGCACTTCGATGCCGAGCGCGTCCACCTCGGCGGCCAGAAGCGGCGCGCTCGCCTCGCTCAGGCCGCGAATCTGCAAGCTGCCGCGCGCCGTGACCTCGACCAGCCCGTTGCCGTGGCGCGATGCCGATTCGCAGAGTCCGATCAGCGTGTTGGGCGAAAATCCTGATGCGACGGGGTTGAGCCGCACCAGAAGGCCGTCGCCGGTCCGCATCGGCGCGGACAAGGCAGGACACGCGCCGCGTCGCGAGATGGCGTTCATGCCGCCACCTCCCTCGTATCGGCGATCAAAGCGGCCAGATCGTCGGCGACGCTGTTGCGCAGCGGGTGCCACAGGCCGCGCTGCCGCGCCTGCTCGAAGCGCTCGGCGATGAACCGCGCGGCCTGTGGATTTTCGCGCAGCAGGAAGGCGCGCACGGCCTCGTCGCCGAGATAGGCGTCATGCAGCGCGTCGATCAGCGCGCCGGGGATGGCGTTCGTCGTCTCCGCGAAGCCGACGAGACGGTCCACCGTCTCGGCGAATTCGGACGCGCCGCGCGGGCCGTGCCGCATCTGGCCGGCGATGAAGCGCGGGTTCAGCGCGCGGGCGCGCACCGTGCGCGTGACCGCCTCGGTGACGGAGCGCGCCTTGGGTTTTTGCGGATCGGTGGTGTCCAGCACGACGATGTCGGCGTGTGTTCCGAGGGCCGCGAGCGCGGCGGAAAAGCCGCCGATGAAGGCGACGTCGGCCGAGCCTTCCAGAATGTCGCGACCGGGGTCGTCACCGGTGTGGATCAGCATGTCGGCCGCCTGGACGCGGCCGGCGAAGGCGCCCGGCGCGGGATACGCCTCGCCCTCCGCGCCGCCGAAGGCGTGCGAGGCCATGTCGAGATAGGTCTCGCCCAGGTCCTCGCGGCGCTCCCACTCGCCGCCGGAGAGCAGCGCCTCTATACCCGCGCCATAGGTGCCGGGCGAGGAGCCGAAGATGCGCGCCGGTTTTTCCTCGCCGGCGCGGCGGGCGGCGGCCAGCGGGTTTTCCGAAGCATCCTCGTTCAGCGCGGCGACCGCGCGGGTGGCCGCATCCAGCAGCGCGATCTGGGTCGGGAACATGTCGCGGAACAGGCCGGAAATGCGCCAGGTGACGTCGACGCGCGGACGGCCGAGAACGGCCGGCGGCAGCACCTCGACGCCGGTGACGCGGCCGGTGGCAAAATCCCATTGCGGGCGGCAGCCCATCAGGGCCAGGCCCTGCGCGATCTCCTCGCCGCCGGTGCGCAGCGATGCCGAGCCCCAGAGGTCCATGACCAGCGCGCGGGGCCAGTCGCCGTGCTCCTGGAGATAGCGGGTCAGCGCCTCGGCGGCGGCGGCCTTGCCGATGTCGAAGGCGGTCGGCGTCGGCATGGTGCGCGGATCGGCGGCGAAAAGGTTGCGGCCGGTCGGCAGCACGTCGGTGCGGCCGCGCGCCGGCGCGCCGGACGGGCCGGGTTTTATGCGGCCTCCGTCCAGCGCGGTCAGCAGGGCGCTTTTCTCGGCCCCGGCGCTTCGCAGGCGCAGCGGGTCGTTCTCTCCCGGAGCGGAGCGCCCATAGACGTGCAGCCCATCCTTGATGGAAAAATCCTTGAGGTCGCAGAGCCAGGCGTCGATGCGGCGCAGCGCCTCGTCCGGCGTGTCGGCGGTGGCGACGCCCGCCTCGGCGGACAGGCCCGTCTCGCCCGCCGTCTCCACGATCAGCCTGGCCAGCCGGTCGCGGCGGCGGCGGTCGAGGCCGTCGGCCTGCGCGTATTCGTCGACCAGACGCTCCAGCTTCGCCTTCTCCGCGTCCAGCCCGGCATTGGCGAGCGGCGGGGGAAGATGGCCGAGCGTGATGGCCGCGATGCGGCGCTTGGCGTGCGCGGCCTCGCCGGGGTTCGACACGATGAAGGGATAGATGACGGGCAGGGCGCCGGCCACGACCTCCGGAAAGCAGCTTTCGCCCAACGCGACCGTCTTGCCGGGCAACCACTCCAGCGTTCCGTGCGCGCCGACATGGACGATGGCGTGGACGCCGAGCCTTTCGCGCAGCCACAGGCCGAAGGCGACGAGCTCATGGCGCGGCGGCAGGGCCGGATCGTGGTAGTCGGCGCGGCGATCGGCGGATTTTCCGCGATCCGGGGCGAGCGCGACGGTGACATTGCCGAAACGCGCGGCGCGGAATTGAATTTGGCGGGGCAGCGGATTGCCGGCCCCGTCCTCCATCGCGCCCCATGCCGCTTCGATCTCTCCCCGGGCATCCGCCGGCAATCCGGGCCACAGCGCCAGATAGTCCTCACCGCTCAGTCCTTTGCCCTCAAGCTCCAGTGCATCGAGCAGCGCGCGCGGCGATTCGGGAATCCTTTCCACCGCGTAGCCTGCGTCCTTCATGTCCCGAATCATCGCCAGCACGCTTGCCGGAACGTCGAGGCCGACCGCGTAGCCCGTGCGGCCGGCCGCGCCGGGATAGTCCGGCATCAGGATCGCGACTTTCTTCTTCGCGTTGGGCGTTCGCGCGAGACGAAGCTGGGCGGCGATGCGCCGCGCGACCGCGTCGATGCGGCCGGGCTCGGCGCGGTTGGCCTGCGCGCGAAGGCCGAAGGCCGGATCGATGTCCGTCTCGCCCTTGAAGGAGACCGCGCCGGCGAGGACGCGGCCGTCGAGTTCCGGCAGCACGACATGCATGGCGAGATCGGCGGGCCCGAGGCCGCGCGGGCTTTTCTCCCACGCCTCGCGGCGCGTGGTGGCGACGATCACCTGGAAGACCGGCACGCCGGCCCGGTCGAACAGCGTCTCCGCGCCGGGCTCCGCGCCGGCGGCGAAAGCGGTGGCGGTGACGATTGCCGAGGGGCGCAGCGCGGCGAGGGCCGCTTCCACGAAGGCGAGCGAGCCGGGGTCCTTCAGGCTGGCGACGAAGATGGGGACGACGGCCATGCCTTTTTCCCGAAGAGACTGGGTCAAGGCGTCGATCGGGTCGACATCGGCGGCCAGCAGCATGGAGCGGTAGAAGAGGAGGGCGACGAGAGGCTCTTGCCGCGGCGCGGCAGGGGGCTGGTCGACGATGCCCCTGCCGGGCTCGTAGAACCCCGCTTTCGCAACCATGCGGGCCTGCCCGTCGGGAAGGCGGCCAGCCGCCAGCGCCGCCAGACGGCGTGCGAGGACCTTCATGTTGTCCGGGCCGCCGGCGCGGAAGCAGGCGAGCAGGGCGTCCTGCTCGCCTTGAGCAAGCGTCGACAGCTCGGCCAGTCGGGCATCGGATTCGTGCGATTCGCCGGGCAGCAGCGCGAGCTTGACGCCGTGTGCGCGGGCGGCGGCGGCGAGCTGGTCGCAGCCGTAGCGCCACCAGTCGTAGCCGCCGAGCACGCGCACCAGCACCAGTTTCGCATGGCGGGCGGTGGCCTCGATCCACAGATCGACCGACATGGGGTGGCGCAGGTCGCGCAGCGAGGCGAGCCGGAGCGAGGGCATCCTGTCGCCCTCGGACTGCCACGCGGCGGCGATGCCGGCGAGGTCGCTGTCGGTGAAGGAGAGCACGGCAATGTCGGCCGGGTCCTGGCGCAGGTCGACGGGCTCGATCAGGTCGTCCAGCGAGGCGGAGGAGGAGGTCAGCAGGTGCATGGGACACCCGCCGGATGCCGGCCGTTCACAGGATCACCCCAGCAGGATCTTCTCGATGGCGGGGCGGTTCAGCCCTTTCAGGCCGATCACCACGAGCCGGGAGCGACGGTCGTCGCCGGCCGTCCAGGCGCGGTCGTAATAGTGGTTCACCCGCTGGCCGACGGCCTGCACGAGAAGCCGCATCGGCTTGCCGGCGACCTCGACGAAGCCCTTGGCGCGCAGCACGTTCTCCTGTTCTGCCGCCTTTGCCACGCGCGCGGCGAGATCGGCCGGATCGGCGACGGCAGGAAGGTCGAGAACGAAGGTGTCGAAATCGTCATGCTCGTGATCGAGCTCGCCATCATGGTGCGTCCTGCGGTTCTCGATGTCGTCCTCGACGGCGAGGCCGAGGCCGAGCAGTACGGCGGGATCGATCTTGCCATGCGCGGCCGGCACGATCTTCACCGCGCGGGCGACGTGCTCGTCCACCACGGCTTTGGCACGGGCGGCGGCGGCCTCGTCCAAGAGGTCGCTCTTCGACAGGATGACGAGGTCGGCGCAGGCGACCTGGTCCTCGAACACCTCTTCGACCGGATCGTCGTGGTCGAGCGAATCGTCGGCTGCGCGCTGGGCGGCCAGCGCGTCCATGTCGGCGGCGACGCGGCCCTGTGCCAGCGCCGGCCCGTCTACCACGGCGACGACGCCGTCCACGGTGACCCGGTTCTTGACCGACGGCCACTGGAACGCCTGCACCAGCGGCTTGGGCAAAGCGAGCCCGGAGGTCTCGATCAGGATGTGATCGACCCTCGGCGAGCGGGACAGGATCTGGTCGATGGCCGGCACGAAATCGTCGGCGACGGTGCAGCAGATGCAGCCGTTGGCCAGTTCCACGACGTTCTCCTCCGGGCAGGCCTCGACGCCGCAGCCTTTCAGGATGTCGCCGTCGATGCCGACGTCGCCGAACTCGTTGACGATGATGGCGAGCCGCCGGCCGCCGGCATTTTCGAGAATGTTGCGGATCAGCGTCGTCTTGCCCACGCCGAGGAAGCCGGTGATGACGGTGCAGGGAACGCGGGACAGGTCGGCGGTCATGGCAGGTCTTTCAGCATATCGAGGGAGGGCAGGATATCGAGGGTGGGCAGGCGCGCGATCAGGCCGCGCTTGAGCGATTCGGGCCGGGCGCGGAACGGCATGAAGCCGTCGCCGGCGCCGGCATAGAGCAGCGCGCCCTTGACGAGGTCGCCGGCGCTGTCCTCGGTCAGGTCGCCGAAGACGTAGCTCCATGAGCCCTGGCGCAGCATGGCGGCCGAGATGCCGCGCTTGCAGTTGCCGAGGCAGCCGACGCGCCTGACCGCCACGCCGGTGTCCGCCGCCGCGCGCTCCGCGGCTTCGGCGAGGCGCGTGCCGGGGCGGGGAAGGGTTTCGGGATCGCCCGGCCTGCGGCAGGAATGACAGACCAGCACGGTGACGCCTTCGCCGGGCGGGGGGCCGGGCCGGGGGCCGGGATGGGGGCCGCAATCGGGGCCGCGCAGGGCGGCCTCGCCGGTTTCAGGCGACGCGTCGTCGCTCACGGAGCAGAAATCCGTCTTCACACAGGCTCCCTGTCCGGGTCACCCGCCGGACGTTCGGATCATTTGCGCGACGGCAGGTCTCCTGGCTCGCGGGTCGTCGCCCTTGCCGCCTTCCCGGAGCATTCTCGCTTCCAGTGGCCATCGGCGCGGGCTCGCCGCTCACAGTTGCGGGGACAGCCGCGGATTTGCGCCTCTTGCGGCGCGCACCGCGTTCCCTCTTAGCCCCTCCCTTGAGAGGAGGGGACCGTCGGGTCCGATTTAGGCTTTCGGAGCCGCTGGAGTCAACGCGCGGCCGCGAGCGCCGGGCCAAGATCGCCGCCGGGCAGGACCTCCATCCGCTCCAGGCCGAGCCAGACCTGCATGAGCCGCAGTTCCTCCAGCAGCTCGGCGGCCGTCTCGGGCGGCGCGCCGGGCTCGGCATAGGCGGCGACGACGCGCAGGACCCCGTTCGGACGGTCGGCGCGCAGGTCGACGCGGGCGACGATCCCTTCGCCGAGCAGGAAGGGCAGGACATAGTAGCCGAACCGGCGCTTCGCTTCCGGCACGTAGATCTCGATGCGGTAGTGGAAATCGAACAGGCGCTCGGTGCGGGCGCGCTCCCAGACGAGCGGGTCGAAGGGCGCGAGCAGGGCGCGGGCGTCCACCCTGCGGGGACGGCGCGCGCCGGCATGCAGCCAGGCCGGTTGGCCCCAGCCCTTCACTTTCACGGGCAGCAGCTCGCCCGATTCGACCAGCTCCTCGATGCGTCCCTTCATCGTGTCCACGGGCAGGCGGAAATAGTCGCGCAAATCCGTGTAGGTGGCGATGCCCAGCGCGCGGGCGGCGTGGCGGACAAGCTCCCGCTGCGCGTCGGCCGGGGCGGGGACGGGGGCCTCCAGCACGGCTTTCGGCAGAACGCGCTCCGGCACGTCGTAGAGACGCTCGAAGCCGCGCCGCGAATGGGTGGTGAGCAGGCCGGCCCAGAACAGCCATTCGAAGGCCGCCTTGGCGTCGCTCCAGCCCCACCAGCCGCCCTTGCCCTTGTGGCCTTCGATGGCCGAGGCGGGCAGCGGGCCCTCCGCCTTCACCCGGTCGAGGATTTCGCCCGTGAACGCCTTGTTGTGCGCGGCCCAGCGGGCCAGCCCCTTGTAGATGCCCGTGTTCTGCCGGGCGCGCTGCATGCGCCACTGCATCAGCGGCCATGTCTCGACCGGCAGCAGCGAGGCCTCGTGCGCCCAGTATTCGAACAGCAGCCGGCGGCGCCCCGCCATGGCGTCGTCCAGAAGGCTCATCGGATAGGCGCCGAGGCGCGAGAACAGGGGCATGTAGTGCGCCCGCACCACGGCGCTGACGGAATCGATCTGCAAGAGGCCCAGACGGGCAAGCTCGCGCTTCAGGTGGCGCCGGTCCGGCGCGGAGGCCGGGCGGCGTTGCGAAAATCCCTGCGCGGCAAGCGCGATGCGGCGCGCGGCGGGCAGGGACAGGGTCTCGATCACAGGCGGCATTTCACGACATCTCCCGCGCCCACGCTAGCAGGCTTTCGGCGCATCCGCTGTCAGGAGAAAAACATGAGTAAATTAGTAAGGAATTGCCTTGGCTTGGCCGGTTTCACAAAGTGGCCGAAAGCGGGGAAAATGACGCGAGGTTAGGCTTGCGTCACCCACGGGGCTGCGCTAACCCTCGCCGCAATGCAGCATGGCCAGGCGACAGATCGGAAATCGGTCTGTCGCGTTTCCGCGTGACGACCGTGCTCCAGCTCACGGTGGATCGTCCACCAGGAAGTCGCAGCATGAACGAACTTTTGAGTTCCTATCTGCCTGTCGTCATCTTCATCGGCGTCGCGCTGCTGGTGGGCCTGGCGCTCATCGTCGCGCCCTTCCTCGTCGCCTACCGCAACCCGGACCCGGAAAAGCTCTCGGCCTACGAGTGCGGCTTCAATTCCTTCGACGATGCGCGCATGAAGTTCGACGTGCGCTTCTACCTCGTGTCGATCCTGTTCATCATCTTCGACCTCGAGGTGGCCTTCCTGTTTCCGTGGGCGGTGTCGTTCGGCGACATCGGCATGTTCGGCTTCTGGTCGATGATGGTGTTCCTCGGCGTGCTGACCATCGGTTTCATCTATGAATGGAAGAAGGGAGCGCTCGAATGGGATTGAACCCTCAGACGCTCGTCGCGCCCAAGCCGCGCGGCATCCTCGATCCCGCCACCGGCAAGCCGGTCGGGCAGGACGACCCGTTCTTCGCCGACATCAACAGCGAGCTGTCGGACAAGGGTTTTCTCGTCACCTCGTCCGAGGCGCTGATCACCTGGGCGCGCTCCGGCTCGCTGATGTTCATGACCTTCGGCCTGGCGTGCTGCGCGGTGGAGATGATCCACACCTCCATGTCGCGCTACGATTCGGAGCGTTTCGGCGTCGCGCCGCGCGCCTCCCCGCGCCAGTCCGACATCATGATCGTGGCCGGCACGCTGACCAACAAGATGGCGCCGGCGCTGCGCAAGGTCTACGACCAGATGCCGGAGCCGCGCTACGTCATCTCCATGGGCTCTTGCGCCAATGGCGGCGGCTATTATCACTATTCCTATTCGGTGGTGCGCGGCTGCGACCGCGTGGTGCCTGTCGACATCTACGTGCCCGGTTGTCCGCCGAGCGCGGAGGCGCTGCTCTACGGCATCCTTCTTCTGCAGAAGAAGATTCGCCGCACCGGCACGATCGAGCGGTGAGGGCGGCGGAGATGAGTGAAGCGCTCAACGACCTTTCCGCCTATCTCGCCGAGAAGATCGGCGACCAGATCGAGGGTTCGGTCATCGCCCATGGCGAATTGACCATCCAGGTCGAGGCATCCGACCTGCTTTCGGTGATGAATTTCCTCAAGCGGGACGTTCAGTGCCAGTTCGTGTCGTTCATCGACGTGTGCGGGGCCGACTATCCCCAGCGCCGCAAGCGTTTCGACGTGGTCTACCATCTGCTCTCGCCGCGCCAGAACCTGCGCATCCGCGTCAAGGTGCAGACGGACGAGGAGACGCCGGTGCCGTCGGTCACCGAGATCTTCCGCGGCGCCGACTGGTTCGAGCGCGAGACCTACGATCTCTACGGCGTGCTGTTCACCGGCCATCCGGACCTGCGCCGCATCCTCACCGACTACGGCTTCGAGGGACACCCGCTGCGCAAGGACTTTCCGCTCACCGGCTTCGTCGAGGTTCGCTACGACGACGAGGCCAAGCGGGTCGTCTACGAGCCCGTCGAACTCAAGCAGGAGTTCCGCAACTTCGATTTCCTCTCTCCCTGGGAAGGCACCGACTACGTGCTGCCCGGTGACGAGAAGGCGAAGACGAACTGAGGCGATTATGGCCGAGACGTCGGTACGCAACTTCAACATCAATTTCGGCCCGCAGCATCCGGCCGCGCACGGCGTGCTGCGCCTCGTGCTTGAGCTGGACGGCGAGGTGGTCGACCGCGTCGATCCGCATATCGGGCTGCTGCATCGCGGCACCGAGAAGCTGATGGAGGCGAAGACCTACCTTCAGGCGATCCCCTATCTCGACCGGCTCGACTATTGCGCGCCGATGAACCAGGAGCATGCCTTCGCGCTGGCGGTGGAGCGTCTGCTGGGCATCGAGGTGCCGAAGCGCGGCCAGTTGATCCGCGTGCTCTATTGCGAGATCGGCCGCATCATGAGCCACATCCTCAACGTGACGACGCAGGCCATGGATGTCGGCGCGCTGACGCCGCCGCTGTGGGGCTTCGTCGACCGCGAGAAGCTGATGGTGTTCTACGAGCGCGCCTCCGGCTCGCGCATGCATGCGGCCTATTTCCGGCCGGGAGGGGTCCATCAGGATCTGCCGGACCAGCTTGTCGAGGACATCGGCAACTGGATTCCGTCCTTCGAGAAGACGCTGGACGATCTCGACGCGCTGCTGACACCGAACCGCATCTTCAAGCAGCGCAACGTCGACATAGGCGTGGTGTCGCTGGACGATGCCTGGAACTGGGGCTTTTCGGGCGTCATGGTGCGCGGCTCGGGCGCGCCGTGGGATCTGCGCAAGTCGCAGCCCTACGAATGCTATTCCGAGATGGATTTCGACATCCCGGTCGGCAAGAACGGCGACTGCTTCGACCGCTACCTCATCCGCATGGAGGAGATGCGCCAGTCGGCCCGGATCATGCGCCAGTGCGTCGACCGGCTGCTCGGCAAGGAGCGCGTCGGCGCGGTGTCGAACGAGGACGGCAAGGTGGTTCCGCCCAAGCGCGGCGCGATGAAGCGCTCGATGGAGGCGCTGATCCATCACTTCAAGCTCTATACCGAGGGCTATCACGTGCCGGCCGGCGAGGTGTACGCGGCGGTCGAGGCGCCGAAGGGCGAGTTCGGCGTCTATCTGGTGGCCGACGGCACCAACAAGCCGTACCGCGTCAAGCTGCGCGCGCCGGGTTTCGCGCATCTGCAGGCCATGGATTTCCTGTGCCGTGGCCATCTGCTGGCGGACGTGTCGGCCGTGCTCGGCTCGATCGACATCGTGTTCGGAGAGGTCGATCGCTAATGTCAGTCCGTCGTCTCGCCGAGCCAGCCGTCCAGCCCGCCAGCTTCGCCTTCAACGGCGACCACGCGGCGTCCGTCGACACATGGATCGCGAAATACCCGCAGGGCCGCGAGCAGTCGGCCATCATCCCGTTGCTGATGATCGCGCAGGAGCAGGAAGGCTGGGTCACCAAGGCGGCCATCGAGCACATCGCCGACCGGCTCGGCATGCCCTATATCCGCGCGCTGGAAGTGGCGACCTTCTACACGCAGTTTCAGTTGAAGCCGGTGGGCTCCAGGGCCCACGTGCAGGTCTGCGGCACGACGCCCTGCATGCTGCGCGGCTCCGAGGCGCTGATGGATGTGTGCCGCGCAAAAATCCATCACGAGCAGTTCCACACCAATGATGACGGCACGCTGTCGTGGGAGGAGGTCGAATGCCTGGGCGCGTGCGTTAACGCGCCGATGGTGATGATCTTCAAGGATACCTACGAGGATCTGACGCCGGAACGGCTGGCCGCGATCATCGACGCGTTCGAGGCCGGCAAAGGGGCTTCCGTGCCGACCGGCCCGCAGATCGACCGCATTGTCTCCGCGCCGGCGAGCGGGCTCACGTCGCTCAGGGACGAGCAGGCCGTGCTGAAATCCACGCGCGACCGCGCGACCGCCGGGGCGAGCGCCGACCCGCAGGTTCCGCCTTCGGAAGCGGCAAGGCCGAAGACCGATGCGCCGGAGACGGACGGATCGGTGAAATCGCCCTCGCCGAAGAAGGCGTCTCCCAAGGCCGAGGCCGCCGAAAGCGTCAAGGCTCCCGCCTACGACCCGGTGGCGGCCAACTTGGCCGAGCCGGCGGTGGAGGGCACGGCGAAGCAGCGCCGCGCCAAGTCGACCGCGACGGGACCGGCGGCGCTCAAATCGCCGGAGCTGCATCGCGGCGAGGCGATCGGCGCTGCGGGCAAGGCGAGCGAGACGAAACCGTCGCTGACCGACGCCGACCGGCCGAAGGGAATCGAGAAGCCGGCGACGCCGGACGACCTCAAGCTGATCTCCGGCGTCGGGCCCAAGATCGAGGGCATCCTGCATTCGCTGGGCATCTATACCTTCGCGCAGGTGGCGGCCTGGAAGAAAGCGGAGCGCGAATGGGTCGACGGCTACCTGAACTTCAAGGGCCGCATCGAGCGCGACGACTGGGTGAGACAGGCCGACGCGCTCGCCAAAGGCGGCGTCGAGGAATACGTCCGCGTGTTCGGCAAGAAACCGGTGTAGGGGGCAAGGATGCTCGCTGACAAGGACCGCATCTTCACCAACATCTACGGCACCTTCGACCGCTCACTGAAGGGCGCGATGGCGCGCGGCCAGTGGGACGACACCAAGGGCCTGCTGGAAAAGGGCCGCGACTGGATCGTCAACGAGATGAAGGCGTCCGGCCTGCGCGGGCGCGGCGGCGCGGGCTTCCCGACCGGCCTGAAATGGTCGTTCATGCCGAAGACCAGCACGGACGGTCGCCCGAGCTATCTCGTCGTCAACGCCGACGAGTCCGAGCCCGGCACCTGCAAGGATCGCGACATCCTGCGCCATGATCCGCACACGCTGGTCGAGGGCTGCCTGGTCGCCGGCTTCGCCATGGGCGCGATCGCGGCCTACATCTATGTGCGCGGCGAGTTCGTCCGCGAGCGCGAGGCTTTGCAGCGCGCCATCGACGAGGCCTACGACGCCGGGCTGATCGGCAAGAACAACAAGAACGGCTACGATTTCGACATCTACATGCACCACGGCGCGGGCGCCTACATCTGCGGCGAGGAGACGGCGCTGCTGGAGAGCCTGGAGGGCAAGAAGGGCCAGCCGCGCCTGAAGCCGCCTTTCCCGGCCAATATGGGCCTCTACGGCTGCCCGACGACGGTCAACAACGTCGAATCCATCGCCGTCGCGCCGACGATCCTGCGGCGCGGCGCGGCCTGGTTCTCCGCGATCGGCCGGCCGAACAATGTCGGCACCAAGCTGTTCATGCTGGTCGGGCACGTCAACACGCCCTGCACCGTGGAAGAGGCGATGGGCATCACCTTCCGCGAGCTGGTCGAGAAGCACGGCGGCGGCATTCGCGGCGGCTGGGACAATCTCTTGGCGGTCATCCCGGGCGGCGCGTCGTGCCCGGTGGTGAAGGCCGAGGACATCATCGACTGCCCGATGGATTTCGACGGGCTGCGCGACCGCAAGTCGTCCTTCGGCACGGCGGCCGTCATCGTCATGGACAAGTCGACCGACATCGTGAAGGCGATCGCGCGGCTGAGCTATTTCTTCAAGCATGAGAGCTGCGGCCAGTGCACGCCCTGCCGCGAGGGCACGGGCTGGATGTGGCGGGTGATGGAGCGGCTGGTGCGCGGCGAGGCGCAGAAGCGCGAGATCGACATGCTGCTCGACGTCACCAAGCAGATCGAGGGCCACACGATCTGCGCCCTGGGCGACGCGGCCGCATGGCCGATCCAGGGCCTGATCCGCAATTTCCGCCCGGAGATCGAGCGCCGCATCGACGAGTTCAGCCGCAACGCCCACCGTGCCGAGCCGCTGCTCGTGGCGGCGGAGTAGGGCCCATGAACACCACGTCCGGACCCGATATGATGCCGCCGGGACTGCCGAAGGAGGTGGCGGGCGCGATCAACCTCGCGGCGCACCCCGCCGCCGGCGTGATGGCGTTGTCGGCCGTCGGGCTCGGGCTGTGGAGCCACGCCTTCGGCGTCTGGATGGGCACGGCCTCGGCGATGGCGGAACTGTCGATGCGGGCGATGTCGGGCATCGAGCATGAGAAGGCGGTCGCGCCGGCCGCCAAGCCTGCCCCGCGCACCGAAGCCGTCGTGAAGACGATGATGGCCGATGCCGCGCAGGTCGCCGACGCGGCGGTCGAGACGGTGGCCAGGACGGCCGCGCCGGCCAGGCGCGTTGCGAAACGGGTTTCGAAGCCGGCCATGCCTGCGGCGGCCGAGGCCGTCAGGCAGCCGAAGGGCATCGGCAGGCCGAGGAAGGTGGACGACCTCAAGGCCATCGCCGGCGTGGGGCCGAAGCTGGAGACGGTGCTCAACGGTCTCGGCATCTGGACGTATCGCCAGATCGCGGGCTGGAGCGCCGGGGAGATCGCCTGGCTGGACGACTATCTGTCGTTCAGCGGGCGCATCGAGCGCGACGACTGGATCGGACAGGCGAAGGCGCTGTCGAAGGGGCGGCGGCATGGCTAAGGAGCCTGACAACCTCGTTCTGGCGATGTTGCGTCGAATGGACGAGAAGCTGGATCGTGTGCTCGACGAGATTCGCGACCCGAAGGTCCGCGCGACCTCCGTCGAAGAGAATTTGGCCGGTGTTCACAGGCGGTTGGACCGCGTGGAGAACCGCGTTGAACGTATCGAGCGTCGCCTCGACCTCGTCGACACGCAGCACTGAGGACTCACATGGCGAAGCTGAAGGTCGACGGCAAGGAGATCACGGTCCCCGACCATTACACGCTGCTGCAGGCGGCGGAGGAGGCGGGCGCGGAAGTGCCGCGCTTCTGCTTCCACGAGCGGCTGTCGATCGCCGGCAACTGCCGCATGTGCCTGGTCGAGGTGAAGGGCGGGCCGCCCAAGCCGGCGGCGTCCTGCGCCATGGGCGTGCGCGACCTGCGCCCCGGCCCGAACGGCGAGGCGCCGGAAATCTTCACCAACACGCCGATGGTGAAGAAGGCGCGCGAGGGGGTGATGGAGTTCCTGCTCATCAACCATCCGCTCGACTGCCCGATCTGCGACCAGGGCGGCGAGTGCGACCTGCAGGACCAGGCGATGGCCTTCGGCGTCGATTCCTCGCGCTACAAGGAGAACAAGCGCGCGGTCGAGGACAAATATATCGGCCCGCTGGTCAAGACGATCATGAACCGCTGCATCCATTGCACGCGGTGCGTCCGCTTCACCACCGAGGTGGCCGGCATCTCGGAGCTCGGCCTGATCGGGCGCGGCGAGGACGCCGAGATCACCACCTATCTCGAACACGCGATGACCTCCGAGTTGCAGGGCAATGTCATCGACCTGTGCCCGGTCGGCGCGCTGACCTCGAAGCCCTTCGCCTTCACGGCGCGGCCGTGGGAGCTGACCAAGACCGAATCCATCGACGTGATGGACGCGGTCGGCTCGGCGATCCGCGTCGACAGCAGAGGCCGCGAGGTGATGCGCATCATGCCGCGCGTCAACGAGGCGGTGAACGAGGAGTGGATTTCCGACAAGACCCGCTTCATCTGGGACGGGCTGCGCTCGCAGCGTCTCGACCGGCCCTATGTGCGCCGTGACGGCAAGCTCACGCCGGCGAGCTGGGGCGAAGCCTTCGCCGCCATCAAGGACGCGGTGTCGAAGACCTCCGGCGACAGGATCGGCGCGATCGCCGGCGATCTGGCGGCCGTCGAGGAGATGTACGCGCTCAAGCTGCTGATGCAGGCGCTGGGCTCGGCCAATGTCGACTGCCGGCAGGACGGGGCTGCGCTCGATCCGGCTCTCGGCCGCGCCAGCTACATCTTCAATCCGACCATCGAGGGCATCGAGGACGCCGACGCTGTGCTGATCATCGGCGCCAATCCGCGCTTCGAGGCCTCGGTGCTCAACACGCGCATCAGAAAGCGCTGGCGGCAGGGGCCGCTGCCGATCGGGGTGATCGGCGACGTCGGCGACCTGCGTTACGACGCCGAATTGCTCGGGGTCGGACCGGAATCGCTCAAGGAGCTCGCCGCCGGCAACGGCTCCTTCTTCGAGACGCTGAAGAACGCCAGGAATCCGCTGATCATCGTGGGGCAGGGCGCGCTGGCGCGCGGCGACGGCGCGGCGGTGCTCGGCCAGGCGGCGAAGCTGGCGCTGGCGGTGGACGCCGTGCGCGCCGACTGGAACGGTTTTGCCGTGCTGCACAACGCCGCCGCGCGCGTCGGCGGGCTGGATATCGGCTTCGTGCCGGGCGAGGGCGGCAAGGCTGTCAAAGACATGCTCGGCGACAGCGACGTGCTGTTCCTGCTCGGCGCGGACGAGATCGACATGAGCGCCACCGGCGGGGCCTTCGTGGTCTATATCGGCACGCATGGCGACGCGGGCGCGCACCGCGCCAACGTCATCCTGCCCGGCGCGGCCTATACGGAGAAATCGGCTACCTACGTCAACACGGAGGGCCGCGTGCAGCGCACCGCCCGTGCCGGCTTCGCGCCGGGCGAGGCGAAGGAGGACTGGGCGATCCTGCGCGCGCTGTCGGACGTGCTCGGAAAGAAACTGCCCTTCGATTCGCTGGCGCAGCTTCGCCAGCAGCTCACGGCCGAATACAAGCATCTGGGCCGCGTCGACGACATCGCGCCCGGCGACCATGACGAGGTGTCCGCCGTGGCCAGGCTCGGCGGGCGGCTGAACAAGGGCGCCTTCACGTCGCCGGTCACGGATTTCTACCTCACCAACCCGATCGCGCGCGCCTCGGCCGTCATGGCGGAATGCTCGGCGCTGGCGAAGGGCGGCTTCAGGCAGGCGGCGGAATAAGATGGAAGAGTTCTTCACCATTTACGTCCTGCCGGCGCTGATCATCCTGCTGCAATCGGTGGTGCTGATCGTCGTTCTGCTGGTCGGCGTCGCCTACCTGCTCTACGCCGACCGAAAGATATGGGCGGCGGTGCAGCTGCGGCGCGGACCCAACGTGGTCGGCCCCTGGGGTACGCTGCAAGCCTTCGCCGACCTGCTGAAGTTCGTGTTCAAGGAGCCGGTCATCCCGTCCGGCGCCAACAAGGGTGTCTTTTTGCTCGCGCCGCTGGTGTCGGCGGTTCTGGCCATCGCGGCCTGGGCCGTCATTCCCGTAGCGGAAGGCTGGGCCATCGCCTCGATCAATGTCGGCATCCTGTACGTCTTCGCGATCTCCTCGCTCGAGGTCTACGGCGTGATCATGGGCGGCTGGGCGTCGAACTCGAAATACCCGTTCCTCGGCGCGCTGCGCTCGGCGGCGCAGATGGTGTCCTATGAGGTGTCGATCGGCTTCGTCATCGTCACGGTGCTGCTCTGCGTCGGCTCGCTGAACCTCAGCGACATCGTGCTGGCGCAGCGCGACGGGCTCGGCACCTGGCTCGGCCTGCCCAACACCTTCCTAGACTGGCACTGGCTCGGCCTGTTCCCGATGTTCATCATCTTCTTCATCTCGGCGCTGGCCGAGACGAACCGGCCGCCCTTCGACCTTGTGGAGGCGGAGTCGGAGCTCGTCGCCGGCCACATGATCGAATATTCCTCGACGCCGTTCCTGCTGTTCTTCCTCGGCGAGTACGTCGCCATCGTGCTGATGTGCGCGTTGACGACGATCCTGTTCCTCGGCGGATGGCTGCCGCCCTTCGACTTCGCGCCGTTCACCTGGGTGCCGGGCGTCATCTGGTTCGTGCTCAAGCTCTGCCTGGTGTTTTTCATGTTCGCCATGGTGAAGGCCTTCGTGCCGCGCTACCGCTACGACCAGCTCATGCGTCTCGGCTGGAAGGTCTTTTTGCCGATCTCGCTGTTCATGGTGGTGGCCACGGCGGCGTTCCTCAAGCTCACGGGGATCGCATGAGCAGCATGATGCTTGCGATTTCCGGAGGCGCAATCGGTCTCGTCGTTGGCGAAATGTTCGTCAGATGGCGTGGAACCGGCTTGGAAACGATAATTCAGAATCAAAACAAACGGTTGCCCGTTAATTTCAAGATGCCGGGACTTGCATCCAATCGGTTGGAATTGAGCGACTTCACTCGACGAATTCATCGCGTAGGGGTGCCGATCACGTTCGCCGTTTGGGCTTCCCTGCTGGCCGTCGGAATTTTTGGAGGAGAGCAGTGATCGCCCCCCTCATTCTAGGCTCGTCGTCATTCCTCAAGCTCACGAGGATCGCATGACCTCGGGCATGCTCACCGGCGCGATCATCGGCGGCATCCTCGGCATCGCCGGCTTCTTCGCCATGCGCGCGCTCGCCAAGCGCGTCGAGCTTCAGGACACCAAGACCGCGCTCAATCTCGCGGCCATCGTCGATCTCGTCCTTTTCCCGGTCCTCGGCGCCTTCGCCGGCGGGCTCGTCACGGGAGACTGAAACCATGTCAGCGCTAGCCCAGGCCGCCAAATCGCTGCTGCTCCAGGACTTCGTCGGGGCCTTCTTCCTGTCGATGAAGAAGTTCTTCGCGCCGAAGGAGACGATCAACTATCCGCACGAGAAGGGGCCGGTGTCGCCGCGCTTCCGCGGCGAGCATGCGCTGCGCCGCTATCCGAACGGCGAGGAACGCTGCATCGCCTGCAAGCTGTGCGAGGCGATCTGCCCGGCGCAGGCCATCACCATCGAGGCCGGCCCGCGCCGCAACGACGGCACGCGCCGCACGGTGCGTTACGACATCGACATGGTGAAATGCATCTATTGCGGCTTCTGCCAGGAGGCCTGCCCGGTCGACGCCATCGTCGAGGGGCCGAACTTCGAGTTCTCGACGGAGACGCGCGAGGAACTCTACTACGACAAGGACAAGCTGCTCGCCAACGGCGACCGCTGGGAGCGCGAGATCGCGCGCAACCTGGCCGTCGACGCGCCCTACAGGTAGGCGAATTCATTCGTGGACGGGGGCAGGGGCCTCGTCTAAGGAACACGCGATTTCGGCCGGTCCGCCCGGCACGGAGTCGGACGGACGGAAGGCCGGCAAGGCGTTTCATCCGCACAGGAGAACCGGGGACAACCCATGCTCAACGGACTAGAGGCGATCTTCTTCTATCTCTTCGCCTTCATCGCGGTGGCGTCGGCCTTCGGGGTCATCGCCGCGCGCAATCCCGTGCACTCCGTGCTCTACCTGATCCTCACGTTCTTCAACGCCGCCGGCCTGTTCCTGCTGACCGGGGCCGAGTTCCTGGCGATGATCCTGCTGGTCGTCTATGTCGGCGCGGTGGCGGTGCTGTTCCTGTTCGTCGTCATGATGCTGGACGTCGACTTCGCCGAATTGAAGAGCGGCGCGCTGCAATACGCGCCCATCGGCGCGCTGGTCGGTCTGGTGCTGGCGGCCGAGCTGATCGTCGTGGTCGGCGGCTACAGCTTCGCGCCGACCCTTGCCTCGACGGTGGCCAAGCCTGCGCCCGATATGGCGACGCGCCACAACACGGCGGCGCTGGGCGACATCCTCTACACGGACTACGTCTACTACTTCCAGATCGCCGGCCTCGTGCTTCTGGTGGCGATGATCGGCGCCATCGTGCTGACCCTGCGCCACAAGCCCGACGTGAAGCGCCAGAACATTTCGCGCCAGGTGGCGCGCACGCCGGAGATGTCGATCGAGGTCCGCAAGGTCAAGACGGGCGAGGGGATCTGAACATGACCGTCGGCATCGGGCACTTCCTCACCCTCTCGGCCGTGCTGTTCACGCTCGGCGTGTTCGGCATCTTCCTGAACCGCAAGAACGTCATCGTCATCCTGATGTCGGTCGAGCTGATCCTGCTGGCCGTCAACATCAATTTCGTGGCCTTCTCGGCCGCGCTCGGCGACCTCGTCGGCCAGGTGTTTGCGCTGTTCGTACTGACGGTGGCGGCGGCGGAGGCCGCGATCGGCCTCGCCATCCTCGTGGTCTTCTTCCGCAACCGCGGCTCGATCGCGGTGGAAGACGTCAACATGATGAAGGGCTGACGGAAGCAATCATGTATCAGGCCATCGTCTTCCTTCCCCTCCTCGGCTTCCTGATCGTCGGGCTGTTCGGCACGTCGCTCGGCGCCAAGGCGTCGGAATACATCACCTCCGGCTTCATGGTGGTGGCCGCGCTGCTGTCATGGGTGGCGTTCGTCACCGTGGCCTTCGGCGACGGGCAGGTCTTCACGGTGCCGGTGCTGCGCTTCATCGACGTCGGCAGCGTCGCGGCCGACTGGGCATTCAGGATCGACACGCTGACGGTCGTCATGCTGATCGTCGTCAACAGCGTGTCGGCGCTGGTGCACATCTATTCCATCGGATACATGCACCACGACCCGCACCGGCCGCGCTTCTTCGCCTATCTGTCGCTGTTCACCTTCGCCATGCTGATGCTGGTGACGAGCGACAACCTGGTGCAGATGTTCTTCGGCTGGGAGGGCGTCGGGCTCGCCTCCTACCTGCTGATCGGCTTCTGGTACAAGAAGCCGTCGGCCAACGCCGCCGCGATCAAGGCCTTCGTGGTCAATCGGGTGGGCGATTTCGGCTTCGCGCTCGGCATCTTCGGCGTGTTCGTGCTGTTCGGCTCGATCGAGTTCGGCACCATCTTCGCCAACACGGCCTCCTTCATCCCGGCCGCGCACGGCGCGGCGGAAGTTGCGGCCGGCGAGGCGGCGCACGGGGCCGCGGTGCTGAACTTCCTCGGCTACGAGCTCGACCGACAGTCGGCGCTGACCGTGGTCTGCCTGCTCTTGTTCATGGGCGCCATGGGCAAGTCGGCGCAGGTGCCGCTGCACACCTGGCTGCCGGACGCAATGGAGGGCCCGACGCCCGTCTCGGCGCTGATCCATGCCGCGACGATGGTGACGGCCGGCGTGTTCATGCTGGCGCGGCTGTCGCCGCTGTTCGAGCTGTCGATGACGGCGCTGACCGTGGTCACCTTCATCGGCGCGATCACCGCCTTCTTCGCAGCGACGGTCGGGCTGGTGCAGAACGACATCAAGCGCGTCATCGCCTATTCGACCTGCTCGCAGCTCGGCTACATGTTCGTGGCGCTCGGCATGGGCTTCTACTCGGCGGCGATCTTCCACCTGTTCACGCACGCCTTCTTCAAGGCGCTGCTGTTCCTCGGCTCGGGCTCGGTCATCCACGCCATGTCCGACGAGCAGGACATGCGCCGCATGGGCGGCATCAGGAAGCTCATTCCCAGGACCTACTGGATGATGGTGATCGGCACGCTGGCGCTGACCGGCGTCGGCATCCCGGCGACCGTCATCGGCACGGCCGGTTTCTTCTCCAAGGACGCCATCATCGAAGGCGCCTTCGTCGGCCACAACGCGGTCGCCGGCTTCGCCTTCGTGCTCCTCGTCGTGGCGGCGCTGTTCACCAGCTTCTATTCGTGGCGGCTGATCTTCATGACCTTCCACGGCCAGCCGCGCGCCACGGCCGACGTCATGCACCACGTGCACGAATCGCCGCCGGTCATGCTGGTGCCGCTCTACCTGCTGGCCGTCGGCGCGCTGTTCGCGGGCTTCGTCTTCCACGACTTCTTCATCGGCGAGGGCTACGAGCACTTCTGGAAGGCGGCGCTGTTCACGCTGCCGGACAACCACATCCTGCACGATTTCCACGGCGTGCCGGTGTGGGTGAAGCTGGCGCCCTTCGTGTCGATGATCCTCGGCTTCCTCACCGCCTATCACTTCTACATCCGCTCGCCGCGCACGCCGGTGGAGCTGGCGGCGCGGCATCGCGGGCTCTACGCCTTCCTGCTCAACAAGTGGTACTTCGACGAGCTGTACGACTTCCTGTTCGTGCGGCCGGCGAAGCGGCTGGGCAGCTTCCTGTGGAAGAAGGGCGACGGCTGGCTGATCGACGGTTTCGGGCCGGACGGGATTTCGGCGCGCGTGGTCGACGTCACCAACCGCGTCGTCAAGCTGCAGACCGGATACCTCTATCACTACGCATTCGCCATGCTGATCGGCGTCGCGGCTCTCGTGACGTGGATGATGCTCGGGAGCAGTTTTTAAAGCCATGACCGACTGGCCCATCCTCTCGACCGTCACCTTCCTGCCGCTGGTCGGCGCGTTCCTGATCCTGCTGATCCGGGACGACAGCGAGGCCGCGCGGCGCAACATCCGCAACGTGTCGCTGCTGACGACCGTCTTCACCTTCCTCGTGTCGCTGTTCGTCTGGATAGGCTTCGACAACGCCGACCCCGGCTTCCAGATGGTCGAGAAGGTCGACTGGCTGGATTCCGGCATCTCCTACCATATGGGCGTGGACGGCATCTCGATGCTGTTCGTCATCCTGACGACCTTCCTGATGCCTCTGTGCATCCTCGCCTCGTGGCAGGCGATCGAGAAGCGCGTCAAGGAATACATGATCGCCTTCCTGATCCTCGAGACGCTGATGATCGGCGTGTTCTGCGCGCTCGACATCGTGCTGTTCTACGTCTTCTTCGAGGCCGGCCTGATCCCGATGTTCATCATCATCGGCGTGTGGGGCGGCAAGCGGCGCGTCTACGCCTCGTTCAAGTTCTTCCTCTACACGCTGCTCGGCTCGGTGCTGATGCTGCTCGCCATCATGGCGATGTTCTTCCAGGCCGGAACGACCGACATCCCGACGCTGCTGACGCATGATTTCCCGGCCTCGATGCAGACATGGCTGTGGCTCGCCTTCTTCGCTTCCTTCGCGGTGAAGATGCCGATGTGGCCGGTGCACACCTGGTTGCCCGACGCCCACGTCGAGGCGCCGACGGCCGGCTCCGTCATCCTGGCCGGCATCCTGCTCAAGATGGGCGGCTACGGCTTCCTGCGCTTCTCGCTGCCGATGTTCCCGCTGGCCTCGGCCGACCTGCAGCCGCTGGTCTTCGCCATGTCGGTCATCGCCATCATCTACACCTCGCTGGTGGCGCTGATGCAGGAGGACATCAAGAAGCTGATCGCCTACTCCTCCGTCGCCCATATGGGCTACGTGACGATGGGCATCTTCGCCATGAACGAGACCGGCGTGCAGGGCGCGATCTTCCAGATGCTCAGCCACGGCCTCGTCTCGGGCGCGCTGTTCCTGTGCGTCGGCGTCATCTACGACCGCATGCACACGCGCGAGATCGCCGCCTATGGCGGCCTGGTCAACAACATGCCGAAATACGCCACCGTGTTCCTGATCTTCACCATGGCCAATGTCGGCCTGCCGGGCACCAGCGGCTTCGTCGGCGAGTTCCTGACGCTGCTCGGCGCGTTCGAGGTGAACACCTGGGTGGCGCTGTTCGCCACCACGGGCGTCATCCTGTCGGCGGCCTACGCGCTGTGGCTCTACCGCAAGGTGATCTTTGGCGCGCTGACCAAGGAAAGCCTGAAGGGCATGCTCGACCTGTCGACGCGCGAGAAGATCATCCTGTACCCGCTGGTGGCGCTGGTCATCTTCTTCGGCGTCTATCCCGCTCCGGTCTTCGACGCCACGTCGGCTTCCGTGCAGGCGCTGGTCAACCACGTCTCAACATCCGTCGCGGCAACGCCCGCGGCGGCGCATTGAGGTAGCATCGCGATGACGCCAGACCTTTCGCTCAGCCTGTCGCTCGCCATGCCCGAGCTGATCCTCGCCGTCGGTGCGATGGTGCTGCTCCTCGTCGGCGTTTATTCGGGCGAGCGCGCCAATTCGACCGTCACCGGACTCGCCGTGGCGCTGTTCATCGCGGCCGGCGCGTGGCTTTTGTTCTTCACCGGCGAGGGCGAGGCCTTCGGCGGCTCCTTCGTCTCCGATCCGTTCGGCCACTTCATGAAGGTGCTGGCGCTGGTCGGCTCGGCCGTCACGCTGGTCATGTCGGTGGGCTTCGCGCGGGCGGAAAAATTCGACAAGTTCGAGTATCCGGTGCTGATCGTGCTGTGCACGCTCGGCATGATGCTGATGATCTCGGCCAATTCGATGCTGTCGCTCTATCTCGGCCTCGAATTGCAGTCGCTGGCGATCTACGTGCTGGCGGCGATCAACCGCGACAGCCTGCGCTCCACCGAGGCGGGCCTGAAATATTTCGTGCTCGGCGCGCTGTCCTCGGGCATGCTGCTCTACGGCATTAGCCTCGTCTACGGCTATACCGGCAATGTCGGCTTCGACGCCATCGCGGCGGCGCTGGCGGGCGGCGAGCGACAGCTCGGCCTGGTTTTCGGCCTCGTCTTCGTGCTGGCCGGCCTCGCCTTCAAGATCTCGGCCGTGCCGTTCCACATGTGGACGCCGGACGTCTACGAGGGTGCGCCGACGCCGGTGACGGCCTTCATGGCCGCGGCGCCGAAGATGGCGGCGATGGCGCTGGTGGTGCGCGTGACCATGGATGCCTTCGAGCCCATCGCGCGCGACTGGCAGCAGATCGTCGTCTTCATCGCCATCGCCTCAATGGCGCTCGGCGCCTTCGCGGCGATCGGGCAGAGGAACATCAAGCGGCTGATGGCCTATTCGTCCATCGGCCACATGGGCTACGCGCTGGTCGGGCTCGCCGCCAACTCCGAAGCCGGCGTGCGCGGCGTCGTCATCTACATGGCGATCTACCTCGTCATGACGCTCGGCACCTTCGCCTTCATCCTCGCCATGCGGCGCAAGGACGGCAATGTCGAGCAGATCTCCGATCTCGCCGGGCTGTCGTCCACCAATCCGATGATGGCGACGATCATGACCATCATGATGTTCAGCCTCGCCGGCATCCCGCCGCTCGCCGGCTTCTGGGGAAAATGGTACGTCTTCCTCGCCGCCATCGACGCCGGTCTCTACACGCTGGCGGTGATCGGCGTGCTGGCCTCGGTGGTGGGCGCGTATTACTACCTGCGCATCATCAAGATCATGTGGTTCGACGAGCCGGTCGGCGGTTTCGTGCCGATGGCCGGTGAGCTCAGGCTGGTGTTCGGCGTCTCGGGCGCGCTGGTGCTGCTCTACGTGCTGATCGGCGGCCCGGTTAGCGGCATGGCATCCGCCGCGGCGAAGACGTTCTTCTGAGGCGATGCCCTTTTCGCTGGCTCCGACCGCCGCGCAGGATGGCTATCGCCTCGAGGCGCACGACAGCGTCGGCTCGACCAATGCGCTGGCGCTCGACCGCGCGCGCGCCGGCGATCCCGGCCGGCTGTGGGTCGTGTCGAAGAGGCAGGAGAGCGGCCGCGGCCGGCGCGGACGGGCCTGGGCGACGCCGGAAGGCAACCTTGCCGCGACGCTGCTGCTGGTCGAGGGGTTCGACCTGCAGCGCGCCGCCACGCTGGGCTTCGTCGCGGGGCTGTCGCTTGGCGACGCGCTCGACGCGGTGATGCCGGACGGGCGGGTTGCCATCGCGCTGGACGGCGGCGGCGGGCGCGGCGCGCGCTTCGAGCTCAAATGGCCGAACGACGTGCTGTCCGGCGGGGCGAAAATGGCCGGCATCCTGCTGGAATCCTCGCTGCTGGACGGCGGTCGCGCGGCGCTGGCGGTCGGCATCGGCGTCAACGTCGTCGCCTATCCGCAGGACGTTCCCTATCCGGCCACCTCGCTCCGGCGTCTCGGCGCGGATGCCGACGCCGAAACGCTGTTCGTCGCGCTGTCCGATGCGTGGAGCCGCAATTTCCGGGTCTGGAACGGCCCCGGCGGCCTTGGCGCCATCCGCCGGCGCTGGCTGGAGCGCGCCGCCGGGCTCGGCTCCGAGGTGGCGGTGCAGCTCGAAGGCCGTGTCGAGCGCGGCGTCTTCGAAACCATCGACGAGGAATGCCGTTTCGTCATCCGCACCGACAGCGGTGCGCGGGTGACGATCGCCGCCGGCGACGTGCATTTCGGGGCGGTGGCGTCGGCGGCAGCGGGGATATGATCGTGCTGTGTTCAAGGCACGATCGCGCCCCGGAGCCTATTCAGAGGAGCGCATGATGGCGACCGCAGGCCAATCCGAACTCGTCTTCTGTCCGCTCGGGGGAGTGGGCGAGATCGGCATGAATTTCGCGCTCTACGGCTTCGGCCCGGCGGACGCGCGCGAATGGATGATCGTCGATGTCGGCGTGACCTTTCCGGACCCGACGCTGCCCGGCGTCGACCTCGTGCTGCCCGATATCGGCTTCATCGAGCAGAATCTGGACCGGCTGCGCGGCATCGTCATCACCCACGCCCATGAGGACCACTACGGCGCGCTGGCCGACCTGTGGCCGCGCCTCAAGGCGCCCGTGTGGGCGTCGCCCTTCGCGGCCGGCCTGATGGAAGCCAAGCGGCAGTCGGAGCAGGGCATGGCGCAGGTGCCGGTGACGCTGTTCCGCGCCGGCGAAAAATTCACGGTCGGGCCGTTCCAGGTCGAAGCCGTGCCGGTGGCGCATTCGATCCCCGAGCCCTTCTCGCTGGCGATCACCACGCCGCTCGGCACCGTCGTCCACACGGCCGACTGGAAGATCGACGCCGAGCCCGCGCTGGGGCCGAAGACCGACGAGGCGCGGTTCCGGGCGCTCGGCGACGCCGGCGTGCTGGCGCTGGTGTGCGATTCAACCAATGCGCTGCGCGACGGCGATTCGCCGACGGAGCACGCGGTGGGCGAGGGGCTGCGCGGCGTGATCGAGGCGGCGCCGGGGCGCGTGGCGATCACCACCTTCTCCTCCAATATCGGCCGCGTGCGCTCCATCGCCGAAGCGGCGCGGGACGCCGGCCGGCAGGTGCTGGTGATCGGCCGCTCGCTGAAGCGCATGATCTCGGTGGCCGAGGAGCTCGGCTACATGGACGGTCTGCCGCCCTTCATCGCCGAGGAGGATTTCGGCTTCATCCCGCGCGAGAACCTCGTCGTCATCTGCACCGGCAGCCAGGGCGAGGCGCGGGCGGCGCTGGCCAAGCTGGCGCGCGACGAGATGAAGACCGTGACGCTGTCCCCCGGCGACACGGTGGTGTTCTCGTCGCGCACCATTCCGGGCAACGAGAAGGCGATCCTGGAGATCAAGAACAGGCTCATCGACCGGGGCGTCAAGGTGATCGAGGACGGCGACGCGCTGGTGCATGTGTCGGGCCATCCGCGCCGCTCCGAATTGAAGAAGATGTATGAATGGACGCGGCCTTCGATCGGCGTGCCGGTCCATGGCGAGGCGGCGCATCTGGTGGCGCAGGGCTCGCTGATGGCGGCGAGCGGCATCGCGCAGGTCTGCCAGATCCGCAACGGCGACATGCTGCGCCTGGCGCCCGGCGCGGCCGAGATCGTCGGCACGGTGCCGCACGGCCGCCTGTTCAAGGACGGCAAGCTGATCGGCACCGACGAGGCGATGGGCATACGCGACCGGCGCAAGCTCTCCTTCGCCGGCCATGTCGTCGTCAATGTCGTTCTGGACGACCGTCACGAGCTGTCGGGCGATCCCGACATCGTCGCCATCGGCCTGCCGGAGAACAATGCCTTCGGCGAGCCGCTGGAGGACGTGATGCTAGACGCGGCGGTGGGGGCGTTCGAGTCCATTCCCCGCCAGCGCCGCAAAGACCTGGACCTCGTTCAGGAGGCGGTGCGCCGCGCCGTGCGCTCGGCCGCCAACGAGGCCTGGGGCAAGAAGCCGCTGGTGACGGTGTTTGTTACGAGGTGAATGGTGAATGGAAAAATGGTGAATGGCAGGTCGTAGCGGTGCTGTGGACGAGGAGCGACGCTAGCGCCCAGCTTGCACAGATCGCACAACGAACTACCATTCACCATTCACCATTCACCATTCACCATTCACCATTCACCGGAATCCTTTCATGCTCGGACGCCTCAACCATGTCGCCATCGCGGTGCCGGACCTCGCAGCGGGAACCGCCGTCTATCGCGAGACGCTGGGCGCCAAGGTCAGCGCGCCGCAGGCGCTGCCGGAGCACGGCGTGACGGTGGTGTTTGTCGACACCGGCAACAGCAAGATCGAGCTGCTGGAGCCGCTGGGCGAAAAGTCCACCATCGCTGCGTTCCTGGAGCGCAACCCGGCCGGCGGCATCCATCACATCTGCTACGAGGTGGACGACATCATTTCCGCCCGCGACCGGATGAAGGCGGCCGGCGCGCGGGTGCTGGGGGACGGCGAGCCGAAGACCGGCGCGCATGGCAAGCCGGTGATCTTCCTCCACCCGAAGGATTTTCTGGGCACGCTGGTCGAGCTGGAGCAGGCATGACCTGGATTTCCATCGCCGCCATGTCGTTCGTCATCTGGTGGCTGGTGCTGTTCGCCGTGCTGCCCTTCGGGCTGCGCACGCAGGACGACGACGAGGACGTGACGCTCGGCACGGTGTCGAGCGCGCCGCGCGGTCCCCATATGCAGCGGGCCATGCTTTGGACCACGGTCATCACGGCGCTGGTGATCCTGGCGCTCTACGGCATCACGCGCGGGCTGGGGCTCGGCATCGACGACATCCCCCGCATCGTTCCCGATTTCAGCAACAAAGTCTGAAACGCGGGAAAGCGGCCGAACTCAGGCGTCGCCATCTGCACAAAAAAAATGCAAGGCACAAAGGCCTTGCAATTAAACGCGTTCCGATCCGTTTCCGGTGTCCGGCGGCAGCGAGTGACCGCGCCTAGATCGCATCCTCCCAAGACTTTGACCGCGCAGGAAGGCGAATTTTCTTTCGCCCTCTCGATTATGCGGGGCACACTAGACCAAGCCCGGACATATTGTCACGCATAATTTTGCGTTCGGGGCGTGTCTCTTGTGCTGCAATGCACAACGCTTCGGCAAGGTCTGCCGCACAAATCGGCTGACGCAGCGGAACGCGATCGCGTCATCGCCGGCTCGTGATCGGAGCGGGTTTCCATTCCGTCATGAAATAGCTATGAAGCGCGGGAATCCGGTCTTCGAGCGTCCGATTCCGGCGCTATACCTCATGCCTACGACGGGACCCCCATGCGGCTGTCGCGATACTTCCTGCCCATCCTCAAGGAAAACCCGCGCGAGGCGGATATCGTGTCCCACCGCCTCATGCTGCGGGCGGGGATGATCCGGCAGCAGACCGCCGGCAGCTTCTCCTGGCTGCCGCTGGGCAAGCGCGTGCTGGACAAGGTCTGCCGGATCGTGCGCGAGGAGCAGGACCGCGCCGGCGCGCTGGAAATCCTCATGCCGACCATCCAGTCCGCCGATCTGTGGCGCGAGAGCGGCCGCTACGACGACTACGGCAAGGAGATGCTGCGCATCAAGGACCGGCACGAGCGCGACATGCTCTACGGTCCCACCAACGAGGAGATGGTGACGGAGATCTTCCGCTCCTACGTCAAGTCGTACAAGGACCTGCCGCTCAACCTCTACCACATCCAGTGGAAGTTCCGCGACGAGGTGCGGCCCCGCTTCGGCGTGATGCGGTCGCGCGAGTTCCTCATGAAGGACGCCTATTCCTTCGATCTCGACTATGAGGGCGCGCGGGCGGCCTACAACCGCATGTTCGTGGCTTATCTGCGCACCTTCACGCGGGTGGGGCTGCAATCCATCCCGATGCGCGCCCACACCGGCCCGATCGGCGGCGAACTCAGCCACGAGTTCATCATCCTGGCCGATACGGGCGAGAGCCAGGTCTTCTGCCACAAGGATTTTCTCACGCTGCCCGTGCCGGGCGAGGATACGGACTTCGCCGATGACACCGAGATCGGCTCCATAGTGAAGGCATGGACGACGCCCTACGCGGCGACCGACGAGATGCACGACGAGGCGGCATGGTCCGCCATTCCCGAGGCCGAGCGGGTTTCGGCGCGCGGCATCGAAGTCGGCCACATCTTCCATTTCGGCGAGAAGTACTCCAGGCCGATGGGCGCCAAGGTGCAGGGGCCGGACGGCAAGGAGCGCTTCGTCTCCATGGGCTCCTACGGCATCGGCCCGTCGCGCCTGATCGCGGCGATCATCGAGGCCAGCCATGACGAGGCCGGCATCATCTGGCCGGAGGCTGTCGCGCCTTTCGATGTCGGGCTCATCAATATGAAGGCCGGCGACGCGGCCTGCGACCAGCTCTGCGAGACGCTCTACGCCGCGCTGTCGGCGGCGGGCAAGGATGTGCTCTACGACGACACGGACAGCCGCGCCGGTGGGAAATTCGCGACGGCCGACCTGATCGGGCTGCCCTGGCAGGTGATCGTCGGGCCGCGCGGCGCCGCAAACGGCGAGGTCGAGCTCAAGAACCGCAGGACCGGCGGACGGGAGACGCTGCCGCTGGCGCAGGCGGCGGCCCGCTTCGGAGCGACGCTTTGAGCGAAACCGCCGCCAAACCCGCCGGCGCGGGGCCGTTCTCGGCCTTCGAGCGCATGGTCGCGTGGCGCTACCTGCGCTCGCGCCGCAAGGAGGCCGTGATCTCGGTGATCGCCTCGATCTCCTTCCTCGGCATCATGCTGGGCGTCGCGACGCTGATCGTCGTCATGGCGGTGATGAACGGTTTTCGCACCGAGCTTCTGACGCGCATCCTCGGCATCAACGGGCACTTGGTCGTGCAGCCGATCGACACGCCGTTCGAGGACTATGCCGAGGTCGCGGCGCGCATCAACGGCGTCGCCGGCGTGAAATACGCCATCCCGCTGGTCGACGGGCAGGTGCTGGCGTCGGGCACTGTGGGCGTGGGCAGCGGCGCGCTGGTGCGCGGCATCCGCGGCGAGGATCTCGGCAAGCTCACCATGGTGGCGAACAACATCCGCCAGGGCTCCATCGTCGGCTTCGACACGGCCGAGGGCGTGGCGATCGGCCGGCGGATGGCCGACAATCTCGGCCTCGGGCTCGGCGATGCGATCACGCTGGTGGCGCCGGACGGCGACGTCACGCCGATGGGCACGACGCCGCGCGTCAAATCCTATCCGGTGGTGGCGATCTTCGAGGTCGGCATGTCGGAGTTCGACGCCTCCGTGATCTTCATGCCGTTCTCGGAGGCGCAGCTCTTTTTCAACGCCGAGGGGCTGGCGCAGACGGTGGAGGTGTTCGTCGACAATCCCGACGCGGTGGATTCGCTGCGCGGCGCGGTCGAGGCGGCGGCGCAGCGGCAGGTGTTCATCTCCGACTGGCGGCAGCGCAACCAGACCTTCTTCTCCGCCCTGCAGGTCGAGCGCAACGTCATGTTCATGATCCTGACGCTGATCGTGCTGGTGGCGGCGCTGAACATCATCTCCGGCCTCATCATGCTGGTGAAGGACAAGGGCCGCGACATCGCCATCCTGCGCACCATGGGCGCGACGCGCGGCGCGGTGATGCGGATCTTCCTGATGACGGGGGCGGCGATCGGCGTGACCGGCACGCTGGCGGGCGTGGCGCTGGGCGTCGTCATCTGCATGAACGTCGAGAAGATTCGGCAGTTCTTCTCGTGGATATCCGGCGTGGTGCTGTTCAACCCGGAGCTCTATTTCCTCAGCCAACTTCCGGCGCGCATGGATTTCTCCGAGACGCTGTCGGTGATCCTGATGGCGCTGGTTCTGTCCTTCATCGCAACCATCTTTCCGGCGTGGCGCGCCGCGCGGCTCGATCCGGTCGAAGCGCTGAGGTACGAGTGAGCGCGCCGGTTCTCGAACTCAAGGGCGTCGAACGCCACTACGTGCAGGGCGAACGCCGGCTGACGATCCTGAACGGCGCGGATTTCTCGCTGTCGCCGGGCGAGATCGTGGCGCTGGTCGCGCCGTCGGGCTCGGGCAAGTCGACGCTGCTGCACACGGCCGGACTGCTGGAGCGGCCCGACGCCGGCGACGTGATCGTCAACGGACGCGCCTGCGGGCGGCTGTCCGACGACGAGCGCACCGCGATCCGGCGCAACGACATCGGCTTCGTCTACCAGTTCCACCATCTGCTGCCCGAATTCTCCGCGCTGGAGAACATCATGATGCCGCAGATCATCAGGGGCCTGCCGCAGGCCGAGGCGCAGAACCGGGCCGAACAGTTGCTCGACTACATGCAGATCGGCAAGCGCGGGCAGCATCGCCCCTCGGAGCTGTCCGGCGGCGAGCAGCAGCGCGTCGCCATCGCGCGCGCCGTGGCCAACGCGCCGCTGGTGCTGATGGCCGACGAGCCGACCGGAAACCTCGATCCCGTCACCGCGAGCTACGTGTTCGAGGCGCTGCGCGCGCTGGTGAAGCAGTCGGGGCTGGCGGCGCTGATCGCCACCCACAACCACGAGCTGGCGGCGCGCATGGACCGCAAGGTCACGCTGGGCGACGGCAAGGTCGTTTCCGCCTAGCCGATCTTTTTCCGGACGAGTCGATCGTTTTTCCGGCCCCGCCGGGATCGCAAGGTCGCGCGGCTTCCGCGGCGCTATCGCGCTATGGCGTTCGCCTGCATTAGGCTTCCGTTAACCGACAGAGCGGGGATCGCGGGGATTTTGCCAGCAGACGGAATCTTTTCCTTGACGATTGGAACAAAAATAGAACAAAATATGAATACATCGAAAACAGGAGGGTCACATGACCGTTGCCGGCTTGATTCAGGATGTCGTCTCGCTTCTGTGCATGAGTACGTTTCTGGTGTCAGCGGCGTTCTGGATCGGGACGCTCTGAAACGATTGACGAACTGCTCGGGGCCGCCGGCTCAGCGCCCGGGCGGAGGCGCGGCCGGGCCGAAGACCTCCTCGAAGGCGGACTTCAGGGCGATGTCCAGATCGGCCATGGTCACCGGAAGGCCGAGGTCGACGAGGCTGGTGACGCCGTGGTCGGCGACGCCGCAGGGCACGATGCCGGAGAAATGCGACAGGTCCGGCTCGACATTGATGGCGATGCCGTGGAAGGACACCCAGCGGCGCAGCCTGATGCCGATGGCGGCGATCTTGTCCTCGGCAGGCGAACCGTCGAGCAGCGGCGGCCGGTCGGGACGGACAACCCAGACGCCGACGCGGTCCTCGCGCCGCTCGCCGCGTATGTTGAAGCGGGCGAGGGCGCGGATGATCCAGTCCTCGAGCGCGGCCACGAAGGCGCGCACATCCTCGCGCCGGCGCTTCAGGTCGAGCATCGCATAGGCCACGCGCTGGCCGGGGCCGTGATAGGTGTATTCGCCGCCGCGGCCCGCGTCGAAGACGGGAAAGCGGTCCGGGTCGATCAGGTCCGCGCGGCGCGCGCTGGTGCCGGCCGTATAAAGGGGCGGGTGCTCGACCAGCCAGACGAGCTCGGCAGCGTCGGCATCGCGGATGGCGGCGGCGCGCTGCTCCATGACGGCGAGGGCGGTGTCGTAGGGCGTCAGCCCCGGCTCGATGCGCCATTCGACCGGCGGCGATCCGGCCGTCGGGAAAAACGTGGAGGCGATCCGGTTGCGGTCGTTGGCGGTGCCCATGGCGGCGGCCGTTTCGGGTGCCCTGGCCGGTGTGGGATCACGGTGGCCGGAATGAGATGGTGCGGTCGAGATGCACCCGCAACTTTTTTGCGCATTGGAAACAAACGACAAATCGTCTTTATGTCGAATTTCGTGTCTCATTCAGTGGCATTTTATGTGTCAAAAGATGCGGACCAATTTCGTGTAACCAAATTAGCATGAGTTCAGTGGGCGTGTAAAACTCATCACCGCTCGTCCCGCCATACCGGCCGACGCTTGACCAGCCGTCGACGGATCAGCGTTGCCGCCTCCGACTCCGTCCGCAGCAGCACGCCCACCTGAAGCGTATGCGTCTTCTTGCACCCATTGCAGCGGCGCAGCTTTTCGGCGAGGTGGTCGACCTCCATGTCTCCGAACGTCTCCACCAGATCGGCCGTTTCGAACAGGCGCGCCCGCTTGCAATAGCGGCAGCTCACCTTGACCAGGAAATTCTGCTTGCCGGCGTCGACCAGCGTGAAGGCGTTTTTCTTCCAGAATTTGGGCCAATAGGGTTCCGGCATGATGAGAACGAATTAGGAACAAATCCCTTGCCTCGTCAATTCCGGCATGGCAGATTTTGCCGATCAGGAACGGAGACAGGCCCATGGCAAAACCAGCGCTCGCGCCGGACGGCGAAGCTTTGCTTGATCAGCTCAACAGGCTGGGAAGCCTTCACTGGACGCACACATGGGTCGCGCGCGCCAATGATTTCGCTGCCGCCACGCCGCTTGTGCGCGAACGCGTGATCAGGGTCCAGTTGATGCGAGGCGGCGATTATGACGGCCTGTGGCATTGGTCCATCATCACCGAACACGACGAAGTCTCGCGCAATGCCGGCCCAACGAACGGTTACGAGATGACGTGTGTCGAGGCGGGAGAGCAGGCCGAGATGGCATGGATCGCCGCCACCAAAGGCACGTCACTGGAGCGGCGGCAGGAACTGCGCAATACCCGCAATGCTTATGCCGCTGCAAAGGACCCGGAATGACGCGAAAGACGCCGGAAGGGGACTTCGCCGCGGCCAAGGTCGTGCACCCGACCATGGACGATGCGCCACGCCTCGACCGGGATAGCCCGGTGATCGTCGTCAGGGACAATGCGAACGAATGCTGGCATGTCCGCTGGCGAACCCCTCCCGATCTGGAGGAAGGAGAGCGGCCATATTGGGCATGCTGCGCCACCGACGTGGAGGTGGAGGCCGTCATGTGGGCGCAATCGACCATGAGCCAGGACGAGCTATATGACGCCTACTGCACCTAGAGCGGGTTCAGCGGCTCGATGCACTGGCCGCCCTGTGTCTTGAACGTGTTCACCTCGCGGCCGACACGATAGAACGTCAGGGCTCCGTCCAGATTGGCGGTAAGCATCGCCTTGGCCTCATCCACCGATGTCGCCGGGTCTAGCCAGGCGTCATAGACCGCCGGGGCGAGGATGACCGGCTGACGCTCGTGAAGCTGCTTCATCGGTTCGTCGGCCGCCATCGTCAGGATGGTGCAACTCGTGATGTCCAAGGTCGAGTTGTGCGCCCATAAGCCCGCGAACGAGAACGGCGCGTTGCCAGGCAGATGGATATGCCACGGGTCTTTCCCGCCGTCTTCGCCCTTGGTCCATTCATAGAAGCCATCGGCAGGAACGAGACAACGCTTGCCCTTGAAGGCATCTCGAAAAGCCGGCTTGGTATCGGCATCCTCGGAGCGTGCGTTGAACATCGCGTATTTGGGCTTCTCCTTCGCCCAATAAGGAACGAGCCACCACATGCCCTCGCGCAGTCTATGGTTGCCGTCGTCGCCGGCCGTCACGAACGGCACCGTCTGCGTCGGTGCGACGTTGAAGGCGGGCTCGTCGTTTCGGCCGGTCTCGGCTGGCAGCGTCAGCCGGTAGAGCCGATGGATCTCGCGCCAGGAATGATATCGGGTGAAGCGACCGCACATTCACCCAAAATGGAGCACCCAATCAGGATGGACAAGGGAACGACATGAGCGACGATCCGCCCGCCGAAGCGCAGCCCTTACAGCGCATCATCGAAACGCGCATCTGCTTCCACGATGGCTGCATCGCTACCGCCGGCTTCGGCTACGAGAAGCCGAAAGGAGGCCAGCGCTGGTACTGTTTCGAGCACCGCGACGACGGCGAGCGCTATTTGCGGGGCGAAGGAACCGAATCGACCGCAACCAATTGAATCGCGCAGTCAGCGTGAGGGTGCGTGTAATGCCCGACCATTGGTTCAGCCCGCCGGTACGGGTTGAGTTCGGCCGCACGGGCCAATCCGTCGCCGTTTCCAGCGCCGAGAAGGCCGCCGAGCTGCTGCTTGACGAGCGTTGGCCGAAGATCGATACGCGGCGCCACGTCGCCGCGCGCAAGGCGTGCTTGGCGGTTCTGGAAGGCATCAAGGAAGCGCGCCACGCCCGAAAGCCCTTCGAGGATGCGGCGCGCGAGGCAGATATCCTGATCTCCTGAAACAAGAAAGCCGCAGGCGACGTGCGCGCGGCGGCTCGGCTGGAGGCCGGACAAGTTTTAGGCGATCGGCTGGAAATCGAGATAAAACGTGTCTCCGATGTTGAATTTTCCCAGCAGCGCGGGGTTGGCGACCGTCAGAGACAGGGCGCCGGAAGGGCTGTACCTGGCGAACTGCTGATCTTCGTCGCTGCCATCAGCGGGATAGGGTCCATCCTTGGCCGGAAAATTGAACGTCAGCGTCTCGTGCGTCTCGCTCAGTTTTTGGATGCCGGTAACTTTCACCTTGGCACGCATCTTGGGCATGGTGTTTTCCTTGCTTTGAGTGGATGCCCGGAACCGCCGGGCGCGGATCTACCGCTGCACGCCGCCGGGTTTAGGCTTGACGTGCTGGCTTTCGATGACGCGGTCCATGCGCTGGTTCATCTGGTCGACGCTGGCCTTCACCCCCGCCACGGCGCCCATCAGCTGCTCGGTTGTTTCCCGAAGCCCCGCCTTTGTGATGTAGGTCTCGGCGACGTGCAGCTTGTGTTCCGCGAGCTGCGTCGACGCCAGGCTGGCGAGGGCTGACGCCGCCTGCGCTTGCAGGATCGCGTCCTTTTTCGACGCGCCGATCGCTGCCTCCACACGCCACCACAGCCCGGCGATCGCCGAGACGATCGCGATGACGAAGATCACCATCTCGGAGGTGATGATCATTTCAGGCACGCCGCCGCGCGGTCGCAGGCGCGATTGTTCGTCGCCGTGTCGGTGGCGAACTGGCGATCGTTCTCGACCATGAACTTGATCGTCGCCGCCTTGGGCCGGGTCTTCACGAAGCCCGCGCCCTCAGTCGACGCAGTCTGACTGCACCCAGCGGCCACCAAGCTCGCGGCAAAAGCGCTGAAGATCGAAAGTACTGATTTCCGCATTGTCCTTGCTCCGCTGTTCGATGAGGTCCAGAGCCCGTTCCCGAGCCTCTGCCTGGACGAGGGCGCGCTCGGTCCGGCGCACGGCCGGGTCGTCGATCACGACGTCGTAGATCCCGCCAAGCAGGAGCACGATGGCCGCGCCGGCGATGGTGCCTAGGATGGTGTTGAGGCTCATGGCAGCACCGGGTCGGCGTCGTTCGTCGCGAACACATCGCCGTCATAGGGAGGCTCGACCACGTCGCCCTCGTCGGTCTTGCGGCTTTTCCACCAGCCCCAGCCGATCCAAACGAGCCCGCCGAGCACCAGCAGCACGGCGATGACGGAGAGGACGGCCGACACCCATTCCAGGCCGGGGATGAAGCTGGTCTTCTCGGCCGCCTGCTCGACGGCCTGTTTCGCCACCTCGACGCTCACGCCGCCGGCAATGCCGCCGAGCCCTTCCTTCGCCTCCGGCGTCTCGGTCACGCCCTGCTTGCCCGGCTGCTCATCCGGCGCGCGCTTGAACGACTCGAGCCGCTTCATCGTCTGCGGCCCGGCAACGCCGTCGACGGCGATGCGCTGCGCCTTCTGGAAGGCCATGACGGCGGTTTTGGTCGCCGGCCCATAGTCGCCGTCTATGTTGACGGCGTAGCCGGCGCGCACCAGAAGCGCCTGAAGCTCGCGGACCTTCGCGCCCCTTGCCCCCATGCGCAGCATGCCGGTGGCGTCGGACACGGGCACCTTGCCGCTGAGCCGGCGATAGGCGGCGGCCATCTTGATGTGATAGCCGCCCTTGGCATAGCCGGGGCCGTTGTAGCCGCGGGCGAAGGCGGTAAAGTCGAGACGCTGCAGCTCGTCGGCCAAGCCGAACTTGTCGATATAGCGCGCCATCAGGTCGATCTGGCCTGCCGCACCTTCCTTGGCCCGATCGATCATCGCGTCGACCGACGTGAAGCCAAGCTTCCGCCAATGCGCCGTCATCACCTGGCCGAGGCCGATGGAGAAGCTTTCCAGCGCCGCTTGCCGGTTGATCTTCATGGCGCGCGCGACGATATCCCAGCGCGCCGGCTGGCTCGACGGGTTCTTGATGCCGCCGACGATCGGTGAGGCCAGCTTCTGCCGCCGTGCCTCCTCGCGCTGCGCGCCTTTCAGCCGGGCGTCGAAGTAATGCCCCTCCCAGCGGATCAGCGGCATGTCCTTGCCGTTGACCCTGGCTGTCACGTGGCCCTCACTTTCCACCTCGGCGACGGCATAGAGCGCGGCCGGCTCGACCTTGAGGCCGCGCGCGAGTTCGCCGATCGCCCGCGCGGTTGCAGGATCGAACATGATGGTTCTCCGATGTTGAAAAGCTGCTAGTCTCGCCCGCCATGGACGATCCGAACTTCGACCCCTACGGCCGGGCCAAGCCGTGGCTCGCGGCCGGCGCGATTGCGGCGCTGATCGTCTGCGCGGTCGTCCTGACCTGGCATCTTGACTAGATCGTCACTGTTCCCGACACGGTGTTGCCGGTTTGATTGGAAATCGCGCCGTCGATCACATTATTGATTGCGAAAATGCCGGCATTGGCTGTCAGAGCGATATCGTTCGCCCACGGCCCGCGCGTGACGTTGTCCTTCACGACGACCTTGTTTGCCGCAGCCATGATGACGTTGATGCCGACGCGGCTGGCCGTCGCACCGGTCGAATTGACAACCTCGTTCCGCTGGACAGTCGTGTTTGGCGTTTTGATGAGGATGCCGTTCACAGACGCGCCACTGTTGACGCCGGTGCCAATCTTGTTGTCCTCGATGACGAGACTTTCCACGGCCGCGGCCGTATTGTCCACGGATATTCCGCGCGACGATTGCCCTGACAGACGGTTGCGGGCTACGCAAACTCCGTTCAAGGCCGTGGCCGTGGCCCCTATACTGACCCCATACGCGCCGCCAATAACCGTGTTTTCCTCCACATCGACGTTTTCATATGCGCCTGTCGCGTACAAAGAGATGGCAAGCGTCGAGGTATCTCCTGACAGGTTGATGAGATTGCGCGCGACGCGACCGTTCGCCCCTTGGCCGATGCGGAGGGGTTTGCCGGTCACATCATTGCCGATGATGCCGAATAGCGACCAGCCAGCGATCAGTACCTCGTTCGTGACTTGGTTGCCTGTCAAATTAAGACGCTTGCCACCGCTCGCGGTCAGGACCACCACGCCGTCGAGGTAGTTGCCTTCGATCAGGTAATCTCCGCCTGACAGGTTGATGCCGACGACCGCGCCGTAGTAGGGCTTGCCAGGCTTCTTCGATGTGTCGGTCGCACAGTTGTAGATGCGGTTTCCTCGGAACACGAGGCGCGCGGCACCCGCACCCAGATCGAAGCCCGATCCGTACATGTCACGGAAATCATTGTCGGTAACGGTGAGGTCCGAGTTCGAATTGTCGAATGACCCGATGCCGCTGATACAGCGCTTTGCGCGATTCCCGTGGACGAGCGTGTCGGTGACTGCATCCGAGATGCAGACAAATCCATCAGCGTGGCCCACCGCCGTATCAATATTGGCATCGTCCGCGAAGTTGAAGACGATGCGGGCTCCATCTGAGCCAGAGAGATGGATCGGATTGCCACCAACAGCGGAGAAGCGGCTTCTGTCGATACAGACGTTATCCGAGTAGACGGTAAAGCCTTCTCCGGGAGATGCATTGACGAAGCAATTGCGGATTGTCTGGTCGTTGCCGGCGGCATCGGTGACAATCTCTGCCGTGACTTCCCACCGAGCCCAAGTCCAGTTGCCGCGGTTGCCGTCGAGCACAAGCCCATCGACCTCGGCCGCATGGGCGAGCTTCAGGCTCGTGAAGGTCAGCGCGCAGGTGCCGCCCACACCGACGTTGATGTTTACTGCCGCATTGAGCGTGATCTCGTTACCGACCTTGGCCGTGACCCTGCGCACGGCCGACAGGGTCGAGCCATACACGAGAGAGGCACGCGCGACTCCCTGCTGAGCAAAGGCGACCTCCATACCGACCGTAAGGGCGGAGGCATCGGCGACCGTCACCTGATTCGTGACGTTTGCTGTTATCGCCGTGGTCGTGGCGGTGACGATCTGGTTGCGCCGCTTCAGCGTCGCGCCGTTGGCGACGACGCGCTGCCGGGCGGAAGTGGAAATGCCGGCGGAGATCAGATACACCGCTCCGAAACCGTACAGGATCGTCGCGCCCTCTCCTGCAACGGCATGCACCTTCTGGAGAGCGGCGGTTACGTCAGTCCCACCCGTGCTGTCGATGCCGAAAGCAGCCGTCGCCCATCCGTATTCTGTCGGCAGCACATAGAGCTTGACGCCGCCCGCCGTCATCAAATGGTGATCGACCGCGTTCGAAGCGGCGGCACGGTAGCGGAAGACCCCCGCACCAAGGATATCGCCGGACCCGACCACGACCTTGTCCGGCATCGCGGAATAGACGAGCACGGCGTCGGCGAGCAGATTCGCGACCGTCGAAAAACTCAGAGGCGCAGCTTTTGCGCCGGCCAACGCAGCATAAGCCTGAGATCGCTCAGCGTCTTCTTCCGCGCTTGCCGCATGGCCCGGCGCCGCGACAATCGCCGCAATGTTCTGCGCCGCAACTTCAACGTCGCCGACATGTTCTGCAACCGTAGTGATCTCGTCGGCTATGCCTTCAACGCCAACGATCGCAGCGACCAGATCGTCCGAAAGCCCTACCGCTATCTCTTCCCAGAAATCGGCCCAACCCGGCCCCACGCCCGGCTCGTTGTCCGCTGTCGCGGCATGCGTCGAGCGCGCACGATAACTTGATCCTCTGTGAACTTGCCCCTGGTTTCGGAAAATCTCATTCCCCATCTGCCAAGCGACAGGAGGCTCAGGCCAGTCAATGCCGGCTGGTCCCTGACCAGCGGCGGCGGAAATGACGAGTTGGGTCATGTCACAAGAATCTCGATCAAAGGGGTTGCATCGTCGGTGAGGGGGCCGAAGGAGGCATAGAGCCGGAATTTGTTCAGCCTGCCCTTTTTCAGCAGCAGCGCGTCATCGCGCTCCATGCGGAATTCGACATAGTCGCCATCGGCGTCGGTCTTCCTGGAGAGGATGGCGGCCGTCCCGATGATGGACGGCACCGATTCCATGACGGCGAATGTCGCCGAGGACAGGTCCATCACGGTGCCGTCCGGGTTTCTGTACCGCAGCATCCTGACGATCGTTTCGCCGTAGTTGATGGGCTCATCGGGCGCGAGGCCGAGCACGTGGTCGGAACAGGTCATGAGCCTCCCCCCGGCACGAGCGAGATCAGCGGCAGCGTTCCGCAAATGGTCATGGTCACACCCTCGAATAGGTCGCGGAGAAATTGATCTCGGTGCCGTTGGAGACGTTGGCGTTGGTGACGTCGGTCGTGCCGGTCGCGGTGACGCCGGTGACCACACCGTAATTGCTGCCAGAAGACAGGGCGATCGCGAGACCGGTCGGCAGGGAGACGCCGTTGGTCAGCTTGCTGACCGCTCCTGCGCCGCGCGTGCCGAGCGAGCCGCCCATGCTGAACGGCAGGCCGCCGATGCGCAGTTGGCCGGACGACGACCCCTTGGCGTTGATGACGACGGTGCCCCAGACATGCAGGAGATTGCCGACCATGATGTATCCGCCATCGCGCGACGTGTAGGTGAGGCCGGACGCGCCCCCGGCGAACGACACGGCCGGCGTCCACGTGCCTTCCGCATATTGCAGCGGCATACCGGTCGCGCGCTGATAGTGGATGCACCGCGAATTGCCCGAAGCATCCGTCACGATGATCGCGACGTCGCCGGCCGCCGTGACAATGTTCGCCGCTCCCGGCACGATCAGACTCACGCCGTTGTGCGTCAGCGTCAGCGCCCCGGCGAAGCGCAGGATATAGAACCGTATTCTACAGCACTGGCAGCACTGATGTTCGTGCTCGTGTCGAGCGCATGCACCGCGACCACAGTGTGACCGTGACCGCCCTCTTCTACGTGAGCAGTGATGGCGAGGACGTGCCGGGCTATCTCGGCTTCAAGTACCGCATGTGGGCCGACGATGTGCGGCCGGCTGCGGTCAATTAGAATGGGGGCTACCATGAACAGGATCGACATCCGCAGCACGGTGAAATGTGACGGCCTGCGGGCGCGTGTAAAACGTGAAGTTTTTGCCGCCGCGATTGCCCCGGCCGGTCCAGATCGCGATGCTTCCTTGGCCTACTGGCATGCCCGTCAGCGCAATATGGATCGCGTCTACTACGCACACCGCCTCTTCGAGAATCGCCATCCGACGAAGGAAGAACGCGCATTTGCCCGCGAAATGGCGAAAGTTGGAAACTGGTACGACAGCGCCGAAGCTCGCGCCGAGCGCCGGCAGTTGGGGACTACCGATTAGTCCCTGAAAACCAGCTTGGAGACCCACAATGGAAATGTCCGCTGCTGCTCTTCCGCCTCGCCAACCGCTCGTAACCGAAAGGGATCGGGCGGACCCGCTTTTCCCCGAATATGCGCGATACTGCGCGGCCATGAACAGCCTACTGGTCGAGGCGTCAGCCTTCTCCGACTGGAAGTTCCAGAGGGAACAGAACGCTATCCGCGACACCAGCGCTCAGCACCCGCTCTACCCTGATTTCGTGGCATGGATGCGCGAAACGAAGGGTGGGGGCCGCACCTGCCCGGCAGGAGTTTTCCCTGACAACTTCAATTTCTGGCTTTCTGGCGGTCGCTGGTAATGCCATCTACCCCGGAGGCGACGATGCCCGACCTTGAACCAACTCTGACCTATCGGCCAGACTATTATGTCCGCAAGCGAGATGGTCGCCGCGTCAAGGCTGGCGACTGGTCCGATGGAACAGTGTCATGGATACTCGATCCGCTCGCAATCGTCTGGCACGGCTACGCTGCTGGCACCTGCTCCGTAACAACCTTCGAGCGGAACCATATCCGCGTCGAGAGCAACTAGGGAGAAATACGATGATCGACACCGCTCTTGACAATTGGCTCCGCTATAGCGGCCTTGTCGTGTCAGGCACGCTCGCGCTGGCGCGCTTCTTATGCGATCATTTTCCTTTGCCAATGGCAGTGGCTATCACCTGTTCGCTGCCCGTTGCTCTCTATTTTTTGGTTCCGTTTGTCCTGTTCAAACTGATCGCCGTTGCGATACTTGCTCCGTTCTTCACCTACCTTGTGATCGGCCTTCAAGCGGCATTTGGCGGCCGTACTTGAGACTTCTCGATGTTTTTTAGACGCCGACAGTCCCACGAACGGATCGTCGCTGCGGCGGTTCAGCTTGATGGTTTGGTCGTTAGCCAACCTCCGCCCGCGCGGCACAATTCTCTTCTGACAGTCATCCATCGCGTCACGGGCCAGTTGGTCACATCCGACCAGCAGGGCTTTCTTACCAGCGCCGGCCGCTTCGTTTCGCGGCACGACGCCCGCGAAATC
>JAPUFC010000090.1 GCA_027492275.1 Mesorhizobium sp. | reverse complement strand
GTCGGCAGCGAACAGCGGGTCACCGAATGGGGGCAGACGACACCAAGCGAAAACCCCTGTAGTTGTACCGGGAGCCAGGGAGGGACGTGCCGCGACGCGAGCCGCGCGCGAGGTCCGGGTTGCCGTCCCACGAGCCACCGCGCAGCACGCGCGACTGGCCGCTGGTGTCGGCCTCAGCCTGCTCCGGGCGATCGTACGTGTTGAGGCACCACTCCCAGACGTTGCCCGATAAATCCAGCACGCCTTCGCTCGAAGTTCCGTGTGGGTAGACGCCAACGGCCGTCGTTTGCTGGAGATTCCACTCGCCAACGCGATCATAGCTCCGGGTCTCGTTGATGTTCGCGCGCCCCGATTCATACGCTTTGCCCCATGGGTATTCGCGGCCGTCCCGGCCGCGCGCCACACGCTCCCATTCCAGCTCGTTCGGCAGCCGGACTTCGTAACCGAGTTGTTTGCTTAACCAACGGCTGAACGCAACGGCCTCGTACCAGTCGACATTCGTCCGCGGCCGGTTCGCCTGCGGCCAACTCGGGGTCTCCGGTTCGGGCCGCTTGAGACCCTGCCACCATCTTTCGTCGCGGTAGCCGCCAGCGTCGATGAACGCCTGGTACTGGGCGTTGGTGACCGGGTAACGCGCCATGGAGAAGCCCGGCAGCGTGCGCCGTTCGCCGTCCTGATAGATGAACTCGCCGCCCGGGATCTCGACCCAGTCGATCTCCGGCAGGCCGCGCGAATCGAGCCCGACGCCGCGACGCGGGTCGCCGATCTCGGCGAGGCGATCGCCGATTGCGAGGCGGCGCGGCGGGACCGTCGTCGGCTCGGCGATTTCCGCGAGCAGTCGCTCGGCCTCGGCCGGGCGCACCACGTATTCGCGCACGCCGACGCCGGGACGCGGATCGCCGATTTCGGCCAGACGGTCGCCGATGGCCAGCCGCCGTGGCGGCAGCGTCTGCGGGTCCTGGAGTTCGGCGAGCAGCCGATCGACTTCGCTGGACGCATCGCCCGGCGGGGGTTCCGGGGGCTCGGGCGGTGCCGCGTCGCTGAGCCAGTCGTGCAGTTGCCGGAGAAAGGCACTGGTCCGTTCGGCTTGCGTGGTCGTGCGCAAGTCCGGCAAGTCGAGCAGCCTGTCGGCGCCGTAGCCGGCTTGCGGAGGTTCCAACGTCGGGTCGACGCGCAGCAGCACGGCGCGCGCCAGCGGCACGACCGCGTCGACGCCTTGTTCGGCCAGCCGCTCCCGGGCAGCGGGAGTCCATAGCCGCAGCAGGCGCATCGGCTCGTCGTCGCCTTCGCTCTCGGCTGCGGCCTCGACCGTGCGGCCACCTTCCTCGCGCAACTCGATGCGCAGGCCGTGTTGCCTGAGCCATCCGGCGATCGCCAGCGCCTGTTCGCGGTCTTCGGGGAAATGGCTGAGGTACAGCTGGGGCGCCGTCGGATCGGCGCCGCGATCGTCACTGGCTGCGGGGAAATCACCGCGCAGCTCGTAGCGGCGGCCGGCGAGCGTCGTCAGCCAGACGAGCGTTCGCGCCATCGGCAGGCGCACGCGCTTGTCGAGGCCGACGACGTGCCAGTTTCCGGGCTCGCCCTGGCACTGCACGTGCAGGTTCGCCGGCAGCGGCGTCGGGAAGTCGATCGCTTCGGCGCCATCGGCGGCGGCGACGAAGTGCAACTCCGGCCTGTTTTCTTCTGTGTCGTAGTGCAGTTCGACCGCCAGCCGGGCCGGCCGGAACGGAGCCGGCAGCGTTCCGACAAGCCAGGCGGGCGGTGGCGGCAGCGGCGTGCTGCCAAGCGGCGCGGCGGCCATCGTTCCCAGGCTGTAACTGCTGTATTGGTTCAACCAGCGCAGTTCGTCGAGCGGTCCTGCGGCGCCGCCGATCGTCGCCAGCGTCTGGCGGATCGAGCGCGCCAGCCGAATGCGCCGTTCCGGGTCGCTTTCGTCATGGACCAGCCGCAGCATGTCTTGCAGTCCCTGCCGCATCTGCCCGCGGGCTGGATCGTCAGACAGGGTGTCGAGGCGCAGCTCCTGTTCGAGCCGATCCTCGGGCAGCCAGTGGCCGGTGTGGCGGCGCGTGAACGCGAGCGCTTCGGCGAAACGCGTCGGCTCGCCGCGCAATTCGTCGGCGAGCAGCCGGGAAACGCCCGGATGCATGACGACCTCGCCATTGCCGCGGGCGCCGATCAGTGGACAGAACCAGAACAGCGACTCGATTTCGGTGGCGCTGCCGGGCAGGAAATGCCGCCGGCTGTTGCGCAGCAGCAAGGGTTCGATGCGTGTCGTCAGCGACAGCAGCCGCGCCAGGCGAACCAGCGGCGACATTTCCTGCCACGGCCCACGGAAACTCTCGACGAGACGCTTCTCGAAGGGCGTCGGCTGCAACCAGCTCATCGCGCGGTGCGGTGGCCGAGGCCGCGCTGGCGGCGCAGCATCGCGGCGCTGGTCGCCGGATGCCAATGGACCAACTGCGGGTGCAGGCCGAGGTTCTTTGGCCAGTAGACGCGCGACCACGGAACCAGGATCAGCAGCGGGCAGTCGCGCGCCGCGCAACGGTCGACGAACGCTGGCCAGCCGGTGCCGCCAAGGTCGTGCACGGGCTCGCCGCGGATCCCGAAGTCGGTGGCGACGAGGATCGGCCGGCCCGGCTCGGCTTGCCAGGCTTCGAGCGCCGCGCGATCGGCGCGCCAACGCCTGGCCGTCGCCGGCGAGGCAGCGAAATCGAAGGTCGCCGTCCGTTCGGCGCCGAGCACGCCGCTGACCTGACGAGCCAGTTCGTGCAGGTCTTCCCACCACGGAAGCATGCTCTCGCCATAGTCGAGCAGGAGCTGACAACCCTTGCCGAGCGTCGTTGACGGCAGCCGCGGCAGGCAGTGCGGGAGGCGTCTCCTGACGATGCAGCGGACGAGCTCGTCGAGGTCGAGCCCGTCGCCGGCGTCGCCCGGCCGCCAGCTGGCGAGAGCGGCAGTCACGACGCCGCGCGCCGCACGCGCCGGGATGAGCGTCTGCCGCGGTGGCGAACTCCTCTCGGGATCGAGGCGCTGGTAGCCGGCAGCCAGCCAGGCGGGGGCGGCCGAAGCGTCGGTCGAGGGCAGCGTTTCGACGCTCGCCAGTTGCGAGGGCACGATCTGCGCCGGCAGCGGTTCGATCGCCGGCGAGCTCGGCGGCAGCGCCAATCCCGGCGGGCGTGGGCTTGCGCTGCTGACTGCAAGCGGTGGCGGCAGTGCCTGGCTGTGGTCGTAGATCGCCGGCGTCGCGGCGCCGGTCGCCGCGAGGTCGGGAGCACGCAGGCCGAAACCCAGGCAGGCGGCGATGGTCTCGGCCTGGACGGCATCGTCGCAATTTAGTTCGACGAGCGCGCCGATCAACTCGCCGAGGTGGATCTCGCCCCTACGATTGGCGGCTGCGCTCATCTTCGGCGGCCATCGGTTTGAGCAGGGTCGCCCGTTCGACCTGTTGCCACTTTTCGGAGTCGACGCCGATCGCGAGATCATGGCAGGTGCGAACGGCATCGAGGAACTCGCTGGTCCCTGGCGGGCGCTGCCCGCTATCGCTGCGCTGCCGGCGCAGCTCGACCATCTTGGCGGCGATAGCGGCGATCAGTTCGTCTGCGACGTCGGGCGCATGCACGCGCGCAATGGCAATCAGACCGTCGCGATCGGGCTCCCTGAGCAGCAGGCTGACGCAGCGGCGCAGGAAAGCCTGCGGCAACTCGCGCTCGCGATTGGTGGTGATGATCATCAGCAGCTCCTGCTGCGGATCGGCAGTCAGCGGGCGGCCGTCCGGCAGCGTGAAACTGCGGCGGTCGAGCGGTTCGAGCAGGTCGTTCGGCAGATCGGGTTCGGCCTTGTCGATCTCGTCGATCAGCAGAACGGTGTGTTGCGGTTCGCTGGCCGGTCGACGCACGACGCCGCCGCAGCGCGCTGCGACGCGCGGCTTGCCGACGTTGGCCGGCAGCCCGCGCCGGCTGGCCGATGCCGGGTTGAACGCCCACCAGAAGATGCCGGGGTTGTAGTACTCCTCGTCACGCTCGAGCGCTCTCGCATTCGACCGGGCGTCCGGCCGAGCAGCGCGCTGCGCGTCGTTGAGACGGCGCAGGTGATCGACATCGACGGTCAGCTGCTCGACGCGCGTACGCGAAGTGATCGTCTGGTGGAGGAAGTTCCACTGCAGCACGGCGGCCACCGTTTCGGCGAGCCGGCTCTTGCCGCATCCCGGCGGGCCGGCGACCAGCAGCGGCCGCTGCGTGACCAGTGCGACCTCGACGGCGATCACCGCTTCCTCCGGGAAGATGTACGCGTCGACGCCGGGCTGGCTGGCGTCGACGCCGGGCTGGGCGGGGAAGCAGTAGTCGGCAGGCAGCCGCCTCAACTTGAGGGGGGTGTATTGGCTCATGGCGTACTTCCATACTTGGTGTTGATCAGTTCCCGGGCCTTCAGTTCTTCGCCGTATTGGGTCCACTCGGTGTCTTCGTCCAGTTCCGGTAGGACGGGTCGCAGGTCGCTGGGCAGGTCCACGGGGATTCGCTCGCCGACATGGAAAACGAAAGTGAGCGACTGGCACTGCCTGGCGAGGTCTTCGAGGGCCGGCAGCAGCAAGCTGTCGGGAGCTTCGCCAGACTGGGCGGGGGTCGGCAGCAGGACGATGAGATGTCTATCATCCTTGCGCAGTTGGGCGTCGATGAACCCGGCGGGTGGTCCTTGTTCGCCTGGCCAGTAGCCCTGGCGTACCTCCTGCCAGATCTCGGCAGCGCCTTTCAGTTGCGACACCTGGATGACCTTGATCTGGTCGGTTGCGGCCCACGCGCGTTCGAGATAACGATCGAGAGTGAAACGCTCGGTTCCCAGCAACGTTCCGCCCTTGACGACGCACTGCCCGTTCAGCGCCAGGCACTTGCCATGCGACTTCGCGCCGGCAATGACTCCGGCGGCGCCGACATCGACCCATAGCGCGCGGATGTACCGGAACATTTCCTCGGCAGACAACCGTCCTGGACGTGGCACGAGACCATCGAGAATGTTGCGAAAACGTTCCAGCGACTTTTCCCCTTCGCTGAACAGATGCCCTGCCAGCCCCCGCGCGAAGCGCTTCGTGGGATCGAGATGCGTCAAGGACGGT
>JAPUFC010000089.1:28657-37533 GCA_027492275.1 Mesorhizobium sp. | reverse complement strand
CCCCGCGCGCCAAGGACGACGCGCCGCCCGCCGCCGAGCCGCCGCGCCGGCCCGCGCCGGCGGGCCAAGCGGTCAAGGTGAGCGTCGAGCAGGCCCCGCCGCCGCTCCCGTCGACCACCGCCGCCCTGTCACAGGCTGTCGCGGAGGCGATGTCGCCCGGAAATGCCGCCCCGGCCGCTTTCGTGCGTGACATTCCTGCAACACATGGGCAGCAACCTTTCAAAATTCTTAAGATCGAGCTCCATCCTGCGGAACTCGGAGCCGTGACGGCGCGCCTGAAGGCGGTCGGAGACGGTCTTTCGATCGAGATCGAGGTCGAGACCGACGAGGCCTATCGCCGTCTGAGCCATGATCGCGAGGCCATCGGCCAGCAGCTACGCGGGCTCGGCTACACGGTCGACAGCGTCACGATCCTGCAACCTGCGGTGACGGTCAATGCCGGCGCGCGGCCGGAAAGCACGTCGTTCGCTTCCGGCGCGAAGGGCGGAGAGGGCGCGCCGGCAGGCGACGGAAGCGGGCGGAGCGGGTCCGACACGGGCGGGCGCAAGGGAGGTGACGGTCATGGCGGTCAGGATCGCGACACGGCTTCCGGGCCTGCTCGCCTTCGCGCTGGCGGCGGCGTCTACATCTAGCGCGACGGCCGCGCCGACAGCGGCGGCCAATGCCTGCGAGCCCGAAATCCTGCGCGCCGCCGAGCGCTATGACATCCCCGTCGGCATCCTCTACGCCGTCGGCTTGACGGAGACGGGAAAGAAGGGAAGCCTCCAGCCCAACGCCTTGAATATAGAAGGAAAAGCCGTATTTCCGCACAGCAGGCAGGAGGCCCTGGCGGCCTTCGAGGACGCCCGGCGGCAGGGCATCCGGCTCATCGATCTCGGATGCATGCAGATCAACCACCGCTATCATGCGGCGCAGTTCCGCAGCGTCGAGGAGATGCTCGATCCGCGCCTCAACGTCGACTACGCGGCGCGCTTCCTGCTGCGCCTGCACGCCCGCCACGACACCTGGTCGATGGCCGTGGCGCGCTACCATGCCGGCCCCGACAACGATCCCGCGCAGAAGCGCTATGTGTGCCGCGTGATCGCCAACATGGTCGCGACCGGCTTCGGCAAATGGACGGAGCGGGCGCGGGCTTTTTGCAATCCCTGATTGTATTTTTGGATCGCCTGCCACACGCCAACCCGGCCGGGCAGCGCCAAATCAGTCGCGGGCGGCAAGGCGCGTACACAACGGCCGCCCCCTGAGAATCCCTATAAATCGTATGCAGGAAATCGTGGTTGCCGGAGATTCCCGCGATTCGTACCCCTTGCGCCATTGGGGCTGGTTAACTGATTCGGGCGGGGACTATGATAGTCATCGTGGACGAGCGTGAGCTCGTAAAGGAAGGTTATAACTCGCTTTTCGACCGCGAAGGCGTGGCGACGGCGGCGTTCGGGTCGGGTGAGTTCGGCGAGTGGGTCGATACGGCGGCCGACGACGATGTCAAGGCGGTCAGCGCCTTCCTCATCGGAGATTGCGGTGGAAAAGCCTTTTCGCCGCGCCGCATCCGCGACCGCACCACCGCGCCGGTCATCGCGCTCAGCGAGCATCATTCGCTTGAGAACACGCTGATGCTGTTCGAATCCGGCGTCGACGACGTCATCCGCAAGCCGGTCCATATCCGCGAGATCCTCGCCCGCATCACGGCGATCCGCCGCCGCAGCCATGACGCGCAGGACTTCCTCGACGTCGGATCGCTGCGCATCTTCTGCGACGGGCGCGAGCCGGAGATCGACGGCGTGCCGCTGCCGCTGCCGCGCCGCGAGCGTCGCATCCTGGAGTTCCTGGCCGCCAATCGCGGCCGGCGCGTCACCAAGACCCAGGTCTTCAACGCCATCTACGGCATCTTCGACGAGGAGGTCGAGGAAAACGTCGTGGAAAGCCACATCAGCAAGCTGCGCAAGAAGCTGCGCGAGCGGCTCGGCTTCGATCCGGTGGATTCCAAGCGCTTCCTCGGCTACCGGCTGGCCGCCTGACCGTCGGGGCCGCCAGCTTCGCGCAAGTCGCGGGTTCTATCATTCCGGCTTGAGCCCGACCGTGGCGAAGGAGTGGGACCGATGAGTCTTTACGGAATGATGCGCACCGGCGTATCCGGTATGAACGCCCAGGCGAACCGCCTGTCGACCGTCGCCGACAACATCGCCAATTCCGGAACGACCGGCTACAAGCGCGCCTCGACGGAATTCGCCTCGCTGATCGTGCCGCAGACCACCGGCACCTACAATTCCGGCGGCGTCACCACATCGGTGCGCTATTCGATCAGCCAGCAGGGCGACCTGCGCTACACCCCTTCCGGCAGCGACCTCGCCATCAACGGCAACGGCTTCTTCGTCGTGCAGAGCCCGAGCGGCACGCCGGTGCTGACGCGCGCCGGCTCCTTCGTGCCCGACAGCCAGGGCCGGCTGGTCAACTCGGCCGGCTTCTACCTGATGGGCTATTCCTACGCGGCGGGCGAGCCCAGCGCCTCCGCCAACGGCTTCGGCGGGCTCGAGCCCGTGGCCATCGGCCAGCAGCAGGAGCTGGCGGCCGTGCCCTCCACGGCCGGCGTGTTCGCCGCCAACCTGCCGGCCAGCGCCGACGCGGTGCTGCCCGCCAACCTGCCCTCGGCCAACGACGTCGGCTCGACCTACACGGCCAAATCGTCGCTGGTCGCCTACGACAATCTGGGCGGCGAGGTCGTGCTCGACGTCTATTTCACCAAGACCGGCCCCAACACCTGGCAGGTCGACATCTTCAACCAGGCCGACGCCACCGCGCAGACCTCGTTCCCCTACGGCGCGCCCGGCAGCGCCCCGCTGGTCAGCGAGACCCTGAGTTTCGATCCGAACAACGGCAAGCTGACCACCACCAGCGCCAGCAGCGTCTCCATCGCGGTGCCCGGCGGGCAGACGATGGACCTCGACCTGTCCGGCATGAGCCAGCTCCAGCTCGGCTACACGCTGCTGGACGCCAAGGCCAACGGCAACGCGCCGAGCGGCATCTTGGGCGTCGAGTTCAGCGCCGACGGCACGCTCTACGCCCGCTACGAGAACGGCTCCTACCGCCCCCTCTACCGCATCCCGCTGGCGACGGTGGAAAGCCCCGACCGGCTGACGCCGCAGCCCGGCAACGTGTTCACGCTCAACGCCAATTCCGGCCCGCTGCAGATGGGCTTCGCCAACGAGGGCGGCTTCGGCAGCCTGGTGGCAGGCGCGCTGGAGAACTCCAACGTCGACATCGCCGAGGAGCTGACCAACATGATCGAGTCGCAGCGCAGCTACACGGCCAATTCCAAGGTCTTCCAGACCGGCGCGGACCTGATGGACATCCTCGTCAACCTGAAGCGCTAGCCCGCGAGGACCGGCCCCGCATGAAGCCGACATAGCAGATGTCCCTGTCGTCCGCCCTGAACATCGCGCAATCGTCGCTGCGGAACACCGCGTTCCAGACCGGCGTCGTTTCGCGCAACGTGCAGGAGGCCGGCAACCCGGACTACAGCCGCCGCGCCGCCGTGCTCGCCAGCACCGCGCCCGGCGCGTCGGTCGTCGATGTCAAGCGCGCGGTCAGCGAGCAGCTCTTCAAGCAGAACCTGTCGGCCATCTCGGCCGCGTCGGGCCAGGGCGCCTTCTTCCAGGGGCTGGACCGGCTGGGGCTGGGCGTCAACGGCGTCGACAACGCCAGCTCCCCTGCCGCGGCGATCGGCCGGCTGCAGGAGGCGCTCGACCTCTACGCCGCCACGCCTTCCAACCGCAACCTGGCCGAGAACGCGCTCGACGCGGCGCGCCAGGTGGTGCGCTCGCTGAACGAGGGCACCACCGCCATCCAGACCTTCCGCGTCGAGGCCGACCAGGCGATCGGCCGTTCCGTCGACGCGCTCAACGGGCTGCTGTCGGACTTCAAGCAAGCCAACGATGCCGTCAAGGTCGGCACCGCCTCCGGGCGCGACGTCTCCGACGCGCTGGACCGCCGCGACGCGATCCTCAAGAAGATCGCCGAATACGTTCCGGTCTCCACCCTGACGCGCGGCGACAACGACATGGTGATCGTCACCGGGGATGGGGCGACGCTGTTCGAGACGACGCCGCGCGCCGTGACCTTCTCGCCCTCGACGGCGCTGGCCGCCGGCCTTGACGGCAACAAAGTCTATGTCGACGGCGTGCCGCTGAAGGCCTCCGCCGCCGACGGCCTGTCGGGCGGCATCGCCGCCCAGCTCGCTTTGCGCGACGACGCGACCTCCACCATGCAGGCCCAGCTCGACGAGATCGCGCGCGGCCTGATCACCGCCTTCGCCGAGAAGGACCCGACCGCCGCCAATCCCGACCGCGCCGGCCTCTTCACCTGGCCGGGCGGCCCCGCCATTCCCGCCGCCGGCACGCTGGTGAACGGGCTGGCCGGCGTCATCGCGCTCAATCCCGCCATGGACACCGCCCAGGGCGGCGACGCCACGCTGCTGCGCGACGGCGGCGCCAACGGCGCGGCCTATGTCGTCAACACCGGAGGCTCGTCCTATTCCGGCCTGCTGATCGCCTACGGCGAGCGCATCGGCGCGACGATGAGCTTCGACCCCCAGGCCGGCATCAGCCCGTCCGTCAGCCTTTCCGCCTATTCCAGCAACGCCATCGGCTGGTTCGAGAACCTGCGGCAGGAAGCGTCGCGCGCCGCCGAGGCCAAGCAGGCGCTGGCCGCGCGCACGGGCGAGTCCCTGTCCAATGAGACCGGCGTCAACATCGACGAGGAGATGGCGCTGCTTCTGGAGCTGGAGCACTCCTACCAGGCCTCGGCGCGCATCATCAAGGCGGTGGACGAGATGCTCGCCGCGCTGCTGGCGGCGGCCTGACCATGAAGATGCCCTCCGTCTCCTCGACCTCGGTCTCGACGGCGATGCGCACGGCGATCCTGCGCGCGCAGGCCGAGCTCAACAAGGCGCAGAAGGAGCTCGCCAGCGGCAAGCTGGCCGACACCGGCCTGGCGCTCGGCGCGCGCACCACGCAGGTGGTCAATTTCCAGCGCGACCTCGACCGGCTGGGCGGCATCGTCGACTCCAACGCGCTGGTCACCTCGCGCCTGTCCTCCACCCAGGGCGCGCTGGACAATCTGTCCGCCGCGGCCCAGCAGTTCCTGACGACGCTGACGGCGGCGACCTCGGGCGACGCCACGCCCGAAGTGATGCGCGACAGCGCCCGCGCCGCGCTCGACGGCCTCACCTCGATCATGAACCTGGCGCTGAACGGCGAACACCTGTTCGCCGGCATCAACACCGACGTGAAGCCGATCAACGCCTTCGAGGCCGGCTCCGCGCCGAAGACCGCCTTCGACAACGCCTTCCTGTCCTATTTCGGCTTCGCCCAGGACGCGCCGGCCGCCGCCGCCATCACCGCCGCGCAGATGGACGACTTCCTGACCAACGCCGTCGAGCCGCAGTTCATGGGCGCCGGATGGCAGGCCAACTGGTCGAACGCGACCGACCAGGCCATCGTCAGCCGCGTGGCGCTGAACGAGACGACGGCGACGTCGGTCGGCGCCAACCACGACGGCGTGCGCCTGCTGGCCATGGCGGCCGCGACGATCGGCGATCTCTTCTCCGGCAACATCGGCGCGGCGGGGCGCGATGCGCTGGTCGCGCGGGCCTTCGACATGGTGGGCCAGGCCATCGGCGACATCGCCAACCTGCAGTCGCAGGTCGGCGTCATCCAGAGCCGGGTCAAGGCCGCCAGCGACCGCACCCAGGTGCAGATCGACCTGTTCGACAAGCAGCTCATCGGCATGCAGGGCGTCGATCCCTACGAGGCGTCGACCCGCGTCACCGAGCTGCTCTCGCACATCGAGACCTCCTACGCGCTGACGGCGCGCATCCAGCAGCTCAGTCTGCTCAAATATCTCTGAGGCGGGCCCTGAATGTATCAATTCTCCTACGCCGAAATCCAGACGGACTCGGTCGCCGACGCCAGGGACCGCGAGCGCCAGCTGCTGACGCGCTCGATCGACCTGCTGGTCAAGGCGCGCGCCGCCGGCGCGCTCTCGCACGAGAGCATCGAGGCGATCCACTTCCTCAACCGCATCTGGACCAGCCTGATCGAGGATCTCGGCAATCCGGACAACGCGCTGCCGACGGAGCTGCGCGCCAACCTGATCTCCATCGGCCTGTGGCTGATGCGCGAGGCCGAGGAGATACGCCAGGGCCGCTCGGACAATTTCGAGGGCCTGATCGAGGTTTCGCAGATCATCAGGGACGGCATTCAATGAAGAACACGTTGAAGATATCGCTGAAGCCCAACGAGAAGATCTACATCAACGGCGCGGTGATCCGCACCGACCGCAAGGTGACGCTGGAGCTGCTGAACGACGTGCAGTTCCTGATGGAATCGCACGTGTTGCAGGCCGACCAGGCGACGACGCCGCTGCGCCAGCTCTACTTCATCGCCCAGATCATGCTGATGAACCCGTCCGACGCCACCGAGGCGCAGGCGCTGTTCAGGCGGTCGCTGCCGATGATGATCGCCAGCTACGGCGACGAGCGCATCCAGTCGACGCTGAAGCACATCGACCAGCTCGTCGCCGAGGGGCACGTCTTCGAAGCGCTGAAGGCGATCCGGTCGCTCTACCCGCTGGAGGCGGCGGCGCTGGGCGGCGAGCGCGGCCCCGATGTCCACCAGCTTCGCGCCATGGCGGGAGCAGCGTGATGAACGTCAACGCTCCCGGCTCGGCGACGCAGAAGACCCCGGCCGCCTCGGGCGACTCCGTCGCCAAGGCGCAGGTTGACTACCAGTCCTTCCTGAAGCTGCTGGTCGCGCAGATGAAGAACCAGGACCCCACCAACCCGATGGATTCGACGCAATACGTCGCCCAGCTCGCCGCCTTCAGCCAGGTCGAGCAGTCGATCCAGATCAACACCAAGCTGGAGCAGATGCTGCAGACCTCGGCGCTGGCGCAGGCCGATTCGCTGATCGGCCGCACCGTCACCTCCGCCGACGGCGAGGTCAGCGGCAAGGTCGCCTCCGTGCGGCTGCTGAGCGACGGGCTGGTGGCGGTGCTGGAGGACGGCACGCAGATGGTCGTCGAGCCGGGCGTCACGATCTCCTGAGGCATCCGCCATGAACGAGGCCGACGCGCTCGACATCCTGCAATTCGCGATCTGGACGGTTCTCACCGCGTCCGGCCCGGCCGTCGGCGTCGCCATGCTGGTCGGCGTCGCCATCGCGCTGGTGCAGGCGCTGACGCAGGTTCAGGAAATCACGCTCACCTTCGTGCCCAAGATCGTCGCCATCCTGGTCGTCGTCGCCTTCACCGGCCCCTTCATGGGCGCACAGATCACCGCCTTCACCAACGTCATCTTCCAGCGCATCGAGGCGGGGTTCTAGGGGAGCGCCAAAGCGCCCCCTCCGGCCTTCGGGCCACCTCCCCCGCTTCGCAGGAGAGGAAATGCCGGCCGCAACCTCGATCCTCCCCCGTTTACGGGGGAGGTGGCCCGAAGGGCCGGAGGGGGCGCGCCTCACCGCGCCGGCCTCTCGCCTCTCCCGCACGCCGCCGCGCGCTCGCTCAGCAGCGCCCGCTCACGCTCGTTCTGCGTGAGGGCTGCCGCTTCCTCGAACGCCTCCCGCGCCGCCTCGAACCGGTCGAGGCGAGCGAGGAAATCGCCGCGCACCGCCGGCAACAGATGATAGGCCTTCAGCGACGGCTCGTCGGCCAGCGTATCGACGATGGCGAGCGCGGTTTCCGGCCCGGCGACCATCATCACGGCGACGGCCCGGTTCAGCTCGATGATCGGCGACGGCGTCACCTGCCCCAGCACGCCGTAGAGCGCCGCGATGCGGGCCCAGTCCGTGTCCTCCGCCCGCGCCGCGCGGGCATGGCAGGCGGCGATGGCCGCCTGCAGGGCGTAGGGACCGGCGGCACCCCGGAGCGCCTCGGCGCGGGCCAGCGCGGCGAGCCCGCGGCCGATCGCCAGCCGGTCCCACCGCGCCCGGTTCTGCTCCGACAGAAGCACCGGCTCGCCGGCCGCGTCCACGCGCGTGCCCAGCCGCGACGCCTGGATTTCCATCAGTGCGACCAGCCCGTGCGCCTCCGGCTCGTCAGGCGCCAGCCCGGCCAGGATGCGCCCGAGCCGAAGCGCCTCCTCGCACAGCTTCGGGCGGACCCAGTCGTCGCCGCCGGTGGCCGAATAGCCCTCGTTAAAGATCAGGTAGACGACCGCCAGCACCGAGCCCAGCCGCTCCCGCATATCCTCGCCGCGCGGCACCTCGAACGGCACCCTGGCCTGCGACAGCGTCTTCTTGGCGCGCACGATGCGCTGCGCCACCGTCGCCTCCGGCACGAGGAAGGCGCGCGCGATCTCCTCGGTGGTCAGCCCGCCGAGCAGGCGCAGCGTCATGGCGACGCGCGCCTCCGGCGACAGCAGGGGATGGCAGGAGGTGAAGATGAGGCTGAGCAGATCGTCGCCGACATGGTCGTCCAGCGCCGTGTCCGGGTCCGGCATCTCGTTCTGGTCCAGCTCAAGATCGTAGCCGACCGCCTCGTGCTTGCGCTTCGCCATCTTCCGGCGGCGGAACAGATCGATCGCCCGCCGCTTGGCCGTGGCCATCAGCCACGCGCCCGGCCGCTCAGGCACGCCCTTCTCCGGCCAGGATTGCAGCGCCGCCACCAGCGCGTCCTGCGCCAGCTCCTCGGCCAGCCCGACATCGCGCACGAACCGCGTCAGGCCGGCGATCAGCCGCGCCTGCTCGATGCGCCAGACCGTCTCGATGGAGCGTTGGATGTTCTGTACCGTCATCGCGGCGGAGGTAAGCACCCCCGCCGCGCGGGGCCCAGAGCGGGCCGCGCACCGCCGCACGCCCCGGGGGGGGCGGTGGTTGGCGCGGCGT
>JAPUFC010000089.1:0-28647 GCA_027492275.1 Mesorhizobium sp. | reverse complement strand
CCCCGCGCGCGCTGCCCGCCCCCCCCCCGCGCCGTTTTGGGTTTTTTTTCCCCCCCCCCCCCGGGGGCGGGGGCCCCCCCCCCCCCCCCCCCGATGCCGCAAGAGCGGCCGGCTCACGGCCTCACGCGCCGTTGGCGGCGTTCTTCGACGCGACGTCGCGGATGCGGTTTTCCTGCTCGCGCAGCTCCGGCGTGAACTCGGCGCCGAAATCCTCCATCTCGAAGATCTGCCGGATCTCGACGTGGCAGTCCTCCTCATGCGGGTTCGGGCAGCGCTTCATCCACTCGATCGCCTCGTCCATCGACTTCACCTGAAGCAGCCAGAAGCCGGCGACGAGCTCCTTCGTCTCCGCGAAAGGTCCGTCGACCACGGACCGGTTCTTTCCGGAAAAATAGACCCGCGCGCCGCGCGAGGAGGGGTGCAGCCCCTCGCCCGCCAGCATGATGCCGGCCTTGACCAGCTCCTCGTTGAACCTGCCCATCTCGGTCAAAAGCTTCTCGTCCGGCATCTCGCCGTTCTCCGAAGCCTTGCTCGCCTTCACGATCACCATCACGCGCATTGTCGTCTCCTGTTGAATGCGTTGAACGTCGCCTTTCGAATCCACGTCGAACGGCATTCACGCGGCTCGACATCGGCCCGTGAAAAATGTCGGCCCACCCTCGCGCAAGCTTGACGCCCTACCCTGCCGGCGGACAGCGGAGCTGGGCATATGGCACTTGTCGAGACGGCGAAGATCGAGACGGCCGGCAAAAACGGCCGCGACGTGTTCTTCGCGCTCGGCATCGTCGTCATCCTCACCGTGCTGTTCCTGCCCATCCCCGCCTTCATGATCGACATGGGGCTGGCCTTCTCCATCGCCATCTCGGTGCTGATCCTGATGGTGGCCCTGTGGATACAGCGGCCGCTCGACTTCTCGTCCTTCCCGACGATCCTGCTGATCGCCACCATGCTGCGCCTGTCGCTGAACATCGCCACGACCCGCATGATCCTGTCGCACGGCAACGAGGGCACGCACGCCGCCGGCTACGTCATCTCCGGCTTCTCGAACCTGGTCATGGGCGGCGATTTCGTGATCGGCCTGATCGTCTTCCTGATCCTGATCATCGTCAATTTCATCGTCATCACCAAGGGCGCGACGCGCATCGCGGAGGTCGGCGCGCGCTTCACGCTGGACGCCATCCCCGGCAAGCAGATGTCGATCGACGCGGACCTGTCGGCCGGCGTCATCGACGACAAGACGGCGCAGCTTCGCCGCCGCGAGCTGGAGGAGGAATCCTCCTTCTTCGGCTCGATGGACGGCGCCTCGAAATTCGTGCGCGGCGACGCCATCGCCGGGCTCATCATCACCTTCATCAACATCGTCGGCGGCATCGTCATCGGCTATTTCCGCCATGGCATGGACCTCGCCCATGCCGCCGACGTGTTCATCAAGCTGTCGGTCGGCGACGGCCTCGTCACGCAGATCCCCGCACTCATCGTCTCGCTGGCCGCCGGCCTGCTGGTGTCGAAGGGCGGCACGCGCGGCTCCACCGACAAGGCCGTCTTCGGCCAGCTCGGCGCCTATCCGCGTGCGCTCTACGTCGCGGCCGCGCTGTTGCTTTTGCTGTCGTTGATGCCCGGCCTGCCGCTGCTGCCCTTCGTGGCGCTGGCCGGCGCGATGGGCGCCATCGGCTACGTGATCCCGCAGAAGCAGAAGCAGCGCGACGCGCAGGCGCTGGCCGCGCAGAAGGAGCAGGAGGCGCTGAAGGCCGACGAGGAGAAGAACTCGGTCAAGTCCTCGCTCGCCACGGCCGAGATCGAGCTCCTGATCGGCAAGCAGCTCTCCACCCGCCTGCTGCCCCAGCATCAGGAACTCGCCTTCCGCATGGGCAAGATGCGCAAGAAGTTCGCGACGCAATACGGCTTCGTCGTTCCGGAAGTGAAGCTGACCGACGATTTCGGCATCCCCTCCAAGAGCTACCAGATCAAGATCCACGGCACGGTCGTCGCCGAGCACGCTATGAAGGTCGGCGAGCTGATGGTGCTCCTTGGCGGCCGCGAGCCGCCGGACATGCCGGGCGAGGAGGTGAAGGAGCCGGCCTTCGGCATGCGCGCCTGGTCGGTGCCCGACATGTTCGCCGAGGACCTCAAGCGCGAGCAGTTCACCTTCGCCGACAACATGTCGGTGCTGCTGACCCATCTGTCGGAAGTGGTCCGCAACAACCTGCCGCAGCTTCTGTCCTACAAGGATATGAAGGTGCTTTTGGAGCGGCAGGACCCGGAATACCGCAAGCTGGCCGACGAGATCTGCACGCAGCACATCTCCTACCCCGGCCTGCAGGCGGTGCTGAAGCTTTTGCTGGCCGAGCGCGTCTCCATCCGCAACCTGCACCTGATCATCGAGGCGATCGCCGAGATCGCCCCGCATGTGCGCCGCACCGAGCAGATCGTCGAGCACGTCCGCATCCGCATGGCGCAGCAGATCTGCGGCGACCTGTCGGAGGGCGGCACGCTCAAGGTGCTGCGCCTCGGCAACCGCTGGGACCTCGCCTTCCACCAGAGCCTCAAGCGCGACGCCAAGGGCGAGGTGCGCGAGTTCGACATCGACCCGCGCCAGTTGGAAGAGTTCGGCCAGGAGGCCTCGAAGGCCATCCGCAAGCACATGGACGCCGGTGAGCGCTTCGTCATCGTCACCGCGCCGGACGCAAGGCCCTATGTGCGCATGATCATCGAGCGGCTGTATCCCACCCTGCCGGTGCTGTCCCATGTCGAGATCGCCAAGGGCGTGGAGCTGCGCGTGCTGGGAACGGTGTCCTAGGGCGACCGCAAGATGGTTTCTTGCGGCGCCCCTTCCACCACTTCGTGGTCCCCCTCCCCCGCTTCGCAGGGGAGGAAATGCCGGCCGCAGCCTCCGATCCTCCCCCGTTCACGGGGGAGGTGGCGCGAAGCGCCGGAGGGGGCGCGCAGGTACGGCAGAGCAGGCCTGGACAGCCGCGCGTGATCCCGCTTGCCGAAAGCACCATCATCGCCGGCTTCCTGGCCTTCTGCCGGGTGGGCGCCTGCTTCATGCTGATGCCCGGCCTGTCCAGCGTGCGCGTGCCCTTGCAGGTGCGGCTGTTCATCGCCATCGCCGTCACCATGGGCCTGTCGACCTACCTGTGGGACCAGATCCTGCCCCACGCCGACCGCTCGCTGGCCGTGCTCCTGCCCCGCATCGTCTCCGAGCTGATGATCGGCGCGCTGATCGGCCTTCTGGCGCGCATCTACGTCATGGCGCTGCAGTTCATGGGCGCCGGCATCGCCATGCTGATGGGCTATACCGGCATGGGCAGCCCCGGCGTGCAGGACGGCGAGCCGGAAGCCGCGCTGGCCGGCATCATCTCCTTCGGCGCGCTGCTGCTGCTGTTCGTCTTCGACTTCCACCATCTGGTGATCCGCGCGCTGGTCGATTCCTACGCCGTCGCCCCGCCCGGCGCGGTGTTCGGCGCGCGCCCCGCTCTGGCCGACATCGGCGACACGCTGGGCGATTCCTTCCTGATCGCGCTCCGCCTCGGCAGCCCCTTCGTCGCCTATGCGCTGCTGGTCAACCTGACCATCGGCTTTGTGAACAAGCTGGTGCCGCAGATACCGGTCTACTTCATCTCGCTGCCTTTCGTGCTCGCCGGCGGCCTGATCCTCGTCTATCTCGGGCTCGGCACGCTGCTCTCCCTGTTCGCCGACGGCTTCGGCGACATCGCGATCGGAGGCTGACATGACCTCGCGCGCCAGCCGGCTCGGCAAGCTGCTGGAGGTGCAGCGGCAGATGAAGGCCCTGCACGAGACGCGCCGCGCCGGCCTCTTGGCCGAAGCCGTCCGCGCCGAGCAGGAGGCGGCCGACATCGCCGCCCGGCTCGACGGCGGCGATGCCATGGCGACCATGTTTCCCGAACTCTATCACCGCCGCATCGACGCGGCGCTGCGGCTGGCCGGCGAGCGCAAGCAGGCGGCGCAGGACGAGGCGCAAAAGGTCTCCGCCGCAACGTTGCGTGAAAAGCGGATCGCGCAGGCGCATCGCGAGGCCGCCGGCTGGGAGGAGCGGCTGCGGGAGGAGCGGCAGCGGCTCGATACCATCACCCTCGGCCTGGCGGGGCAAAAGGCCTCCCGGCGTCCTTAGGGCGAAAAAACGTCCGTAAGCCTGCGGCAAGCTTGCTGCCCCATCATGCCGGCATCGGAAACGGGGACCTCTTGGATTGGCGATCTCCCCTCCCAGCGACATCGTGCTCGACGTGGCGCGCGCCGCCGCCCCGGCCGACATAGAGGCGGCGCGGGCCGAGCTACTGCGCCGCGCCGGCGGCGTCGTCTCCCGGGTCGCCGAAGGCGCGTTCCCGGCCCTGGAGGCCGCGCGCGGCGCGATCGGCCGCGCCGAGGGCGCCGGCAAGGTCGACCAGTCCGGCGCCTACCGGAAATTCGAGGCGATGGTGCTCCGGACCTTCATCCAGAACATGCTGCCGAAGGAAGGCGCGGCCGTGTACGGCGAGGGCATGGCCGGCGACATGTGGAAATCCATGATGGCCGAGAAGCTGGCCGACGCGGTGGCCGAGCGCGGCGGCATCGGCATCGCCGAGCGGCTGCTGGCCGGCCGCTACGTCGAGGGCGAGACGGTCAAGGCGGTGGGGCCCGTGTCGCGTAGCGACATCGAACCGGCAACCGAGCGCGAACTCTCGCTGTCGGCCGCGTTGGTCGAGCAGTTGCAGCTCCGCTTCGCCCGCGCTTTGAGCACCGACCCGGCGTCCGAAACCGCGAACATCCAGGCGAAGGCGTGATGTCCTACGAAACCTACAGCCAGTCCCTCGTCGCCGTCCGGCCGGAGCCGCCGCAGCCGGCCGCGCACCCCGCCAATCTCGCCTCCATCATCGGCCGCATGACGGACGCGATCGAGGAGGAGACGCAGGGCATCCGCACGGACATGCGCTTCGACGTCAAGGCGTCGAACGCGCGCAAGGGGCGCTATCTCTACGAACTGACGCGGGCCATGCGCGGCCTGACGGCCGCCGACATCGGCCCCGAGCAGGAACTGGGGCTGAAGCGCCTGCGCGAAAGGCTCGCCGCCAACGAGGCCGCCATCCGCGCCCATCTAGACGCGGTCGGCGAGGTCGCGGCGCTGATGCAGAACGCCCTCCAGCGGGCCGAGGCCGACGGCACCTATTCCGCCGGCGAATTCGGACGATGATCAAGCTCGCCGCCGCCGCGGTCTGGATCTGCGTCGTGACGCTCGGCGCGGTGTTCTGGTCGTTCCAGAGCGCCGGGGCGCGGTCCGACCAGGCCCCGCCGCCGCCCATGCTGGGCGGGCTGGACTATGTCCGCACCGAGATGGTGTCGGTGCCGGTGCTCAAGGACGGCAGGATCGACGGCTATTTCCTGACCCGCCTCGTCTACACGATCGAGCCGGCCATGCTGGCCAAGCTCTCCGTGCCGCTGGACGCGCTGCTGATCGACGAGACCTATTCCTACGTCTTCGGCAATCCCGGCCTCGATTTCGTCGGCCACAAATCCATCGATCTCGACACCTACCGCAAGGGACTGCGCGAACGGATCAACGGGCGCATCGGCGCCGAGCTGATCCATGAGGTCATGGTCGAGCAGGTCGACTTCATGTCGAAGGACGAGATCCGCGACAACGCCATCCGCCGCCGGCAGGGCGCCGGGGCGACGGCGCGCGAGATGGCCAAGGGCTTCAAGAACGAAGGCCACCACTGAGGCCGGCGTTGCCGTTGACTTTTCGCGCCTGCTGGTCACTCTCCCCGGACGAACCGCGAAGCCGCAGGAGATCAGCATGAGTGTTCAGGATATAGTCGCGGCCATGTGGCCCAAGGTGGAGGCAGCCGGGTTCGACGGCTCCGTCAAGCTCGATCTGGGCAAGGACGGCGTCGTCCTGATCGACGGCGCGACCATCTCGACCGACGACGGCCCGGCGGACTGCACGGTCACCCTGTCGCTGGACGACCTCGAGGACATGGTGTCGGGCGAACTCAGCCCGACCAGCGCCTTCATGACCGGCAAGCTCAAGATCGACGGCGACATGAGCATGGCCATGGCGCTGGGGGAATTTCTGTAGGTCGACGCGTTAGTCACGCCCCCTCCACCATGTCGCGGTAGGCGCCCCTCCACCACTTCGTGGTCCCCCTCCCCCGCTGCGCAGGGGAGGATCGGCGTTGCGGCCGGCCTCGACCTCGATCCTCCCCCGTTCACGGGGGAGGTGGCGCCAAGCGCCGGAGGGGGCGCCGCCTACGCCGCCGCGCGAAGAATCTCCAGCTGGCCAAGCTTGCGGCCGGCGGGCTGCAGCACGCCGCTGGCGCCGTCGAGCGCGCCGTCCGTCAGTTCCAGCGCCACGAAACGGTGCCGCTCATACGGACCGGGCATGGAAAGCCGCGCCGTCTTGTCGGCCGAGAAGCCGAAACGCGCATAATAGGGCGCGTCGCCGACCAGCAGGATCGCGCCGTGCCCGAGCCGCGTCGCCTCCGCGATGGCGTGCCGCATCAGCGCCGAGCCGATGCCGGCGCTCTTCAGCGACGGATCGACGGCCAGCGGCCCGAGCAGCAGCGCGCGCCGGTCGGCGGCGCCGGCGGTGACATCCCACAGGCGCACCGTGCCCACCAGCCGGCCCTCGGCATTCCTGGCGGAGAAGGCCAGGCCTTCCGACGGGCGGCGGCCGCGCCGCAGCTTCTCCGACGACTTTTTCCGGCGGTTGGGTCCCATCGCCCGGTCGAGCAGGTTTTCGCGCGCGACGATGTCGCCCGCGTCCTCGGCGAGGATGGTGAAGGCCGCGACGGCGGCCGGCTGGCTGTTCAGGCTTTCCATGGCAAGGCTAATCCTTCACCCGCAGAACCGTTCCACAAGCGAACCCGCCGCCGGCAGAGCCGGCGACAGGGTGATCCGACGACGCGAGTCGTCAGATAACGTAGGATCGCAACGGCTCGAAGCCGTTGAAGGCCACCGAGGCATAGGTCGTCGTATAGGCGCCCGTGCCCTCGATCAGCACCTCGTCACCGATGGTCAGCGACAGCGGCAGCGGATACGGCGTCTTCTCGTAGAGCACGTCGGCCGAATCGCAGGTCGGGCCGGCGAGCACGCAAGGCGCGGTCTCGTCGCCGTCATGCGGCGTCACGATCGGATAGCGGATCGCCTCGTCCATCGTCTCGGCCAGACCGCCGAACTTGCCGATGTCCAGATAGACCCAGCGGACATTGTCGTTGTCGGCCTTCTTGGAGATCAGCACGACTTCCGACTTGATGACGCCCGCATTGCCGACCATGCCGCGGCCCGGCTCGATGATCGTCTCCGGGATGCGGTTGCCGAAATGCTTCCTGAGCGCCGAGAAGATCGCCTCGCCGTAGGCGCGGGCGACGGGGACATCCTTCAGGTAGCGCGTCGGGAAGCCGCCGCCCATATTGACCATCTTGAGCACGATGCCCTCCTCGGCCAGCGTCGCGAAGACGCGCTTGGCGTCGCCGAGCGCGCGGTCCCAGGCGCCGAGGTCGCACTGCTGCGAGCCGACGTGAAACGACACGCCGTAGGCGTCGAGGCCGAGCGCCTTCGCATGGCGCAGCACGTCCACCGCCATCGCCGGCACGCAGCCGAACTTGCGCGACAGCGGCCATTCGGCGCCTGCGCCGTCGGTCAGCACGCGGCAGAACACCTTCGAGCCGGGAGCCGCGCGGGCCACCTTCTCGACCTCCTCGACGCAGTCGACGGCGAACAGCCGGATGCCGAGCTCGTAGGCGCGCGCCACGTCGCGCTCCTTCTTGATGGTGTTACCGAAGGAGATGCGCTCGGCAGGCGCGCCCGCGTCCATCGCCATCTCGACCTCGGCGACGCTCGCCGTGTCGAAGGACGAGCCCATCGCGGCGAGCAGGCGCAGGATCTCCGGGGCGGGATTGGCTTTCACCGCGTAGTAGATTTTGGAATCCGGCAGGGCCTTCTCGAAGGCGCGGAAATTGTCGCGCACGACGTCGAGGTCGACGACGAGGCAGGGGCCGCTCGGGCGTCGGGTGGCGAGGAAATCGAGGATGCGCTGCGTGGCCATCGGTCTCTCCGTCTCGCACCTCGCGGTGCGACTCAAGGCTGCGGGAAACGGGCGCGCGGCCTCGTTCTCGCGGTGGACAAAGGCGCGATCGCTTTCCATGAGACCAGGCGGTGGAGACCCCGGCATTCATGAACGCGCTTCACGCGGCGGTGGGTCGTCGGCCTTGCCCGGCCTGAAACCCGCTTTGTCTGCCTTGGCTTGGATGGGAGACCCCGTCCGCACTGCCGGCAATGATGGTGTGCCTCTTCAGTAACCCCGGTTTTTGGACAACCGGAAGAGAACCAGAAAGGCCCGCACCGTCGTTGCTTCAAGGCGTCCTCGGATCGGCGGTTGGCCGCTGAACCGACCGGGTTCGTTACTCCCCGGTTACCTGCCCTCACCTCGCCATTCCGAGGTTCGGGGGACGCCCACAGGCACGTGCGACTTTGGGCAAGCGCGGATATAGGACCGGCGGCCGTCACAATCAAATAAAATCGGACCCCGGGTTGAAAATTTTCGGGGATCGAACAATCTTCCGTCCACCGTACCCTTCCGGTGAACGATGCACGCCGCGACCGCCTCCGGAGCAAGCCGAGACCGCCGATGGACACGCTGACCCGCATGCGCGCCTTCGTCGACGTGGTCGAGGCCGAGGGCTTTTCCGCCGCCGGCCGCAGGATCGGCCGCTCCAAGGCGCTGCTGTCGAAATATGTGCGCGAGCTGGAGGACGAGCTCGGCGCTCTGCTGATCAACCGCACCACGCGCCAGTTCTCGCTCACCGAGGCCGGCCACACCTATTACCGGCGCGCCTCCGAGCTGATTCGCGAGATCGACAGCCTGGCCGACGAGGTGCGCGAATCGTCGGGCGACGTGCGCGGGCGAATCAAGCTGTCGGCCGCCCGCACCTTCGCCGACGCGCCGGTCGGGCAGTCGCTGATCGACTTCGCGAAGGATCACCCGGACATCGTGCTGGAAATCCATCTCGACGACCGCTTCGTCGACATGGTGGAGGAAGGCTTCGACCTCGCCATCCGCATCTCGCGGCTGGAGAACTCGTCGCTGATCGCCCGAAGGCTGGCGCCCTTCGGCGTCAAGATCTGCGCGTCGCCGCAAACCATCGCCGCGCATGGCAGGCCCGCGCGCCCGCAGGATTTGTCGAAGCTGCCCTGCATCGTCGACACCAATGGCCGCTGGATGTCGAACTGGCCGTTCCTGGGCGATTCGGGCGAGACGATCAGCGTTTCGGTGAGCGGCCCGATCGAGGTGAACTCGCCCATGGCGACGCGCGCGGCGGCGGTGGCGGGCCTCGGCTTCGCCATCCTGCCGGATTTCATCGCCGCGCCGGAGCTGGACAGCGGCCGGCTGGTGGCGGTGCTGGAGGATCGCGCCCTGCCTGGCGGCGGCATCTTCGCCGTCTATCCGCACCGGCGCTATCTGCCGGCCAAGGTGCGCGTGCTGGTGGATTTTCTGGCCAGATGGTTCAAGGACCATCATGACGCATAGCAGCGCCGCCTTCCCGTCCCAATTTGGCCCGTTTTCCGGGCAGATTGGCGGCATGGGGAAAACGCATTCCGCACTGGCCGGTCTTCGTCCGCGCGCGGCGTTCGCGGCCGTCCTGCTGGCCGCGTCCGCCGGGCCGGCGCTGGCCCATCCGCACGTGTTCGCCGAGGCGCGGCTGGACGTCGCCGTCAACCCCGACGGCACGGTCAGATCGCTCAGGCATCTGTGGCGGTTCGACGACCTGTTCTCCAGCACGGTGCTGATGGAATTCGACAGGAACAGCGATCTGAAGCTCGACGATTCGGAGCTGGAAACGGTGTCGCAGACCATCTTCACTTCGCTGGCTGAGTACGGCTATTTCCAGCTCGTCACCGCCGGCGGCAAGGACGTCGCGATGAAGCCGCCGGCCAGGCTGATGGCCAACTTCCAGGACAACCAGCTCGTGGTGCTGTTCGAATCCGAGCCGAAGACACCGCTCAAGCTCGCCGGCAAGGTGGATTTCGGCGTCTACGACCCCACCTTCTACACGGCGATCGACTTCACCGACGACGCCAACATGGCGGTGGACCATCTGCCGAAGGGCTGCACGCGCAAGGTCGTGCGACCGGACCCGGACGAGGCGCTGGCGCAGAACCAGAGCACCCTGACCGAGGCCTTCTTCAACGATCCGACCGGCACGGACATGAGCAAGATCTTCGCCACCCGCCTCGAACTCACCTGCGGCAAGGGCTGACCGCATGAAGAAGCTTTTCACCCGCGCGCTCTTCGCGCTGCTGCTGGCCTCCTACGTGCTCGGCCACTTCTTCGGCCATGCCCACGCGCAGAGCTCTCTCGGCATCGGCGTCAACGAGGCGGTCGGGCCCTCCTCCGGGCTGTTCGCCGGCCTGATGAACTGGATCAACGTGCAGCAGCAGGGCTTCTACCGGTCGCTGACCGGGGCGATGAAGGCCATGCGCGACGACGGGAACGGCGCCTGGATGATCGTGGCGCTGTCCTTCGCCTACGGCATCTTCCACGCCGCCGGGCCGGGACACGGCAAGGCGGTGATCTCGTCCTACATGCTGGCCAACGAGGTGGCGCTGCGGCGCGGCGTCATGCTGTCCTTCGTCTCCGCCCTGCTGCAGGCGCTGACGGCGATCGCCGTCATCCTGCTCGCCTTCCTCGTGCTGCGCGGCACCGCCGTGTCGATGACCGACGCGACGCGCTTCCTGGAGACTGCCAGCTACGCCCTGATCACGCTGTTCGGCGCCTGGCTGCTGTGGAGCAAGGCCGTCCCAAGGCTGCGCGGCATGGTCGGCGCGGCCCCGGCGCACAGCCTGTCGGCCGCCCATCGCGAACCTCACCACCGGCACGACGCACATTGCGGCCATCACCACGGACGCGCCCAGGCCACCGGCTTCGTGTGCGAAACCTGCGGGCATTCGCACGCGCCCGATCCCGCGCTGCTCGCCGGCGACCGCTTCGACTGGCGCACCGCCTGGACCGCCGTGGCGGCGGTCGGCCTGCGCCCCTGCTCCGGCGCGCTGATCGTTCTCACCTTCGCGCTGCTCAACGGCCTGTGGGCCGCGGGCATCCTCTCCGTTCTGGCGATGGCGCTCGGCACGGCGATCACCGTGTCGGCGCTGGCGACGCTGGCCGTGACGGCCAAGAACCGCGCCGTGGCGCTGGCCGGCGACGGGCGCATGGGAAACCGCGTCCACGCGGCGATCGAGATCGGCGGTGCCGCACTGGTGTTCGCGCTCGGTCTGGTTCTGCTGGGCGCCAGCCTGTCGGCCTGACCGCAATCAGCGTCTGCTGCGCCCGCGCAGCCACAGCACGCCGAAGAACGCGGCGACGAACATGACGGCGACGACGCCGGCGGCCAGCGGCGAACGCTCGCCCACCGCCAGCATGATGGTCGGCATGAAGAAGGCGACCAGCCCGAAAAAGAGCATGAAGCAGGCGGCCGCGATGACGGCGTTGCGGGTGTTGCGGTCCATCATGCCTGCTCTCGTCTCATGCCGTCTCACAGCCGGCCGGGGCCGTGCGGTCCTACATTCGGGCTCGGCGGATGGCATGCTCGATATCGCGCCCGACCGCAAGGCGCATCTCATCGCAGGGGAGCCTTGCGGCCTTCAGGTCGCGCCGGCCTCGGCGCGAAACTCCTCCAGCCGCCGCTTCTGCCGGCCGGCCGCATCGAAGTTGGCCGGCTCCAGCCACGCCTCGTAGGCGCGCCGCAGCGCCGGCCACTCGCCGTCGATGACGGAATACCACGCCGTGTCGCGGTTTTCGCCCTTGACGATCATGTGCTGGCGAAACAGCCCTTCGAAACGGAAGCCGAAGCGCTCCGCCGCCCGCTTCGACGGCGCGTTGCGGTCGTTGCACTTCCATTCGTAGCGGCGGAAGCCGAGCGTGTCGAAGGCATGGCGCATGAACAGGTACTGCGCCTCGGTGGCCGCCGTGCGGCCGGCGATCAGCGGCCCCCAGTAGATGTTGCCGATCTCGACGACGCCATGCGTGTTGTCGATCCGCATCAGGGTCTGGCGGCCGGCGACCTTGCCGCTCGCCTTGTCGATCACGGCGAAGTAGAGCGGGTCCTCGCTCGCCGCCGCGCGCTCCAGCCACGGCCGAAAGGACGGCAGGTCGACCGGAGGGGTTTCGGCGAGCCACAGGAAGCGCTGCCCCGCGTCCGGCACGCTGGACGCCTCGAACAGTTCCGCGCCGTGGCGGTCGGGATCGAGCGGCTCCAGCGCGACCGTGCGGCCGTCCAGCACGGTGCGCTGCGGCCGCCCGCGCGGCGTCCAGTGTCTCAGGTCCTCGCTCAAATCCGCCTCCGCTTAGCCGCCGCAGACGCTGGCACAAATGCCGAAACAGGCTAGGACCAGACGTGCGGGACACATGCGCCAGGCGCCGCCATGACGGCGCGGTTTCCGCGTTGCGTGGGTGAGGGTGGCCATGCCGGCACCGCCGACAAAAAGGGCGGTCATTCGCGACCGCCCCGATCGGAATCAGGCTTGGGAGGAGGAGGAAGCCGATTCGACTGATTAAGATTGTGTGCTCCAATCGTTAACGCTTGGTTAACGAAGCGGAACACCTACCATTTGGACGACGGAGACGGCGCGGTCTGAGCCCCGGTATCGGCCGGCACCTTCACCGACGACACCGTGGCCTCGACGTGGTCGACCAGGGCGTCCGGCAGTTGCAGCCGGCCGGCGAGCAGGTCGAGATAGCCGCGCTCGGCGCGCGAGTCCGGCTCGATGGCGAGCCGCGAGGCGGTGTAGAGCTCCACCTTCTGCGCCTCGGTCTGCGCCGCCGCGACGAGCTCGTCCAGGTCGAGCGGCCGCTCGATCTCGGTCAGGATGAACCGGCCGGCGTCGGAATCGAGACCGGACAGCGTGACCTTGTCGGCGATCCTGGCGCGCTCCTGCTCGTCTATGTGGCCGTCCGCCTTGGCGGCGGCGATCATCGCCCGCACCAGCGTCAGCGCGAACTCCGTCTCGCCCTGCGGCGCCTGCGCCGGATGGAAATCCGTGTCCGAGGGGGGCGGCAGCAGCTCCGGCTCGCCGGCCGGGGCCTGCGCCTGCGGCTCGTTGCCGGCCTTGTAGTTCTGATACGCCTTGTAGGCGAGGCCGCCGACCGCCGCGAGCCCGCCGAGCTTCAGCGCCGCGCCCGTCATCTTGCGGCCGGTGCCGGTGCCCAGCAGCACGGCGACCAGCGCCCCCGCCGCGAGCGGGTTGTCCTTCGCCATCTGCGAGGCCTGGCCCGCCTTCTCGCGAACCGTGGAGTTCGTGCCGGGTATGTTCGAGTTCAGCAGTTGGTCGAGAAGCGTCTTCGGATCCAGCATCAATCCCTCCAGCGTGAGCGCCGACCGTCTCGGCCGTGCGGAGTTGGGGGCGCGACGCCGGATTTGCAAGGGCTTGCGCGCCTATCCGGCGCTCCCGTGGCGGCGTCCGATCGGGCTTTGCTCGCCGCGCCTTTCGGCCCGCTCCACCTGCCGGTGGCGCTCGGCGTAGCGGGCGCGGTCGTCCTCGCTGCGGTCCGCCACGCACTGGTGGCAGGCCACGCCCGCGCGGAAATGCGGCGACCGGCGGTCCTGAAGCGTCAGCGGCCGGCGGCAGGCGCGGCACAGCTCCGCCTCCCCCTCGGCCAGGCCGTGCACCACCGCCACGCGCTCGTCGAAGACGAAGCATTCGCCCCGCCACAGGCTGGCCTCGGTCGGCACCTCCTCCAGGTATTTCAGGATGCCGCCCTTGAGGTGGAAGACGTTCTCCAGGCCGAGCGAGCGCGCATAGGCCGTCGCCTTCTCGCAGCGTATGCCGCCGGTGCAGAACATGGCGATCGTCCTGCCCGCCAGTTCGCCGCGCCGTTCCGACAGCCACGCCGGAAAATCGCTGAAGCTCGCCGTCTGCGGGTCCAGCGCGCCCGAGAACGTGCCGAGCCGCACCTCGTAGTCGTTGCGCGTGTCGATCACCACCGTGCCGGGATCGGCGATCAGCGCGTTCCACGCGGCAGGCTCGACATAGGTTCCGGCATCCGCGAGCGGATCGATGCCCTCGACCCCCATCGTGACGATCTCGCGCTTCAGCCGCACCTTCATGCGGTGGAAGGGCATATCGGCCGTCTCGCTGAGCTTCCAGTCCAGCCCAGCGAGCTCGGGAATGGCCGCGAGATGCGCCAGAAGCGCGTCGATCGCCTCGGGCGTTCCCGCCACCGTGCCGTTGATGCCTTCGGCGGCAAGCAGCAGCGTGCCCTTGATGCCATGCGCGCGGCAAAGGGTCGCGAGCGGCGCGCGCAGCGCCTCGAAGCGGTCGAGCCGGCAGAAGCGGTAGAGCGCCGCCACGCGGATCGGGAACGTGGATGAAGTCATGCGCCCTGCCCTACCGTTTCGCGGCGGCGGCTTCAAGGCGGGGACCGCGGGCGGCCGTTTCCGCGCGCCGCCAGGGCATGGGCGGATTCTTTTTGCTCCATCTTTGTTCACGTCCTCCCGCCGCGCACGAAACTGGCCCCTTCGAGAAGGAGGCCGGACATGTTCACACAGGACGCCATGCGCGAGATCGGCGCCGTCGCGGCGGAGTTCGGCCTGGAGCCGACCGTGCTGCTGGCGGTGGCGGAGGTCGAGAGCGGCGGCGCCGCCTTCGCCATGGTCGAGGGACGCAAGGAGCCGCTGATCCGTTTCGAGGGGCATTATTTCGACCGGCGGCTCGGCGATGCCGGCCGCGCCATCGCCCGCGCCGCCGGCCTGTCCTCGCCGCAGGCCGGCGGCGTGAAGAACCCGGCCTCGCAGAAGGCGCGCTGGGCGATGCTGGAACGCGCGGCCGCGATCGACCGAAAGGCTGCCTATGAATCGACGTCATGGGGCGTCGGGCAGGTCATGGGCGCGCACTGGGCCTGGCTGGACTTTTCCACGGTCGACGCATTCGTCGCGGAAGCGCGGTGCGGCGTCGGCGGTCAGGCGCGGCTGATGGCGCACTACATCGTCAAGGCGGGCCTCGCTCCGCATCTGCGCAAACGCGACTGGGCCGCCTTCGCGCGCGGCTACAACGGGCCGGCCTATGCCCGGTACGGCTACGACACGAAGCTCGCCGCCGCCTACCGGCGGCGCGCGGCCGGCGGCAAGGCGACTGCCGGACCGGCCGGTTCCGTCGTGCTGAAGGAGGGGGCGAAGAGCGACGCCGTCCGCGACCTGCAAGGATTGCTGGCCGCGCTGGGCTACCCGGTCGCGGCGGACGGAGTCTTCGGAGCCGCCACGCGACGCGCCGTCGTCGCGTTCCAGAAAGATGCGGGGCTGACCGCCGACGGCATTGCGGGGCCGGCGACTTTCGCGGCCATCCGCGACGCCATGCCCCTCGGCGCGCGCCCCGCCGGCCTCTGGGGAGCCCTGCTGTCCTGGCTGGCGCGCCTTTTCCGACGCTGAGTGGACTTGGCAAGGCGCCTCTGTTAAATCGGTTGAAAGACATCGACAGGGCCGTCATGACTTCCTCCGCCGCCTCGAAGACCGAAAAGCTCCTCGCGCTGCTCGACGGGCAGCCGGTGATTCCCGTGCTCAGCATCGCGCGCGCCGAGGACGCGGTTCCGCTGGCGCGCGCGCTCGCCGCCGGCGGCCTGCGCGCCATCGAGATCACGCTGCGCACGCCCGTCGCCCTGGAGGCGATCCGGCGCGCGGCCGAAGAGGTGCCGGAGGCGATCGTCGGGGCCGGCACCATTCTCGACGCGAAGCAGTTCGAGCAGGCGGCGCAGGCCGGCTCGCGCTTCATCGTCAGCCCCGGCCTGACGCCGCAACTGGCCGAGGCGGCCGCCGCCAGCGCGGTTCCGCTGCTGCCCGGCGCGATCACGCCGGCCGAGATCATGGCGGCGCTCGAGGCCGGCCTGGATTTCCTGAAATTCTTCCCGGCCGAACAGGCCGGCGGCGCGGATTTCCTGAAGGCGCTGGCCTCGCCGCTGGCCGGCGTGAAATTCTGCCCGACCGGCGGCGTCACCGCCGGCAATGCCGCGACCTACCTGTCGCTGCCCAACGTCGTCTGCGTCGGCGGATCCTGGGTCGCGCCGGGCGACCTGGTCAAGGCGGGCGACTGGACCGCCATCGAGGCGCTGGCGCGCGAAGCCGCGAGACTGCGCCGCGCCTGAGCGCGAAACACCATCCGGGCAAACGAAAAGGGCTGGCCGAGCAAACGAAAAGGGCCGGAGATTCCGGCCCTTTTCCGCGATCGGAGGCTAAGTTTCAGTTGGTGGCGAAGCGCGCCATCGGCATGAAGCTGACCGCCTTGCCGGAGAAGCTGCTGGCGTCGGCCACCACACCCTGCTGGAAGCCGGTCGCATAGACCTCGGCCGGCGCGCTGCGCACCAGCGCGTGCGCTTCCGCGCTGGTGGACGCCGCGCCGACCGGCGCGACATAGGCTTCCGCCGACAGGGCCCAGCGGGCGGCGGCCGGCTGCGCGGCAACCACGGCCGGCTTGGCCGAGGGCTTCGTGTCATGGGCGGCGGGGCGCGCGGCCTTCTTCGTCGTCTTCACGCCCGAGCCGACCGCCTGCGTCGGATCGGTTCCCTCGGCGCGGGCCAGGACCGCCTGGCGCGGCGTCGCCCCGGTCGACAGCGCGGCGAGACGAGCATTGTTTTCACGCGTCACCGCCACCAGCTCGGCCTGCGCGTCGGTGGCGGAGCTGAACTCCGGCCGCTTTTCGGGCAGCGGCATGGCGGCCATCGGAGCCGGCGTCTCGGCCAGGGCCATCAGCACGGGCTTTTCTGCCGGCAGCGGCACGGCGGCCGCGACCGCCTGCGGCTTGTAGTCCGGACGCCAGGTCGGCAACGGAATGTTGGCGGCGACCTGCTCCTGCGCGGCGGCCACGGCGGCCGGCGTGGCCAGCCCGGCGCTGTCGGCGACGCCGAAGGGCACCTTTTCCGGCGCGGCAGCCACGGCGGCGACCGCCACCGGCGCGCCGACATCGGCCTTCGGACGCGGCGCGAAGACCGGCAGCGGCACGCTCCTGTCCGGCAGCGCCGCGATGATCGTCTCCGGTTTCTCGGCGGGCGCCGGCGGTTCCGCCCGGAGGGCCGGAGCCTCGGGGAACGGCAGCGCGGGCGCGGGCTTCACGGTCTCGGCCGGCTTCGCGACGGCCCGCACGGGGGCCGGCGTCGACTCGTTCGCCTCGTCCTCATCCTCGTCGGCGCCGCGGCCGAACAGGCTGGCCAGCAGGCCGCCCGAGCGGGTGGGCTTGCTGGAAGCCAGCGCCAGCGCCGTCGTGCCGGACTTCTTGCGTTCATTGTAGGAGGCCAGCGCCTGCTGGTAGCCCGGCAGCGGCTTGCCGTCGGTCGGCAGATAGAGCGTCCTGCCGTCCGGGAACAGCGAGGCGAGTTCGTTGCGGCTCATGCGCGGCCACATGCGCGGATTGCCGACGTCGAGATGGACGAAGGGCGAGCCCGACGTCGGATAGTAGCCGACGCCGCCGACCTGCATCCTCGCCCCGGCCTCGCGGATTTTCTTCAGCGGCACGCCGGGGATGTAGAAGTCCATCGCCTTGCCGAGCATGTGCTGGCTCTTCTCGGCGACGCCTTTCGAGCGGCTGCGCAGCATGCCGTTGGTGGCCGGCGAACGATAGGCGGAGACGACATGGATATAGTCGCTGCCGCCGACATTGCGGTAGACCTCCCACACCAGATCGAGCAGGCGGGGGTCCATCTTGGTCGGCTCGTTGCGCCGCCAGTCGCGCAGGAAACGGTTGATCTTGGCGAGACCGGCGGTGTCGTAGCGCCCGTTGCGCTTGAACACGATCTCGTCCTTTTCCTTGGTGTGGATGAAGAACAGCTTCAGCGACCGCGTCTCGGCCTGCGCCGCGCCGGCCGCAAACGCCAGCGCGCCCAGCGCCAACGCGAGCCCGCCCGTCCATCTGGCTATTCCTCTCGCCAGGGAAGCGCCCTCTCCGCCTCGCCCGATCCCGAAACCTCGGATATTCATCAAATCAAAAGGCCCTGAAAGCTTTGCCGTTCGTCCCCGGATTTGATCGTCCGGACAGATGATTCCACCATGTGGATACCGTCCGACTATCGATCCTAATGGTTAATCACAGCTTATTGAAGCCGAAATGCGGTAACACCGTGGCGGTTATCCGCCGAAAATCCGTCGGCCTGCATCGTGGTAAACCAGAGGTTTAGTCGGGACCATGCTACAATGACTGGCTGGATCGAGCCTTGCGGGGGCGCCGCCTCGCGCGTGTCAGCCGGCCCGGTAGCGCTCGGGATCGATGCCGTGCTCGCGCATCTTGCGGTAGAGCGTCGAGCGGCCGATGCCCAGCCGGCGCGCCACCTCGCTCATCTGCCCCTCGTAGCGGTCGATGGCCATGCGGATCATGTCCAGCTCGATCTCCGCCAGCGAACGGATCTCCCCGTCGCCGTCCAGCGCGCGCAGCGCGCCGGCGGCGGCCTCGCCGGCCTCAGCCCGTCCCGCTTCCCGCCTTGCGGAAGCAGGAAGGCTCGCGCGCCGATCGCCCGGATGCAGGGAGGGATGCGGCGCGTCGAGGTCGATCACGCCCTCCACCTGCGCGCGGATCTGCGGGAACTCGTCGATGCCCAGTTCGTCGCCCTCGGCCAGCACGGCGGCGCGGAACACGGCGTTTTCGAGCTGCCTTATGTTGCCGGGCCAGTCATGGGCCTCGAGCATGGCCAAGGCTTCCGGCGTGACGGCGCGCACCCGCTGCGCCCGCCCGTTGCCGGCCGCGATCTGGGCGATGAAATGCGCCACCAGCAGCGGGATGTCGTCGCGCCGCTCGCGCAGCGGCGGAACGGTGATCGGGAAGACGTGCAGCCGGTAGAACAGGTCCTCGCGAAACCGGCCCTCCTTCACCTGCTCGAGCAGGTTGCGGTGCGTGGCCGAGATCAGGCGGATATCGACCTTCGCCGTGGCCCGCCCGCCGACCGGATCGACCTCGCCGTCCTGCACGGCGCGCAGCAGCTTGACCTGCACGTCGAGCGGCAGGTCGCCGATCTCGTCCAGGAACAGCGTGCCGGTGTCGGCCTCCACGAACTTGCCGACATGCTTTTCCGTCGCGCCGGTGAAGGAACCCTTTTCGTGGCCGAACAGGATGCTTTCCACCAGGTTCTCGGGGATCGCGCCGCAGTTGACGGTGACGAAGGGCTTTGCGCGCCGGTCGCCCGACCCCTGTATGGCGCGCGCCACCAGCTCCTTGCCGACCCCGGACTCGCCCTCGATCAGCACCGGGATGGTCGAGGCCGCCGCCTTCTGCGCCACGCGCAGCACGCGCTCCATGGCCGGGCTGCGCGTGATGATGTCCTTGAAGGTCAGCGCGGCGCCGCGGCGTCCGCCCCGGCGCGCCTCCGTTCCCAGCGCCTCGACCTTCAGCGCCCCCTCGATCGCCGCTTTCAGCCGTTCGGGCGAGGCGGGCTTGACCACGAAGTCGAAGGCGCCGTTGCGCATGGCGTTCACGACCGTATCGATGCCGCCGCGCCCGGTCTGCACGATCACCGGCGCGTCGATGCCGCGCTCGCGCATCGCCTTGAGCACGCCGATTCCGTCCAGCCCCGGCATGACAAGATCGAGCACGACCACCGCGACGTCACCGCCCTCCAGCGCCGCCAGCCCCGCCTCGCCGTCCTCGGCGGTCAGGCAGGAATAGCCGTAGCGGGCGACGGCGGCCGAGAGCAGCCGGCGCTGCACCGGATCGTCATCGACTATGAGAACGGAACCTGCCATGTGTCGCACAAGATCTTTCGGAGTCTGGATCAATTTGGCACAGGCTTCTAAATAAGGTCTCAAGACGTGCCCCGAAAAGGCAGACCAAAAGGCGATGACGACATGACCAGCGCGACCAGGGATATCGACCTCGGCGACCTGCCCGAATGGAACCTCGCCGACCTCTATCCCGCCACCGATTCGCCGCAGCTGGCGGCCGACATCGCCCGTGCGGGAACCGACGCGGTGGCCTTCGAGGCGCGCTGGAAGGGCAGGCTCGCGGCCGAGGCGGCCAGAGGCGCGCAGGGCGGCCTGGGCGCCGCGCTGCGCGAATTCGAGGCCATCGAGGAACTCATCGGCCGCATCGCCTCCTATGCCAGCCTCGTCTATGTCGGCGACACGGCCGACCCCAAGCGCGCCAAGCTTTACGGCGACGTGCAGGAGAAGATGACCGACGCCAGCGCGCATCTCATTTTCTTCGCGCTGGAACTGAACCAGATCGACGATGCGCTGATCGAATCCGCGCTCGACGCCGACCCCGCCTTCGGCCACTACCGGCCCTGGGTGCTCGATCTGAGGAAGGACAAGCCCTACCAGCTCGAGGATCGCGTCGAGCAGCTCTTCCACGAGAAGTCGGTGACCGGGCGCGGCGCGTGGAACCGCCTGTTCGACGAGACGATGACGGCGCTGCGCTTCGACGTCGACGGCGAGGAGCTGACGCTGGAACCGACGCTCAACCGCCTGCAGGACGTCGACCCCGACGCGCGTCGCAAGGCAGCCGAGGCGCTGGCTGCCGTGTTCGGCAGGAACATCCGCACCTTCACGCTGATCACCAACACGCTGGCCAAGGACAAGGAGATCTCCGACCGCTGGCGCGGCTTCCAGGACATCGCCGATTCGCGCCATCTGGCCAACCGCGTCGAGCGCGAGGTGGTCGATGCGCTGGCGTCAGCCGTGCGCGAGGCCTATCCGCGCCTGTCGCACCGCTACTACGCCATGAAGGCGCGCTGGCTGGGCATGGAGGCGCTGAACCACTGGGACCGCAACGCCCCGCTGCCCGAGACGCCGCAGGCGCGCATCGGCTGGGACGAGGCCAGGGATACGGTGCTGACCGCCTATGGCCGTTTCTCGCCGGACATGGCGGCGATCGCGAAAACCTTCTTCGACCGCAACTGGATCGACGCGCCCGTGCGCCCCGGCAAGGCGCCCGGCGCCTTCGCGCATCCGACCGTGCCCTCCGCGCATCCTTACGTGCTGCTCAACTACATGGGCAAGCCGCGCGACGTGATGACGCTGGCGCACGAGCTCGGCCACGGCGTGCACCAGGTGCTGGCCGGCGCGCAGGGACCGCTGATGTCGTCGACGCCGCTGACGCTGGCCGAGACCGCGTCGGTCTTCGGCGAGATGCTGACCTTCCGCTCGCTTCTGGACCGCACCCGCGACAGGCGCGAGCGCAAGGCCATGCTGGCGCAGAAGATCGAGGACATGATCAACACGGTCGTGCGCCAGATCGCCTTCTACGAGTTCGAGCGCAAGGTCCACACCGAGCGCCGCGCCGGCGAGCTGACCTCGGACCGCATCGGCGAGTTCTGGCTGGAAGTGCAGGCCGAGAGCCTCGGGCCGGCGATCAGGCTGCGCGAGGGCTACGAGACCTTCTGGGCCTATGTCCCCCACTTCATCCACTCGCCGTTCTACGTCTACGCCTACGCCTTCGGCGACTGCCTGGTGAACTCGCTCTACGCCGTCTACCAGAACGCCGAGCGCGGCTTCCAGGACAAGTATTTCGACATGCTGAAGGCCGGCGGCACCAAGCACCATTCGGAGCTTCTGAAGCCGTTCGGGCTGGACGCCTCCGACCCGGCCTTCTGGCAGACGGGGCTCAGCGTCATCTCCGGGCTGATCGACGAGCTGGAAGCGCTGGAGCGGAGCTGAGCCTCGCCTGCTCCGATGTCCGCTCCGCCCTTCGTCCTCTTCCGCGACGACCTCGCCGGCCACGAGACGCTGTTCGAGAACCCGTCGGAGCTGATCGTCGCGGACGAGGAAAGCGCCTTCTCCGATGCCTTCGACCGCGCCGAACGCGCCAGGGCGGCCGGCAGATGGCTCGCCGGCTACGTCTCCTACGAAGCCGGCTATCTGCTGGAACCCAAGCTGCGGCCGGTGCTGCCGGGAAACCGCCGCGCGCCGCTGGTCTGCCTCGGCGTCTTCGACGGGCCCGCCGAACGCGCGCCGGCGCTCCGGCCCTCGCCGGCCACCAACGGCCCGATCTTCGACGCGCGGGCGACGTGGGCTTTCGAGGACTACCGCAGGCGCTTCGACGCGCTCCACCGCCATCTGCGGCTCGGCGACTGCTACCAGGGCAACCTGACCTTCCCGGTCGAGGCCGGCTGGACGGGCGATCCGCTCGCCGCCTTCGACGCGCTGACCGGGCGCCAGCCGGTTCGCTACGGCGCGCTGGTGTCGCTCGAGTCGCCCGTGGTGCTGTCGCGCTCGCCGGAACTCTTTTTCCAGGTCGACAGCGACGGCATGATCGAGACGCTCCCGATGAAGGGCACCGCGCCGCGCGGCAAAACCCCGGAAGAAGACCGGCGGCAGGTCGAGTTCCTCAGAAGCGACGAGAAGAACCAGGCGGAGAACCGCATGATCGTCGACCTGCTGCGCAACGACATCTCGCTGATCAGCGAGGTCGGCACGCTCGACGTGCCCGAACTTTTCAAGGTCGAGACCTACCCGACGCTGCACACCATGGTCAGCCGCGTGCAGGCGACGCTGCTGCCCGGCCTGACGATCCGGCGGATATTCGAGGCGCTGTTCCCTTGTGGCTCGGTGACGGGCGCCCCGAAGATCCGCGCCATGGAGATCCTGCGCGGACTGGAGGAACGGCCGCGCGACGTCTATTGCGGCGCGATCGGCTGGATTTCCCCCGGCGGGCCGATGCGCTTCTCGGTGGCGATCCGCACCATCTCCCTCTTTCCCGGCGGCGAGGCGGTCTACAATGTCGGCGGCGGCGTGATTTTCGATTCCGATGCCAGGAGCGAGTACGAGGAATGCCTGCTGAAAGCGCGCTTCGCGACCGGCTCGGTTCCGGCTTCTCGCTGATCGAGACCTTGCGGTGGGAACCGCAGGCCGGTTTCGTGAGGCTGGACAGGCACATGGCCCGTCTGGCGGAATCGGCGCGCGAGCTCGGCTTCGTCCGCGATCCGGCGGCAATCGAGAGCGCCCTGGCGAAAGTCGCCTGCGGCGACGCCCCCTTGCGGGTGCGCCTTCTCCTCGCGCCCGATGGCGCGGCGAGCGCCACCGCGCAGCCCTTTTTGCCTTTGCCGAAAAATACGGTGTGGACGCTGCGCGTGGCGCGGGCGCGGCTCGATTCGAACGACCCGCTGCTGCGTCACAAGACCACGCGACGCACCGCCTACGACGCCGCCCGCGCGGAATTTTCTCCTGTCGAGGCCGACGAGGTCGTCCTGCTCAACGAGCGCGGCGAGGTTTGCGAAGGCACCATCACCTCGGTCTTCATCGACAGAGGCGACGGCGGCCCGCTGCTCACCCCGCCTTTGTCGTCCGGCCTGCTGGCCGGCGTGCTGCGGCAAAGCCTGATCGAGGACGGCAAGGCGGTTGAATCTCCGCTTCAAGTTGAGGACCTCGCCGGCTCCCGTTGCATTTATTGCGGAAATTCCCTTCGCGGACTCATTGCCTCCCGGCTCATGGCCTGAGCCTCATCTTGATGCGGCGTGGCCCGACCGCACCGCTTTTGGCTTTGATTGTGACGCCGTTCTATGATTAAGCCTCAAACTGATTGCGTGAATTCCGAGAGTTAACAGGGAGTTGGCTTCATGGCTGAACAGAACTGGCCCGTCCATGGCGAGATCACGGGACCGATCGTGATGATCGGCTTCGGCTCGATCGGGCGCGGCGTGCTGCCGCTCATCGAGCGCCACTTCAAATTCGACAAGTCCCGCATGGTCGTCCTCGATCCGCGCGACGACGCCCGCAAGCTGCTCGACGAGCGCGGCATCACCTTCCACCAGCAGGCGGTGACGAAGAAGAACTACAAGAAACTGCTTACCCCGCTGCTCACCGAGGGCAAGGGCCAGGGCTTCTGCGTCAACGTCTCGGTCGACACCGGCTCGGTCGATCTGATGAAGCTCTGCCGCAAGCTCGGCGTGCTCTACATCGACACGGTGGTCGAGCCGTGGCTCGGCTTCTATTTCGACGAGAAGGCGAGCAACGCCTCGCGCACCAACTACGCGCTGCGCGAGACGCTGCGCGCCGAGAAGGCCGCCAGCCCCGGCGGCACCACCGCCGTCTCCACCTGCGGCGCCAATCCGGGCATGGTCTCGTGGTTCGTCAAGGAGGGGCTGGTGAAATTGGCCGCCGACCTCGGCCTCGACGCCGAGGAACCTGCGCCGGACGACCGCGACGGCTGGGCGCGGCTGATGCGCAAGGCCGGCGTGAAGGGCATCCACATCGCCGAGCGCGACACCCAGCGCACCAAGAAGCCCAAGCCGCTGAACACCTTCTGGAACACCTGGTCGGTGGAGGGCTTCGTCTCGGAGGGCCTGCAGCCGGCCGAGCTGGGCTGGGGCACGCATGAAGAGTGGATGCCGAAGAACGCCTCCGGCCACGACTACGGCTGCCAGGCGGGGATCTATCTGGAGCAGCCGGGCGCCAACACGCGGGTGCGCTCCTGGTGCCCGACGCCGGGCCCGCAATACGGCTTCCTCGTCACCCACAACGAGGCGATCTCGATCGCCGATTTCTTCACGGTCCACGGCAAGAAGGGCGACGTGAAATACCGCCCCACCTGCCACTACGCCTATCATCCCTGCAACGATGCGGTGCTGTCGATGCACGAGATGTTCGGCGCGGCGGGCAAGGCGCAGCCGGTGCAGCACGTGCTGGACGAGAACGAGCTGGTCGACGGCATCGACGAGCTCGGCGTACTGCTCTACGGGCACGAGAGGAACGCCTTCTGGTACGGCTCGCAGCTTTCGCTGGAGGAGGCGCGCGAGCTCGCCCCCTACCAGAACGCCACCGGCCTGCAGGTGACCTCCGCCATCCTCGCCGGCATGGTCTGGGCGCTGGAGAACCCCGAGGCCGGCATCGTCGAGGCCGACGAGATGGACTACCGGCGCTGCCTCGAGGTGCAAAAGCCCTATCTCGGCCCCGTCACCGGCTACTACACGAGCTGGACGCCACTCACCGACCGCCCCGGCCTCTTTAAGGAGGACATCGACAAGAGCGACCCCTGGCAGTTCCGGAACATTCTTGTCCATTAGAGCATTTCCAGCAAAAGTGCGAAGCGGTTTTGCGTCCGGAAATGCGGCTGAAACAAAGAGATAGAGCGGTTCTGCCGATTCCGTGAAGCCAGAACCGCTCTAGGACTTAACCACCGCCCGCCTTGCAAACATGGGCAAATCGGGCGATGGAATGGGACGGAACGCGAACGGGGAGAACGGCCATGACAAAGACGCCAAAACGGATGCGCAACACGCTGGCGCTGGCCGGACTGGCCGCCGCGCTCGCCGGCTGCGTGTCCTATCCGGGCGGCGGCGGCTCCGGCGGCGGCTCGGGCGGCCCGATCCGTGCGGCGAGCGGCATCGAGGGGTCGTGGATCGACGCGCAGGGCACCGGCCTCTCCAGCCTGTCGGGCGGCGTGTTCCAGACCATCGCCACCGACACCGGCCAGAAGCTGGCGGAAGGCAGCTACATCCTGAACGGCCCGAGCAGCGTGCAGATCAGCGGAACCTCGCTGATTCGCCAGTCGCCCATCGCCTTCAACTGCCTCCTGGTCTCGTCCAGCCAGCTCAACTGCACCAGCTCGGCCGGCCAGCAGTTCGTGCTCACGCGCCGCGCCTAGAATCGGGCAATACGGCGGGGCCGGATGATCGCCGCCGCCGCTGTCATCCTTCTGGCGATCGTCGTCCTGCCCCAGCTCTGGGTGCGTCACACGATCAGGCGGCACCAGCTTGACCGGCCGGACCTCGACGGAACGGGCGGCGAGCTCGCCCGGCATCTTCTGAACCGCTTCGACCTCCATCACGTCAAGGTCGAGATCACGGACGCGGGCGACCACTACGATCCCGGAGCGAAGGCCGTTCGCCTGACCGCCAAGCATCATGACGGCCGCTCCCTGTCGGCCGTCGCGATCGCCGCGCATGAGGTCGGCCATGCGCTTCAGGACGCGCGCGGCGACAGGATGCTGGCGCTGCGCCAGCGGCTCGTCGCCTTCGCGCGAACCACCGACATCATAGCCGGCGTCTTCTTCCTCGCCTCGCCGGTCCTGTTCGGTCTGGCGCGCACGCCGCTGGCGCTGATCGGCATGATCGCGCTCGGCATCGCGTTCCTTGCGGTCCGCGTGGTCGTCGATCTGGTGACCCTGCCGGTGGAGACGGACGCCAGCTTCCGGACGGCGCTGCCTATCCTGGAGCACGGCAGATATCTCCAGCCCTCCGACATGCCGGCCGTCAAATCCGTGCTGCGGGCAGCCGCCTTCACCTACCTCGCGGGCGCGCTCATCTCTCTGGTCAATCTCGGGCGCTGGATCAGGCTTCTGGTGTAGCGGAGACGTCAGGTCCGCTTTGTTTCGTCGAGCGATTTCCACTTGCAACGAAAAATGCCGGGTGTGAACATGCCGCCAGGCCGGAACTGACGCCAATCTGTCACCCAGAGGCATTAGACCCGGCGGACGATTTCACCCGGGAGACGTCGATGAAAAGAATATCCGTCCTTGCCGCCCTGTCCGTTTCGGCATTCGGACTGTCGGCCGGCGGCGCCTTTGCCGACTATGAATTGAACATCCTCCACATCAACGACTGGCACAGCCGCATCGAATCCAACAACGCCTTCGAGTCGACCTGCTCGACCAAGGAGGAAGAGGAAGGCAAGTGCATCGGCGGTGCGGCGCGTCTGGTGACGGCGATCGCGGCGGAGCGGCAGAAGCTGGCCGGCCAGAACGTGCTGCTGCTCAATGGCGGCGACAATTTCCAGGGTTCGCTCTTCTACACCACCTACAAGGGTCAGGCCGAGGCCGAGTTCCTCAACCAAATGAAGTTCGACGCCATGACCGTGGGCAACCACGAGTTCGACGACGGCGAGGACGCGCTGGCGCCGTTCCTGGAGAAGATCCAGTTCCCGGTGCTGTCGGCCAACGTACAGGCCAACGCCCAGTCGAAGGTCGGCGACCGCATCCGCCCCTCCATCGTTCTCGACGTCGGCGGCCAGAAGATCGGCATCATCGGCGCGGTGACCACCGACACGCCCGAGATCGCCTCGCCCGGCCCCAACATCGCCATCGAGGACGACATCAAGACCATCACCGCCGAGGTCGAGAAGCTCAAGGCCGAAGGCGTCAACAAGATCATCGCGCTGACCCATGTCGGCTATGTGCGCGACAAGGAGATGATCGCCCGCATTCCGGGCGTCGACGTGGTGGTGGGCGGCCACAGCCACTCGCTGCTGTCGAACAGCGACGCCAAGGCCGAGGGCCCCTATCCGACGATGATCGACAATCCCGAGGGCTACAAGGTCCCGGTCACGCAGGCGGCGTCCTATTCGAAATATCTCGGCGCGTTCAAGGTCGTGTTCGACGACAACGGCGTGGTCAAGGAAGCCAGCGGCGATCCGATCTTCCTCGACAAGTCGATCACCCCGGACGCCGGCGTGCTCGCCCGCGTCAAGGAACTTGCCGCGCCCATCGAGGAGCTGAAGGCCAAGGAGGTCTCCGAAACCACCGCGGCCATCGACGGCAGCCGGCAAAGCTGCCGCGCCAAGGAATGCGAGATGGGCAACCTCGTCTCCGACGCCATCCTCGACCGCGTCAAGGGCCAGGGCGTGCAGATCGTGTTCCAGAACGGCGGCGGCCTGCGCGCGTCCATCGACCAGGGTATCGTCACCATGGGCGAGGTGGTGACCGTGCTGCCCTTCCAGAACACGCTGGCGACGTTCCAGCTCACCGGCGCGGACGTGGTCGCGGCGCTGGAGAACGGCGTCAGCCAGCTTTCGGAAGGCGGCGGCCGCTTCTCGCAGGTGGCCGGCCTGAAATATTCCTTCGACGGCACGGTCGCGCCGAACGCCGGCCGCGTGAAGGACGTGCAGGTCATGGAGAACGGCGCCTGGGCGCCGATCGACCCGGCCAAGACTTATCTCGCCGCCACCAACAATTACGTCCGGCAGGGCGGCGACGGCTACAAGGTGTTCGCCGAGAAGGCGCAGAACGCCTATGACTACGGCCCGAGCCTCGAACAGGTCGTGGCCGACTATCTGGCGGCGAACCGGCCCTACACGCCCAAGATCGACGGCCGCATCACCGTGCTGGCCGAGGCGCCTGCCGCTCCGGCCCCTGCTCCAGCGCCGGCCCCTGCGCCCGCGCCGGCCCCTGCTCCAGCGCCGGCCCCCGCTCCTGCTCCGGCACCTGCCCCAGCGCCTGCTCCGGCTCCCACTGAACCTGCGATGCCGCCGCTGCCCGGGGGATCGGATGGTATTGCGAACACGCCGCCTGCGGTCGAAACTCCCGCGCCTGCTCCTGCTCCTGCTCCTGCCCCAGCCCCCGCCCCGGCACCAGCTCCGGCTCCCGCCCCGGCACCAGCGCCTGCTCCTGCCCCGGCCCCCGCTCCTGCTCCAGCCCCCGCCCCGGCAGAGCCTGCGGAAACCTGGCCGAAGCAGCATGTCGTCGTCGCCGGCGACAATTATTGGGATCTGGCCGAGCAGTATTACGGCGACGGCGCCAAGTGGCGGCTGATCGCCGGCGCCAACGGCTACAAGTCGCGCGCCATCCCGGTCGGCGCAACGCTGACGATCCCGGCCGCCAACTGAGCCGACTGATCCGCGACAGGCCCGCCCGCGTAACCGGGCGGGCCTTTTGTTTTGGGGTGCGGCCACACGCTGCATTGGAAGTGGCGAACCATCTCCCTTAAGCCCACATTCTCCAAGTAAGTCGCTGATTTCGCTGTCGTAATCGTGATATTTCGCA
>JAPUFC010000088.1 GCA_027492275.1 Mesorhizobium sp. | reverse complement strand
CGGCGACGGCGATCATCTCGGAACAGGCCGGCCGCAAGGTGGCGGCCTCCTTCGGCGAGCTTTCCGACGCGCTGGCCTCGCGCGGCCGCCAGAACCTCGACGAGCTGGCGGCCGAGATGCTGCGGCCGATGCTGCAGGACTGGCTCGACAACAATCTGCCGACGCTGGTCGAGAAGCTGGTGCGCGAGGAAATCGAGCGGGTGGCGCGCGGCGCCTGACCCTGTCGGCGCGCCTGGCGCGCCCGGCGCAGTTGACTCGCCCCATCGCTTCCGGTTTACCCGTCCGCAGCCGATGCTCGCGGACGTGATTTCATGCTTGAGAAGACCTACGACGCCAAGACCGTCGAACCCCGGATCGCGAAGGTCTGGGAGGATGCCGAAGCCTTTCGCGCCGGCGCCGGCGCGCAGGAGGGGGCCGAACCCTTCTCCATCGTCATCCCGCCGCCGAACGTCACCGGCTCGTTGCATATGGGCCACGCGCTCAACAACACGCTGCAGGACATTCTGGTGCGCTTCGAGCGCATGCGCGGCAAGGACGTGCTGTGGCAGCCGGGCATGGACCATGCCGGCATCGCTACCCAGATGGTGGTCGAGCGCCAGCTCGCCGCGGAGAAGCTGCCCGGCCGCCGCGAGATGGGCCGCGAGGCCTTCATAGATAAGGTCTGGGCGTGGAAGGGCCAGTCGGGCGGGGAGATATTCAGCCAGTTGAAGCGTCTCGGCGCGTCCTGCGACTGGTCGCGCGAACGCTTCACCATGGACGAGGGCCTGTCGGAGGCGGTGCGCGAGGTCTTCGTCACGCTCTACAAGGAAGGCCTGATCTATCGCGGCAAGCGGCTGGTCAACTGGGACCCGAAGTTCGAGACGGCCATTTCCGACATGGAGGTCGAGAACAAGGAAGCCGACGGCCATATGTGGCACTTCAAGTACCCGCTGGCCGACGGGGCGACCTACAGCTATGTCGAGAAGGACGCCGACGGCAACGTCGTCCTCCAGGAGGAGCGCAACTACATCTCGATCGCCACGACGCGGCCCGAGACGATGCTGGGCGACGGCGCGGTGGCCGTTCATCCGAGCGATGAACGCTATGCGCCGATCGTCGGAAAACTCTGCGAGATCCCGGTCGGGCCGAAGGCGCATCGCCGCCTGATCCCGATCATCACGGACGAGTATCCGGACAAGGATTTCGGTTCCGGCGCGGTCAAGATCACCGGCGCGCACGATTTCAACGACTACCAGGTCGCCCGCCGCAACGGCATTCCGCTCTACCGGCTGATGGACGGCCGGGCCGCGCTGCGCGACGACGGCGAGCCCTATGCCGTCTACGCGGCGCGCGCGCTGGAGATCGCGCGGAATGGCGAGAGCCTGGGCGAGGCCGAGGTCGACGAGATCAACCTCGTTCCCGACGAATATCGCGGCCTCGATCGCTACGAGGCCCGCAGGCGCATCGTCGACGCCATCAACGCCGAGGGCCTTTCGGTGACCGTCAGGGACGCCGAGGGCAACGACGTTGCCTATGTCGAGAGCAAGAAGATCATGCAGCCGTTCGGCGACCGCTCCGGCACCGTCATCGAGCCGATGCTGACCGACCAGTGGTTCGTCGACAACAAGGCGCTGGCCGGGCCGGCGCTCGATTCGGTGCGCGCCGGCCGCACCAACTTCGTCCCGAAGAACTGGGAAAAAACCTATTTCAACTGGCTCGAGAACATCGAGCCGTGGACGATCTCGCGCCAGCTCTGGTGGGGCCATCAAATCCCCGCCTGGTACGGGCCGGACGGCCAGGTCTTCGTCGAGAAGACCGAGGAGGAGGCGCTGCACGCCGCCATCCAGCACTACATCGCCCATGAGGGGCCGTGGAAGGCCTGGGTCGAGGAGAAGCTGGAAAACTTCGCGCCGGGCGAGATCCTGACGCGCGACGAGGACGTGCTCGACACCTGGTTCTCGTCGGCGCTGTGGCCGTTCTCGACGCTCGGCTGGCCGGAAAGGACGCCGGAGCTGGCGCGGTACTATCCGACCAGCGTGCTAGTGACCGGCTTCGACATCATCCCGTTCTGGGTCGTGCGCATGATGCAGATGGGCCTGCATTTCATGAAGGACGAGCTCGGCAACCCGGTCGAGCCGTTCCACACGATCTATATCCACGCCCTCGTTCGCGACAAGAACGGGGCCAAGATGTCGAAGTCCAAGGGCAACGTCATCGACCCGGTGGAACTGATCGACGAATACGGCGCGGACGCGCTGCGCTTCACGCTGGCGATCATGGCGGCGCAGGGCCGCGACGTGAAGCTCGATCCGGCGCGCATCGCCGGCTACCGCAACTTCGGCACCAAGCTGTGGAACGCCACGCGCTTCGCCGAGATGAACGGGGTCCGGCGCAACGACGATTTCTGGCTCAACGACGCGAAGCTGACCGTCAACCGCTGGATCCTGACCGAGCTGACGCGCGCCGCGCGCGACATCACGCAGGCGATCGAGACCTACCGTTTCAACGACGCGGCGGGCAGCGCCTACCGCTTCGTCTGGAACCTGTTCTGCGACTGGTACTTGGAATTGCTGAAGCCCGTGTTCATGGGCACGGACGAGGCCGCCAAGGCCGAGAGCCAGGCGGTCGCCGCCTTCGTTCTGGACGAGATCTACAAGCTTCTCCATCCGATGATGCCGTTCATGACGGAGGAGCTTTGGGCGCACACGGCCGGCGAGGGGGTCTCGCGCCCGACGCTGCTGTGCCACGCCGCCTGGCCCAATCCCGAATTCGAGGACCGCGACGCGGCCGGCGAGATCAACTGGCTGGTCGAACTGGTCGGCGGCATCCGCTCGGTCCGCTCGGAGATGAACGTTCCGCCCGCCGCGATCGCGCCGCTGGTGCTGGTCGGTGCCAACGAGGAGACGCGCCGGCGCGTCGCCCGGCAGGGCTCGGCGATCGAGCGGCTCGCCCGTGTCGGTGCGATCGCCTTCGCCGATGCCGCGCCCCGCGCATCGGCGCAGTTCGTGGTCGGCGAGGCGACGGTCTGCCTGCCGCTGGGCGACCTCATCGATCTCGGGGCCGAGGCCGCGCGCCTGCAGCGCGAGGTGGCCAAGGTGACGGAGGAGATCGCGCGGCTGCACAAGAAGCTGTCGAACGAGAAATTCGTCGCCAACGCCAAGGAAGAGGTGGTCGCGGCCGATCGCGAGAAGATGGCGGAACTGCAGGAGACGCAGCGCAAGCTGGCCGCCGCGCTGGAACGGGTTCGCGGCTGAGGTTCGAGCGCGGGGGGCGGGCGGCCCCCTCCGGCGCTTCGCGCCACCTCCCCCGTGAACGGGGGAGGATCGAGGGTGCGGCCGGCATCTCCTCCCCTGCGAAGCGGGGAGGTGGCCCGAAGGGCCGGAGGGGGCATCTCCTCCCCCGTTCACGGGGGAGGGAACCACGAAGTGGTGGAGGGGGCGCTCTCGCTTCCCTCGCTCTATCCGAACGATCTCATCGCCTTCTGGCGAGCGCGGCGGGCGCGGCGGTCGGCATGGCGGGCAGCTCCTCCATCACCCGCGTGGCGGGGAAGATGGCGATGGCCTCGGTGCCCTCGCGCAGCTTGGAGCGTAGCTCGAACGAGCCGCCATGCATGTCGAGCAGTCCCTGGACGATGGGCAGGCCGAGGCCCGTGCCCTGCTCGGCGCTCTTGATGGCGATCGAGCCCTGGCCGAAGGCCGACAGCACGACCGGGATCTCGTCGGCCGGGATGCCGGGGCCGTTGTCGCGCACGGAGACATATTGCCCGCCGCCCGCCGTCCAGCCGACACGGACGAGAATCTCGCCGCCCGACGGCGCGAACTTCACGGCGTTGGACAAAAGGTTCAGCGCGATCTGGCGGATGGCGCGTTCGTCGGCGAACAGGCGCGGCAGCGTCTGCTCGTACTGCTCGACGATGCGGATGTCCTTGTTGCGCGCCTTCAGCTCCATCAGGTGGCAGCAATCCTCGACCACGGAGACGAGATGCAGCGGCTCCTCGGAGAGCTGGTAGCGGCCGGCCTCGATGCGCGACAGATCGAGGATCTCGTTGATGAGATTGAGCAGATGCTGGCCGGACTGGTGGATGTCGCGGGCATAGTCGCGGTAGGTCGCGTTCTGCATCGGACCCAGCACTTCGTTCTCCATGACCTCGGAGAAGCCGAGGATGGCGTTGAGCGGGGTGCGCAACTCGTGGCTCATGGAGGCGAGGAAGCGCGATTTTGCGAGGTTGGCCTCCTCCGCGCGGCGGCGCGCCTCGTCGGACATGGCCTTGGCGGTTTCCAGCTCGGCGATCAGCGCGTCCTTCTCGGAACGGAAGGACATGAACATCACCGACGAGCGGTTCATGTGGCCCGCCACATAGGCGAAGAAGGGCAGGGACAGGATGAGCACGCCCATCATCAGCCCCTCGACCGGCATCCAGGCACGCGCGCCGAAGGCGACGTAGGCGGCGACCGGCAGCACGAAGGTGGCGGCCAGCGCGCCGCGCAGCGACGAGGCGACGAGCGCGGTCGCGGCGATAGCCAGCAGGAGCACGATGGCCTTTATGACCGGGAACTGGTCGACCTGGCATTGCGGGCAGTCGAGCACAGCGAAATAGGCCCAGCCGAGCCCGCTCAGCACATGCGCGATCAGGAAGGCGCGGCGCGTATTCGGCACGTCCAGCTTGGCCAGCTCGGCGTGGTCGGCATGGCGCGCGACCAAAGCGAGGCCGGTGTAGCAGAGCATCGCGACCAGCGCCCAGACGACGATGTCAAGCCCCATGCCGGCGAAGAAGCCGGCGGCGGCGATGACCAGCACCATCAGCGGCACGGCCGGCGCGATGCTGGCCATGGTGCGCGCGTGGAGCTTCAAGAGGTCGCGGTCGAAGGTGACGCTGCCGGGTTGCTGGGCCAGACGGTCACGCGTCTTGCGCACCGCCCGCGCCACCTCGCGGTTGCGATGCGGCTTCGAGCGGTCCACAATGTTCTTGTCTGCCGTGTTCGACCTGACAAGCGGCATGAAAACGCCAGTTTCTCCCAACACCTGATCCTGGGTCGACGCTAGAGCGGAATGATTAACTTTATGTTCGCCATATGAGCCGTTCGTGGCCTTCGGGAAGCCGCGCCGGCTCGCGCAGGGCGGCACGACGCCGGCGCGGCCCGCTAGGGTATCTCGGCGACCTGCTGCTGGCGGGCGTCATCCTTGGCCTGCTGGCGTTGCTGGCGGCGCGGCTCGACCTCGTGCCGGCCAGCAAATCGTCGGGGCGGGCGACGGTGGCGGATGGCGATTCGATCGCCATCGCCGGGGAGCGCATCAGGCTGATCGGCATCGACGCGCCCGAACTCGGCCAGACCTGCGCCGGCCGCGACGGCGATTATCCATGCGGGAAGGTGGCGCGTCAGGCCCTGGTCGACCTGATCGGCGGCCGCGCGGTGGATTGCTCCGGCTGGCGGCGCGACCGCTATGGCCGGCTGCTGGCGTCCTGCGCGGCGGGCGGCATCGAGCTCAACCGACGCATGGTGGAGAGCGGCTGGGCCGTGGCCTATGGCGGGTTCGAGGCGGAGGAGGCGGAAGCCCGGGCCGGCGGCGTGGGCCTCTGGCAGGGCTCTTTCGAACGGCCGCGAGCCTGGCGCGACGCCCATGGGAGCGCTGCCGAGGGGCGGCACGATCTGCTTTCGGCGCTTGGCGACTGGATTCGCGGGCTTTTCGGCGGCTAGACGATGATTGTTGCGGAGATGACGACATGAGACTTTTCGACGGCGGCAAGGCGCCCAATCCGCGCCGCGTGACGGTGTTTCTGGCAGAGAAGGGCATTTCGGTGCCCCGCGTCCCGGTAGACATGGGGGCGATGGAGCACAAGGGGGACGCGGTCACGGCGCTGAACCCGCTTCAACGCCTGCCCATCCTCGAACTCGACGACGGCACGATCCTCACCGAATCGGTGGCGATCTGCCGCTATTTCGAGGCGCTTCATCCCGAGCCGGCGCTGTTCGGCACGGGCGCGCTCGGGCAGGCGGTGGTGGAGATGTGGCAGAGGCGGCTCGAGCTTTCGCTGCTCGGTCCGGTGTCGCAGGCGTTCCGCCATCTCCACCCGGCCATGACGGCGTGGGAGGTGCCGCAGGTGGCGGAATGGGGCGAGGCCAACAAGGCGAAGGCCGTCCGCTTCCTGGAGGTGCTCGATCCGCATCTGCAAGGCAAGGAGTTCGTCGCCGGCGATCGGTTCTCCATCGCCGACATCACCGGCCTGATCGCGCTGGACTTCATGAAGCCGGCGCGCATCGCGGTGCCGGAGGCGTTGGCGAATGTCAGGCGCTGGCATGCGGCGCTGAAGGCTCGCCCGAGCGCCTCGGCCTGAGCATGAGCGCGGCGCTGGACCGGCTGGCGGCGGAGGTGCGGGCCTGCCGCATCTGCGTCGACGCGCCGCTTCGCAAGCCGCTGCCGCACGAGCCCCGGCCGGTGCTCGTCGCGTCGGCGCAGGCCCGCATCCTGATCGCCGGGCAGGCGCCGGGCACGAAGGTGCATGCGTCCGGCCGGCCGTTCACCGATGCCTCCGGCGACCGGCTGCGGGAATGGCTGGGCGTCGGCGCCGACACGTTCTACGACCCGGGAAAGTTCGCCATCGTGCCGATGGGTTTCTGCTTTCCCGGGCAGGACGCCAGGGGCGGCGACCTGCCGCCGCGCCGCGAATGCGCGCAGGCGTGGCGGGCGCGGCTGATGGCGCTGATGCCGCAGGTCGACCTGATCCTCGCGGTCGGCCTGCATGCCCAGGCGTGGCACATGGGAACGCGCCGGGCGGCGGACCTGACGCAGACGGTGCGCGACTGGGCGACGGCCATGAAAACGGGCGAGGGGGCCTCGGTGCTGCCGCTGCCGCACCCGTCCTGGCGCAACACCGGCTGGCTCAGGCGCAACCCCTGGTTCGAGGCGGAGCTGCTGCCTGTGCTGCGCTCGGAAATCCGTTCCCGGCTTGCCTGAAAAAAGAACGTCCCAGCCGCTCCTGTCCGGCAAAGCGGGAGAAATTTTTTCTTGTTGAGCGGGTATTTGCGGTTATTTATAGGCGATATTTCTAACGAGGGGCAATCCCGTGGACCGTCTCGACCGCAAGATCCTGCGTCTGCTGCAAGCGGACGCGACGTTGGCCGTGGCCGACATCGCCAAGAAGATCGGTCTCTCGACCACGCCCTGCTGGCGCCGCATCCAGAAGCTGGAGGAGGAAGGCGTCATCAAGCGGCGGGTGGCGCTGCTCGATCCGGAAAAGGTCAATGCGCGCGTCACGGTCTTCGTGGCGATCCGCACCAATTCGCACAGCCATGAATGGCTGCGGCGATTCTCCGAGGTGATCCAGGACTTTCCGGAGGTGATCGAATTCTACCGCATGAGCGGCGACGTTGATTACCTCCTGCGGGTCGTGGTGCCGGACATCGCGGCCTATGACGGTTTCTACAAGCGGCTGATCGCCAGGATCGAGATCCGCGACGTGTCGTCCTCCTTCGCTATGGAGCAGATCAAGTACACCACCGAGATGCCGCTGGACTACATGGTGCTCGACAAGGACCAGGGCAGCAGCGCCGCCTGAGGCTGTTCGCCCCTCATTTCCCGCGATGCAGCATTTCGTTTGAATTCGCAGGCCGACTTGCTCTAGTTGTGCGCGCAGTAGCCCTTCGCACATCGCGGGAGACGGGAGTTGGCAGGCGAGAACGAGACGACGCCCCCCGCCGGCGCGCCCGAGGCGCAGAGCGACATCTATGGCGAGGACGGCGTCGTGCGCGCCGACTTCCTCGCCCATGTCGGCGCGGCCATTGCCGACCGCGACACGCTGACGCTGAAGCATGACGTCGGCGCGCTCCACCAGTCGGAACTGGGCGACGTTCTGGAAGCGCTTTTGCCCGAGCAACGGCTGGCGCTGGTGCAGCTTCTCGGCAAGGATTTCGACTTCACCGCCCTGACCGAGGTTGACGAGGCGATCCGCCTGGAGATCGTCGACCAGCTTCCGAACGCGCAGATTGCTGAAGCAGTCAAGGGCCTCGATTCCGACGACGCGGTCTACATCCTCGAAGACCTCGACCAGGAGGACCAGGATGAGATCCTGGCGCAGCTTCCGTTCACGGAACGGGTCAGGCTGCGGCGGGCGCTGGCCTATCCGGAAGAGACGGCCGGCCGGCGCATGCAGACGGAATTCGTCGCCGTGCCGCCGTTCTGGACGGTCGGCCAGACCATCGACTACATGCGCGAGGACAAGAACCTGCCCGAGCGGTTCACGCAGATCTTCGTCATCGATCCGACCTTCAAGCTGCTGGGCGCCGTCGACCTCGACCAGGTGCTGCGCACCCAGCGCACGGTGAAGATCCACGACGTCATGCACGAGACGCGCCACGCGATCCCCGCGACGCTGGACCAGGAGGAGGCGGCGCGCGAATTCGAGCAGTACGACCTGCTGTCCGCCGCGGTGGTCGACGAGAACGAGCGGCTGGTGGGAGTGCTCACCATCGACGACGTGGTCGACGTCATCCAGCAGGAGGCGGCGGAAGACCTCATGCGCATGGGCGGCGTCGGCGACGAGGAACTGTCCGACACGGTGCTTTCCACCTCGCGCTCGCGGGTGCCTTGGCTGATCGTCAATCTTGCCACCGCCTTCATCTCGGCCAGCGTGATCGGCTTCTTCGGGGCGACCATCGAGCAGATGGTGGCGCTGGCGGCGCTCATGCCCATCGTCGCCTCGCTGGGGGGCAACGCCGCCACGCAGACCATGACGGTGACGGTGCGGGCGCTTGCGACCCGCGACCTCGACATCCACAATTCGGGCCGGGTCATCCGCCGCGAGGTGCTGGTGGGCCTGCTGAACGGAATCGTGATCGCGTTCTGCATCGGCACGATCGCCGGCGTCTGGTTCCACAATGTCGATCTCGGACTGGTCATCGCCGTCGCGATGGTCATAACCCTGCTGGCGGCGGCCCTTGCCGGCATCCTGCTGCCGCTTCTCCTGCACCGCCTGGGGGCCGACCCGGCGATCTCGTCCTCCATCTTCGTCACCACCGCGACGGATGTGATCGGCTTCCTGACCTTCCTGGGGCTGGCGAGCTGGTGGCTGCATCTGGGCTGACAAAGGCCGCCGCGCCGGACCCGGCCGTCGCGAATTGACTTTTACGTAAATGCCGTGCAGCTTCCGGCCGAAATCTTCCGGAGGGGCGATGCGGGAGTATTACACCATCACCGAACTCACGCGGGAGTTCGGCATATCGACCCGAACCCTGCGCTTCTACGAGGACGAGGGGCTGATCCATCCCGTGCGGCGCGGGCGGACCCGGCTGTTCCGGCCGAGCGACCGGCATCTGGTGCGGCAAATCCTGCGCGGCAAGCGGCTCGGCTTCTCGATCAGCGAGATCCGCGAGATCATCCAGATGTACAAGGAGCCGCCGGGGGAGGCCGGGCAACTCCGGCTGCTGATCCGGCGCGTCGAGGAGAAGCGCGAGGAGCTTCGCCAGAAACGCCGGGACATCGAGGAATCGCTCGCCGAACTGGACCAGGCGGAGGATTCCTGCCTGCAGCGGCTGGCGGAGCTCGGCGTCGGCACCTGATGCCTTTCGCGCCCGCCCTTCGCGGGAACGGGCGCGGTATCGCGGAGATCGTCAGACGCCCGGCCGCGGCTTCGGATAGGTGTGGACGATCTCCACCGCCGAGACCCGGTCGTCCAGTCCGAAATCGCCCAGCCGGTACAGTCCCGAGCGCGTGATGGCCCGCTTGCTTCCGCCGGCGAAACGCGGATCGCCGAAATCGTGGTCGTGCACGGTGACGCTCAACCGGCCGGCGGCCGGCTTCGGCACGAAGATGCTGCTCATCGTGTCGTTGGCGATGCCGAGCTGGCCGACGCCGAAGCGATAAATGTCCTGCACCGATTTCTTCAGCGCGCCGGGATTGCCGGTGGTCGACCAGACTTCCTTTCGCGACACGCGCCGGTCGTCGGTGAGCCGCAGCGCCGACCGGCGGCCGAGGCCCCGCTCGTGCTCGAAGACGACGACGTCGTTGCCCCATGGATAGGGCCAGTTCAGCCGGTCCTCGATGCGCGGCGGGTCGTTGCTCACGATCTCCGGCGCGTCGACATAGTCGACATCGAGGATGTCGAACCAGATCTGCACGTTGAGGTCGGTGTTGTCGGGATCGGCGGCGATGACGCTCCAGGTCGTGTACGGCCCGTGCTCGTCCAGGTCGATTTGGATTTCGCCCTTGGCCCGGTCGTCCGGGTCGAGCCATTGCGGGCCGTCGCGCTCGATCGCCACGAGCCGCACCTTGAAGCGGTTGTTCACCACGCGCGGATGGATGATCGGGTAGTAGTCGCCCTCGAAATAGCCGGGCAGCGGGACGACGTCGCTCGGCCCCTTGTCGAACAGGCGATAGGCCTCGCGTCCCTCGAACCACAGATACCATTCCAGCTCGTGGACGTGGTTGCGCGATTCGGAATAGTCGTGCGGCATCCACCGTGTCAGGCGCACGGTCAGTTCCTTGGCAAGCATGATGGCCTCCTCGTTGCGGTTTGCGCCCGCAAACGGTCCGCCAACCGTGCGGGAGCGGATGCATCATGGCTTCACAGGAACGAGTTTTCCACCCGCGGATGCCGCAACGTCTTCCGCAGGGTTAACCGCTTGCCGCGTCAAATCCAGCGGCGGATGCGCCTGGCGTAGTCGCGGTAGCGCTTGCCGAAGCGCTCGGCCAGCACCTTCTCCTCCGGCACGATGGCGAGCCGGGTGGTGAGGAGAGCCGCGACAAGGGCGGCGACGACCAGCCAGGCGACCTGGAACACCAGGCCGAGGCCGATCACGATCAGGGTGTCGGCGAGATAGATCGGGTTGCGCGAGATGGTGAAGGGGCCGCCGGTGACGAGATGGTCGGGCGCCTTGCGCGGGTCGATGGCGGTCTTAGCCCGCCGCATGGTGGCGATCGCGGCGGCGAACAGCGCGACGCCGCCCGCCAGCACCAGCAGGCCGAAGGCGAACAGGATGTCGGAGAGCGGCTGGCCGATCCACGGCATCGGGTAGACCTCGTGCAGCAGGACGCCGGCGGCGATCGCCGCGAGGTAGAGCAGCGGCGGCCACGGAATCCGCGTCCCGATATTCCCGGCTGCGCTCATTGCTGCCCTCCCTGCGTCAGCGCGTCGTCCGTCTGCCCCGTGCAGAGAGCGGCCAGGTCCTGGACGGCGCTCCTGAACGTCTCGCTACGGTCCCCGGCGGCCAGCTTTTCCAGCGCGCCGTCCGTCTGGAGCCGTTGCAGCATGCAGCCACAGTAGCGCGGGCAGAACGCGTTGTCGCGCGTTTCGAGGCAGGAGGCTTCGCAGGCCTTCGTGAAGCGCGCTTCCTGCGGCACCTCCGGCGCGGGAAAGACCTGCGCGTACAGGAACAGGCAGGCGATCAGGACCGGCTGGTGGATCAGGTAGAAGGCGAGGCTGTGGCGGCCGGCCAGCAGCAGCGGCCGCGCGACGCGCGGCGCGGCCGGCCGGGCCAGCCGTTCGTTCCATCCGGTCCGCACCAGCACCTGCCCTGCGGCGATGCCCAGCAGCACCGCGCCGAACCACGGAAACAGCGGCACGAAGTCGTTGGAGCGCGGGTTGATGGGCGACAGGCCCGTCCACCACAGCCAGGGCTGGTCGAAGGATTCGGCACGGAAGAAGAAGGGCAGGGCGATGACGGCCGCGCCGGCCGCGAGCGTGAGCGGCGCGGGCAGGCGCAGGAACAGCAGGCCGAGCAGGCTGGCCAGCGCGATCTGGTGCAGGATGCCGAAGAAGATGAAGGTGGCGGGCGTGGCATACCAGGTGACTGCGGTGATCAGCGCGGCCGAGGCGACGATCATCGCCCACCGCGTCCAGAACGGTCGCCAGCGGATCGTTTCGCCATGCGCCAGGATCAGGCTGACGCCGACGAGGAACAGGAAGGACGAGGCGATACAGCGGGCGAACACCTTCCAGCCGCCGGTGGCGGCGAGGCCGGCCTCCGCGTAGCCGAAGAATTCGAGGTCCCAGGTGAAGTGGTAGACGGCCATGGCGACCAGCGCCACGCCGCGCGCCACGTCGAGCAGCTCAATGCGGCGCCTGCCGCGCCGTTCGGGAAGGGTCGTCTGGATGTCCATGCGCTGCCGCCGGTTGCTGCCGGACGGCTTAGCCCAATCCGCCGGCCGGCGGAATGCCGGAATCCAGATGCTTGTACATGATCGTCGTCGAATCGAGACGCGCCGTCGCCGTGTCGCGGCAGTAGCCGGGAATGACGCCGGTGGTGCGGTAGCCGAGGGAGGCGTAGAGCGGCTCGGCCGAATCGCCCGTGCGCGTGTCGAGCGTCAAAAGGCTGCGGCCGAGCCGGCGGGCGTGGCTCTCCAGCGCCGCCATCAGCGCCCGTGCGATGCCTTGCCGCCGAAAGGCCGGATGGACGAGCAGCTTGCGCACCTCGGCGCGGTGGGGCTGGTTGGGCGGCGTGTCGTGGTCGAGCTGCACGGTGCCGGCGATGCCGTCGCCGGCAAGGGCTACCAGCAGCAGCCGGCCGCCATCCGCCACGGCGGGCAGCACCTTCTGCCGCCAGAACGTCTCGCCGTCCTGCCTGTCGAAGGGCGGAACATAGCCGATGCTGGCGCCGCCGTTGACGCAGGCCTGCATGATCCCGGCCAGCGCGTCGATGTTGGCCTCGATGTCGTCAGCCTGGAATGTCCTGATTTGCAAAGCCGCCGCCTTTCCGTCCGGCGACAGCATATTTCCGCGCGGCCGCCGACGGCAAGCCCGCGGGGCTTTGCCGCGGCGACGCAACCCGCTATAGTCGCGGCGTCGTCGGTTCCGAAAGGACCGAGAGGGAATGCGGTGCGGGTCCTGGCGGGCCCCATGCCGCGGCTGCCCCCGCAACTGTAGGCGGTAGCCCTTTTCCGACAAGCCACTGGGGCAGCCGCTCCGGGAAGGCGGGAAAGGGCGCTTATCCGCGAGCCAGGAGACCTGCCGGCGACGGGGACATACTCTTGCTGCCCTCGGGTGGAGGGCGAAAGGATTTTTCGATGGCTACCGTTTCCAAGACCGCGCAGGGCGAATCCGCTTCGGCGGGATCGCGCGCGACCCAGCTCGCGCTGACCGCGCTGCTCGGGCTTTTCGTGATCGGCTTCGTCGGCTTCTCGCATGCGGAAGTCGTCCACAATGCCGGGCACGACTACCGCCATTCGATGGCTTTTCCCTGCCACTGAGGAAAGGCCGATCCCATGACGATCTTTCGCAACGCCGTGTTCGCCGCGGCGATCGCCGGGCTTTTCGCCGGGCTGGTGATGGCCGCGATGCAGAGCTTCGCTACCGTGCCGCTGATCCTGGAAGCCGAGACCTACGAGGGCGCTGAAGCGCCCGCGCACGACCACGGCCCGGCCGCCGCGACGCCGGCGGCTCCCGCCGCCGAGGCGCATTCGCATGAGGCCGAGGCCTGGGCGCCGGCCGACGGCTTCGAGCGCTTCGCCTTCAACGTTCTCGCCAATGTGGTGACCGGGCTCGGCTTCGCGCTGGTTCTGATCGCCGCGTCCGAACTCGCCGGCGGCATCGCCAACTGGCGGCAGGGCCTGTTCTGGGGCTTTGCCGGCTTCGCCGTGTTCACGCTGGCGCCGGGCCTCGGCCTGCCGCCGGAACTGCCCGCCATGCCGGCCGCCGACCTGTTCGCGCGGCAGGTGTGGTGGATCGGCACGGTCGCGGCGACCGCCGCCGGTCTGGCGCTGATCGCCTTCCGGGGCACGGCGGCGCTGTCGATCCTCGGCGTCGTTCTGCTGGTCGCGCCGCACATCATCGGCGCGCCGCAACCGGAAACGCACGAGACGCCGGTGCCGGCCGACCTGCACCACCGCTTCGTCGTCGCCGTCACGGTCACCAACCTGCTTTTCTGGCTGGTATTGGGCGCGGCGGTGGGCCTGCTGCGCCAGCGCTTCCTGGCGGAGCCGGAACGGCTCAGTGGCCGGCTCGCCTGAGCCCGGCCGCCTGACGCTGGTGCTGGGCGGGGCGCGCTCGGGCAAGAGCGCGCATGCCGAACGCCTGATCACCGACGTGCCTGCCCCGTGGACCTACATCGCCACGGGACAGGCCTTCGACGGCGAGATGGCGGAGCGCATCGCCGCGCATCGCGCCCGGCGCGGCGACGAATGGCAGACGGTGGAGGCTCCGCTCGACCTCGCCGGTGCGCTGCGGCGGCTTCCCGATGGGCGGCCGGTGCTGGTCGACTGCCTGACCCTGTGGCTGTCGAACCATTTGCTGGCCGGGACGGATCTCGAACCGGCCTCGCGCGAGCTGGAGGCGGTGCTGTCGGCGCCGCGCGGGCCGTGGGTTCTGGTGTCGAACGAGGTCGGCATGGGCATCGTGCCCGACAATGCGCTGGCACGGCGTTTTCGCGACGAGGCCGGGCGGCTCAACCAGCGTGTGGCGGCGCTTGCGGATCGCGTGCTGTTCGTGGTCGCCGGCCTGCCGATGACGGTGAAGTGAGATGACACAGATCGACGAGACGCAGGCCGAGCGCCACCGCGCCAAGATGGCGAAGCGCAAGACCGTGCAGGACGCCGAGGTGGCGGGCAAGACGATCGCCGAGAAGGGGCTGCTGATCGTCAACACCGGACCGGGCAAGGGCAAGACCACCGCCGCCTTCGGGCTGGCGCTGCGCATGCTGGGCTACGGGCGGCGCGTCGGCGTGGTGCAGTTCGTCAAGGGCGCGTGGCACACCGGTGAAAGGCAAGCCTTCGCCGCGTTCGGCGACCGCGTCGTCTGGCACACTATGGGCGAGGGTTTCACCTGGGAGACGCAGGATCTGAAGCGCGACGTCGCGGCGGCCGAGGCCGCCTGGGCCAAGGCCTGCGAATTGCTGGCCGACCCGACGATCAGCCTTCTGGTGCTGGACGAGCTCAACATCGCGCTGCGCTACGACTATCTCGACACGGACAGCGTCGTGGCGGCGCTGAAGGCGCGCCGCCCGGACCTCCACGTCGTCGTCACGGGGCGCAACGCCAGGCCGGCGCTGGTCGAGGCGGCCGACCTCGTGACCGAGATGGGCGCGGTGAAGCACCATTTCGCCGCCGGCGTGAAGGCGCAGCAGGGAATCGAGTTCTAGGCCGGATGTCGAAGGGATGAGGGCGTCAGGCCAGGAAGGCAACCGCCGCCAGCCCCGTCGCCCCGATCAGCAGCGCATCCGCGATGGCGAAGATGCGCAACGCCTTGCGGATGTCGGCGGCGTCCGCGTCGCGACGGCCGCCGTCGCCCATGACCGCATCCTCCACGACGACGCCTTGATAGGCGCGCGGGCCGGCCAGCGCGAGGCCGAGCGCGCCGGCCATGGCGGCTTCCGGCCAGCCGGCATTGGGGGAGCGGTGCTTTTTGGCGTCGCGCAGCATGGCGCGCCAGGCCGCGCCGGCGTCGGCATCGCGCGACAGCGCCGCCGCGCCGACGATCAGCAGCGCCGTGAGACGCGAGGCGGGCAGGTTGATCAGGTCGTCGAAGCGGGCCGCCGCCCAGCCGAAGGCCGCGTGGCGCGCCGTGCGATGGCCGATCATGGAATCGGCGGTGTTGGCGGCCTTGTAGGCCGCGCCGCCGGCCAGCCCCAGCGCGGCGAGCCAGAAGGCCGGCGCGACGACACCGTCGGAAAAGTTTTCCGACAGGCTTTCGATTGCCGCGCGGGCCACGCCGGCCTCGTCCAGCTGCTCGGGATCGCGCCCGACGATTTTCGCCACCTCGCGCCGCCCGCCCGCGAGACCTTCGTGTTCCAGCGCCGAGGCGACGGCGGCCACGTGGTCGTGGAGGCTCTTTTGCGCCAGCAGCGTGCCGGCGGCGACGGCGGTCAGAAAAAGACCGAAGGGCAGCAGGCCGAAGGCCGATTGCAGGAGCCAGCCGGCCAGCGCCGGCAGGCCGACGATGACGATCAGCGCCGCGATCCCCATCGCCCGGCGGCGGCCGGGAGTGTCGGTGTCGCCGTTGAGGGCGCGGTCGAGCGCCGAGATCAGCGCGCCGATCCAGATGACGGGATGGCCGACGGCCTTTATAAGCGCGTCGGGATAGCCGAACAGCCGCTCGATCAGCAGCGACAGGAAGGCGAGCGGAGCTGACATGGCGGACGGTCGGACAGGCTTCTCTGCGATCGAGCACGGCGGCAGTCTGGCGCGGGCGAGGGAACTCTTCGCGCAAGCGCCGACCCCGTGGGTCGACCTTTCCACCGGGATCAACCCGCACTCCTATCCGCTTTTGGACCTGCCCGCCACCGCGCTGACACGGCTGCCCGAGCCGGGCTTGGCGCGCGAACTCGCCGGCGTAGCGGCGCGAGCCTATGGCGCGCCGCGGGCGGAAGACTTGCTGCCCGCGCCGGGCACGCAGATCCTCTTGCCGCGCGTCTACGGGCTCAGGCCGCCGGGCAGGGCCGTGGTGCTCGGACCGACCTATGCCGAGCACGCGCACGCGGCCGCGCTTGCCGGCCATCGAGTGGAGGAGACGGCAGACATCTCGTGGCTGGAGGCGGCGGACATCGCCGTCGTCGTCAACCCGAACAATCCCGACGGCCGGATCGTTTCGCGCGAAAGCCTGCTCGATCTCGCCGGCCGGCTGGAGCGGCGTGGCGGGCTTCTGGTGGTGGACGAAGCGTTCATGGATGTCGGGCCGCGCGGGCAGTCGCTGTGCGGCGACGTGGATGCGGGCACCATCGTGGTGCTGCGTTCTTTCGGCAAGTTCTTCGGCCTCGCCGGCCTGCGGCTCGGCTTCGCCGTCGCATCGGCCGCGATCGTGCAAAAGCTCGATGCCGCGTTCGGACCATGGGCGGTGTCGGGCATGGCGCTCGAATACGGGCTGCATGCGCTGTCCGATACGGGCTGGCAGGAAGCCATGCGGGCGCGGCTGGAGGCGGAAGCGGCGCGGCTCGACGGCATGCTCGGCGAGCACGGGGTGATGGTGGACGGCGGCACGAGCCTGTTCCGTCACGTCACCGCCGGGAACGCGGACGATATCTTCCGGGCGCTCGGCGAGGCAGGCATCCTCGTGCGGCGCTTCCGCGACCGGCCGCGCGAGCTGCGGTTCGGCCTGCCTGGGTCGGAGACCGAATGGGATCGGCTGGCGACCGCCCTGGCTTTGCGGGAAACAGGAGGACAAAAATGATCCATGTCTGCCCCCTGTCGAAGATCGAGGAGACGGTTTCGGGAACCGGCGCGGAACGGCTGATCACGCTCATCAACGCCGGCACGCCGGTGGTGCGGCCGGCCTCCATCCTGGCGGAACACCATCTGCGCCTGTCGATGAACGACATCGCCGAGGCGCAGGAGGGCATGACGCTGCCCGGGCAGGAGCATGTCGCGGCGCTGCTGGATTTCGCGCGGAACTGGAGCCGCGCCAGGCCGCTGGTCGTGCACTGCTATGCCGGCATCAGCCGCTCGACCGCCTCGGCCTACATCATGGCCGCCGCGCTGTCGCCGAAACGCGACGAGTTCGAGCTGGCGGCGGCGTTGCGGCGCGCCTCGCCGACGGCGACGCCGAACGTGCGGCTGATCGCGCTGGCCGACGCGCTGATGGACAGGCGCGGGCGCATGGTCGAGGCGATACGCGGCATCGGGCGCGGCGCGGAAGCGTTCGAGGGCGCGCCGTTCGAACTGGCGCTGGAGAGCTGACGAGAGCATTTCCAGCAAAAGTGCGAAGCGGTTTTGCGTCCGGAAATGCGGCTAAAACAAAGAGATAGAGCGGTTCTGCCGATTCCGTGAAAACCAGAACCGCTCTAGACGATCCAGTCGGACAGCTTCGCGGCGCGGATGTCCTGGAGCAGGCGCACGAAGCCCTCAGCCTGATGCGCGGCGGTCAGCCGGCCCTTTTGCGCCGTCGCGGCCGCCGCGTCGCCGACCACGCCGTGCGGGTTCAGGTCCTGCGCCATCCAGGCGAAGGCGTGGGGGCCGGTGGGGCGCAACAGCGCGAACGTGTTTTCCGCACGCTCTACGCTGGAGCGGAAATCCTGAGCCTCGTCCATGTCCACGCGATCGGGGCGGAAGTGGAGCATCAGCGACGTTTCCAGATCCCCGCCATGGATGCCGTAGCGCATCTCCGCGTCCGGATAGAGCCCGGCCGGAACGCCGAAGCGGCCCCAGCTCGTCTTGACGGCCATCATGCCGAAGCGGACGCGCAGCTCGCGCGTCACGATGCCCATGATCTCCTCGTTGCCGCCATGCGACGTGACGATGACGAATTTCTTCACGCCGGCCCGCGCCACGGCTTCGCCGAGCTCCGTCCAGGCCGCGATCAGGGTGGACGGCGACAGGCTGAGCGTGCCGGCCTGCGCCAGATGCTCGTTCGACTTGCCGACGCCCTGCACGGGCAAGACGCGCGCATCCAGATCGGCCGGCAGGCGCTCGAAGACCGCGTCCAGCATGCCGGCCATGATGTCGGCATCGGTCGACAGGGGCAGATGCGGCCCGTGCTGCTCGACGGCGGCCACCGGCAGAACGGCGATCGTCGCCTCGGCGTCGACCGCTTGATAGGCGGTCGTCGGAAAATCGCCCCACCAGATTCGTCGCGCCATGTCCGCCGCCCCGCTGAATGCCGGCGACCATAGCGATGCGCGGGAAAAGAGCAAATATGGACCAAACCGCCCGATTGGGGCACGATGGCCGCCGCAGCGAAAACAGAGGGGCTTCGATGGCGGCGAGGATCGGGAATGCGGCGCTCGGGCTTGCCGCGGCGGCGGCGTGCCTCGCCTTCGCCTCGCACGCGCCGGCGGCGGAGAAGGTCACCTTTATGACCAACTGGCTCGCGCAGGCGGAGCACGGCGGCTACTATCAGGCGCTGGCCGACGGCAGCTATGCGGCCTGCGGCCTCGACGTGACGATCCGGCAGGGCGGGCCGCAGGTGGCCGGACGGCCGCTGCTGCTCGCCGGGAAGATCGATTTCTACATGGGCGGCAACATGCTGCAGGCCTTCGACGCCGTGCGCGAGGGCATCCCGCTGGTGGTCGTGGCGGCGCATTTCCAGAAGGACCCGCAGGTGCTGATGGCGCATCCGGGCCAGGGGCTGGATAGCTGGGAAAGCCTCAGGAACGCCACGCAGTACATCATCGGCGACGAGGGCTTCCAGAGCTTCTTCCAGTGGCTGGTCACCGACTACGGCTTCGATGCCGGCAGGCGCGTCCCCTACACCTATAACCCGGCCGCCTTCGTCGCCAACCCGAAGGCGATCCAGCAGGGCTACGTCACCTCCGAGCCGCTCGCGGCGGAGAAGGCGGGCGGTTTCAAGCCCAATCTCTTCCTGCTGGCGGACTACGGCTTCAGCACCTATTCGACCACGGTCGAGACGATGCAGGCGACGATCGACGCGCGGCCGCAAGCCGTGCAATGCTTCGTGGAAGCCTCGGCGAAGGGCTGGTACAGCTATCTCTACGGCGACAACAAGGCCGCCAACGCCATGATCAAGAAGGACAATCCCGACATGACCGACGAACAGCTCGGCTTCTCGCTGGAGAAGATGAAGAGCTACGGCATCGTCGATTCGGGGGATTCCGAACAGCTCGGCATCGGCGCCATGACGGACGAGCGCATGCAGGATTTCTACGACATGATGGTCAAGGCCAGGGTGGCGCCGGCGGGCATCGACATCAGCCGCGCCTATACGCTGCGGTTCGTGAACAAGGGCGTCGGGGTGGAGCTGAAGCCGTAGGCGGCGCGCGCCCTTGTCTGCCATGCGGGAGGACGAGGAGGGCGGGCAGCCGCTGCTGTCGCTGCGGTGCGTGGTCAAGACGTTCTCGAACCGCGTCACCGGCGTTGGCGGGGTCGACCTGGCCCTTCGCGACGGCGATTTCCTGACCCTGCTCGGCCCGTCCGGCTGCGGCAAGTCGACGGTGCTGCGAATGATCGCCGGGCTATTGTCGCCGACGGCCGGCTCGCTGGACTGGCGGCAGGGGATGCCGGACATCGGCTTCGTCTTCCAGGAGCCGACGCTGCTGCCCTGGGCGAGCGTGTTCGACAATGTGTGGCTGCCGCTGCGCCTGCGCGGCGTTTCGCGGGGCCATGCCGGACCGGCGGTCGCGCAGGCGCTGGAGCTGGTCCGGCTTTCGGGCTTCGAGGCGGCGGTGCCGCGCGAGCTGTCCGGCGGCATGAAGATGCGCGTGTCGATCGCGCGGGCGCTCGCGACCAAACCGCGCCTGCTGCTGATGGACGAGCCGTTCGCCGCGCTGGACGAGATCAACCGCTTCCGCCTCAACGGCGACCTGCTGGATCTGTGGCGGGAGCAGAGCCTGACGGTGGTGTTCGTCACCCATTCGGTGTTCGAGAGCGTGTTCCTGTCCAGCCGGATCGCGGTGATGACGGGCCGGCCCGGCCGCATCCATCGCGAGATCGCGGTGGACGCGCCGTTCCCGCGCGACGAGGCGTTCCGCACGTCGCCGCCCTATGCCGCGCTATGCCGCGACGTGTCGCATGTGCTGGGCGAGGCGATGAACGCCGCCGCGGGAGATGCCCGTGTCCGCGCCTGACGGCGGCGCGGGGCTGGATGCCGAGGCGGCGGCGCATGTGCGCGCGGCGCGGCTGGAGCGTGTGGGCCGCTGGCTGCTGCCCGTCGCCATCATGCTCGTCGCCATCTGGCTGTGGGACCGCGTCTGCGTGTGGAACGCGATCCCGCGCTACATCCTGCCGCGCCCGGGCGCGGTGCTGGACACGTTGGTCGCCGACTGGCCGCTGCTCTTCTCCTCGCTGCTGGTGACGCTGAAGATCACTTTCCTCGGCCTCGTCCTGGCCGTCGTCGGCGGCGTCGGGCTGGCCGTGCTGTTCGCGCAGTCGAAATGGGTGGAGATGTCGTTCTTCCCCTTCGCCATCGTGCTTCAGGTGACGCCGATCGTTGCGGTGTTCCCGCTCATCAACATCTATGTCGACAACCAGACGGCAAAGCTCCTGCTGTGCGCCTGGATCGTCGCCTTCTTCCCGATCCTGTCGAACACCACGCTGGGGCTGAACTCGGTCGACCGCAACCTCACCGACCTGTTCCGGCTGAATGGCGCCAGCCGCTGGCAGGAGCTGCGCCTGCTGCGGCTGCCGGCCGCGATGCCGTATTTCCTCGGCGGCCTGCGCATCGCCGGCGGCCTGTCGCTGATCGGCGCGGTGGTGGCGGAGTTCGTGGCCGGCGCGGCGGGGCAGCAGTCGGGGCTGGCCTCGCGCATCGTCGAGGCCGGCTACAGGCTCAATGCGCCGCGCCTGTTCGCTGCGCTGCTGCTGATCTCCTTCGCCGGCATCGTCATCTTTCTCGTGCTGACGCTGGTCTCCCATCTGCTCCTGCGGCGCTGGCACGAAAGCGCGATGCGGGCCGACGGTTAGTCTTTGTAAGTCGAGACGAAGCGGCGGAAGCGCTGCGCGGCGTCCAGCAGGACCGGTTCCGGCTGGCACAGGCTGATGCGCACATGGCCGGCGGCGGCGTCGCCGAAGCTGGCGCCCGGCATCACCGCCACCTGCTCGGCCTCCAGCAGCGCCCAGGCGAATTTTTCGCAGTCCGGCTCGACCGCGCGGATGTCGAGCATGACATACATGCCGCCCTCCGAGCCGCGCACGGTGACCTCGTTCAGGCCGCGCAGGGCGTCGAGGAAGACGGTGCGCCGCGCCGCATAGCGCGCGGCGATTTCCGCGACGCCATAGTCGTTCTCCAGCGCCTCGGCGGCGGCGCGCGACACGAAATCGGCGAGCCCGTAGGTCGAGACGAGGTTCAGGCTGACGAGCAGGCGGATGATGCCTTCCGGACCGGTGAGCCAGCCGATACGCCAGCCGGTCATGCCGTGGCTCTTGGACATGGAGTTGATGACCAGCGTTCGCTCCGCCATGCCGGGCAAGGCGCGCGGCGACAGGTGGCCGTCGCCGGCAAGCGCCCAGTACACCTCGTCCGACAGCAGCCAGAGGTCGCGCTCGACGCATAGCCTGGCGATCCCCTCCAGCGCGGAGCGCGAATAAACCGCGCCGGTGGGATTGTTGGGCGTGTTCATGAGGATCGCGCGCGTTTCAGGCTGCAACGCCGCCGCGATCGCGTCGGCCGATGGCTGGAAGCCGTCCTCGGCGCGGGCCTCGACCACGGTGAAGCTCGCGCCGGCGGCGCGGAAGGTTCCGGGATAGGTGGCATAGTAGGGCGCGACGACGACCGCGTGCCGGCCGGGATCGAGGGTGGCCTGCACGGCGGCGTAGAGCGCGGCCTGGCCGCCCGGCGTGGCGATGACCTGCGAGGCGCCCGTCTCGACGCCGGTCGCCCGCGTGGCGACGCCGGCCATGGCGGCGCGCAGGCGCGGCATGCCGGGAAGCTGCGTGTAATGGTGATGGCCGGCGCGAACCGCCGTCACGCAGGCCTCGACGGTCGGCGAGGGCGTGTCGAAATCATGATCGCCGATCGACAGCATGATGATCGGCTCGCCGGCCTCGCGGCGCTTCCAGGCGGCGAAATGCACCTCCCAGCCATCCTTGCCGGAGGGAACGATGCCGGAGATGCGGTCGGACGGCGAAGGCATGGCGATTCGCTGCTTGCGTTGAACGCCGAAGGTAGTCGCGCGCCGGGCGATGCCAAGGCCGGGCGGAGCGGGAATCGCTTGGTCCAGGGTGGCTCCTGGCGGCGGGCCGGGCCGGCGGATCAAGTCACCTTTCAGCTCGGGAGGAAGAGTTACTTGCCGACTCGCCGGGCGAGTGCCAAGGCTCGAGGATGAACCGTGGTGCGGGCAACCCGCGGGGATTCGGGGCGCGGACTGCATGCTGTCACCAGACAACAAGCCTTTGGGGCTCGACGACACGGCCGTGGTCGACGAGGCGATCCTGTCGCGCCGGTCGATACGCGCCTTCCTGCCGGAGCCGGTGGAGCGGTCCGTGTTGCGCGAGATCCTGGCCGTCGCCTCGCGCGCGCCGTCCGGCACCAACATGCAGCCATGGCGCGTCTACGTGGTGACCGGCGCCGCCAGGCAGGCGGTGGCGGACGCGGTGCTGAAATGCGGCATCCGCGTCGAGAAGGCGAAGTGGGACGAGTACCGCTACTATCCCGACAAGTTCTTCGAGCCTTATCTGTCGCGCCGCCGCAAGGTCGGCTTCGACCTCTACGGCGCGCTCGGCATCGCCAAGCGCGACGTCGACCAGATGCGCGCCCAGCACGACCGCAACTTCACCTTCTTCGACGCGCCCGTGGGCATGATCTTCACCATCGACCGGCGGCTGAACGCCGGCTCGTGGATCGACTACGGCATGTTCCTCGAGAACATCATGATCGCGGCGCGGGCGAGGGGCCTGCACACCTGCCCGCAGGCGGCCTTCGCGCCCTATCACAACCAGTTGCGCCCGGTGCTCGGCATCCCGCCCGAGGAGGTGGTGATCTGCGGCATGGCGCTGGGCTACGAGGACACCTCCAAGCCGGAAAACGACCTGCGCACAGATCGCGCGCCGGTGGACGAGTGGACGACGTTCCACGACTGACGGAGCGCGGCTCGCGGTTGCGGAGCGCCGCGGCGCCCACTATTGATGCGGCGCGTCCTTAGCTTTGCCCGAAAGTACCGAAATATCCGCGCGATGATCTCCGTCTTCATCAGACCGCTGCTCGCCCTTCTGATCGTGCTGGCGGCCACCGTGCCGCAGGCCGGATGGGCGCAGGGGCTCGGCCGCCCGGGCGGCGAGACCGGCCGGATGATCGCCGACCAGCGGCAGATCATGGACGACATCGGCCAGCAGATCGACCGCCTGCAGGGCGAGATCGAGCGCGAGCGGGAGAACGATTCGCGTCTGGTCGAGATCAGGCTGCGGCTTGAGGAACTGCTGCAAAAGCTCGAAGCGGGCGCGCGCTCGTTCGACGGAAGGCTGTCGCAGATCAACGCCCGGCTGGAGCAGCTCGGGCCGCCGCCGGCGGAGGGCCAGCCGGCCGAACCCGACATCGTCACCTCGGAACGCGAAATCCTCGCCGCCGAGAAGGCGGAGATCAACGCGACCGTCGGCGTCGGCCAGACCATGATCGCGCGCGTCAACGGGCTGATCGGCGACATAGCCGCCATCAGGCGCGACCTGTTCCAGAATCTTTTGACGAAGCGCTACCACATCGACTACGCGCTGGCCGGCGAGGTCGTCAGCGCGGCGAAGAGGACGCATCTTCAGCTCTACGACACGCTGTCGTCGTGGCTCGGCTTCGCGCTCCAGTTCAAGCTGCGCGCCATGCTGGGGGCGACGTTTCTGGCCTTCGGCACGGCGCTGGTGATGCAGATCGCCTCGCGGCGCCTGTTCGGCCCGATCCTCAGTCCCAACCGGGCGATCACCGACCCGTCCTATCTCAGCCGCCTGTCGGTGGCCTTCTGGTCGACGCTGCTGTCGACGGCGGCGCTGTCGGTGTTCTTCGCGCTGGTCTGGCTGCTCTACGACAGTTTCGGCGTGCTGCGCGGCGATGTCGGGCAGATGCTCGCCGCCTTCTTCTACGTCGCGGCGATCGTCTACTACGTGCATGCGCTGGGCAGCGCCGCGCTGTCGCCCGGCCTGCCGGCCTGGCGGCTCATTCCCGTCGAGGACCGGGCGGCCCGGCCGCTGCTGGCGCTGATTTCGGCGACCGCCATCTTCAACGGGCTCGACTACTTCCTGGGCGTCATCTACGCGATGATGGCCGCGCCGCTGGCGCTGACCATCGGCAAGAGCCTGGTGGCCAACGTCATCACCGGCCTGCTGGTCATCATGATCGCGCGGGTGAAGCCGTTCGCCGACGCCGAGGAGCGGCCGAAGTGCTGGCCCCTCAGCATCCGCGTGCTGCTCTACGTGGTCGGCGCGGCCGCGATCATGGCGTCGCTGGCGGGCTATATCGGGCTAGCGCGCTTCATCTCGCAGCAGGTCGTCGTCACCGGCGCGATCGTGGCGACCATGTATATCGGCTTCCTGTCCACCCGCGCCATGTCGGACGAGGGCTCGCTCGCCCATACCTCCGTCGGCCGCAGGCTCGTCGGCCGCTTCGGCTTTGACGAAGCGGGGCTGGAGAAGTTCGGCCTGTTCTGCTCGATCGTGATCAATCTCCTGATCGTGGCCGTGGGCCTTCCCTTCATCCTGCTGCAATGGGGTTTCCAGCCGGGCGACATCCAGGCCTGGGTGCAGCGGCTGGAGGACGGCATCCAGCTCGGCGGCTTCACCTTCTCGCCGGGCGGCTTCCTCACCGGCGCGGTGATCTTCGCGCTCGGCTATTTCCTGACGCGCTGGTTCCAGGCCTGGCTCGACGGCCGGGTGCTCGCGCGCGGGCGTGTCGATGCGGGCGTGCGCAACTCGATCCGCCTCGTCGTCGGCTATGCGGGCCTGTCGATCGCCGCGCTGCTCGCCGTGTCGGCGGCCGGCATCAACCTGTCCAGCCTGGCGCTGGTCGCCGGCGCGCTGTCCGTCGGCATCGGCTTCGGCCTGCAGAACATCGTCAACAATTTCGTCTCCGGTCTGATCCTGCTGGCCGAGCGGCCGTTCAAGGTGGGCGACTGGATCGTCGCCGGCAGCGCCGAGGGCATCGTCAAGAAGATCAGCGTGCGCGCCACCGAGATCGAGACGTTCCGCCGGCAGACGGTGATGCTGCCGAATTCGGAGCTGATCAACAGCGCGGTGGGCAACTGGACGCACCGAAACCGCGTGCGGCGGCTGGACATTCCCGTCGTGGTGGCCGCCGGCGCCGATCCGCGCAAGGTGCACGCGCTGCTGCAGGAGATCGCGCGCGCGCAGCCGCAGGGACTGAAGAATCCCGAGCCGGTCGTCTCCTTCGATTCCGTCGGCGACCTCGGCATGAAGTTCCAGGTGATGATCTACCTGGCAGATCTCAGCGACGGCGGAACCGTGCAGAACGAGGTGCTGTTCTCGATCGTCGACACGTTCGAGCGGGAGGGCATCGAGATCGCCTTCCTGCCGCGTCAGGTGCAGCACAAGGCCAGGAAGGTGGCGGCGTGGCCGAGCGACGACGACCGAAGCGAGGCCGAGCATGTCGAGCGCGCCGCGCGGGCGCAGGCCGCCGGGCCAAAGCCCGGCCGTCGCCGGCGGCGGCCGGACCCGGCCTGAGCGTCACTCGTCCGGCCGGCGCAGGCCGGGTTTCGGCGGAAAGCCGTTCCATCGCGTGACGAACGCGACGACGCGGTGGCGTATGCCGGCCGGCATCGGCGCCAGCAGGCGCACCCACCAGGTGAGGCGGCGCGGAAAACTGGTCTCGAAGCCGCCTTTGGCGATGATCCGGGCGATGCGCGCGGCGGCCGTGCGCGCCGACATCAGTCCCGGCTGCGACACTTCGAGCCCTTCGGTCAGCGGCGTCTCCACGAAGCCGGGATTCACCACCTGGATGCGGATGTTGAGCTTGACGAAGTCGTGCCGCAGCGATTCCGCGATGCGGTTCAGCGCGGTCTTGGACGAGCCGTAGGCCGCGGCCAGGGGCAGGCCGAACCAGGCGGTGGCCGAGCCGATCAGCACGATCTGCCCGCGTCCGCGGTCGCGCATGCGCCGGACGACGGGTGCCAGCCCGTTCAGGACGCCGAAGACGTTGACCTCGTAGACGCGGCGGAAGGCGGCGATATCGAGGTCCTCGCCGCGCACCGGCGCGTAGGTGCCGGCGTTGAAGACCGCCAGCACGACGGGGCCGAGCATCTCTTCCATGCGGGCCACCGTTTCGGCCATGCGCGCCTCGTCCGTCACGTCGCAGGGAAAGGCCGCGATGCGGCCGCCGAAGGCGGAGGCCTCGCGGATCAGCCCGTCGAGGGGATCGAGATAGCGCGCCGAAACCGCCACCGTGTAGCCGGCGCGGGCGAGTTGCAGCGCCAGCGCCCTGCCGATGCCGGTGCTGCCGCCCGTCACCCATGCGATTCCGTGCTTCGGATCGGCCCTGTAGGTCGTCATGAACGGTTTCCACCCTGATCCCCGCAGGCAGTCTTAGAGCCAGATGACAGGGACGGAAATCGGGAAACGGTCGCGGTTTGCCTGGCCGATGAGAATGAACATGTCGGAAAGTGCCGAATCCCGGAAAAACCATTCTTGAAACCCCGGTCCCGGATTCTTAGGGTCGCGGCGCGAAAAGGATGAAGGCGCCACGCAATGCAGACATCGGTGATCGACACGATCGGCAACACGCCGCTGATCCGGCTGAGGCGGGCGTCGGAGATCACGGGCTGCGAGATTTACGGCAAGGCCGAATTCATGAACCCCGGCCAGTCGGTGAAGGACCGCGCCGGGCTGTTCATCATCCGCGATGCCGAGAAGCGGGGACTGCTCGGACCCGGCGGCGTCATCGTGGAGGGCACCGCAGGCAACACCGGCATCGGGCTGACCGTGGTGGCCAAGGCGCTGGGCTACCGCACGGTGATCGTCATCCCCGACACGCAGAGCCAGGAGAAGAAGGATGCGCTGCGGCTGCTGGGCGCCGACCTGCTGGAGGTTCCGGCCGTGCCCTACAAGAACCCCAACAACTACGTGAAGGTTTCCGGCCGGCTGGCCGAAAAGCTAGCGCGGGAAAGCGCCAGCGGCGCGATCTGGGCCAACCAGTTCGACAACGTCGCCAACCGGCAGGGCCACATCGAGACGACGGCCCAGGAAATCTGGAGCCAGACGGGCGGCAAGGTCGACGGCTTCGTCTCGGCGGTCGGCACGGGCGGCACGCTGGCCGGCGTCGGGCTGGGGCTGAAGGCCCGGAACGGCGGCGTCAGGATCGCGCTGGCCGACCCGCTGGGCGCCGCGCTGCACAGCTATTACACGACGGGCGAGCTCAAGGCGGAGGGCTCGTCCATCACGGAAGGCATCGGGCAGGGGCGCATCACCGCCAATCTGGAAGGATTCACGCCGGATTTCTCCTACCAAATCCCGGACGAGGAAGCGCTGCCGATCATCTTCGACCTCGTGCAGGAGGAGGGCCTGTGCCTCGGCGGCTCGACCGGCATCAACATCGCCGGCGCGATCCGGCTGGCGCGCGAGCTGGGTCCGGGGCACACCATCGTGACGGTGCTGTGCGACTACGGCACGCGCTATCAGTCGAAGCTGTTCAACCCGGATTTCCTGCGCTCCAGGAACCTGCCGACGCCGCGCTGGCTGGAGACGACGCCGGACATCGAAATCCCGTTCGAGACGGCGGCCTGACGAAGACCGAGACGGCGGCGGGCCTTTCGCGAAGCCGCCGGGCGTCCTAAGGTCGGGCGACACCAGCCGGCGAGACAGGAGAACGCCCGTGCCGCAGGAAAGCAGCTTCATCGTCGACGCGGATTGGCTGGAGGCGAATCTCGGCAAGCCGGGATTGTCGATCGTCGACGCCTCCTGGTATCTTCCGGCGCAGAAGCGGGACGCCAAGGCCGAGTACGAAGCCGCGCACATTCCCGGTGCGGTGTTCTTCGACCAGGACGCGGTGGTCGACCCGGAGTCGAAGCTGCCGCATACGCTGCCCGACGCGCTGACCTTCGCGCGCCATGTCGGCTCGATGGGCATCTCGGCCGACGACACCATCGTCGTCTATGACGGGCCCGGCCTGTTTTCCGCGCCGCGCGTCTGGTGGATGTTCCGCACCATGGGCGTGTTCCAGGTGTTCCTGCTCGACGGCGGGCTGGACCGCTGGAAGGCGGCCGGCAAGCCGGTGACGGCCGAGCCGACCAAGGTCGCGCCCTGCGTCTTCCACGCCGAGTTCGACGAAAAGCGCGTCGCCTCGTTCGAGGAGATGCAAGGCATCGTCGGCGGCGGAGAGCGCCAGATCGCCGACGCGCGCCCGGCGGGCCGCTTCACGGCGCAGGAGCCGGAGCCGCGCGCCGGCATGCGCGGTGGCCACATGCCCGGCGCGCGCAACATCCCGGCCTCGTCGCTGGCGCGCGACGGCAGCCTGCTGCCGCCCGAGGATTTGCGCAAGGCGTTCGAGCAGGCCGGCGTCGACCTGTCGAAGCCGGTCGTGACCTCCTGCGGCTCGGGCGTGACGGCGGCGGTGCTGACGCTGGCGCTGGAGACGCTCGGCCACCGCGACAACAAGCTTTACGACGGCTCCTGGACGGAGTGGGGCGGGCGCGCCGACACGCCGGTCGAAACCGGGCCGGCGAAACCGTGAGCGAGGCCGCTCTCCGGCCGATCCAAGTCACGGTGACCTTCCTGGAGATGGCCGCGCCGCCGCGAACCTATCCGCACGCGCCGTCCAACCGCCAGATCGCCCTGTTGAGGGCGAAGGACATGCCGCTGCATTTCTATCGCTATTTGATGGACCGGGTCGGGCGCAAATGGCACTGGGTCAACGCGCTCAGGCTTTCCGACGACGCGCTGGCCGCGATGATCGACAGGAGCGACATCGGCGTGCTCTATCTGGACGGCGCGCCGGCCGGCTTCTTCGAGATCCGCATGCACGCGCCGGACACGGCCGAGCTGGCTTTCTTCGGGCTGATGGAGCATGCGACCGGGCAGGGGCTCGGCCGCTGGTTCCTTGGCGCGGCGATCGAGGCGGCGTGGTCGCACCATCCGCGCCGGGTGTCGGTTCAGACCTGCACGCTCGACCATCCGGCGGCGCTGCCGCTCTACCAGAAGCTCGGCTTCTCGCCCATCGGGCAGCAGACGGAGACGGTGCGGCCCCTCTCGCCGGAGGAGCGGGCGGGCCTCGTCACGCGCTGATGCGCTCGGCGCCCGTGCCGTAGGGATCGTACCAGACGGCGACGTGTGTGCGCCCGGTCGCGGCGAGCTCGCGCGCCAGGCGCTCCGCCAGCGCCCGGCCTTCCGCCCGGTGCGCGGCTTCTTCTAGCGGCGTCCAGTTCGGCGGCGCGTCGATATCGTCGGGATCGAGGCGATCGCCATAGCGGAAGGCCCAGTCGCCGAGCGCGTTGGCCAGCGACCACGAGATGCCGGCGCGCACCGGCGCGAGGAAGCGATGGGCGTCTCCCTCGATGCGCTGCAGCGGGTCGCCGTTGGCGTCGATGAAGATGCGGCAGGCGGAGAATTCCACCTGCGGATGGTTCGGGCGCGGCTTCGGCTCGAAGGCGATGCGGTCCGCGCCGAGACGCCTCGCGAGGCGCTCGAAGACCGGACGGCCGGCTTCCTCCAGGCGCTTCTCGGCGTCGGGAACGCGAAACCACTGGCCGAGCGGATCGTCGGGGTCCGCCATGTCGCGAAACAGGTCGTTCCAGGCGGTGATGTCCTGCCAGTCGGCCTGCGGCATGTCTTTTTCCGACAGGGAATACCAGATCGGCTCGCCGTCGGCCGCGTCGACCAGCCCGGTTCCGTCCCAGCCGGGCGTCATGACCAGTTTTTGCGGCAGCGGCTGCGACAGGCCGTCATCCATGGACAGCGCGACGCTGGGATAACGCCGCCACGGCGAGAAGGCATGCAGCGCGTAGATGGCAAGCGCAAGCACGAGCGCCGCCGCGCCGGCCACCACCCATGGGTTCTGCCCGGACAGGGGCGCGAGCGCGCCGGCATGCCATGCCGCCAGCACGACGGCCGTCGCGCCGAGATAGAGAAAAAAGGCATTTTTCGTCGAGGACCGGCCGGGTTCCTCGGGCGGATCCCAGGGATCGAGGAATTTCGGGGCGATCCAGTGGAGGTAGAGCGCGTAGACCACCGCCGAGAGCGCGAAGAGGGCGGCGGCGATGTCGAGGCGAAAGACGAGCAGGATGCCGCCCGCGCCGTAGAGCACCGCCATCAGACCGAGAAGCCAGCCGCGGTTGCGCTCCGCCGCCTGAACGCGGGGCTCGACCGACGAGAGCGACGACAGCGCGTTCGTCATCAGCATGTTGATCGCGCCGACGCGGATCGTGACGATCGCGGCTATCGCATAGAAAAGGCCGATCAGGACGAGGATGGCGCCTCCCGCGCCAAGCTCAGCCACGGCGCGCTCCGCCTGCTTCGATCATGGAAATCCCCGCCTTTTGCCCGCCGGGCAGGAAGCGCGGGGTTCGGGCCAAATTGAGACCGGCGCAAAAGAAAACCCGCCGGCACAAGACCGGCGGGTCGGGACTGCTGCAAACAGGCCCTGGAAAGGCTCAGGCGGCGAGAACCGATTTCGGCTCGGCCAGCTCGTAGCCGAGCGATTCGGCCACGGCCCTGTTGGTGATGCGGCCGCGATGGACGTTGAGGCCGTTGCGCAGATGGGCGTCGTCGACGATGGCCTTCAGGCCCTTGTCGGCGAGCTGGAGGCCGTAGTGCAGCGTCGCGTTGTTCAACGCATGGGCGGAGGTCACGGGAACCGCGCCCGGCATGTTGGCCACGCAATAGTGGATGATGCCGTCGACCACATAGGTGGGTTCGGCATGGGTGGTGGCGTGCGAGGTCTCGAAGCAGCCGCCCTGGTCGATGGCGACGTCGACCAGGACCGCGCCCTGCTTCATGCCGGACAGCATTTCGCGCGTCACCAGCTTGGGCGCGGCGGCGCCCGGGATCAGCACCGCGCCGACCACGATATCGGCCGAGAAGCACTCTTCCTCCAGCGCCTCGACGGTGGAGTAGCGCGTGTGCACCCGGCCGCCGAACAGATCATCGAGCTGGCGCAGGCGCGGGATCGAGCGGTCGAGGATGGTGACGTCCGCGCCCAGGCCCGCCGCCATGCGCGCCGCATGCAGGCCGACGACGCCGCCGCCGATGACGGCCACCTTGCCCGGCAGCACGCCGGGCACGCCGCCGAGCAGCACGCCGCGCCCGCCATTGGCCTTCTGCAGCGCCGTCGCGCCGGCCTGGATGGAGAGGCGGCCCGCCACCTCGGACATCGGGGCCAGCAGGGGCAGGCCGCCGCGATCGTCCGTCACGGTCTCGTAGGCGATCGCCGTGACGCCGGACGCCAGCAGGCCCTTCGTCTGCTCAGGGTCCGGCGCGAGGTGGAGGTAGGTGTAGAGGATCTGGCCCTCGCGAAGCTGCGCCCATTCGGCCGGCTGCGGCTCCTTGACCTTGACGATCATGTCCGAGCGGGCGAACACGTCGGCGGCCGTGGCCGCGACCTTGGCGCCGGCGGCGCGGTAGGCGTTGTCGTCGGCGCCGATGCCGGCTCCGGCTCCGGTCTCGACCAGCACCTCGTGGCCGTGGGCCACATATTCGCGGACCGCGCCCGGCGTCAGGCCGACACGGTATTCATGGTTCTTGATTTCCCTCGGGCAACCGACGCGCATGGCCATTCCTCCTCACCTTCGGGAAGGCATTCAAGCACAAACGCCGTCGAATGGGTTTGCGATCGCCGTTGCCTGATGGGGCTTTGGCCGCTATTCATTGCGCTGAAAACGCATCCTGCCGAAGGAAATTCGAACAATGGCGTTGGACAAGATCGATATCGCCATTCTCGATGCCTTGCAGAAGGACGGCCGCATGTCCAACGCCACGCTGGCGGAGAAGGTCGGCCTGTCGCAGTCCGCCTGCTCGCGCCGGCTGGACAATCTGGAGAAGACCGGCGTCATCAAGGGCTATCACGCGCGCCTCTCCAACGCGGTCCTCGGGCACCAGATGACGGTGATCGTGCATATCTCGCTGTCGGGGCAGTTCGAGAAGACGCTGTCGGATTTCGAGGCGGCGGTGAAGCGCTGCCCCAACATCCTGTCCTGCCACCTGATGTCGGGCGAATACGATTACATCGTGCGGGTGGCGGCGCGCGACCTGCAGGACTACGAGCGCATCCACAAGGAATGGCTGACGGCGCTGCCGCATGTCACCAAGATCAACTCCTCCTTCGCGCTGCGCGAGGTGATCGACCGGACGGCCATAGGCATGAAGCCGGAACTGGCGTAGGGTTTCGCCGGCAAATGATCGTGCCGGCGTTCGACATCGCAGCGCGTCGCGCTTCTGTCACACCGCTCTGATGGTATGGGGCCAGCACGGCGCCAGGTTTCGAGAACCAGATCAGGGAGAAGTCGCATGGCCGAAATGCTCTTGAACATGTCCCGCCGCCGTTTCCTGGCCGGCAGCGCCGCCGCCGGCGGGCTGGTGATGCTGCACCCGTTCTCGGCGCGCGCCCAGGCCAACCAGGCGCATCTCCGGATCATGGAGACGACGGACCTGCACGTCCACGTGTTCCCCTACGACTACTATGCCGACAAGCCGAACGACACGATGGGCCTGGCGCGAACCGCCTCGATCATCGACGCCATCCGCGCCGAGGCGACCAACACCATGCTGGTCGACAATGGCGACTTCCTGCAGGGCAACCCTATGGGCGACTACATCGCCTATGAGCGCGGCATGAAGGACGGCGACGTCCATCCCGTCATCAAGGCCATGAACACGCTGGGCTACGAGTGCTCGACGCTGGGCAACCACGAATTCAATTACGGCCTCGACTTCATGAACAAGGTGCTGGCCGGCGCGAACTTTCCCTTCGTCTGCGCCAACCTGACCAAGGGCCAGCTCGCCGCAGACGCCACCAAGGACGAACTGTTCCTCAAGCCCTACATCATCCTCGACAAGACAGTGAAGGACGGCTCCGGCGCGGAGCATACGGTCAAGGTCGGTCTGATCGGCTTCGTGCCGCCGCAGGTCATGACCTGGGACGCGCGCCACCTGAACGGCAAGGCGATGACGCGCGACATCGTCAAGGCCGGAGAGGCTTGGGTGCCGCAGATGCGCGAGGCGGGGGCCGATATCGTCGTGGCCCTGTCGCATTCCGGCATCGGCCCGGCGAAATACGAGGAGAACCTGGAGAACGCCTCGCTGCTGCTGGCCGGGGTCAACGGCATCGACGCCATCGTCACGGGCCACAGCCATCTCGACTTCCCCGGCCCGAAATTCGACGGCGTCGAGGGCACGGACAGCGCCAAGGGCACGATCGGCGGCAAGCCCGGCGTGATGGGCGGCTTCTGGGGCTCGCATCTCGGCCTCATCGACCTTCTGCTGGAGCGCGACGGCAGCACGTGGCGCGTGGTCTCCTCCACCAGCGAGGCGCGACCGATCTCGGCGCGCGTCGACGGCAAGGTGAAGGCGACGGTGGAGAGCAAGGCCGATGTCGAGAACGCGGCCAAGGAGGAGCACGAGGCGACGCTGGCCTATATCCGCCGCCCCGTCGGCAAGACATCCGCGCCGCTGCATTCCTATTTCGCGCTGGTGGCGGACGATCCGTCGGTGCAGATCGTGAGCCAGGCGCAGACCTGGTACATCAAGGACATGCTGAAGGAGTCCGAGTACAAGGATCTGCCGGTGCTTTCGGCGGCCGCGCCCTTCAAGGCCGGCGGGCGGGGCGGGCCGGACTACTACACCGACGTCGCGCCCGGCGACATCGCGATCAAGAACGTCGCCGACCTCTATCTATACCCCAACACGGTGCAGGCGGTGGCGATCAACGGCGCGCAGGTGAAGGAATGGCTGGAGATGTCGGCAGGCATCTTCAACCAGGTCGAGAAAGGAAAGGCGGACCAGCCGCTCATCATCCTCGATTTTCCCTCCTACAATTTCGACGTGATCGACGGCGTGAGCTACAGGATCGACCTGTCGCAGCCGGCGAAATACACGGCGAAGGGCGCGTTGCAGAACGCCGGCTCGAACCGCATCGTCGACCTGATGTTCGACGGCAAGCCGATCGATCCGGCCCAAAAATTCGTCGTCGCCTCGAACAATTATCGCGCCGGCGGCGGCGGCAATTTCCCCGAGATCAACGGTTCCAAGCTCATCTTCGAGGCCCCGGACACCAATCGCGACGTGATCGTGCGCTTCATCCACGAGCAGGGCACGATCAACCCCTCGGCCGATGCGAACTGGAGCTTCGTGCCGCTCGACGGCGCGACGGTGATCTTCGAGACCGGGCCGAAGGGCAAGGATCATATCGCCGACGTGAAGTCCGTGAAGATCGAGCCGGCGGGCGACGGCGCGGAAGGGTTCGCGCGGTATCGCATCACGCTTTGAGCGTAGCGGCGGGAGATGCAACCGGGATCAGCTTCCGGTTGCATTTGCCTTGAAGCGGACGCCAACCATGGTCCGCGATCATCTGTCCATCGCTTTCAAGGGGTTGGGCAGATGATTTCAGCAGTCGCATTGACGGCGCGCCGCGCCTTCTTTCTACAACTTCTGGTGGGAACGGCGGCCGGTAGCGCCGTGCTTGTCTCTCCCGCCGCCGCACAGCAGTCCGTGGTCAGCGCCTGCGCCGGCGTCAGCCTGCCGCGCTCGGTGGTCACCGACATCATCGGGCCGGTCGTCACCGGCGTCGTGCAGCCGGTGGAGGGCGTGGTGAACCCCGTGCTCGGCGTCGTCGGCGCGCTGCTTCCCGGCGTCGATCCGCTGAGCATCGACGCGTCCGGCCTGCTCTCGCAGGCGGCCTCGGGCGCGCCGATCACGCTGTCGGTGCTGAACACGGACGGCGTCATAGCCGGCCCGTCCGACGAATGCATCGCCACTTCGGACGGGGTGACGCTGAACCAGGAGGCCGGCATCGCCATCGGCGGCAACCGCATCAGCGGGCTCGGGCAGAACGGGCAGGCGGCGTCGGCCTCCGACATCGACGCCATCGCGCTCGGCAACGGCGCGTCGACGGCCTCGGGCGCGACGGCGGCGATCGCCGTCGGGAAGGATGCGGCCGCTTCAGGCGCGGGCTCGGTGGCGCTGGGCGCTGGCGCCACCGCTACCGGTGACAACAGCGTGGCGCTGGGCGCGGGTTCGATCGCGAACGCGAATCTCGGCGCGGCGGCCTATGATCCCGCGGGCAACGGCGTCGCGGGCGCGGCCGCCGGCGAGATCTCGGTCGGCAGTGTTGGGCAGGAGCGGCGCATCACCCATGTCGCGGCGGGCTCGGCCGACACCGACGCCGCCAATGTCGGGCAGCTCAAGGCGCTGGACCAGAAATTCACGGACATGGCCGGCTGGTCGCTGCGCTACGACAGCGCGGCCAAGGACGTCGCCACGCTGGAGGGCGCGAACGGCACGCGCATCCGCAACGTCGCGGCGGGCGCGCTCAGCGCCACGTCGATGGACGCGGTGAACGGCTCGCAGCTCCACGCCACCAACCAGGCGCTGGCGGAACTCAGCAATGTCGCGGTGCGCTACGATGTCGACACGGACGGCAACCGCACCAACAGCGTGACGCTGCAGGGCGGCGACACGGACGCGCCGGTGCGCGTGCGCCACGTCGCGGCCGGCGTGGACGATACGGACGCCGTGAACGTGGCGCAGCTCGAAAGCGGGCTCGGCGAGGTCCGCACCTATGTCGACCAGTCGATCAACAATTCCTACCAGGTGTCGAAGGCCTATACGGACGAGCAGGTCGGCAAGGTGCGGACCGAGGCGCGGCAGGCGGCGGCCATCGGGCTCGCGGCCTCGTCGATACGCTTCGACAACACGCCGGGCAAGGTCAGCGTCGGCGCGTCGGGCGGCTTCTGGCGGGGCGAAGGGGCGTTCGCGGTCGGCCTCGGCTACACCAGCGAGACCGGCAAGGTGCGCGCCAACGCCACCGCAACCACGGCCGGCGGCGCGGTGGGCGCCGGCGCAGGCTTCAGTCTGACGCTGAACTGAGGGCAGACGCGGCAAGCGCCCCCTCCGGCGCTCCGCGCCACCTCCCCCGTGAACGGGGGAGGATCGAGGGTGCGGCCGGCATCTCCTCCCCTGCGAAGCGGGGGAGATGGCCCGAAGGGCCGGAGGGGGCGCCGGCACCAGCCCTTCCTGTCAGGCCCCTTTCTCCTCAGCCCTTGTAAATCACCTGGCGCACGTCGATGTACTCGGCCCGAAAACCGGCCTCGCAGTAATGCAGGTAGAAGGCCCACAGCTTTCGGAACCGTTCATCGAAGCCGAGCGGGATGATCTTCTCCCAGGAGGCGTGGAAGCGGTCGCGCCATTCGGCCAGCGTGCGCGCATAGTCCTGCGGGAAGACGCGCTCGCGCAGGAAGGACAGGCCCTGCTCGGCACCCAGCGCGCGCAGGATGGTGGGCGTCGGCAGCATGCCGCCCGGGAAGACGTAGCGCTGGATGAAGTCCGGGCGCTTGCGGTAGATCGGAAACGCCTGCTCGTTGATGGTGATGATCTGCATGCCGGCCGTGCCGCCCGGTTTCAGGCAGGTCTTCACCTTGGAGAAGAAGACCGGCCAGTATTTTTCGCCGACCGCCTCGAACATCTCGATGGAGGCGATGCGATCGTACTGTCCCGTCTCGTCGCGATAATCCTGCAGCTTGATCTCGACCCGGTCCGACAGGCCGGCATCGGCGATGCGCCTGACGGCGAAATCGTGCTGCTCGCGGCTGATGGTGAGGCCCGTGACGCGCGCGCCGAAGTCGCGCGCCGCCACCTCGGCGAAGCCGCCCCAGCCGCAGCCGATCTCCAGCACATGGTCGCCCGGGCGGATGGACAGGTCCCTGGCCAGTGCGCGGTATTTGGCGCGCTGCGCGCTTTCCAGGTCGTTGGCCCCGGCCGAATAGAGGGCGGACGAATAGGTCATGCTCGGATCGAGCCATTGCCGGTAGAAGGCGTTGCCGAGGTCGTAATGCGCCGAGATGTTTCGCCGCGAACCCTTGCGCGTGTTGCGGTTCAGCCAGTGGCGCAGCCGGTGCAGGGTCGACAGCATGCGGCTCGCCGTGCCGGCCACCTTCTCGCCGGTCTCGACATTGACCACGAAGAGCTCCAGGAAGCTGGTGACGTCCGGGCTGTCCCAGTCGCCGTCCATGAAGGATTCCGCCACGCCGATGGTGCCGCCGGCCAGCGCGCGGCCGGGCAGGCGCCAGTTGTGCAGCACAAGTTCGGCGCGCGGGCCGGGCTGGCGTCCCTCGATGCGAAGCCTGCGCCCGTCGGGAAGGGTCATCGCGAGCGAACCGTAGCGCATTTCCATCGCCGCAGAGAGCGCCATGCGCGCCTTGGCCGGCAGGCCGCGCGCCAAGCGGCCGAAACTGTCGCGGTCGAGCCTGTCGAACCGC
>JAPUFC010000087.1 GCA_027492275.1 Mesorhizobium sp. | reverse complement strand
TGACCAGGCGCGCCGAGCAGCTGGCGTCCCTGCTTTCGGTCGCGGACAGTTGCCGGGTGACCACCAACCTGTGGGGCGAGCGCTGGTCGAAGCTGTGCATCAACGGCATGCGCAACGCGCTGTCGGCGGCGACCGGCCTTGCCGGAAACGACCGCGATTCCGACCCGCGCCTGCGGCGGTTCGGCATCGCGCTCGGCGGCGAGGCGATCCGCGTCGGCAAGGCGCTCGGCTATTCGCTGGAGACGATCGGCCGCCACGATCCCGAGGTGCTTCTGCGCGCCTCGGAAGGGGATGCGGACGCCTACGCGCAGATCGAGGCCGAGATGATCGAGGAGGCCTCGGCGTCGCAGCGCTCGGCCGACCAGCGCCCGTCCATGGGGCAGGACATCCTCAAGGGCCGGCGCACGGAGATCGACCAGATGAACGGCATGATCGTCGCGGAGGCGGCGAAGCTCGGCCTGGCCGTTCCGGCCAACGAGCGGGTGGTCGCGGCGGTCCGCGACGTCGAGCGCGGCGGCCGGGCCGGCGTGCATCAAGTTCTCGACTGATGACGCCCCCGCCGCGACCGGCGCATGGAGAGGCGAGGCGATCCGCCCGCCTCGAGCAACGCGTGCTGTCGCTGGCCGACTTCGAGGCGGCCGCCCGCCGGCGGCTGCCGCGCAGCATCTTCGGCTATGTCCAGGGCGGCGTGGAGGACAACCTCACCCGAGAGGCGAACCGCGAGGCTTTCGTCCGCCGGCGGTTGATGCCGGGCACGATGAAGGACGTTTCGGGGCGCTCGACCGCGATCGAGCTGTTCGGACGGACCCATGGCGTCCCCTTCGGCATCGCGCCGATGGGCGGCGCGGCGCTGGCATGGCGCGGCGGCGATCTCGCGCTCGCCGCGGCCGCCGACGCGTTCGGCGCGCCGTTCATCCTGACGGCCAGCTCGACCGTCCGGCTGGAGGAGGTGGCGCGCGTCGCGCCCGGCGCGTGGTTCGAGATTCATACGCTGTCCGATCGGGATCGGCTCGCCGCGATGGCCGATCGGCTGGAGCGCGCCGGCATCGAGGTCCTGGTGGTCATGGCCGACGTTCCTGTGCTCGGAAACCGCGAGAACAACCAGAGAATCGGCTTCACGATGCCGCCGAAGCCTTCGCTGCGGCTGATGCTGGACGGGCTGGGGCATCCGCGCTGGGTGCTCGGCACGGCCGCCGCCACCCTTGTGCGGGACGGCATGCCGCATTTCGAGAATGCCGACCACGGCATCCGGGCGCCGATGATCGCGCGCTCGCAGCCGCCCATGGTCCGCGACCGCCCCAGCCTGGAGGACCTTGCCTTCCTGCGGCGGCGGTGGAAGGGCAGGCTCGTCGTCAAGGGCGTGCTCGATCCCGCCGACGCCGCGCGCGCGCGCGACGCCGGCGTGGACGGGCTGATCGTCTCCAACCATGGGGGCCGTCAGTTGGACGGGGCGGTGGCGTCGCTGGACGCACTGGAGGAAATGGCCGCTTCGGTGTCCGGACTGACCCTGATGCTCGACGGCGGGGTTCGGCGCGGCACCGATGTGCTGAAGGCGCTGGCCTGCGGCGCGCGCTTCGTCTTCCTCGGCCGGCCGTTCATGTTCGCTCTGGCGGCGGCGGGAGGCGCGGGCGTCCGCCACGCCTTCTCGATCCTGAAGGCGGAGACGGCGCGCGACATGGCCATGATGGGCATCAACCGGCCGGAGGAGATGGCGGCGCGGCACATCCGCGCCGCGCCGTGACGGTCAGATCCGGCCGCGATTCCAGTCGCGTCCGGCATCCCCGAAACCCTCGACGCCGGTGTCGGTGACCGCCACAGTATCCTCGAGCTTGATGAAGCCCCGGCGCGGATGGATGAGAAAGGTCTCCAGCGACAGGACGGTGCCGCTCTCCAGCGGCAGGTCGATGTCGCTCGCCGGGTAGGGCACCGGACCGGTGTCGGTCAGGCGCGGCGATTCGTGCGAGACCAGCCCCATGCCGTGGCCGATGAAGTGAAGATGCTCGCTGAGCGGGGAGGCCGCCATCGCCGCCTCGACATCGGCGTAGATCCGGCCGGCGCGGACACCGTCGCGGATGGGCGCGCGCGCCACGTCCTGGATGCGCGACACCTCCGCCAGCATGTCCTTCAGCTCCTGGTCGGGCTCGCCCAGGATACCCATGCGGCAGAGGTCGGCGAGGTAGCCGTCGTACTGGGACGCGGAATCGATGGACATGATGGCGCCCGCGTCCCAGGTCTCGCGCGAGGGCACGCGGTTGCGGCTGTCGCCGACCGTGATCAGCGAATACTGGTAGGTCAGGCCCCGTTCGGTCTGCTCGCGGCGCAGCGTGTCGATGATCTCGAACTTGGTGGCGCCCGGGCCGGTCTTCTCGAAGGTCGCGACGATGGCGTCGGCGAGCAGCTCGGACGCCTTGCGCAACAGCGCCAGCTCGCGCGGGCTCTTGCGCGCGCGCAGGCGCTCCATCGGCCGGTTCACGTCGGAGAAGCGGCATTGCGGGAACGTCTCGGCCAGCGTCTTGCCGGCATCGTAGGGCATGAAGGCCATCTCGATGCCGACGCTTTGGGTCGCGAGCCCGTGGCGGCGCAGTTCCTCGATGGTGAGCGCGACGGCGTCGCCGGTCGTGTAGGAGCCGGTCACGATCCTCGGCATCCACAGGGGACCATGCTCCTTCTCGTATCCGGCGATGACGACCTTTTCGTCGCCCCGCGCGATCAGGGTCGTTTCCTGCGGGCGATTGCGCCAATAGATGACGATCGGAAGATAGCGGCTGACGCCGATCGCGGTCATGGTGCCGAAGTTGAAGTTCTGGTAGCCGCCGAGCATGTAGCGGACATTGTGGCCGGACGTCAGCAGGACGACGTCGAGCCCGTGCTGTTCCAGAAGCGCGTCCAGTCTGGAGGTGTCGAAGGGCGCGTCGACCGCCTTGCCCCCCGTCCTCTCGCCCGCCAGCATCACAGCGACCGGTTGCCGCGCCATATGAAATCCCTCCCTGGTTGTCGTCCGGATTTCGACCCGGACGCGCTGCCGCGGACCCCTTTGGCGGCCTGCGGCGCGTTCGGTCCGAGGGGTGCATCCAGTCCGGCGGAGTGTCAAGAAACTTTTTTGACATTAAGGAACTGAAGGACCGTCAGGCAGAAGGCGACGCGGCAGGCACGCTGAAAATTTCCTTTAAAACACAGATATATAGAAAATATCGCGTGAAATCCTGAGCCGAAATCGAATTGCAGGGTTGCCTACAATTCTAACGCACTGTAAGTTACTTTCATGGCGGAAGACTCGCGCATATAATGAATTCCGCCGCCGGGAGGCGGTGTGGTGCGGAGCGGTCAGCCGGGGAGGAAAATGGCGGAACTACGTGCGTATGAAGTGTTGGCGCAGGCCTTCGCGGCCGAGGGCGTCGACGTGCATTTCTCGCTTCTCGGCGATGCCAACATGTATTGGGCGACGGCGCTGACGACGCGGCATGGCGTGCGCAGCATCCATGCCCGGCACGAGCATTCGGCGGTCATGATGGCGATCGGCTATGCCAGGGCGTGGAACAGGGTCGGCGTCGCGTCGGTGACCTGCGGCCCGGGCTTCACGCAGATCGCGACCGCCCTGACGGTGGCGGCGCGAGGCAACGTTCCGCTGGTGGTGTTCGTCGGCGAGACGCCGCTCCAGGCCGCGTATGCCACGCAGTATTTCGACCAGCCGCCGCTGGCCGCCGCGACGGGCGCCCGCTACATCCAGGTTCATCATATCGACCGCCTGCTCGACGGCGTGCGGGAGGCGTTCCATTGCGCGCGGCTGGAGTCGCGGCCGGTGGTGCTCGGCGTGCCGGCGGATCTGCAGAAGCAGAAGTTTCCGCACATGGTCGATTACGTCCCGTCGCTCGACTACATGCCGACGCCGCAGCGGCTGTCGCCCAATGCCGAGCTGGTCAAGCGCGCCGCCGACATGATCGCGGCGGCGGAGCGTCCCATCATCCTGGCCGGCCGCGGCGCGGTGCGTTCGGGCGCGGGACCCGCGCTTCGCGCGCTCGCCGGGCGTTCGGGCGCGCTGCTGGCGACCTCCCTGTTCGGCAAGGGGCTGTTCGACGAGGATCCGTTCTCGATCGGCATTTCGGGCACGTTCGCCGGGCCGGTGTCGCGCGAGCAGTTCGCCGAAAGCGACCTCGTCATCGGCGTCGGCGCTTCGCTCAGCCATTTCACCGCCGAGGCGGGCTACATGTATCCCGGCGCGCAGGTGATCCAGATGGACACCAATCCGCGCGGCCTGTGGCAAGGCCTGCGGGTCGCGGACCTCTACATCCAGTCCGACGCGCTGCTGGCGGCCGAGGCGCTGGACGCCGAGCTCGCCGCGCGGTCCTATTCCTCGACCGGCGCTCGCACTCCCGAATTGCGGCAGGCGATCGCCGACGAGGCGCGGCTGCCCGACGCGAAGCACTTCGACGTGCAGCCGGGCCTCATCGACCCGCGCGCAGCCCTGCTGGAGATCGACCGCGTCGTTCCGAAGGACTGGAACATCGTCGTCGGCACCGGGCACGTCTTCACCTTCGTGGTGACGCATCTGCGCGACCGCGCGCCGGAGCGCTGGACGGTGATGAGCGATTTCGGCGTCATCGGCTCGGCGCTGCCGGCGGCCATCGGCGTCGCCGCCGGACGTTCCGACGGCAAGACGCTGCTGCTCGACGGCGACGGAAGCTTCCTCATGCACGCCTCGGAACTGGAGACGATCCGCCGGCAGGGAATCGACATGGTGATCGGCATCCTCAACGACGGCGCCTACGGCACCGAGGTGCACCGGTTCCGCGCGGAGGGCCTGCCCGAGGGCGAGGTGGTGCACGGGCGCGGCGATCTGGCGGCGGTGGCGCGCGGTTTCGGGCTCGGCGGCGAAAAGGTCACCCGGCTCGGCGAGTTCGGACGCCTGATGCGCGACCATCAGGCGTCGGGCACCGCCACGCTGTGGGACCTGCACATCGACGACAGGATACCGTCCGCCCAGTATCGCCGCATCCACTATGCTGAAATGTGAGCGCCGCTCCGTCACACGACGGCCGGTGGCCAGCAACAGGGTCGAGAGAAATGACAGCGAACGCATTACGCAACGAAAGCCATGAGGACGTCGACTACCTGGCCGAAGTGGCGCGGCTGTCTCCGCTGATCGCGAGCATGTCGTCCGAGATCGAGGCGGCGGCGCAGCTCCCGGACAGGCTGGCCGACGCGCTGCTCGATGCGGGCCTCTACAGGATGCTACTGCCGACGGCGCTGGGCGGCGGGCAGGTCGAGCCTCGCCTCTTCGTCGAGGTGCTGGAGCGGATCGCCAGGGTCGACGCCAGCACCGCCTGGTGCATCGGCCAGACGTCCTCGTGCTCGATGTCGGCGGCCGTGCTGCATCCGGAGGTGGGCGCCAGGATCTTTCTCGACCCGCGCGGCGTCATGGCGTGGGGGCCGGGAAAGGGGCGGGCCGACATCGTCGAAGGCGGCTTCCGCGTCACCGGCGACTGGAGCTTCGCGTCGGGCTGCCGGCAGGCGACGTGGGTGGGCGGCCTGTCGACGCTCTATCGCGACGGGCAGGAGGTCACCGATCCGGCGACCGGCAAGCCGGTGATCAAGATCATGCTGTTTCCGGTCGGCCAGGTCGCCATGCGCAAGTCGTGGAACGTGATCGGCCTGAAGGGCACCGGCAGCGACAGCTACAGCGTCAAGGACGTGTTCGTTCCCGAGCGCCATTGCCTGGTCCAGGACGATCCGCGCGAGCGCCACAACCACAGCCCGCTCTATTCGGTCACCAGCCGCAACATGTATGCGATGGGCTTTTCGGGCATCGCGCTCGGCATCGCCACGGCGATGCTCGACCAGTTCATCGACATCGCCAAGAGCAAGACGCCCAAGGGCTTGCAGTCGACGCTCAAGCAGAGCGCCGTCGTCCAGGCGGGCGTGGCGCAGGCGAGGGCCTCGCTGGAATCATCGCGCGTCTACATGGCCACGACCATCGATCGCGTCTGGTCAGCCCTCAAGGCGTCCGGCGCGCCGGCCATGTCGCTGGACGACCGCGTGGCGCTGCGCCTGGCGGCCAGCCACGCGATCCGGCAAGCCTACCAGGTCGCCGACTACGCATTCCATGCGGCGGGGGCCAGCGCCGTCTACACGGGCGATCCGATGGAGCGGCGCTTCCGCGACATCGTCACGCTGCGCCAGCACATTCAGGGGCGCGACGATCTTTTCGAGATTTGCGGACAGTACATGCTGGGCGACGCGCCGGACTTCCTGTCCGTGTAGCGCGGCTCGCCGGCGATCTGAAACGAGCGGAACGGGAGGCTCGCAATGGTTTTTATGGGGAGGCAGGACATGGGCGCCAGCACGGTTGCTCCGGTGGGACGGCATCCTTCCGCGGTGACGGAAGATCCGCTTCTGTCCATCGACGGCGTCTCGCTCCAGTACAAGACGCGGGACTCCCTGGTCACGGCGACCTATCAGGTCAGCTTCAACGCGTATCCCGGCGAGCGCACCGTCCTGCTGGGGCCCTCGGGATGCGGCAAGTCGACCCTGCTCAAGGCGGTCGGCGGCTTCATGAAGCCGGTCGAAGGCACGATCCGGTTCAACGGCAAGCCCGTCAGCAAGCCGGGTCCCGATCGCATGACCGTCTTCCAGGAGTTCGAGCAGCTCATGCCGTGGAAGACGGTGAAGGAAAACATCATGCTGCCGCTGCGCGCATCGCTCGGGCTGTCGCGCGCCGAGGCGGAGAAGCTGGCGCTGACCTATATCGACAAGGTCAATCTGACGAAATTCGCCAATGTCTATCCCCACATGCTGTCGGGCGGCATGAAGCAGCGCACGGCGATCGCACGCGCGCTGGCCATGCAGCCGAAGATCCTGCTGATGGACGAGCCGTTCGCGGCGCTCGACGCGCTGACCCGCCGCAAGATGCAGAGCGAGCTGCTTCAGCTTTGGGAGACGATCCGCTGCAACATGCTGTTCGTCACCCATTCGATCGAGGAAGCGATCCTGGTGGGCTCGCGCATCATCGTGCTGTCGCCGCATCCGGGCCGCGTGCGGGCCGAGCTCAACTGCGGCGAGTTCGATTTCGACAGCGAGAACAGCAGGGAATTCAACGACCTCAAGGACCGGATCAGCGCGATGCTGTTCGGCAAGGACAAGCACTGAGGCACAGCCATGGCAAATGTCGCTATCCATCCCGCCGCGCGCCACGCCGACAGGGAATACAACCTCACCGAGGTCGGCACCATCGGCGACGTCGCCGTGCCGCTCTCCGGCTTCGAGCGCCTGACGCAGAACGGCGCCTTCCGCCGCGCGCTGGTGCTGATCATGTTTGCCATCATCTGGGAGGTGGCGGCGCGCTGGGCCGACAATCCGCTGATGTTCCCCTCGCTCACCGACACGCTGTCGGCGTTCAAGGAGGATATGCTGTCCGGCGTGATACCGGCCCGCGCCATGACCTCGCTCGAGGTGCTGATCATGGGCTATTCGCTGGCCATATCGCTGGCGATGATCTTCACGGTGATCGCGGTGGCCAGCTCCTTCGGCTCCGTCGTGCTGACGACGCTGGTCAGCATGTTCAACCCGCTGCCCGCCCTCGCGATCCTGCCGCTGGCGCTGCTGTGGCTGGGCGTCGGAACGTCGGCGATCATCCTCGTCATGATCCAGGCGGTGGTGTGGACGGTGTCGATGAACACCTTCGCCGGCTTCCAGGCCGTGCCGGAGACGCTGCGCATGGCGGGGCAGAATTTCGGCCTCAGCCGCATCAGCTACATCTTCCGCATCCTGATCCCGGCCGCGTTCCCCTACATCCTCACCGGCCTGAAGATCGGCTGGGCGCATGCCTGGCGCACGCTGATCGGCGCGGAGCTGGTGTTCGGCGTGGCCTCGCGCAGCGGCGGCATCGGCTGGTACATCTTCGAGAACCGCGCGCAGCTCGAAACGGCCCATACCTTCGCCGGGCTGCTGACCGTCATCATCATCGGCTTCCTCATGGAGAACCTTGTGTTCCGGGTGATCGAGCGCCGGACGGTCCTGAAATGGGGCATGATGCGCTGAGCGCGTAGAGCGACGGGTCGGACGGGCGGGAGCCCGTCCAGCCGTTCCACCGATCCCGGCACCACAAGATCCGGCGACGCGCCTTGCCGCGCGCCGCGCGGCAAGGCTTTGACTCATGGAGGAGACGCAGATGACCACGACCGGAAGCGGACTGACGAGGGATGAGGAGCGGGCGATCGAGCAGGACTGCCAGAAGGTTCTGCTGAGCCTGTTCCACGCCGTCGACGAGTTCGACTACGAGACCGCCATTTCGCTGTTCGTAGAGGACGGCACGTGGCATCGGCTGGGCAAGCCCTATACCGGCCACGAGGCGCTGCGCAAGGAGCTGAACGCGCGCTCCCCGACGCAGGTCATCCGGCATGTGGCGACGAACATCATCGTCACCGTCATCGATGCGGACCATGCGGAGTCGGTGCTTTACGTGACGACCTACAAGCATGACGACGGCGTCAAGCACGATGGTGCGGTCAACATCCAGACGCCGCTGCGGCTGGGCGTCGTCCGCGACCGTCTCGTGCGCCGCCCCGAGGGATGGCGCATCCAGGAGCAGGGCCTTCAGTTCGTCTTCGAATTCGCCTGATCGCCGAGCCTGCCGTCGCGCCACAGAGGCCGGCGGCGGGCGCGAGGTCGGCCTGGACGGAAGTCCGGCTAAATTTTAAAGTTGATGAAGCCGCATGGATATCCAATTCGTAGATAAAACACTGAGATATAATGATTTTTATATTTTGAACGAATTCTTAGAAAACGGAAAGTCGAACCAATCGTAAATTTCTTTGACGCCCAACCTGCGGACTGTTACGGTGCATAGGCGACGAAACCTCGTCGCTGCCTTGGGAGGATGGAAGGTATGCCGAAATTTCTGGGAACGCTTGTCGCGGTTGCGACCCTGAGCCTTTCGCTGGGCGTCCTCGACGCCAGCGCGGAGCAGAACCGTCTGCGCATCGCGCAAACCTATGCGCCGAGTCAGATTCCGACCTATGTGCTGCGCGAGAAGAAGATCGTCGAGAAGCATCTCGCCGCGGCGGGCCTGGACACGACCGTGGAATATACGCGCCTGAGCAGCGGCGCGGACATCAACGATCTGGTGCTGTCCGGCAATGCCGACATCGGCGTCAGCGGCATCGGGCCGCTGTCCTCGATCTGGGACAAGACGCAGGGCGACAACAAGGTGCGAGGCATGATGGGCCTGGCGCTGATGCGCGCCTCGCTGATGACGTCCGATCCGAAGATCAAGTCCATCGAGGATCTCGGGCCGGACGACCGCGTCGCCATGACGGTGCCGATCACGGGCACCGAAGCGGTCATCCTGCGCCTGGCGGCCGCCAAGAAGTGGGGCGAGGACAATTACAAGCGGCTGGACCAGAACATGGTCGGCCTGCCGGCTGACGACGCGATGGGCCTGATCCTGTCCGGCAAGGCCGAGGTCAAGTCGCACCTGATCATCCCGCCATGGAGCGAGATCGAGAAGCGCGGCGGCGCGCGGGTCGTCATGACCTCGGACGAGGTGTTCGGCACCATGCTGACCGCCGTCCTGCCCTATACGACGGAGCGTTTCCGGCGCGACAATCCCAAAACCTATCAAGCGGTGCGGGATGCCTACAAGGAAGCCATCCAGTTCGTGAAGGACAACAAGCGCGAGGCGGCGGAGATATACCTGAAATACGAGCCGAAGAAGGTCGGCGTCGATGAGGTTCTCACCTATTTCGGCGAGGGCGCCGACATCAACTTCGATCCCGCGCCGCAGGGCTTCTTCATCGCCACCACGTTCCTGAACAAGGTGGGCGCCCTGAGGCACAAGCCCGACACGTGGAAGGACTTCTTCTTCGACGAAGTCTGGACCGAAAGCGGTAGCTGATCCTTCGCGGATTGTTCTTCCCCAGAGGCATGGGGCCTGTTTGGGCCCCATGCCGGAACCATATTCGCCTTGCGCGGGCGTTCGCCGCGCGGTGACCAGAGGTCGACATGCGCTACGATGGATGCCCCTGTTGCGGAAATGATGCGGCTTTCGCCTGCGACAGTCCCGACGGCGGCATTCGCGAAGGCGCTTCCGACTGGTGGGGAAGGCTGGGGATCGGCGGTTCCGGTTCCGGCGACCGGTATCGCCGCCGCATGCAGGAACTCTCGGGCATCGTCTCCCGGAGGGCGGCGGGCACGGGCCGCCTGCTGTTCAAGGGGGCGACGATCGTCACCATGGACCCCGACATCGGCAATCTGGAGACCGGCGACCTTCTGGTGGAAGGCTCCCGGATCGCGGCGGTCGAGCGGACGATCGAGGCCGCCGACGCCGTCGAGATCGACGCTCGCGGCATGATCCTGGCCCCCGGCATGCACGACACGCATCATCATAGCTGGCAGGGGGCGCTGCGCCGTCTCCTGCCGAACGGGCCGCTGTCGGAATATGCCCGCTGCACTCACAACGGCTTCGCGCCGTACTACCGGCCGGAAGACATGTATGTCGGCAATCTGGTCACGGCCCTGACGTCGCTATCGTGCGGCATAACCGGCATGATGGATTTCTCGCACAATTCGCGCACGCCGGACCATTCGGACGCGGCGATCGAGGCGCTGGCCGATTCGGGCCTGCGGGCGGTTCATGGTTTCGCTCCCGCCTACACCGGGGAATGGGACCGGCAATGGCCGGGCGACATCGAGCGACTGGTCAAAAAGTATCATTCGGGCGCCGGCGGCCGCATCACGCTGCGCCTGGCCGTGGCCTTCTTCCGCCTCGAAAGCTCGGCGGTCGAGGTTCCCCGCGCGCTCACGCTGGCCCGCGACCTCGGCATCGAGGTCAGCATCGACGGGGTGTTCGACGACGCCGCGTCGCGCAACGTGGAGAAACTGCACGCGGGCGGCTGGCTGAAGCCGGACGTGACGCTGATCCACTGCACCAATCTCGGCGATCCGGCATGGCAGGCCATCCGCGACAGCGGCACCCAGGTGTCGCTGGCCGTCACCTCGGACATCCATTACGGCATCGCCCGTTCCAGGGTGCCGGTCGACCAGATCCGGCGCTTTGGAATCCGGCCTTCGCTCAGCGTGGATGCGCCTGCCGCTTTGAGCAGCGACATGTTCACTCAGATGCGCGCGCTGATGGAATTCGAGCGGGCGAAAGCCTTCGAGGCCGGCTCGCAGGACGCCCTGTTCGGCGTCGCGGACGTTTTCGAGTTCGCCACGCTGTCGGGGGCCAGGGCCAACGGGCTGGAGCGCCTGTGCGGCAGCCTGACGCCGGGCAAGGCCGCCGACCTTCTGATGATCGACGCCGAGGCGATCGAAAACCTGCCGCTGAACTCCGCCCTGGGGACCCTGGTTCTGGGATGCGACGCGGGCAATATCGAGGCCGTGTTCGTCGACGGGCATCCCGTGAAATGGGCGAACAGGATGCTGGGGGTCGATCTCGACGCGTTGCGCCGCTCGGTCGAGGCGTCGCAGGACTATCTCTTCGATCGCGCGGCCTTCAAGCCCGACATCTTCGCCGCGCGGCCGGGCCCGATCGCCTGACGCGAGCCGGAAGCGGCCCGTCGGGCCGGCTTGCCGCGCGCCCGCTCCGCCGGCGAAAGGCCGGCCGGCCTGTCGCCGATGGCGGTCCGATGCTTGACCGGATCGTCCGCCTTCTTGTTTTGCCGTTTCGGCAACGTCAATTTCTACAGGGAAAACTCGGCGGTTTTGGCGTCTGCGCCTCGAGCAGGGGCTCAGCCGCAGTGGGTTCTTTTTCGATGCCCGGCGATCTATCCATCTGGAATATATGGAAATTCTTACGATCGTCAAAATCCGAGCCTCACGCGGCCTCTCGCGAGTGCATGAAAATCGGTGGCGGGCGGCAATTTCGGATTGCTAACTTATTTAATGTTGATTAAGTTCTTTTTGCGAGGGGCGCCGCAGGGAGGAACAGGCGGCGACACCGCATCGAAGCCTCGCATCGAGGGCAAGGAGGAGGAAATGTTCGTTCTCTACAATTCATCCTATTCCACCTGCAGCCAGAAGGTTCGCATCTGCCTTGCCGAGAAGGGCGTCGAATTCACCGAGATCAAATTGCGCCTCGACAAGAAGGAGCAGCTGGACCCCGCTTACATCAAGCTGAACCCGAACGCCGTCGTGCCGACGCTCGTCCATGACGGCCGGCCTATCGTGGATTCCAGCGTGATCTGCGAGTATCTGGACGAGATCATCCCCGAGCCTTCCCTGTCGCCGGCCGATCCTTACGAAAGGGCGCGGATGCGGTCGTGGATGCGTTACATCGAGGAGGTTCCCACCGCCGCGATCCGCATGCCGTCGATCAACCGTTGCATCATCAACCGCTTCGACGGGCTGTCGCAGGAAGCGTTCGAGAAGGACGAGATCTCCATCCGCCCGATCAGGCGGGAGCTTTTCCGGCGCATGGGCAAGCCGACCGGTTTTTCCAATGCCGACATCGATTCGTCCCTTGATCTGCTGAAGGGGACCTGCAAGCGCATGCAGGACGCGCTGGAAGGCGGGCCGTGGATCATGGGCGGGCAGTTCACCATCGCCGACATCATCGTGGCGCCGACGATCGACCGCATGATGGATATCGAGCTGTCGTGGATCTGGGACGATTATCCCAGGGTGCAGGAGTGGTACGACCGGATTCGGGAGCGGCCTTCCTATCGGGCGGCGTACTATCCGGGATCGCGGTTCTCGGAGTTCTTCCAACTGCGTCCGCTCTATCCGGACAAGGAGGCCGCCGCCCTGGCGGGCTGACTACCGGCCGCCTTGCGGGCGAGCCTCGAAAATCCAATCAGATCAAACAAGGGGAGGAATTTATGTTGAAGAAACATGCGATTGCACTTGCGGCCGCCTTGACGATGTCGTGGCTGTCCAGCGGCTCGGCCCTGGCGGAAGCCAAGGAGGTGCGCATCGCCCACACCTATGCGCTGACGCTGCTGCCGCACTACGTCGTGCTGGAGCAGAAGCTGATCGAGAAGCACGCCAAGGCGCTGGGGCTCGGCGACGTCACCGTCACCTTCACGCGCGTCAACAGCGGCCAGATCGGCAACGACCTTCTGCTGTCGGGCAATGTCGACATCGTCGGCAGCTCGACCGGTCCGCTGCTGACGGCCTGGGACAAGACCTCGGGCGCGCAGAAGGTGAAAGGCATCCTGGGAACGGCGCTCTATTCGAGCGACCTCTACACCGTGGACCCGAAGATCAATTCGCTCGACGACTACGGGCCGAACGACCGCATCGCGATGACCGACGTCAAGACCTCGACCCAGGCGCTGATCCTTCAGATGAAGGCGGCCAAGGAAAGGGGCTGGGACAACCGCTACCACTACAACCCGCTGCTGGTTTCCATGGGTAGCGTGGACGCGCTCGCGGCGCTTGTGTCAGGCAAGACCGAGGTCAAGTCGCACATGACCACCGTGCCGTTCAGCTATCTGGAGCAGCAGGCCGGCGCGCGGCCGATCTTCCGCAGCAAGGACTTTTTCGGGCGTATGATCTCGGCGACGCTGATCTACGGGCGCGAGGATTTCAAGACGGAGAATCCGAAGCTGTTCCAGGCGGTCGTCGAGGCCTACAAGGAAGCCAACGACTTCGTGAACAAGAACAGGGACGAAGCCGCCGAAATCTACATCAAGCATGAGCCGCAGAAGCAGGGCGTCGAGTTCGTCAAGCAGCTTCTCGACCAGAAGGAAGCCTTCCAGTTCGACATCAAGCCGGCCGCGTTCCAGGAATTCGCGGACTACATGCAGAAGTCGGGCCTGATGCGCAACACGGTCTCGTCCTGGAAGGACGTGTTCTTCGACAGCGCCCACGATCTGGACGGCAATTGAGGGCAACCTCTTCCAGCGCCTGTCCGCCGCATGGCGGACAGGTATCGCCGGGCGGTCGAGATTTTTCTATGATCGTGTAGAATTCCAAAACCGGTGCGCCCGCCCGGCCCAAGCAAGACGACGGAGCAAGTCATGGCATCGCCAGCGTCTCTCGATTCAATCGCCGCCAACCTGCGGCCGGTCAGGGAGCAGATCACCATAGCGGCGCCGCCGGACCGCATCTGGCCGCTTCTGACGGAGGTCGAGAGCGTCGTCGGCTATATTCCCGGCGCGACGCTGACCGGCAAGACGCCCGAGGGAAAGTACCAGGCGACGATCCGCGTCCGCTTCGGACCAACCGTCGCGGTCTTCAGGGGCGAGGCGGATGTCGTCTACGACCACGAGGCCATGCGCTGCACGATCAACGGCCGTGGCATCGACCAGCGCGGCGCGTCGCGCGCGCTGGCGGCCGGCATCGTCACGCTGACGCCGAACGGGCCGAACGAGACGGTGCTGACCATCGACGGCGGGTTCAGCGTCAGCGGACCGCTGGAGACCTTCGCCAATGCCGGCGGCGTGCATGTCGCGCGCGTCCTGCTTTCTGAGTTCGCCTCGAACATCTCGCAGGTGGTGGCGGCCGCGCCGGCCGCAAGCGACGCGGTCGCGACCGACGCAGCCGGCGAGGCTGCTGCGCCCGTGTCGACGCCGAGGCCCGCGCCGGTGAAGGCGAAGGAAATCGGGGCCGGGACGCTGATCTGGAAAGTGATCGCCAACTGGTTCGGTCAGCTCTTCTCGTCGAAGAAAAGGAATGTGTGAATGAGCAGTGCGAAGACTTTCGAGGTGATGGCGGAAGCGTTCGTCGCCGAGGGCGTCAAGACCCACTTCGCGCTGATGGGCACGGCGACCATGCATTGGGTCACCGCCATGGCCACGAAATACGGCGTGAACACCGTCCATGCCCGGCACGAGCATTGCGCCGTCGCCATGGCCGACGGCTACCACCGCGCCACCGGCGAGGTCGGCGTCGCCTCGGTGACCTCGGGGCCAGGTTTCACGCAGATATCGACGGCGCTGACGATCGCCGTGCGGGGCAGCACGCCGCTGGTCGTCTTCGCCGGCGACGCGCCGACCAACACCGGCTATCATATCCACGAGTTCGATCCCGGCCCGCTGGCGGTCGCGACGGGCGCGCGCTTCATCAACGTGCGCCACATCGACCGGGTGCTGGACAATGTGCGCGAGGCCTTCTGGGCCGCGCAGTACGAACGCCGGCCGGTGGTTCTGAACGTGCCGCTGGACCTGCAGAAACAGGCCTATCCGCATGTTCCGGCCTACCAGCCCTCGCGGGAGGTGCTGCCGACGCTCCAGCGCCCCGCACCGGATCCCGAGCTGGTCGAGCGGGCGGTGGAGATGCTCGCGTCCGCCGAGCGGCCGATCGTCATCGCCGGCCGTGGAGCCGCGCGCTCCGGAGCCAAGAAGGCGATCGAGGAGCTGGCGGAAACCGCCGGCGCCTTCGTCGCCACCAGCCTGATGGCCAAGGGGCTGTTCGACGACAATCCGGCGTCGCTCGGCACGGCCGGCGCCTTCGCCGGTGACACCGCCCGCGAAATCTTCGCCGAATCCGACGTCGTCATCGGCCTCGGCGCGGCGCTCGGCCACTACACGACGGAGGCGGGATACCTTTATCCCGGCGCGCAGGTCATTCATGTCGATACGCAGCCGCGCGGCCTCTACCAGGGCTTGCGGATCGCCGACCTTCTGATCCGCGCCGACGCGGCCGCAACGGCCGAGGCGATCACGGCCGGCCTGCGCAAGCGGGGCGCGAAGCCGAGCGGGCAGCGCACGAAGGACCTGCTGGACAGGCTGGAAGCGGATTTCCGCCTGCCCGACGCCAAGGAATTTCCCGCTAGACCGAATGTTGTCGATCCGCGCAAGACGATGCTGGAGATCGATGCCGCCGTGCCCAAGGACTGGGACATCATCGTCGGCAGCGGCCACTTCTTCTCGATCGCCCTGTCGCATATGCGCAATCGTCCGGCCGACCGCATCCATGTGATCAACGATTTCGGCGCGATCGGCTCGGCGCTTTCCTCCGCCATCGGCATCGCGGCGGCGCGCGGCAACGGCAAGGTGCTGCTCGTCGAGGGCGACGGCAGCCTGATGATGCATGTGCAGGAGCTGGAGACGGTGACGCGCAGCGGCATCAAGCTGGCGGTGTGCGTGCTGAACGACGGCTGCTATGCGGCGGAGGCGCACAAGTTCCGCTCGGAGGGACGCGACCCAAGCCAGGCCGTGCATGGCCGCTTCGACTATGAGGGGCTGGGCAAGGCCTTCGGGTTCGATGCGACCACCGTCACGCAGCTTGGCGGTTTCGGCGATCTGGTCTCGCGCTACGAGGCATCCGACCGGCCGGCGCTGTGGAACGTGCATATCGACGAGGAAGTGCCGTCGAAACTCTTCCGCCGCGTGTGGTTTGGCGAGCAATAGGCGGAGAGCGTCATGTCACTGGCTGGAACGGCCGCCAAGATACAGTGGTGCAACGTCGACGATTCCGACAAGGACCGCTTCTACAAATGGCACAATGGCGAGCACATGATCGAGAGGATCAATGTGCCGGGCTTCAAGCGCGGACGGCGCAGCAAGGCGATCAAGGGCGACCGCGAGTATCTGATCCTCTACGAGGTGGAAAGTTTCGAGGTGCTGGTCGGGCCGGCCTACCAGCACAGGCTGGCCAATCCGACGGAACTGACGCAGGCGACCGAGGTGGTGCGCGACCGGGTGACCGCCGTGTCCCGCGTCGCCGCCAGCGTCGGCGCGGGGCAGGGCGGCTTCCTGTGGACGCTGCGCTTCGATGCCGAGCCGGGCCGCGAACGGGAGTTGCAACGCTTCATCGCGAACGACGTGCTTCCCGACCTTGTCGACATGGGGCAGGTCGTGGGCGGGCATCTGCTGATCGCCGACCGCGAGGCGAGCGAGAAGCGGCGTCCGGGGCGTCCGCATGTGCCGGTTCCCTATTGGGCGGTGGTGGTCGAAGGGGTGAACGCGGAAGGGCTTGAGCAGGCGGCGAGCCGGGCGCTCGGCGACGATGTGCTGGAGAAGCACGGCGGCAAGGGTCCCTTCGTGCGCGGCCTCTACAGGCCGGAGTTCACGGTGGCGCCCATCCACGGGTGGCATCTATGACCATCGCGCAGGGACGCGTCGAGGCCATCGATACCGCGCAGCCCTTCGACGGCCGCTCGCTTCGGCAATGCTTCGGGCAGTTCGCGACCGGCGTGACCGTCGTCACGACCGAGTTCGCCGGCGCGCTGTTCGGCGTCACCGCGAATTCTTTCTCGTCGGTCTCGCTCGAGCCGCCGCTGATCCTGTGGTCGCTGCGGCGGGAATCCGCGGCGCTCGAGGCCTTCACGAAATCCGGCCATTTCTGCGTCACCGTGCTGAGCGCGGACCAGACCGATATCGCCCAGAAATTCGCGGCGTCGGGAGGCGACAAGTTCGCGGGGATCGACTGGCAGCCGGGCAAGGGCGGCGCGCCCGTGCTGGCGGGCGGGGCGGCGACCTTCGAATGCGCCCTGGAGGCCGCGATGGACGGCGGCGACCATGTCATCCTCCTAGGCCGCGTGCTGCGCTTCGCGCGTCATGACCGTGACGGGCTTGTCTTCGCGCGCGGCCGCTTCGCCGTGACGCGCGAGCACCCCGGCCGCGACATCGAGCAGCCGGCGCGCGGCGGCGGCCGCCGCCCGGATGTCGCACCGGACTTCCTGCTGCAATTGCTGTTCCATGCCTACAATTCCGTCTCGGACGCCTTCGACCGGCATCGCCGGGAGGAGGGGATCACGACGAACCAGAGCCGGATTCTGGCTTTCCTCTACGATGTGGCGGGCGCGTCGGCTTCCGAGATCGCCCGCGCGACCTATCTGGGAAGCGGGGCCGCCGAAGACGCCGTGCGCGCGCTGACCGGCGACGGGCTGGCCATCAAGGGGCTGGACGGCAAGTTCGCGCTGACCGAAACGGGACGCGCGCGCCGCGAGGCGCTGGCGCGTCATTTCGATGCCTTCGAGGCGGAGGAGATCGCGGGCCTGTCTGCGGAAGACATCGCGGCGACGAAGCGGGTGCTGCGCGCGCTGTCGCGCGGCGCGTCAGGCGAGGCGGGAGAATAGGCCTTGGCCAGCGCCCCCGCCGACCTTTTGCTGATGGTGTGGACCGACCTGGCGGCCGAGGCCGACGAGGCGGCCTTCAACGAATGGTATCAGCGCGAACACATTCCCGACCGCGTGAAGGGGATAGACGGCTTCCTGGCCGCACGCCGCTTCTCGGCCATCGACGGGGGGCCGCGATACCTGACCCTCTATGAGCTGGGCAGCGAGGACGTGCTGACCTCGCCCTCCTATCTGAGGCTGCGCTCGGAGCCGGACGCCAACAGCAGCCGCTTCATCCCGCATTTCCGCAACGTGCTGCGGTCCATCTCCCGGCCGGCAGTCGAGTTCGGCTTGGGCGAGGGGAGCTTCATCTGCTTCGCGGCGTTCGGTCCCGGAGGAGATGTCGCGGCGCTGGTCCGCGAGCATGGTCCGCGCGTCGCTTCGCGCATTGGTATCGTCCGGGTGCGCCTTTTCGAGGCGCGCCGGGATCTGGAGAACGCCAACAGTTCGGGCATCGGAAACTCCGCGCGCACGAGGCTTCGGCCGCCGGACCGGTTTCCCGATCGCCTGCTGATGGTGGAGGCGACCTCGCGGGCGGCGCTGGACGACCCGCAGATCACCGGGCTCTTCGAGGCGGTAGCCAAAAGCGCACCGGTCATGGGCCGTATTCACGCGCAGCAACTCTTGCGGCTGGCGCGCTGACAACAAACGCTGGAAAGGGCAGATGCAATGAATCACGTCGATCGGCGATTGAAGCTGCCGGGCACGCAGATGCTGGAGCGCCTGGCCGCGCTGTCCTGGGATGATTTGTCGCCGCGCGCGCCGCGTTCGGCGTCTTTGGCGCTTCTCGACAACATCGCCTGCGGCGTCTTCGGCACGCGCTTCGAATGGACGCAGATCACCAGCGCGCTGGCGCTGGAGGAGAAGTCGAGCGGCCGCGCCACGTTGTTCGGCTCGGACGTGCCGGTGACGCCGGCGCGCGCCGCGCTCAGCAACGGCACGTCGATCCACGGTTTCGAGCTGGACGACATCGTGCTCGGCTCGCTGGTGCATCCGGGCTCGGTCGTCGTGCCGGCGGCGCTGGCGATCGCGGAGGAGATCGGTGCCTCCGGCGACAGGCTGCTCATCGGCATCATCGCCGGCTACGAGGCGATGGCGCGGGTCGGCGCGGCGCTCGGGCAGGCCTGCAACACGGCCGGCTTCCACTCAACCAGCGTGGCCGGGCCGATCGGGGCCGCCGTCGCCTGCGCCGTGGTCGCCGGCGCCAGCTACGATCTGATGGCCAAGGCGGTGGGCATCGCCGCCTCCACCTCGTCGGGCATCAAGGCGTTCACGCAAGGCACCGGCGGCATGATCAAGCGCGTGCATGGCGGCCTCGGCGCGCAGGGCGGGGTGCTCGCCTGGCAGCTCGCCAGCCGGGGCATGACCGGGCCGGCCGAAGCGATCGACGGCCGCTATGGCCTGCTCGAGGTCGTCGGCGGGCCGACCGCGCAGCCGGAACTCCTCGCGCAGGGGCTGGGGGAGAACTGGGCGATCGACCGGGTGTGGACCAAGGTCTATTCCTGCTGCGGCGTCATCCACACGACGGCGCAGGCGCTGGAATCCATCCGCGCCGAAGGCGCTCTCGCACCGCAGGACGTTGACGTCGTCAAGGTCAACATCAACGCCCGCGCGGTGAGCCAGAACGCGGAGCGCAACCCGACCGACGCCATGAACGCCCAGTACAGCCTGCCCTTCTGCGCCGCGCTCGCACTCGTCGGCGACATCCGCGATCCGAATGCCTTCCTGCCGCCGAACCTCGACGATCCGCGGGTCAGGGCGATGAGCGACCGCATCGAGCTGCATGTCGACGAGGAGGTGGACCGCCACTATCCCGGCCGGTTCGGAACCAAGGTCCAGTTGCAGACGGTCGACGGGCGTTCCTTCGACCGCACGATCTGGTACGCGCATGGAACCTCCGTCGATCCCTGCTCGGAGGACGAGATCGTGGGGAAGTTCCGCAAGATGTGCGCCGGCCTGCTTCCGGACGCCAGGATCGAGGCGGTGGAGACCGCCGTTCGCGCCCTGGAGACCGGCGGTGCGGTCGCGGAGGTGTCGCGCGCCCTTCGTGGCTGAAGGGCGCGGGCGGACGCGGATGAGGCTTGGCAGAACGGGCGGCGGGTGTTCGGCGCCTTCAGTCCTCGCTGGGGCGCGGAGCGTCGCTCTTTCGCAGCATGGCTATCGCCAGGTCGGCATAGGTGTCGCCGAGCTGGGAATGGGTCAGCGGGCCGTCGTGCCGGTACCAGCCCAGCGTATAGTCGCCGAGCGCGATGATCGCGAAGACGGTTGGCGCGACCAGCACCTCGCGGAACTCGCCGGCCTCGATGCCGCCCGCGACGATCTGCCGGCAGACCTCGTAGATTTCGCGTTCCAGATCCAGCACCTTGGCGCGATAGGGATCGGGCAGGGAGTTGCGGAGCTGGCCGAGCTCGAAGATGCGGTCGTAGGCCTCGGAGAACGGCGTCTGGTTGAGCTGCCATTTTACGAGGAGTTTGACAAAGCGCTCGAGCTTGGCGGTCCAGGTCTTGCTCTTGAGCGCCGGCTGCACCGCTTCGCGAAGATCATTCAGCGTGTATTCCAGGAAGACGGCGAGGATATCCTCCTTCTTCCCGAAATAGTGGTAGAGCGCCGGCGGCGTCAGCCCGGCGCGCCGGGCGAGCATCGACATGCTCGTGCGCTCATAGCCGCGTTCGCGATACATGCTGGCGACGATGCGCATCAGACGGTCGAAAGTGGCTTCGCCGCGCCGGTTGAAGTTCGGCTCTTTCTGGTCGTCCGTGGACAGGCGCGGGCGGGCTATGCGCGGCGCCTCGGCGACCGCCTCCGAAGTCTTTTTCTTTCTAGGCATTTCACTCCCGAACGACCTCGAAATCTGCTGTGGCAGGACTTGGTCACGGAACCTGAATACAACGTCCATGATGCCGTGGATAGCCCCATAAACCGACTCGGTCATAAAGATCATCGAATCGGAGCGCATGCAGGGCGGATGGCCAAACCGGTCGCTGTGGCGAAGACGAATGTACGGCGTGAGCTACGAAGCGCTTCCCTTCGTGAGTTACAAGAAACTGTGCGTCGTGGAATTGAACGGACTTTAAGAGAAATCGACGGATTCTGTCCATTTTGGAGCGGCCTTGCCGCTTGACGCGGCGGGCCCGGCGATGAGTGCACAAAGCGATTTGCGGCCCGGAAAACTCTATCCATCCTTGATTTTCGTTGATGGCTGAAGGATGGAGACGGTTTCCGTGCTCCGGTGCAGGCCATTCAGGCGACAGGACGGACAATAATGTTGACGTCGGTTTGGGGATGGAACATAAGAGTAAAAACTTTATGCGTATTAAATATCTAAGGAGGATTGGATGTTCGGCTTGAGTTGGCGTCATGGCGGCCGGATCGCGCTCGTCGAACTCAACCGGCCCCCCGCGAACGCCATCGGGCTGCTGCAGATCGAGCAACTGTCCACCGTTCTGTCGGAGATCGAGGCGTCGCATGAATGCCGGGTGGTCATCTTCCATTCGTCGGGCCGGTTCTTTTCCGCCGGCGCCGACATCAAGCTGATGGCGGAACATGTCGACCATCGCGAGGGCGCCGAGGCCATGGCGGCCATGGGAGCGGCAATGCAGGCGGCGTTCGGCCGGGTCGAAAAGCTGCCGGTGGTGACGATCGCCGCCATCACCGGAATCTGCGTCGGCGGAGGGCTGGAGCTGGCGCTCGCCTGCGACATGCGGGTGGCAGACGGCGGCGCATCGACAGGCTTTCCCGAGATGCGGATCGGGCTTCTGCCCGCCGCGGGCGGAACGCAGCGGCTGACGCGCATAGCCGGGCCTGCCGTGGCCAGCCGCCTGATCCTGACCGGCGAGATCATCCCGGCCGGCAAGGCGCACGGATACGGCATCTTCCAGGAGCTGGCGGAACCGGGCAAGGCGCTCGAAAAGGCCATGGAGCTGGCGGGCATGGTGTCGGCCGCGCCGCGCGTGACCATCGAGGCGATCAAGCGCTGCCTGGCCGTTGCGCCTTCCCAGGAAGGCTACGAAATGGAATCGCGCGAAACGCTGGCGCTGCACAGGCAGCCAGAGACCAAGGCGCTGATCCGGGCCTTTTTCGAGCGCTCCGCCAAGCCGGCCCGCAGCGCGGCCGGTTGAGCCGGGGAGGAGGAGACGACGATGATATATATGGTCGAGATCAATTTCACCGACCCGGAAACCATGCCGGAATGGAACGCCTGGTACCGGGCGCATCTGCACACGCTGCTGTCCGTTCCGGGCATCGAGACGGCGCAGCGGTTCGACGCCGAGGGCGACATGGGCAGGCGCTTCCTGGCAATCTACACGATCACCTCGCCGGACGTGTTCACCAGCGAGGCCTACAGGAACATCGGCGGCGGCGGCGTGGCCAGCGCGAAGTGGAAGGCGCATATCCGGCGCCGGCGCAGCCTGTTCTCGGGCATCGACATCGTCCCGGAGATCACCCCGGACAGCCGCTTCCTGCTGTCCGACCTCGCGGTGAACACGCTCGACGCGCCCGACCTCGCCATGACCGCGCTTTGCGCCGAGGCGCTGGACAAGGACCCGCCGCGCCGGCACATCGGGATCGTCCCGGTCGGCAAGGTGTCGGGGCAGATACTTAAGTCCGTCGCGGTCTACAGGCCGACGACCGAGCGCCTCGTCTCGCCGCGCTATCCGGTGGCGAATTGAGGGTGCCGGCATGATCTACATGGTCGAATGCGCCCTGTCGGGCGAGACCTCGCAGGCCGAGTGGAACGAGTGGTACGCGGACATGAAGCCGCCGCAGCTTCTGCTTTCGGTTCCGGGCCTCGACACCGTGCAGCGCTTTCAAGGCGTGGAGCAGCATCCGGTTCCGTATCTCGCGCTCTACAGCGTCCAGCACGAAGGGGTGATGACGAGCGACGCCTATCGCTCGATCGGCGGCGGGCGCTTCCTCACGGATGTCTGGGCGTCGCGCATCACCGGCTGGCGGCGCAACCTGTTCGACGGCGCGGCCGAGGCGCCGCGCGTGGGTGGGGACAGGCTGCTGGTGCTGATCGACGTGCGGGAGGAGCCGGCGCCGCGCGACGGGATCGTCTGGCTGCATTCCGTCGCTCTGGACAAGAGCACCTCGTTCCGTGGCCTGGCGATCGTGGACAGGGAAGAACTGTCCGCCCTGCGCGAGGCCTTCCCGAGCGCGAGGGCCTTCAGGCCCCTGATGGATCAGGAACGCGAGCGCTGAGGCTCAGCCAGCCGGTCTGGACTTCGCGCCAGCCAGTCCCGAACATGTGACGCGACCGCGTCCGGCTGCTCCAGCGGCGCGAAATGCCCGGCGTCGACGGTAGCGAAGACCGCGCCGTCGATCGCATCGGCAATCTCGCGGTGAGCGTCGAGCGGACAGACCTGCTCGTGCTGTCCCGCCAGCACCAGCGTCGGAACGCGGACCGACGCAAGGCGGGGGCGGCTGTCGGCGCGGTTGATCGCCACCTCGGTCTGGTCTGCGAAGCCGTCCAGACCGGTCTCGCGCGCCATCTGTCCGATCAGCCCCTTGAGCGCCACGTCGCCGCGTCGCGCTGGCGACACGAAGAGCGGCCAGTTCTCGTCGGTATAGCTGTCGATGCCGTTCTCGCGGGCGCGGCGCAGCGCGTGGCGGCGCGCGAACGCGTTGGCGGGCGGGTCCGGGCGCGGCGTCGTGGAGATCAGCGCCAGCCGCTCGATGCGGTCCTGGGCCTGCGCGATCATCTCCATCGCGACGATGCCGCCCAGCGAGAAGCCGAGCAGGGAAAAGACCGGCGGCGCCTGCCGAAGCAGCCTTTGCGCCAGCGCGGGCGCGTTGCGCGCTCCGGTCATGTCGCCGATCACGGCTGGCGGGTCGCCGAGCGCGTCGAGCATGGGCGCGAACAGCCTGCCGTTGCACAGCGTGCCGGGCAGGAGCAGAAGGGGCGTGGCGGTCGGCATTCGAGCGCGGTGTCGCGTCAGGTGCGCGCGGCTTCGAACCGCGCCCAGGCCGCCTCGAAGGCGGTGAAGTCGAAATCGGCGCGCCGCGCCGGTTCCAAGACCAGTCGCTCGGTGTCGCGGAGCCTGCCGATGGCCGCGCCCAGTTCACCGACGATCTCGTCCGGCACGGCGACGGCGCCGTGACGGTCGGCATGGACGAGCTGTCCCGGCCGCACCGTCATGCCGAAGATCGTCACGGGGATGTCCACCGCCGTCACATGGACGAAGCCGTGGCTGGGGCCGACGGAGCCGGCGACGATCGGAAACGCGTCCGGCAGGTCGCCCAGATCGCGCATGACGCCGTTTGTCAGCGCGCCGGCAAGCCCGAAACCCTTGTGCACCGTCGCGTTGATTTCGCCCCAATAGGCGCCGACGCTGTCCGGGAAATCCTCGTCCTCGATGACCGCCACCGCCGGCCGGGGAGCGGAGGCCATATAGCGATAATAGTGCATTCGCCGCGCCCGCACGGCGGCGGCGGGTTCGGCCGGGGGCTTCGCCGCCGCGATGCGCGCGGTGCGGGCATAGCCGACCATCGGCTTCTCGTGCGGGGCGGAGCACAGCACGGTGCCGCGCGAAAAACCCTCGAAGCCGCGCCGGCCCTGCACGACCTCGATGGCGTTGCAGACGGTCGGCGTGTCGACGCCGCGAAGGATTTCGAGCAGTTCGGGAGTCATCGTCATGCCTTGGCCGAGGCGGCCAGACGCGCGCCTTCCGACAGCGCGCCGAGCTTCGCGTAGCAGATGTCCGGGTCGACGGCGCCGAAGCCGGCGAAGGTGCCGAAGCCGCAGTCCGAGCCTGCCATGACGCGGTCCGCGCCGACGATGGAGGCGAATTTGGCGACGCGTTCGGCGACGAGCTTCGGGTGCTCGACGAAATTCGTCGTCGTGTCGACGACGCCCGGCACCAGCACGCGGTCGTCCGGGATTTCACCCTTGCGGTTGCGGAACACCGTCCATTCGTGGCCGTGGCGCGGGTTGGCGGTCTCGAACAGCACGTAGCGCGCCCTGACCCGCATCAGCGGCTCGAAAACCCGGTCCAGCGCGATGTCGCAGACATGCGGGCCCTCGTAGTTGCCCCAGCAGATGTGGATGCGGACCTTGTCCTGCGGGACATTGGCCAGCGCATGGTTCAGCGCCTCGACATTGGCATGGGCGATGGCCACGAACTGCTCGTCGCTGAGCTCGGGAAAGAGCATGTGGCGCGACAGGGCGAGGTCAGGGCAGTCGACCTGGAGGTCTAGCCCCGCCGCGACGATGGTCTCGTATTCCGCCCGCATGGCGTCGGCCAGCGCCGCGAGATAGGCGTCGCGGCTCGGATAGTGCGAATTGGGCAGGAACAGCGAGATGACGCCCGGCGAGGCGGCGTTCATGAAGCCGCGCGACACGCCGTGCTCGGCCATGGCGGATTTCAGGTTGTCGATGTCCTTCTCCAGCTCACCATTGTGCAGCGGCTTCACTTCGCCCGTGCACATGGGGCGGGAATATTGCGGCGTGCCGCCGGACGCGGCGATGCGGGCGAGGAAGCTCGGGAACAATTTCAGGTCGGCGGGCGCGTTGCGCGGGCTGTCGCCGGAGAAGCCGGAATAGCGGTCCTTGACGTAGGTGGCGTAGGAGATCTTCGACGTCTCGCCGTCGCTGACGACGTCCACGCCGGCCTTGACCTGCTTGCCGACCGTCGCCGAGACGGCCTTTTTCATGGTCGCGTCGAAGGCGTCCTGCGAATAGGCCTCGCCCTTTTCGCGGGCGAAGATCATGTCCACCACGTCCTGTGCGCGCGGCAGCGAGCCGACATGCGTCGTGAGAATTGCCGTCATCGGGTCCTCCCTCGCAGATGAAGCGGCGGGCCGGCGCGCGGCCCGCCATCGGGCTCAGGCGCGGCGGGTCGCGCCGGGTTTGTCGTCGGTGTTGCGCACCCGGTAGAGGCTGGCCTCGCCGGTCATGGAGGGGACCAGCGCGCGCGACAGGCCGGGCGGAACCGCGCAGGTGTCGCCGGGGGCCAGCACGGTCGCGCCGCCGTCCCAGCTTAGGCTCCAGTGGCCGCGCATGACCATCAGCACCTCGTGCCGGTCAGTGACATAGGCGCTTTCGGGGATCGAGCCGCGCGTCAGGAAATCGACGTCGAAGCCCGGCCGGTCGCGCAGCAGCGCGTCGGCGCCGATGACCCGCGCCGGCTCCTTGCCCGCCAGCGCCATCAGGTCCCAGTAGCGGGCGACGTAGTCGCGCACGACGTCGCGGACCGGCGTCTCGGGGAAGGCCTTGAGCTCCTCGTCGGTCAGCAGCGGCATGGGCTTTACGCCGGCCGGCAGCGACTGGCCCTTCTTGCTGTCGTAGAGCTTGCCGTTCTCGCCCAGCACGAGGCCGTGGTCCTTGGCGTCCGCGATGACCTGCGGCGCCCAGATGACGCCGCCGCCGGCGTCGTCGCCGCCGAGGATGGCCATGATCATCCCGTAGTCCGTGCCGATGTTCTCGAAGCCGCGGAAGATGCCGGTGGGGATGTTGAAGATGTCGCCTTCCTCCAGCACGACCTCGCCGGCCTTGCCCCAGCGGCCCCAGAAGAAGCGCCAGCGGCCCTTGAGGATGAAGAACACCTCGGCTGTGCGGTGGGAATGGAGCGAGTTGCGGCACTTCGGCGGCTGGCCGGCCGCGCCGATGTTGAAGCCCGGCGTTTCCTTGATGTGGACGTGCTGGTCGGGGCTTTCCGACACGCCGCCGCCGATGATGGTGAAGTTCTCCTTCTGGTCGGAGCCCGGCGTGTGGGCGTCGATGAAGGCGGTGCGGCACGGCTTCAGCTCGCCGTAGCGGACGATCCGGGCTTCCATGTCCTGCTGGGAGAGGGGCATTTCAAGTCCTTTCATACGTATGCAATCGGGATCGCGATCGATCTGCCTCCGGTGCGGGAGGCCTTATGCCTTGCCTTCGCTCATCCTGGCGGGGTGGGTGCGGTCGAGCCGCGCACGATCAGCCTGCCGTCGATGACGATCTGGCGCGGCGCAGTCGATTTGAGCGTGATGCTGTCCATCAGGGTCGTGACGGTCTCCGCGACCATGTCGCCGACATCCTGGCGGAATGTGGTGAGGTTGTAGGCGGGCCAGCGGGCAGGGGGCACGTCGTCGAAGCCCACCACCGAGACGTCCTGCGGGATCCTCAGGCCGAGCTCGAAGCGCAGCACGTCCATCACCGCGAAGGCCATGTGGTCGTTGCAGACGAAGACGGCCTGCGGCCGCTCGTTTCCCGCGAACATGCGCCGCGCGGCGGCCTGCGCCTCGTCATAGACGAAGTCGCCGACCTCGCGGGCGGCGGGCTCCAGCCCGGCGTCCCGCAACCCTTCGAGGAAACCCCGCTCGCGGTCGCGTTGCGTGGAGGCGCCCTCAAAGCCGGCGATGTAGCCCATGCGGCGATGGCCGAGCGCGATCAGGTGCTCCGCCACGGCCCGGCCGCCGGCCCGGTTGTCGCTGGTGACGGCGGACAGCGACGTGTCGTCCTGCTTGCGGTTGAAGAGGACGACCGGGACGCCGGCCGCGCGGCAGCGCGCCGCCAGCCCGGAGGACACCGAGACCGACGCCAGCACGATGCCGTCGACCTGATAGTCGAGGATCTCCTGCATGATCTGCTCGGTGTGGTCGGCGGTCAGCGAGGAGATGAAGACCAGCACGTGGTAGCCCTCGACCTGCAGGGCCTTGGACAGTTGCTCCACCACTTCCGGGTAGAAATAGTTCTCCAGATAGGCGACGACGAGGCCGATGATGCGGCTCTTGCCGGTGATCAGCGAGCGGGCCAGCACGTTCGGCCGGTAGCCGAGCTCGTCGGCGGCGACGCGGATTTTTTCCGCCGTCTTCTTGGAAACCGAGGTGCCGGGCGTGAAGAAGCGCGAGACGGCCGACTGGCTGACGCCGGCAAGCCGGGCGACATCCACCGATGTTACCTTCTCGCCGCTGACCGGACGCTTTCCCGCACCGACACCGCCCATGGTCAGGTTCCCGTGTGCAGACGGATCTGCTTCCAGATGGCCACCTCGTCGACCAGCGCGCATTCGCGGCGCAGGCCCCAGGGGCCGAATTCCGCATGGCTGATGCCCATGACATGCACCGGCGCGCCCGTCGGCGGGCCGAACATGCCCCAGCCGTCATGCTTGCCGGTCAGCGACCAGCGGATGGCGGCGCGCGGCGGCATCATCGGGTCGTGACGGCCGATCCGGTGATGGATGGCGAAGGTCGCCGAGGGAAACGCGCTGCGCAGGCCGAGCCAGAAATTCTCGACCGATCCGTGGGAGAGGCCGGAGACCGCGCCGGCATATTCGACCTGGCAGGCGCGGTCGTAGGAGCGGCGGATGACGTCGAAGGCCTTGCCCATGATGTCGTCCAGGATGGAGGCGTAGCGCTGGCCCCACTCGTTGTCGTTGCCGCGGCCGTGATAGAGGCCGGCCACGTCGCGCTCGGGTGCGAAAGGCTTGGCGCAACGTTCTGGACCGCCCTCGCGCTCTATGACGCGGCGGGCGAAATCGTCCGGCTCCATGCCAAGCTGGCGCACGATGCCGCCATTGTCGCGCACCAGCCACTCGTCATAGATCGCGTCTTCCTTGGCAGCGCAGTCGGCGATGACGCGGATGGTGAAGGATCTTCCGGTCGGCGGCCCGAAGAAACCGTGACCGGTATGCGTGCCGGTGGTCACCAGCCGATGCGAGGACAAATAGCCGGTCTCGGCGTCGCCCGACCAGATGACGTCCTCGCCGTAGAGCTGCCGGTCCGGCACCTCGTGCAGCGTCGCCATCGTGCCGTTCTTGACGGTTTCGTTGCCCTGCGTGATGCCGGAGGGCGTGCGCACGATGACGTCGGGCGTGTAAGACCAGTCGAGCGAACGGACCGCGCGCCCTTCCCAGATGTCCTCGGTGATGCCGATGATATAGGCGGGAAAGTCCGCCCATTTCGGCGAGAAACCCGAAAACGCACCGTTCATGTCATTTGCCCCGGCCCCGCCGGCCAATACCGCCGTGTTCATCCCGCTGTCCATCCTCCGTCGACCAGCAGCGCCGTGCCGGTGACCAGCGCCGACGCATCGGACGCCAGATAGAGCACCGCGCCCATGATGTCCTCGATCTCGCCGACACGGCCGAGCTTGATCTTTTCGGCGATCCAGCGGGCGCGCTCCGGGTTGGCGAAGGTCTGCGCGGCCAGCGGCGTGCGGATGAAGGTCGGGCACAGCGTGTTGACGCGGATGCCGGCGGGTCCCCACTCGATGGCCATCGCCTTGGTGAAGCCCTCGACGGCATGCTTGGTCGCGGCGTAGACGGCGCGGTCCATGCCGCCGACATGACCCATCTGCGAGGAGACGTTGATCAGCGAGCCCTTCTTTCCGGCCGCCAGCAGGCCCTTCGCCACGGCAGTAGTAAGGAAATAGGCGCCGCGCACGTTGATGCCGAAGACGGCGTCGTAGTCGGCGGGGGTCGTGTCCACGGCCGGCGTGTGGCGCGCCAGCCCGGCGCTGTTGACCAGCACGTCGAAGGGTTTCTGGCCGGCCAGCGCGGCGGCGGTCGCCTCGACATCGGCCACGTCAAGCCGCAGCGAAAAGGCCTTGAAGCCCGCCGCGCGCAGCGCCTCGACGGCCTCGTCGAGCCGCGCCTCGTCGCGGGCGGCCAAAAAGACCTCCGCGCCTGCCTCGGCCAGCGCGGTCGCGCAGCCCAGCCCGATGCCCGACGATGCGCCGGCGACCAGCGCGCGGCGGCCGTCGAGCCGGAAGGACGGGGTGCGCGGCAGCTTCATCAGGCGGCCTCGCCGTAGCCGACATTGCGGCGGCCGTAGCGGCGCACGCGCACATTGGCCTGCTCGGCATGGCCGACGAAGCCCTCCAGCAGGCAGAGCCGCGAGCAGTAGGCGCCGATCTCGGCGGCGGCCGCGTCGGTCGTGACCTTCTGGTAGCTGTGCGTCTTCAGGAATTTTCCGACCCACAGGCCGCCCGTGTAGCGGCCCGCCTTCTTGGTCGGCAGCGTGTGGTTGGTGCCGATCACCTTGTCGCCGTTGGCGACGTTGGTGCGGGGGCCGAGGAACAGCGCGCCGTAGGAATGCATGTTCTCCAGGAACCAGTCGTCGCGGTCGGTCATCACCTGCACATGCTCGGAGGCGATGTCGTTGGCGACGTCCAGCATCTCCTCATAGGTGTCGCAGACGATCACCTCGCCATAGTCGCGCCAGCTCGCGCTGGCCGTCTCGGCAGTCGGGAGGATTTTCAGCAGCCGCTCGATCTCCTCCATGGTGGCCTTCGCCAGCCTGCGCGAATTGGTGAGCAGCACGGCCGGCGAGTTGTAGCCGTGCTCCGCTTGTCCAAGAAGGTCCGTGGCGCAGATCTCGGCGTCCACGGTCTCATCGGCGATCACCATCGTCTCGGTCGGGCCGGCGAACAGGTCGATGCCGACGCGGCCGTAGAGCTGGCGCTTGGCCTCGGCGACGAAGGCGTTGCCGGGGCCGACCAGCATGTCGACCGGCTTGATCGTCTCGGTGCCCAGCGCCATCGCGCCGACGGCCTGCATGCCGCCGAGCACGTAGATCTCGTGCGCGCCGGCCTTGTGCATGGCGGCGACGATGGCCGGGTGCGGCTGGCCCTTCTGCGGCGGGGCGGAGGCGACGATGCGCGGCACGCCGGCCACGGAAGCGGTCAGCACCGACATGTGCGCGGAGGCGACCATGGGGAATTTTCCGCCCGGCACGTAGCAGCCGACCGACTGCACGGGAATGTTCCTGTGGCCGAGGATGACGCCGGGCATCGTCTCGACCTCGATATCCGTCATCGACGCCCGCTGCGCCTCCGCGAAGCGGCGGATCTGCGTCTGGGCGAAATCGATGTCGGCCATGTCGCTGGCCGAGACGTTCTGCATGGCAGCCTCGATCTCGGACGGCGTGAGACGGAAGGACGGCGGCGAGAACTTGTCGAATTTCTCCGAGAGGTCGCGCACGGCCGCGTCGCCGCGCGTCTCGATGTCCTTCAGCGTCGCCTCGACGATGCCGCGCACCTTGGCGTCGTCCTCGGAGCGTTCCGATTCCGGCTTGCCGCGCTTGAGATATTCAATGGTCACGTCCGTGCTTCCTTATTGATCGGCGGTCCGGGGGTTTTCCAGGCGCTGCCCGCTTTCCTTGTCGAACAGGTGCAGCCGGCTGCGGTCGGCCTTCAGGCCGATGGTCTCGCCGGCCTTGCCGCGCCAGGAGCGCGGCGCGCGCGCGATGACGCGCTCCTTGCCGAGCAGCACGGTGACGAGGTTGGATTCGCCCGTTAGCTCGACGGCGTAGACCGTGCCGGCCATGTCGACCCCGGCGCCTTCCGCCACCGTCATGTCCTCCGGCCGGATGCCAAGCACCGCCGGCCCGGACGCGCCGAAAGTCAGGCCGTCGAGCCTGATCGAGGGCGCGCTGAAGCTTCCGCTCCCGACCTCGCCGGGAATCAGGTTCATCGGCGGCGAGCCGATGAAGCCGGCGACGAAGAGATTGGCGGGCGTGTCGTAGATTTCCTCCGGCGTGCCCAACTGCTGGATGCGCCCTTGGCTCATCACCGCAACGCGGTCGGCCAGCGTCATCGCCTCGATCTGGTCGTGCGTGACGTAGATGGTGGTGACGCCGAGCTCGTCCTGCAGATGCTTGATCTCGGCGCGCATGGTGACGCGCAGCTTGGCGTCGAGGTTGGACAGCGGCTCGTCCATCAGGAAGACCTGCGGCGTGCGCACGATGGCGCGGGCCAGCGCCACGCGCTGCCGCTGGCCGCCGGAGAGCTGGCGCGGCTTGCGGTCGAGCAGCGGTCCGAGCTCCACCTTCTCGGCCGCCTGCCGGATGCGCGCGGCGCGCTCGGCCTTGGGAAGGCCGCGCACCTTGAGCGGATAGGCGATATTCTCCTCCACGCTCATATGCGGGTAGAGACCGTAGTTCTGGAACACCATGGCGACGTCGCGGTCCTTCGGCCGGACGTCGTTGACGGCGCGGTCGCCGATGCGGATGTTTCCGGCCGATGGCTCCTCCAACCCCGCAACGATGCGCATCGTCGTCGTCTTTCCGCAGCCGGAAGGCCCGAGCAGGACGAGGAATTCGCCGTCCGCGATGGTGAGGTCGAGGCTGTGAAGTGCGGTGAAGGTGCCGAAATGCTTTTCGACGCCGGTCAGGGTGACGGCTGCCACGATCAGTCCTCCTTCTTTGCAAGCGCGGGCTGTGGGAGCGCGGGCTTCGCGGCTGCCGGCTGGGCGTAGATCTGCCGCAGGATCGCCAGCTCGTCATAGATGGTCCATTCCTCGACGACGCGGTCGCCCTCGAAGCGGAAATGCGAGATGCCGAGGATGTAGACCGGCTTGCCGCTCGGCGCGCCGAACAGGCCGTCGCCGCGATGATGGCCGCGGATCGACCAGCGCACGGCGGCGATGGTGCCGTCCGTCTCCTCCACGTCGCAATAGTGGTCGAGGCTGAACAGCGCGTCCGGGAAGGCCGCCAGCATCTGGATGAAGTGGTAGACGATGCCGTCCGTGCCGGTGATCTCGCGCCCGCCGGCCATGTGGACATTGACGGAGGGCGCGTAGAAGTCGCGCAGCACGTCGAATCGCCGCCGGTTCCAGGCGTCGTGCAGGATATGGGCGATGCGGTTCTCCAGCCCGTCCTTCGGGCGGTCGAGCGCCTGCGGCAACGCCTGGCCGCGCGAGCGCTCCGGCTCGCCGATGAACCAGGGCTTGCGGCCCGCCGCCGCGTCCTTCGCGGCCAGCGAGCGGGCGAGCTCATGGATGTCCAGGCCGAGCTGGCGCACCACCGCGCCGTTGTCGCGAACCAGCCATTCGCGGAAGATGCGGTTGTCGCGGGTGATGCAGTCGGCGCAGTGCATGATGCGCACGCGCCGGCCGGTGGCGGGACCGTAGGGGGTCGGGCCGACATTGGTCATCTGCGAGAAGCCGAGATGGCTGGTGTAGTAGCCCTCCACGTCGTCGCCGCTCCAGGCGACGTTGAGGAAGCGGCTCTCGCGGTCGGGGAAGGACTGCATCATCGCGACCGTGCCGTTGACCACGTCCTCGACCGAATTGGTCACGTCGAAGGCGGTGTAGACCTGGCAGGCATGGTCGTAATAATCGTAGATCATGCCGACCGCGCGATCCGCCCAGATCCAGTGGGTGATCTTGAAGATGTAGTCGATGATGTCGGCGAACTCGTCGTCGAAACCCTTCATCGGAAAGCCGTTGCGCTGCTTCGGTTCCAGCAGGCTCTCGACCGTCACGTGACGGACCTTGGTGACCTCGCCGCCGGGCTTTTGCCTGGTCATCTTCTTCTCCCTAGCGAACCGAGCCCGAGATCAGGCCCTTGGCGAAATATTTCTGCACGAAGCGCGACAGGACGAGCATCGGCAGGATGATGATGAGGCCCATCGCGGCCATGATCTCCCAGGCGTCGCCGCGCTCGGTGCGGGCGCTCATCAGCCCGACCTGAAGCGTCGTGGCGTCCTGCCGCGACAGCACCAGCGCGTAGAAGAACTCGTTCCACGACACGACGAAGCAGAAGATGGCGGCGGTGGCGATGCCGGGCAGGGCCATCGGCACGACCACGTCCCAGATGGCGCGCAGCCGCGAGGCTCCGTCGATCTGCGCGGCCTCCTCCATGTCGAGCGGGATGGAGTCGATGAAGCCCTTGATCATCCAGATCGCATAAGGAACCACGAAGGACATATTGGCGATGACCAGCGCCAGCTTGGTGTCCAGAAGGTTGGCGTGGCGGAAGGCGACGAAGAGCGGGATGATGACGATGACCGGCGGGATGAACTGGGTCGCAAGCACCCCCAGCGACCAGACGCTGCCGCCGGGGAAGCGGAAGCGCGAGAAGGCATAGGCGGCGGCCGTGGCGATCGGCAGGGAAAGCACAAGCGTGCCCATCGTCACGACGATGCTGTTCCAGGTGCGCTCGCCGACGAAGAAGGGCGTGTCGAAGGAGGCGTAGATGTTCTGCAGCGTCGGCGTGAAGAAGACCTTCAGCGCGTAGACGTCGCGCGGCTCCTTGAAGGCGGTGGCCATGATCCACAGGATCGGGCCGAAGAAGACCAGGACGACGAGCGCGATGGCGATGCCGCGCGCCCATTTGCCGATCATGCGTCGCGTGCTCTCGCTCATGGGTGACGCTCCATGACATAGCGGGAATAGATGCCGGCCAGCACCGCCATGACGGCGGCGAGCAGGTAGGCGACGGCCGCGGCGTAGCCGAGATCGTACCAGCGGAAGGCGGTCTGGAAGACGAAATGCGCCAGCGTCTCGGTCGCCGTGCCGGGGCCGCCGGCGGTGAGCGTGACGACCTGGTCCAGCACCTTGAGCGAGAAGATCGCCTTGAGCAGAACCGCGATCGCCAGCACGGGGCGAAGCTGCGGCAGCATGATCTCGTAGAAGACGCGCAGCTTGCCGGCGCCGTCCACCTGCGCGGCCTCGACCGTTTCCTGCGGCAGGGCGGCCAGCGCGCCGATGAACATCAGCATGAAGTAGGGCGTCCAGTGCCAGACGTCCGAGGCGATCAGGGCGATCATCGCCAACGTCGGGTCGGCCAGCAGGGGCACGCCCTTCAGCCAGGGAAAGACGAAGCCGATGACGGCGGAGAAGGCGCCGAATTCGGGATTGAGCAGGAAGCGCCAGGAAATGCCCAGGAGAGCAGGGGACATGGCGAAGGGTATGACCAGAAGCGTGCGCACATAGACGCGCATCGGGTCGCCGCCGGTGAGCAGCAGCGCCAGCGCCATGGCGAGCACCAGCGTCAGCACGACCGAGAAGGCCGTGAAGACCAGGGTGACGCGGATGGAATGCCAGAAGTCGGGATCGTCGGCGAAGACGCGGGTGTAGTTCTCCAGCCCGACGAACGGGCCAAGCGTCGCCTGCTGCGCGATGTTCCAGTCATGGACGGAATACCACAGCGCGGCGACGAGCGGATAGAGCAGCGTGGCGGCGATCACCAGGAAAGCCGGCGCTATCAGCCAGTATTTGAGCAGCCTGTCCGCCGCCATCGTCCTCTCCCTGACATGCCACCCGGTCCCGCGGCGCGCCATGCGCCGCAGGCTTCATGTTTCCACCGCGGTCCGGCGTTGCCTAGCCCTTGCGGTAGCCGGCGCGGCGCAGGATGCGGTCGATGTCCTGCGCGGCGCGCTCGAGGCCGTCCTTGACCGGCTGCGATCCGGTGGCGAGCTCGGAGATGGTGTTCTCCAGCGTGGTCGCGATCTGCGGCCATTCCTTTAGCTGCGGCAGGATGCGTGAGCCTTCGAGGCTCTTGGCGGCCACGGCGTGCAGGCCGTGGTTGACCTCGTTCACCTTCGGGTTGAGGAAGCTCTCCGTATGGGTGACGACGATGTCGGAGGTGTTGGGGTCCGACTTGTCGATGGCGCATTCCTGCTCCAGCGCGGGGCGCGACACCCACTTCATGAACTCCCAGGCGGCGTCCTTCTGCTTCGACAGGGCGCTGATCGCGAAGGGCAGCGAGAGCGCGTAGGAGACCGGCTTGCCGTCGGCGTATTTCGGCATCGGGGCGAAGCCGACCTGCTCGGGCTTCAAGGTGGATTTGTCGCCGGTGAGCACGGAATAGACCCACCACCAGACCATGACCATGGCGGCGTTGCCCTGCGCGACGGAGTTGACCGCGTCGCCCTCGACGAACTGGACGGAGCCGGGGGCCGCGACCTTGTGCTTGAGCAGCAGGTCGAGATAGGCCTGCGTGGCCTCGATCGCCGCCGGCTCGGTGAAGCGGGTCTTGCTGTAGTCCTCGGAGAACAGGTCCCCACCCTTGCCCCACAGGTAGTTCATCCACAGGAACAGGTTCTGCTGGCCGTTGCCCTTGCCGTAATACATGGCGATGCCGGGCACATTGGTCTTGTCCTGCACCGCCTTGGCGACCGTGACGACCTCGTCCCAGTTCGTCGGCGGCTGCACGCCGGCCTGCTCCAGGAGATCCTTGCGGTAGAACAGCATCTGCGGATGGCCGCGGATCGGCAGGCCGAAGGTCTTGCCGTCCATCTGGCTGCCCTGGCGATAGGCCTGCGGGTAGCTGTTCATGTCGACGGAGTCCTTGGCGAGGCGATCGTCGATCGGCTCCAGATAGAGGCTGAGCGACGGGCCCCAGCTATCCTGGTAGCAGACGACGTCGAAGGCGGAGCTGCCGGCGACCGCCTCGGTGGTGATCTTGTCGCGCACCTGGCCGTAGGGGACATAGGTGTAGACGGCCTTGATGCCGGTGGCTTCCTCGAACTGGCCGAGTCGCTTCTCATGCGCGCGGAACTGGGAGGCCTGCGGCAACATGACGTTGATCGTCGTGCCGGCGAAGGGCTTTCCCTGCGCCTGCGCCAGAACCTGGCCGGGGCGCAGGCCGAAGGTGGCGGCAGCGGCGGCGCCGGCGCCATAGTTGAACAGTTGGCGTCTGTTGATCATCAGCTTTCCTCCCACGAATTTCGCCGGTACTGGCGTTGCATACGAATGCAAACTAGGCCAGATTGCATTCGTATGCAATATCCCATCACAGCTTTTCCGGGGAGGATTTTCATGTCGAGCGCCGCACAGACTTCGACGGAGGCCCAGACGAAGGGAGGAAGCCCGCGCGGAGCCGACAAGGCCGCGCCGCCGGCCGCCGGGCAGCGCGCCCGGCACGAGGCGTTGGAGCCTCGCCACATGCCGCGCGACTTCTCCATCTCGCTGGACGCCTACAATCGCGGCGGCACCGACCGCTTCATCGGCCGCGTGCCGGAAGGGCTGGTCAGACAGGAGATGACGGGTTTCGAGCCGACCTATGTCAACATCGTCGACTATATCGTGCGCATCACCCATCGCATCTGGGAAGAGAAGGACATCGGCTACATCTACGACACCTACAGCCACGACTGCACGGTGTGGGACGATCTCGGCCTCCAGTACGGGCGCGACAAGATCGTCGCCGACACGGTGCACACCAACAACGCCTTTCCCGACATCAGGCTGGTGGCCGACGAGGTGGTTTGGGCCGGCGACGCCGAGGTCGGCTTCCACACCTCGCACCGCACCCGTATTCTCGGCACCAACACCGGCTTCAGCCGCTTCGGCCCGCCGACCGGCAAGCGCGTGCAACTCTGGTGCATCGCCAACTGCGTGGCGCGCGCCAACGAGATTTTCCACGAGCACGTCATCTACGACACGGCGGGGCTGCTGAAGCAGCTCGGCCTCGACGTGCTGGAAGCGGCACGCCGCTTCGCGCGGACCGGCGCGCCGGCGCTGCCGTCCAATTTCCTCGCCGCCGAGCCGTCGCGTCTTCGGGGGCAGGGCAAGCCGGCGAGCCGGCCGCTGCCCGACTCGCGCGACGACATCGACGAGCTGGTGCGGGCCGCCTTCCAGACCATCTGGAACCGGCGCAATTTCGGCGCCATCGAGCAGGTCTACGCGCCGAACGCGGTCATGCAGGCCTCGACCGGGCGGGTGCATCGCGGCACCGGGCAGATACGCTCGTTCGCGCTGTCGATCGTCGCCATGTTCCCGGACCTCGCCATGTCGGTCGACGACGTCTACTGGATGGGCAATCCCGCCGAGGGCTTCATCGCGTCGATCCGCTGGAGCGCCACCGGCACGCATCGCGGCCACGGTCCCTATGGCGAGCCGACCGGCAGGCCGGTGACGCTGTGGGGCATAACCCAGTGGCAGATCGACGGAGGCCGCGTGACGCGCGACTGGACCGTATTCAACGAGTTCGGCGTGCTGACCCAGATCGTCGCATAAACCCACATTCTCCAAGTAAGTCGCTGATTTCGCTGTCGTAATCGTGATATTTCG
>JAPUFC010000086.1 GCA_027492275.1 Mesorhizobium sp. | reverse complement strand
TCCCAAGTCAGCTTTCAACCCGGCAGCCTCGTCGCCGCCCGTGGCCGCGAGTGGATCGTCCTGCCGCAGTCGGATAGCGACACCCTGTATCTGCGCGCGCTCGGTGCCGCCGAAGACGATGCGACGCTGATCTACCTGACGATCGAGCCGCAGCCGGTGACGCCGGCGAGCTTTCCCTGGCCGACCGTCGCCGAGGCTTCCAACCACGCCGCCGGGCAACTGTTGCGCGACGCGCTGCAACTCAAGCTGCGCACTGGCGCCGGCCCGTTCCGCAGCTTCGGCAACATCGCCGTCGAGCCGCGCGCCTACCAGCTCGTGCCGCTGCTGATGGCACTCAAGCAGGCCGTCGTGCGCCTGCTGATTGCCGACGACGTCGGCATCGGCAAGACCATCGAAGCGGCGCTCATCGTTCGCGAACTGATCGACCGTGGCGAGATTTCCCGGCTGACGGTCCTCTGTCCACCCCACCTGTGCGAGCAGTGGCAGCGCGAACTGCAACAGCGCTTCCACATCCACGCCGTGGTCGTGCGCAGCAGCACCGCCGCCCGCCTCGAACGCGGCCTGCCGGCCAACCAGTCGGTTTTCGAGGCCTACCCCCATACCGTGGTCAGTCTCGACTACATCAAGTCCGACCGCCGCCGTGACGAGTTCCAGCGCGCCTGCCCGGAGTGCGTCATCGTCGACGAGGCGCACACCTGCACCTTCAGCGGCCAGGGGCGCCAGCAGCGCTACACGCTGCTCAAGGGCCTCGTCGAGAATCCCGACCGGCACCTGATCCTGCTCACCGCTACCCCGCACTCAGGCGACGAGGAAGCCTTCTTCAACCTGCTCGGCCTGCTGCACCCATCGTTCCGTGAACTCAAGGACGCCGCCGCCGGCAGCCGCCAGCCTCTGCGCGAGCAGCTCGCCCGCCATTTCGTCCAGCGCCGCCGGCCGGACATCGAGGAATGGCAGGATCGCCAGGTCTTCCCCGAGCGCCTCACCGCCGAGATCACCTACCAGCTCACCGGCGCCTGGGGCGGCCTGTTCGAGGAGGTTCTGTCCTATGCCCGAACGCTGGTCGAACGCGCCGAGGGGCAGGGCGCGCTGCGCCAGCGCATGAGCTGGTGGGCGGCGCTGGCCCTGCTGCGCTGCATTTCCTCGTCGCCGGCGGCGGCCGTCAATGCCCTGCGCACGCGGCTCGCCGGCGGCTCGCTCGATACTCTCGAGGATCAGGCGCAAAGCCTCGAGGAAGCCGAGGCACAGGGGCGCGAGCGCGTCCTCGACGGCGCCGACGACGACCTGAGCACCCAGGACATCGAACCCGCCGCCTGTACCGAGGACAGTCAGCTCCTCAGCGAACTGATCGCCAAAGCCGAGGCGCTCGCCGGCCCCGGCCAGGACCCCAAGCTCAAGCGCCTGCTCGAACATCTCGCAGAACTGACCGCCGCCGGCTTCCAGCCGGTCGTCTTCTGCCGCTACATCGCCACCGCCCACTATGTCGCCGACGCGCTGCGCAAGGCCCACAAGAGCCACCTCGTGCAGGCCATCACCGGCGAGTTTGCCGCCTCCGAGCGTGAAGCTGCGGTCGACGCCATGGGCGAGGCCGAAAAGCGCATTCTGGTCGCCACCGACTGCCTTTCCGAAGGTGTCAACCTGCAGAACCTGTTCACCGCGGTCGTCCATTACGACTTGTCGTGGAACCCGACCCGCCACGAGCAGCGCGAAGGCCGCGTCGACCGCTTCGGCCAGAAGGCGCGCGAAGTCCGCACCACCATGCTTTACGGGCGCGACAACCCGGTCGACGGCGCCGTGCTGCATGTCATCCTCAGAAAGGCCGAGAGCATCCGCAAGGAACTCGGCGTCCTCGTCCCGATGCCCGACGACGAAGGCCGGCTCACCCAGGCGTTGGTCGGCGCCGTCCTGCTGCGCCAGGGCCGCCTGGCCACCACCTCGCCGCAGCGCGCGCTCGACTTCGGCGAGCCGGCGCTGGCGATCGAGACCGCCTGGCAGTCGGCGCGCGAGCGCGCATCGCGCAACCGCACCCTGTTTGCCCAGCGTCGTCTCAAACCCGAGGATGTCCTGCCCGAATGGCGGAAGACGCTCGCCGTGCTCGGCGGCGAGGACGATGTCGAGCGCTTCGTCCGCCGCGCCGCCACTCGCCTTGGCGCGCCACTCGAAGCCGTGACCAAGGCCACGGCCGCCCACTGGAAACTGCACATCGGCAGCCTGCACGCCGCCGCCCTGCGTGAGCGCCTGGGCGGGGAGGCCCTGGAAGGCACCTTGCGCATCGACTTCCACCAGCCGCCGGCCCCCGGCGCGCTGTTCATCCACCGCACGCATCCGCTGGTCAGTTGCCTGGCCGACCACCTGCTCGAACAGGCGCTCGACGATCACGCGGCCGATGCCGACGCCGCTAGCGTCGCCCGCGCCGGCGCCATCTTCACCGCAGCCGTGCCGGCCCGCACCGCCGTCCTCCTGCTACGCCTGCGCCACCAGCTCAACGTCACCCACCGCCAGCAGTCGCGCCTGCTGCTGTGCGAAGAAACGGTGACCGTCGCGCTGCCGGGCCCCGAAGGTGGCGAACTGCTTGCCGGCGACAGCGTGCGCGCGCTGCTGGACGCCGAACCCGCACGCAACATGCCGCCGCCGCTGCGCGACCATCACCTGCGGCATTTTCTCGACCAGTTGCCGGCCTGGCAGCCCGTTCTCGAAAACCTGGCTCGCCAGCGTGCCCAGGCGCTGCTCGCAGACCACCGCCGCGTGCGCGAGGCCGCTCGCGGCAGCGGCGAATACCGCGTCACGCCCAGCCTGCCGGTCGACGTGATGGGGGTCTTCGTGCTCGTGCCGGCGTAGCGCGACAGCCAATCCGGACACATCAAGATGATGAATTCATTGGGATTTCGGGTCGCTGTAGCGTTAATTTGACGGACCAGGATCACGCCCCGGGGGCTTGCCGCTGTCCCGGAATGTTCGCGCAACCAGCGGTTTTATAAGAGATTTTCGCGCTAGACTTTGTAGTGTAAAAAAAGTTACACAAAACGAATTCATGACATCCTGGAAATTTTACGGTCGTCGCGACGAGCTGGCGGCGATCAAGCTGCTCCTGACCCGGGGCCGCTGGTTCTTCTGCGCGATCAGCGGTCGCCGCCGCATCGGCAAGACTTCGCTGATCCGCGAGGCGCTTCTTGAAACGCAGGGCGGAACCGGCGCGGCCGGCGCGCTTTACGTGCAGATTCCCGACAGCGACGAACGCGATGTCGTCGCCGTGTTCACGGATGCGCTCGCCGCGTTTGCCGATGCCAGCCCGGGACGCCTGCCGGACAGCGTCGTGGCCGACAAGCTGCGCCGCTTTTCCGACATGGTGCGTGCCATTGGCGCGCTTTGCCGGGCCGGCATCATCGTCGTCATCGACGAGTTCCAGTATTTCAACCGCAAGGCGCTGTCCGCCTTCACGTCGCTGCTGCAGGCGGAAGTCGATACGCTCACCGGATCGGCCCATGGCGGCATATTCGTGCTCGGCTCGATCCACACTGAAATGACAGCGCTCCTCGAAGATCGCGGCTCGCCGCTCTATGCCCGCGTGACCGATCGCCTGAACCTCGACCACTGGGATTTCGCCACCCTTTTCCAGGTCTTCGCCGATCAGGGGCTGGACAGCCCGCGCGACTGGCTGACCTTCTGGTCGGTCTTCGAGGGCGTCCCCAAGTTCTACCGCGATTGCGCCTACCAGGGCACCTTCGCGGCCGATGACCACAGCGCAGCGGACCGGATCATCGACACCCTGTTCCTGTCGGCGCGCGCGCCGCTCGTCGAGGAGGCCAGTACCTGGTTCCTGCGCGAACTGCGCGGCGCCGGCGTCTCGCTGCTGCGTCTGCTCGCCCGTCAGCAGCCCTGCGCCCAGCAGCAGCTCTCGGCCGCCTACGCCGAGAGCCTCGGCGACAGCCGATCCTTCGCCACCTACCTGGCGACGCTGGTCGACCGCTACCGTCTCGTCGAGCGCCTCAGCCCGGTCTTTGCCCAGGCCGGCAGCCGCCAGGCCCGCTACCAGATCGGCGACAACTTCCTCGCCGCCTGGCTTGCCGCCATCGAACCCGCGGTACAGGCCGCGCGCGTGCAGCCGCTGGCGCAGGCGCGGAAGATCGGCGCGGTCCGTCTCGAAAACCACGAAGGCCCCACCTTCGAGCGCATGGTCCGCAAGCTGATGGCCGAAGCCTCGCGGCGCGGGGCCGGCGACTTCCCGCTGACCGACATGGTCCACGGTTACTGGAACCGTCCCCGAGATGCCGCGCGCCTGGTCGAGATCGACATCGTCGCCGTCAACGAAGACGACCGGCGTGTCCGCTTTGGCAGTTGCAAGCGCGCTGCCGCGAAGCACACCCCGGCCGCGCTGACCACCTTCGGGCAGCACGTCGACGACTTCCTCGCGACGGCGACCGGGCGTCGCTTCAAGGGCTGGCAGCCGGAACGTGCGCTCTACGCCCCGGATTTTCCGGTCGCTGAACGGCAGGCCTTGCACGCTCGCGGTTATGTCTGTGTTGACCTCAATGACTACCAGCGCTGGCTTGCCGCGCCAGGAACCAACTGAACCGGGAACCCGCATGGCCCGCCGTTCGAGCACCGAACTCGCCTTCACCGCCCTGACCATCGAAGGCGGCCTGCTGGCGCCCGATTTCCTCAACCGGATCGCCCATCTCGAAGCCGCCGCGCAGTCCGAGGCCGACTACGATATCCCGCGCGGCCTCAAGCTGCGCGACGAGATCGGCCGCTACTGGAAGATCGCCCAGAACCTCTGGCAGGATTTCGCCGCCCGCCGCGAACGCAGCGACCGCGACCCCTGGGCCAACAGCCGCGACTTCCTCGAACCCTTCTGCCGCCAGGTACTCGGCTTTGCAGACCTCAAGCGCGTCGGTCACGTCGCCGTCGGCGAACGCAGCTTCCCCATTGGCTGCGCCGCCGGCGAAGGGCGCGTGCCGCTCGTCTTCGCCGCGCACGACCAGCCGCTCGACAAGCCGGGCAGCCGGCACGGCGACGGCACGCGCCGCCGTTCGCCCTTCCTGCTCGCCCAGGAGGTTCTCAACGCCAGCCACGCCGTGCTGTGGGCCGTCGTCAGCAACGGCCTGAAGCTGCGCGTCCTGCGCGACAACGCCAGCCTCACCCGGCCGGCCTACATCGAGGCCGATCTCGAAGCCATCTTCGCCGAAGGCCTCTACCCCGATTTCGTCGCCCTCTGGCTGCTTGCCCACGCCACGCGCTTCGGCCAGGCCGGCGCCGAGCCGGCCGACTGCCCGCTCGAACACTGGCGCAACACCGCCCAGGAAGACGGCATCCGCGTCCGCGACCGCCTGCGCGAAGGCGTCGCCAATGCCCTGCGCGTGCTCGGCAGCGGCTTTCTCGCGCATCCGGCCAACGGCGAGTTGCGCCGCCGCATCGAAAGCGGCGAGCTGAGCACCCAGAACTACTTCGAGCAACTCCTGCGCCTCGTCTACCGCCTCATCTTTCTCGCCACCATCGAGGACCGCGAACTCG
>JAPUFC010000085.1 GCA_027492275.1 Mesorhizobium sp. | reverse complement strand
TCGCGCTCGGCGGCGGCAAGGTGGTCGGGGTGGAGGCCCTGGTGCGCTGGAACCACGGCGTGCGCGGGACGGTTTCGCCGGGCGACTTCATCGCGCTGGCCGAGCGGCGCGGGCTGATGGCGCCCATCGGGCGCATCATCTTCGCCAAGGCGATCGCCGAGGCCGCCGGCTGGCACCGCGCCGGCCTGCCGTTCGGACGCCTCGCCCTCAACGTGTAGGAAAGCGAGCTGAAGCAGTCCGACTTCGTGCCGTTCCTGCTGCAGACGCTGTCCGACAAGGATCTGCCGGCCGAGAAGCTGGCGCTGGAGATCGTCGAATCCGTCATCCTCGACGACGAGAAGACCGGCATCGCGCCCAAGCTTCGGCAACTGCGCGCCGAGGGCATCCAGCTGGAGCTCGACGATTTCGGCACCGGCTACGCGTCGCTGACCCATGTCAGCCCGCGCGAGATCGACCGCCTGAAGATCGATCGCCGCTTCGTGCAGAACATCAACATCAACCGCGAGAACGCGATGATCGTGCGGGCCATCACCGAGCTTGCCAGCGGCCTGGGCATCGCCGTCGTCGCGGAGGGCGCGGAAACGATCGACGAGCTCGACGTTCTGCGCTCGATCGGCTGCGACGAGGTGCAGGGCTTCGCCATCGCCGCGCCGATGAACCCGGACCAGATCCGCGGCTGGCTCACCGCCCGCTCCGGCCTCAAGCCGAAGCTCAGGACGGTCGGCGGCCTGTCGGCCTGATCCTGTGGACGGCGCGGCGTCGCGGCGCTGCCCGGCCGAAGCGAATCCGCTATGGTGCCGCGATGCAGATCCGGCAGCTTCCAGAGACGATGATCAACCAGATCGCCGCCGGCGAGGTGATCGACCGTCCCGCCAGCGTCGTCAAGGAGCTGGTCGAGAACGCCATCGACGCCGGCGCGACGCGCATCGAGATCGTGACCGCCGCCGGCGGGCTGTCGCTCATCCGCGTCTCCGACAACGGGCGCGGGATCGTCGAGGCCGAGCTGGCGCTTGCGGTGGCGCGGCACTGCACGTCAAAACTGTCGGACGACATCCACGACATCCGCTCGCTGGGCTTTCGCGGCGAGGCCCTGCCCTCCATCGGCTCGGTGTCGCGGCTGAGCATCCGCAGCCGCGCCGCCTCGTCCGGCGCGGCCGCCGAAATCCGCGTCGACGGCGGCGAGATCTCCGGCCCCAAGCCGGCGGCGGGCGGAATCGGCACGCTCGTCGAGGTGCGGGACCTGTTCTTCGCGACGCCGGCGCGGCTCAAATTCATGAAGGGCGAGCGCGCCGAGACGTCGGCGATCGTGGACGTGGTCAAGCGCATCGCGGTGGCCTTTCCGCATATCCGCTTCACTCTCGCCTGCGGCGACCGCACGGCGCTCGACCTCGCCGCCGACACCTCGGACGGCGGACTGCTGCGGCGGGTCGGACAGGTGATGGGCGAGGATTTCGTCACCAATTCGATCGCGCTCGACGCCGCGCGCGAAGGGGTGCGGCTGTCCGGCCACATTTCGGTGCCCTCCCACTCGCGGGCCAACGCGATGCAGCAATATGCCTATGTCAACGGGCGACCGGTGCGCGACCGGCTGATCTCTGGCGCGATACGCGGCGCCTACATGGACACGCTTCCGGGCGACCGCCACGCGGTGGCGGCGCTGTTCCTGCATCTCGACCCGGCGCTGGTGGACGTCAACGTGCATCCGGCCAAGGCCGACGTGCGCTTCCGCGACGGCGGATTGGTGCGCGGCCTGTTCGTCGGCGCGATCCGCGAGGCCCTGGCCGGCGCGGGCGTCCGCCCGGCGACCTCGGGCGCTGCCGCCATGATCAACGCCTTCAGGGTCGGCGCGCCGGCCTACGGCCATTCGGGCCCCGCCGGCGGGCATCGCTCCTACGGCACGGCGCAACGCGCCTCGACGGCCGCGATGGCGGGCTTCCACGCGCCGCTCGACAGGGCGCCGCAGCCCGCGCCGACCGGCGCGCCCGGCTTCGCCGAGACGCCGCAGGGTCGCCTGGACGTCGCGCTCGACAGCGCCGACGCGCGGGCTTCCGTCGCGGCGGAGGAGCCTTTGCCGTCGCAGCCGCTGGGCGCGGCGCGGGCGCAGGTGCACGCCAACTACATCATCGCCCAGACGGAGGATTCGCTGGTCATCGTCGACCAGCACGCGGCGCATGAACGGCTGGTCTACGAAGCGTTGAAGCAGGCCGCGCGCGAGCGTCCCGTGGCGGCGCAGATGCTGCTCCTGCCCGAGATCGTCGACCTGCCGCAGGAGGAGGCCGAGCGCCTCGCCGCCCATGCCGAGACGCTGCGCCGCTTCGGCCTCGGGATCGAGCGCTTCGGGCCCGGCGCGGTTGCAGTGCGCGAAACGCCGGCGCTGCTCGGCGAGGTCGATGTCGGCCGGCTCGTGCGCGACCTCGCCGACGAGATCGCCGAGGCGGATGCCGGCGCGGCGGGAACGGGCGACGGCCTGCTGCGCCGCCTCGACCAGATCGCCTCAACCATGGCCTGCCACGGCTCGGTGCGCGCCGGCCGCAAGCTGAAGCCCGACGAGATGAACGCGCTGCTGCGCCAGATGGAGGCGACGCCGGGCTCCGGCACCTGCAATCACGGCCGGCCGACCTATATAGAGCTGAAGCTGGCCGACATCGAAAGGCTGTTCGGGCGGCGTTGAGCCCAACTTGACCTCGCCGGCTTTTGCGGCGAAACATTCGCCAGCGACAAACTCCCGGCCGAAAGCATGATGAACAGATTTGAAGGCCCCGGTGCGCGCGAGGCGCGCATCCGCTATCTCGACGGCGACTTCCAGGTCACCAGCCCGGGGGCTTTCGTGCGCTGCGCGGTGACGGGCGAATCCATCCCGCTGGACGAGCTGAAATACTGGAGCGTGGCGCGCCAGGAAGCCTATGTGAACGCTACCGTCTCGCTGCGGCGCGAGATGGAGTTCGACCCTGTCCTGGCCAGGCTGGCGCGCGGCCGCGCCTCCTGAGACGACGTTCAGGATTCCAGACGCCGCCTCTTCCAGCTTGCCCGCGTCTCCTCGATGATACGCGACGGCGCCGATGCGTCGTCGAACACCGCCTCGATATCCAGCACGTTGAGCCGCGCGAGAAACTCCGGCGAGGCCGCCCCGTGCCGCAGCCGCGCCGCGTCCTTGGCGGTGGTGATCAGCTCCAGCCCGTCGCGTTCGGCGGCCGAGGACAGGTCGGCGAGTTCGTCCGGCGCGAAGAAATGGTGGTCGGCGAACGGACGCCGCGCCGCGACCGTGCCGCCGGCCGCCTCGATCGTGGCGAAGAATTTTTCCGGGTGGCCGATGCCAGCGAAAGCCAGGAAGCGGCGGCCGGCGAAGCGTTCAGCGGCGCGGGTGCGGATCGAGGCGAGGAAGACCGGCCTGCCCGCGCGCGAGGCGCGGCGCACGGCCGTGTCGCCGTCGCTGCCCTTGCCCAGGCGCAGCAGCGCCGTGGCGAAGCGCATCTGATGCACCAGCGGCGCGCGCAGCGGCCCGGCCGGGATGACGTGGCCGTTGCCCAGGCCATAGCGGCCATCCACCACGATCAGCGCATAGTCGATGTGGATCTTCGCGCTCTGGAAGCCGTCGTCCATGATGAGGAAGTCGCAGCCCTGCCCGAGCAGCAGCCGCGCCCCGGCCGCGCGGTCGGCGCAGACCGCGACCAGCGCGTGCTCGGCCAGCAGCAGCGGCTCGTCGCCGACATGTTTGGCGAGGTCGTGCGCGGGGTCGACCAGCCGCGCGTGACCGGCGCTGCCGCCGTAGCCGCGCGACAGGATTCCCGGCTTCAGCTTCATCCGCCTCGCCTGCCGGGCGAAGGCGATGGCGACCGGCGTCTTGCCCGAGCCGCCGACGGTGAAGTTGCCGATGCACAGGACCGGCACGTCGATCTTCTCGCGCGGCGCGCGCAGCATGCGCTGGCCGGCGACGAAGCCGTAGAGCTTCGCGAACGGCCAGAGCGACCAGGCGCGCCAGTCGGGCCTGCTCCACCAGAAGGGAGGCGCCTCGCTCGCCATCGTCACCCGCCGCGCGTCATCGCCGGCCGTTGCCCAGCTTCAGCCGCGCCTTGACGATCAGCGGCTGGATGTAGGGCTCCAGCGCCTTGAGGGTGCGGTAGAGCGCGCCGCGCATCTCCTCCACCGCGGCCGCGCCCGCCGCCATCATGTTGCGGCGCTCCGCCTCGTCGTCCAGCAGGTGGAGGACGGAGGCGGCCAGCATGTCGCGGTCGCGCACCATCCTGGCCGCGCCGCACTCGACGAGGCGCTGATAGGTGTCGCGGAAATTCTGCACGTTGTGGCCGGACAGGACGGCCGTGTCGAGCATGGCCGGCTCCAGCGGGTTCTGCCCGCCTTCCGAGGTCAGCGAGCGCCCGATGAAGGCGATCTCGGTCAGCCGCAGATAGAGGCCCATCTCGCCGATCGTGTCGCCGAGCAGGACGTCGGTGTCGTGCCGGACGCGCTCGCCGCTGCTGCGGCGCACGACCTTCAGGCCCATGGCGGCGAGCTCGGCCGCGAGGGCCTCCGCGCGGTCCGGATGCCGCGGCACGACGATGGTGAGCAGCGTGCGGTGCCGATGGCGCACCGTGGCGTGCACCTCCGCCGCGACGGCCTCCTCGCCGTCATGGGTCGACACCGCCGCCCAGGTGGGGCGGATGCCGATCTGGCGGCGCAGCGCGACCAGCGCCACCTCGTCGGCCGGCGGCGGGGTGGCGTCCACCTTGAGGTTGCCGGACACGGTCACCGGCCGCGCCCCCAGCGCCAGGAAGCGGTCGGCGTCGGCTTGCGACTGCGCGATGACGTTGGCGAAGTTCTCGAACACCGCCTCGGCGAGATGGGCCCGCTTGCGCCACGACTTGAACGATCTGTCCGACATGCGGCCGTTAACGAGGATCTGCGGCACGCGCCGCGCGCCGAGCTCCAGGATCGTCACGGGCCAGATCTCCGACTCCGCCATGATGGCAAGGTCCGGCTGCCAATGATCGAGGAAGGCGGTGACGGCCGGCTTGATGTCCAGCGGCACGTATTGGTGGATGATGCGCTCGCCCAGCCGGTCCGAGGCGACCTTGGCGGAAGTGACCGTGCCGGTGGTCAGCACGATGTTGACGCCGAACCCGAGCACGGCCTCGACCATCGGGATCACCGCGATCGTCTCTCCGACGCTGGCGGCATGCACCCAGATCAGCGGCCCGTCCGGGCGCGCGACGCTTGCCTGCCCGTAGCGCTCGTGCCGGCGCGCGCGATCTTCCTTGCCGCGCGTGGCGCGCCAGGCGACGTAGGTGCCGGCCATCGGGAAGGCCGCAGCGCCGGCAAGGCGGTAGGCCGACAGAAGGATGCGCGCCCAGCGTTCGCTCATGAGGCGTCCCCAGAGCGGCCCGGCGCGCTTTCGGGGGCGACGCCGTCGGCCAGCGCATAGGCGCGGGCGGTGGCCGCGTTGAGCGCCAGCGTGAGTTCCTGCCGCTTGCGCTCCATCTCGGCCTCGTCGGCATCGGCCGGCACGTAGATCAGGGGACCGGACACGCGCGCGCAACGGCCGAACGGCAGGTTGATGGTGGTGCGGTCCCAGCTTCGCTCGATGACATGGCGGCGGCTGGTGGTGACGGCGCATGGCGCGATGGGACGCCCGCTGATGCGCGCCAGCATGATGATGCCCATGCCGGCCTCGCGCGGCGTGCCGTTCGGTATGTCCGCTATCATGGAGACGTTGTTGCCCGCCTGCAGCGCCTTTTTCAGGGCAAGCAGGGCGCGCGCGCCGCCCTTGTCCATCTTCTGCCGGCCGGGCCGGCCGCCCGAACCCCGCACCGTGCCCATGCCCAGGCGCTCCAGCACCATGGCGTTGATCTCCGCGTCGGCGCTGCGGGACACCATGGCGACGGCCTTGCGCCGGTTCGGGTAGAAGACGGGCGCCGCGAGGTGCTGCCCGTGCCAGAACGCGATGATGCCCGGCTCATGCTCGAGATCGTCGCCGAACAGCGTGGTCGAGCCCGGCGCGATGCGGTTGGTGGCGCGCACCAGACGCAGCCACTGGACGACGAGCCCGGTCAGAAGGAGTTTTGCGAAACGCGACCCGGCCAGCGGCCGCCTGACGCCGAGCCAGGCCTTCTTCAGGGGACGGGGCGTCCGGCGCACGGTTGCCGGCCGGACGTTCCGCGCATGCGCGGATTCGCCGTTCATTCCGCCGGCCCGGGCCCCGGCTTCGGTTCGAGGAGCCGATGAAGGTGGACGACGAAATAGCGCATATGGGCGTTGTCGACGCTGGCCTGCGCCTTGGCCCGCCACGCCGCCTCCGCGGACTTGTAGTCGGGATAGATGCCGACGATGTCGAGCCCGTTGAGGTCGCTAAACTCCATGTCGCGCAGGCTCTTCAGCTCGCCGCCGAAGACGAGATGCAGAAGCTGCTTCTTTTCCTCATGGTCGGCCATGGCCTTCAGACTCGCTGGTTGCTTCGTGACATCTGCTCTAATCCAATCGTCCGCCCTTGGAAACCGATCAAGAGATCGCGGCGGCGATGCTGCCCAGGAGCGGCCCGCTGCCGGCCGCGAGCGCGCCGTGCCGCAGCTCGGGCCCGCCATAGATCGGCACGGCGCCGGCCGCGTCGATGAGCGCGCCGCCCGCCTCGGCCAGGATCAGGTCGGCGGCGGCGATGTCCCAGTCATAGGCGTTCGCCTTGACCAGCGTGCCGTCCAGCCTGCCGTCGGCCACCATCGCGACGCGATAGGCGAGCGACGGCACGTGGGGCATGCGCTCGATGCGCGACCTGAGCGGCTCGGCGAGCATGCGTATCAGTGCCTGGGGTCCGCCGATCCTCAACCGCTCGCCGGGCTGCGCGACCGCCAGCCGCGCGCCGTTTCGGAAGGCTCCCGCTCCAGGTCCCGCCCAGAAACTCTCCTCCGTCGCCGGCGCCTCGAGCACGGCGGCCAGCGGCCTGCCGTTCTCCACCACCGCGAGCGACACGCACCATTGCGGCGAGCGCTCGATGAAGCCGCGCGTGCCGTCGATCGGATCGACGACGAAGGTGCGTCCGTCGGCGCGGTGCGAGCGCTCCTCGGTTTCCTCGGAGACCCAGCCATATTCCGGCCGGGCCGACAGGAGCGCGTCGCGCAGGAAGGCGTCGACGGCGAAATCCGCCTCGCTGACCGGCGAGGTGCCGCCCTTCATCCACACCTCGGGATTGCGGCCGTAGTAGCGCAGCGCGATGCGCCCCGCCTCCTCGGCCGCGCCGCGCAGCAGCGCGAGGTCGGCCGCCGCCTCAGCTTCCGGCAAGCGTCATGCCCTCGATCAGCAGGGTCGGGCTCGCCACCCCATAGTCGCGGTCGAGGTCGCTGGCCGGCACCATGCGCAGGAACATGTCCTTCAGATTGGAGGCGATGGTCACCTCCGAGACGGGATGCGTCAGCCGCCCGTCCTCGATCCAGAAGCCGGAGGCGCCGCGGCTGTATTCGCCCGTCACCATGTTGACACCCTGGCCGAACACCTCGGTGACGTAGAAGCCGGACTTCAGCGCCGCGATCATCGCCTCCGGCGCGGCGTCGCCCGGCTCGATGGCGACGTTGGTGGCCGAAGGGACGACGGACGAGCCGCTGCGCGCGCCGCGCCCGTTGGTTTCGAGGCCGAGCTCGCGCGCGGCCGAGGTCGAGAGATACCAATGGTTCAGCACGCCCTTCTCGACCATCAGCAGGCGTTCGCCGGCGATCCCCTCGCCGTCGAAGGGGCGCGACGACTGGCCGCGCGGGCGGGCGGGATCGTCGCTGACGGTGATGCCGGCATGCGCCACCGGCTGACCCATGCGGTCGCGCAGGAAGCTGGTCTTGCGCGCCACCGACGCGCCGTTGATGGCGGCGGCGAGATGGCCGGCGATGCCGCGCGCCACGCGCGGATCGAAGATCACGTCGACCGGTCCGGTGCTGGCCTTGCGCGGGTTGAGGCGTCGCACGGCGCGCTCGCCGGCGCGCCGGCCGATCGTCTCGGCCGCTTCGAGGTCCGCATAGTGAAGGCGCGAGGAATAGTCGTAGTCGCGCTCCATGCCGGTGCCCTCGCCCGCGATCACCGAGGCGGAAATGCTGAAGCGCGTGCCGAGATACCGGCCGAGGAAGCCGCCGGAGGTGGCCAGCACCATGCCGCCCAGGCCGGCGCTGGCGCCGGCGCCGGCGGAATTGGTGACGCCCGGAACGGCGCGCGCGGCATCCTCGGCGGCCAGCGCGCGCTCGCGCAGTTCGTCCGCCGAGACGACGGTCGCGTCGAACAGGTCGAGGTCGCGCACCTCCTTCGCGAGGCGCGCGGGATCGGCGAGCCCCTGATAGGGGTCCTCCGGCGACACCCGCGCCATGGCGACGGCGCGCTCGGCCAGCATGACCGGATCGGACTGGGCGTTGCCGGAAACGCTCGCCACGCGGCGGCCGACGAAGACCCGAAGCGACACGTCGTCGCCTTCAGCGGCCTGCGTCGTCTCCACCTTGCCGAGGCGCACCGAGACGCTGGTCGAGCGGCCGCGCGACACGACGGCGTCGGCCGCGTCCGCGCCGGCCTTGCGCGCCGCTTCCACCAAGGCGGAAACCCTGTCCGCGAGGCGGGCGCCGTCCAGAGTCTCATCCATGCGATTGTCCACGTTTTCCCATCCGCGTCGGCTGCCCACCCATCTATGGCGCAGGGCCGGCCGCCGCAATGGCGGACGGCTAAGGAGCGGCTCTTTTCCGAAGCTCGGCGTCCAGGGCGCGCTTGACCTCGTCCTTGACCGCGGCCGTCTCCGCCAGCACCTGCTCGATCTTGAGGAAGTCGAGCACGCGGAAGCGCGACACCGGCGGACGGACCAGGATGTCGGGGCGCGAATGAATGAGGTTGCCGGCGATGATCGACTGCATCATCAACTGCGTCGCGCCGAACATCAGGTCGATCGAGGTCGGGCCGCGCGCGCCTTCCTCCGGCGCGCCGACGACGTCGACGGCGACGACGATGTCGGCCAGCCCACGCACGAGGTCGAAGGGCAGCGGGTTGTAGATGCCGCCGTCGACATAGACGCGCCCGCCGCGCCGGACCGGCCGGAACACGGCCGGGATCGCCGCCGAGGCGGCCAGCGCCGACGGCAGGTCGCCATCCGCCATGACAGTGACGTGATGGCCGAAATAGTCGGTCGCGGTCACCTGGAGGGGAATTTGCAGCGCGGCGAAATCGGCCGGAATCTGCTCCGGCAGAAACACGGTCAGCACACGCTCGATGTCGAACTGGGTGAGACGCAGGCCGCCCTGCATCATTTGCGCCAGCGAGCCGGGACGCGTGCGCCATACCCGGCTGGCCACCTCGGCGCGGCGGCCGAGGATGGAGGTGGCGAAGGCGCGGATGTCGCCGCCGCGCATGCCCGCCGCCACGCCCGCCCCAAGGATCGCGCCGATGGAGGAGCCGGCCACCGCGACCGGGCGGATGCCCATCTCGTCCAGCGCCTCGATGACGTGGATATGCGCCAGCCCGCGCGCGCCGCCGCCCGACAGCGCCAGCGCCACGGTCGGCATGCCGGCCGGTGCGTCGCTCATTCCTTGCCGTCCGGGGCGGTTTCGCCCGGGGCCGGCGGCGCGGCGGGGTCGCTCGCGGCCGGCGCGGCGGGAGCCCTGCCCGAGCCGTCGGCGGCCGGGCCGACGACGAGCAACGCCGGGTCGGCGCTCAGCAGCCGCTTCGCCACCGCCTTCACCTGATCCAGCGTGACGGCCTCGATCAGCCCGGCGCGGCGGTCCATGTAGTCGATGCCGAGATCGTCCGTCTGCAGCGCGATCAGGGTCGAGGCGATGGCGCTGGAGGAATCGAGGTTGTTCAGCGCATAGGAGCCGGTGACGAAGCGCTTGGCGTCGGCCAGTTCGGCGTCAGTCGGTCCCTCCCCGGCCATGCGGCGCACGACGTCGCGGATCACGCCCAGCGTCTCGGCGGCGCGGTCGGAGCGCGTCGCCGTGCCGATCGACAGCCAGTTGGCGTAGTCGCGGTCGACCAGGCTGGAGCTGACGCCGTAGGCCAGCCCGCGCCTTTCGCGTACCTCCTCGAACAGGCGCGAGGAGAAGGTGCCGCCGCCGAGGATATGGTTCATCAGATAGGCGGCGAAGAATTGCGGGTCCTTGCGCGCCACGCCTGGATAGGTCAGGCGAAGCGTCGTCTGCGGCAGGTCGTAGACGACGCGCACCTCTTGCCCGAGCTTCGGCGCGGTGGCCGCCACCGGCGTCAGCGATGGCTCGGCGGGCAAATCCGCGAAAAGCTGGTCCAGCCGCCGCTTCAACGTCTCCGCGTCGATCGCGCCGACGACGGCGACGGTGAGGTTTTTGCGCGCGAACAAAGCCTTGTGCCGGGCACGCAGGTCATCGGCAGTGATGGCCGCCAGCGTTTCCTTGGTGCCGTCGCTCGGGCGACCGTAGGGATGGTCGCCGTAGAGCGCCTTGGCCCATTTCAGGCCGGCTTCCGTGTTGGGGTCGCGCTCCGCCGCGATCAGGCCCGAAAGCATCTGCGCCCGGATGCGCTCGACCGGCGCGGCGTCGAAGCGCGGGCTGTTGATCGCCAGCGCCAGCAGCGAGAACGCCTTGTCCTGGTTGTCGGCCAGCATGCGCATGGAGCCCGACATCATGTCGCCGCCGGCGCTGAAGCGCATCTCCGCGCCGGCATTGTCGAGGTCGGTCTGGAAGGCGTCGCTGTCGAGGTCGCCGGCGCCCTCGTCGAACAGCGCCGACATCAGCTCGGCGAGGCCCTCCTTGCCGGCCGGGTCCTGCGTGCTGCCGCCCCGAAAGGCGAAGCGCACGGTGACGATCGGCACGGTGTAGTCCTCGACCAGCCAGGCCGTTATGCCCGCCGGGCTGCGCACGTCCTGTATCTTCACGCCCGCCAGCGCCTGCCCCAGCAGGAGCGGCAGCAGGAGCACCGCCAGCGCGAAAAGCCGAATCCGGCCAAGAGTTTCCATCGTCGTCCTCATGAGCCGATTCAGTTTGCCGCCGCCTGCGCGGGCAGCAGGTAGGCGGTGACGGAGCGGGTGCCGGACAGGTATTTCACCGCCACCCGCCTGACCTCGTCCGGCGTGACGGCGCGGATTCGCTGCGGCCATTCCTGCACGTCCTTGACCGTCCCGCCCACCGCCAGCGTCGAGCCGTAGAGGTTGGCCATGCGCGACTGGTTGTCGCTGGCGAAGATCATCGAGCGCAGATAGCGGTTCTTGGCCGCTTCCAGTTCGTCGGGCGTGACGCCGTCGGCGACGATCCGCGCAACTTCGGCGTCCACGGCGTGCTCGACCGCGTCCAGGCTGCCGACATCGCGCGGCGAGCCGTAGACGCCGAACACCGTCTCGTCCAGGCGGCCGCCGCTGTAATAGGCGCCGGCGGAGGAGGCGATGCCCTGCTTGACGATCAGCGCCTGGTAGATGCGGCTCCTGATGCCGCCGCCGAGGATTTCCGACAGAAGGTCGAGCGCCTCCGCCTCGCCTGGCTCGGCGCTGCGATAGGACGGCGCCAGCCAGGATTTGGAGAAGCTCGGCACGGTGACGCGCGGATCGCGCATGGTCACGGTGCGGTCGGTGTTCTGCTCCGGCTCCTGCGGGCGGATGCGCGGCGGCAGGTCCGGCCCACGCGCGATCTTTCCGTAAGTCGCTTCGGCAAGCTTCCTCACCTCGGCCGCGTCGACGTCGCCGGCGACGACCAGCACGGCGTTGTTCGGCGCATAGTAACGGTCGTAGAAGGCGGTCGCGTCGGTGCGGTTGAGCTGCTCGATCTCCTGCATCCAGCCGATGACCGGGATGCGGTAGGGGTGATTCTGGTAGACGGTCGCCGCGACCTCCTCCGCCAGCAGCGCGTCCGGGCTGTTCTCGACGCGCAGGCGGCGCTCCTCCAGGATCACGTCGCGCTCCGGCCCGATGACGGCGTCGGTCAGCACGAGGTTGCGCATGCGGTCGGCCTCGTAGGCCATCATCGTGCCCAGCGCGTCCGGCGGCACGGTCTGGAAATAGGCCGTGTAGTCGTCGGTGGTGAAGGCGTTCTCGCTGCCGCCGATCTCCGACACGCGGCGGCCGAACTCGCCGGCCGGATGGTTCGTCGTGCCCTTGAACATCAAATGCTCGAAGAAATGCGCGATGCCGGACTTTCCGGGCGGCTCGTCGGCGCTGCCGACCTTGTACCAGACCATGTGGGTGACGATGGGCGCGCGGCGGTCGGGGATGACGACGACCTCCATGCCGTTGTTGAGCAGGAAGTTGGCGACCGCGTTCTCCGGCCTGGCGACCTCCTGCCGGCCGGGCAGCGGCAGCGCCGTCTCAGCACCGGCGGGCATTGTAGCCGGCAGGGCCGCGAGCAGGGCCGCGACGCAGACGGCGCCGGTCCAGCGAACGATGGCATTCATGGACGGGCTCCTGTCTCGACTGCCGGGACCGCGCTTATGGCCTGCGCTGGCCTCACCGTGAAGTTAATTCTCCGTCATCTGGGCCGAAGTCAGGCCATGGCGAGGAAACGGATCGTGGTGTCGCCATAATCGCGCTGGTCGAGAAGCGCGAAGCCCGGTCCCGGCGCGAAGGCGGCGGACGACGCCTCCTCGACGACGCACAGCGCGCCGGGCAGCAGCCAGCCGCCGTCGCGCGCCGAGGCGAGCGCGGCCTCGCCCAACCCCTTGCCGTAGGGCGGATCGGCGAACAGCAGGCCGAACGGCATGATGGTGCCGACCGAGCCCAGCCGCGTGGCGTCGCGCCGGAAAATCTTGGTCCGGCCGCCGAGGCCGAACGTCTCGACATTGGTGCGGATCAGGCCCCTGCCCTCGGCCGATTCCTCGATGAAGACGCAGGCAGACGCGCCGCGCGACAGCGCCTCCAGCCCGAGCGCGCCCGTGCCGGCGAAGAGGTCGAGCACGCGCGCGCCCTCCAGCCGCTCGCCGAAGCGGTGCGCCAGCACGTTGAACACGGCCTCCCGCGTGCGGTCGGTGGTCGGCCTGATGTCGCGCGACCGCGGGGTCGCCAGCGGCCGGCCGCTGAACTCGCCGCCGACGATGCGCATCTCAGCGGTCCGGACGCGGACGCTTCGGGCCGGAGGGGCGCGGCCTGTCCCCGCCCCTCGGGCGATCCTGGCCCTGCGGCTTCGGCCGGCCGCCGGGCTTGCCCGCGCCGCCCGGACGCCCGCCCTCGGGCCTCGGGCCGCGCGGCTTGAACGGCTTTTGCCCGGCGTCGCCCTTCTCGAAGCGGCGCGGACGGCTTTCGCCCGACGCGGCGCGCTCGCCGCCTTCCGGCCTCGGCCGGAAACGCGGCTTGTCGCCTGCCGGCGCGGGCTTGCGGTCACGGAACGGCCTTTTTTCGCCGGCCGGGCGTTCGGACCTTTCGGGGCGGTCGAAACGGCGCGGCCGATCCGAGCGCCCTGCGGTCTCGGCACCCGCCCCTTCCGCGCGCGGACGCGGCTCGAACGGCCGCTCGCCCTGCGGTCTGTCGCGGCTGAAACGCTCGGGCTTGCCGGCGCGCTCCTGCCCGTCGGGACGGGCGGGCCGGTCGAAGTGCCGGGGCCTGTCGGCGCGCTCGCCATCCGCCGTCCGCTCGCCATCGGCACGCGGTCTCGGCCTGAACGGCTTGCCGCCCTCGGGCCGGTCCCGGCCTGCGCGGGCAGGCCGCTCGGAACGCTCGGCGCCGCCGAAACGCTGCTGCCGCTCCCCGCCCGCCTTGCGGGCCGGACGCGGCCCGGCGTCCTCGGCATCCGGCTTCGGCTTGCCCTGCGGGCGCGCGCCGGGGGCCATCCACACATTCGCCTTGCGTGCGGCGTGGGTCTCGGCCGGCTTAGCGTCCCGACCTTCGCCGCGGGGCGGCCGCTTCTGGAAGCCGGGCTTGGTGTCCAGCCGCGCCAGTGCGTCGCCGCGCGCGTCCTCGCGCCGCTTGCGGCGCTTGATCAGGCCCCCCTCGCCGATCGGCCCGCGCTCGCCGTCGCGCCTGACGGGAGCCGGACGGCTTGGCCGCGCCTCCGCCTCGTCGCGGCGCGGGCCTTCGCGGTGGTGGAGGATCGGCGCGTCGAAATTCGCGCCCGCCTCCTCGATCAGCCGCTCGCCGAGCTGATCGCGCAGCATGCGGCCCTTGATCTCCTGCACCTCGCCTTCCTTCAGCTCGCCGAGCTGGAACGGGCCGTAGGAGACGCGAATCAGGCGCGTGACGTCGAGCCCCAGCGCGCCGAGGATGTTCTTGACCTCGCGGTTCTTGCCCTCGCGCAGGCCGATCGTCATCCAGGCGTTGGCGCCCTGCTCGCGGTCGAGACTGGCCTCGATGGAGCCATAGAACACGCCGTCGACCGCCAGGCCGTCCTTCAGCGCCGGCAACGCTTTCTCGTCGACCTTGCCGTGGACGCGGGCGCGATAGCGGCGCAGCCAGCCGGTGGCGGGCAGCTCCAGCAGGCGCGCCAGCCCGCCGTCATTGGTCAGAAGCAGCAGGCCCTCGGTGTTGATGTCCAGCCGGCCGATGGTGATCAGCCGCGGCAAATCGCCCGGCAGTACGTCGAAAACCGTCTTGCGCCCCTCCGGATCGCGGTTGGTCGTGACGACGCCGGCGGGCTTGTGGAACAGGAACAGCCGCGTGCGCTCGACCGGCGGGATCTCGGTTTCGTCCACCTCGATGCGGTCGCCCGCCATCACGTTCACGGCCGGCGAGGCCAGCACCCGGCCGTTGACCTTGACGCGGCCGGCGGCGATCAGCTCCTCGGCATCCCGGCGCGAGGCGATGCCCGCGCGCGCCAAGCGCTTGGCGATGCGTTCGCCCTCGGCCTCCTGTTCGGCCGGGCGCCGCAGCGGCCTCTTGCCGCCGGGGCGCTGCCCGCGCTTTCCCCGGCCGTCGCCGTCGCGCTCGCCACCGGAAAAACCCGGCCCGCGTCCGCCGTCGCCATCCTTCCGGAAGGGCCGTCTGCCGGCCGGTCTCTTCTGCTCGTCGTCGCTCATCTGGCCATCACTCTCCTGGGCGGGCTAGATAACAGGATCGTACTGGGGTGGCGAGAGGATTAGCCGGGCTCGAGCCCTGCTTTCGGGACCTGACATGAGCGGACGAGAGAACGGCCGGCCCGACTTCATGGGCATCGCGCTGGAAGAGGCGCAGGCGGCGGCCGCGCGCAACGAAGTGCCCATCGGGGCGGCGCTGGCCGTCGGCGGCGCGCTGGTCGCCCGCGCGGGCAACCGCACGCGCGAACTCGCCGACCCGACCGCGCATGCCGAGATGCTGGCGATCCGCGAGGCCGCCGGCCGGCTGGGCGCCGAGCGGCTGACCGAGGCCGACCTCTATGTGACGCTGGAACCCTGCACCATGTGCGCCGGCGCCATCTCCTTCGCGCGCATCCGCCGGCTGTATTTCGGCGCGGCCGACGACAAGGGCGGCGCGGTGGTCAGCGGCGTGCGCTTCTTCGCCTCGCCCGCCTGCCACCACGCGCCGGACGTCTATGCCGGCATCGGCGAGGTGCGCGCGGCGGAACTGCTGCGCGGCTTCTTTCGAGAGCGGCGGTAGACGGTCACCGGGCAGATGTGCGGCGTGAGCTGGATTTTATGCGTCCAGCAAGAGCGGTCCTGCGTGTGGAGATAGCAGTAGGCGTCGGCGGTAGACCTAGAGACCAGGAATCCAGTCGCGCCAGCTCTTGCCGCCGCTCGCCTCGCGCTTCAGCCGGCGCTGCTTCTTCACCTCGTCCTCGCCCAGATCGTCGGTGGAGGCGGTCTCGGCGGGCTGCCGGTAGGTCAGCGGCGGCTCGCTGAGATATTTGCGCGTCGTCGGCGAGCCCTGCTTGTTTTCCTGCTGGCGGCGGGCGACCTCGCGTCCGGCCTGGCGGGCCTCGGCGCTCGACATCGGGGCCGATTCGAGCTTCTGGCGCATGTTCGGGCTCAGCCCGTCATTCACGACCTTGCCGCGCGACACGTCGTTGATGACGAGCGGCTCGTAGAGATTGTTGTCCTGGTTGTTCGTCGCCTCGGCGCGGATGCGGGCGCGGCGCTGCTCGGGCGATTCCGGCCAGGCCGGATTTCCGTTGCCGGCGATGCTGTCCTGCGGCGGCGGCAACTCGGCCAGCGAGGCCGGCTTTACCAGATCGGGACGCGGCTTGTATTCGCCCACCCGGTTGGCCTTCGGCTTGATCGAGAACATGCCCGTCAGGTCGCTGGTGAGCTGTTCGGTGGCGGTCTTGTCGGTGCCGTAGGTCGGGCCGCTCATGCAGCCGGACAGCATGAGGCCGGACACCACGAGCGGTGCGGCCAGCGCCAACGGCATGCGATTCGATCCAACCATTCCGCTCTTTCCCACTATGCCGGCCCATATGCCCGGCAGCTCGCCCGGCATCCCCGCCGCGCGCGATGTCACCAGCATCTCGCCCGGAAATCCGGCGACAATTTGTCTGCCGGAGTTTCGGACCTTTAGCTTAACCGACCGTCAAGAGCAACGCGGAGGCTCAGACACGTCCGATCGCGCGCAGCTCGCGCAGCACCCCGGCATCGCGCGCCGACACGTCCGGAAAGTCCGGGTCGCTGCCGACATCGGCGGTGTAGCGCCAGGAGCGCGCGCATTTGGTCAGGCCGCGTTCCTCCGCCTTCTCGACCAGAACCGCCGCGCCCGGCACGTCGGGCAGGGTGAAGGCGCCCGCCGGCGGCGTCCCGCGCTCGACCACGATGTCGCTGGTGATGCTGATCTCGGCCAGGTCGATGCCGTCCAGCGCGCCGGCCAGCGCGTCGTCCGCCAGCCAGACCACGGGAACGGCCTCGAGCGAGGAACCGATGGTCTTCTTCGCCCGCGCCAGCTCCAGCGCGCCGGTGACGACACGGCGCACATCCTTCACCGTGCGCCACTTGGCCGCCAGCGCCTCGTCGCGCCACGCGCCAGGCACCGTGGGGAACTGCTCCAGATGAACCGAGGGACGGTCGCCGTAGCGTTCCGCCCAGGCTTCCTCGGTGGTGAAGGGCAGGATCGGCGCCAGCCATGTCGTCAGGCAGCCGAACAGATGGCGCACCACCTGGATCGACGCCCTGCGCTTCACGTTCGACGGGCCCTCGCAGTACAGCGCGTCCTTGCGGATGTCGAAATAGAAGGCGGACAGCTCGACCACCATGAAATCCAGCAGCGCCTTGGCGACGCGCTTGAAATCGAAGGCGTCGTAGCCGCCGCGCACGAGCTGATCGAGCTCGGCCAGCCTGTGCAGCATCAGCCGCTCCAGCTCCGGCATTTCGGCCAGCGGCACGTCCGCGCCGTCGTCATGCGCCAGCGTTCCGAGCATCCAGCGGATCGTGTTGCGCAGCTTGCGATAGGCGTCGATGTTGGTCTGCAGGATGTTCTTGCCGAGCCGCTGGTCTTCCCAGTAGTCGGTGGTGGCGACCCACAGGCGCAATATATCCGCGCCCGACTGCTTGATGACGTCCTGCGGCACCACTGTATTGCCGAGGGACTTCGACATTTTCCGCCCCTCCTCGTCCATGGTGAAACCATGCGTGACGACGGTGTCGTAGGGGGCGCGGCCACGCGTGCCGCAGCTTTCCAGCAGCGAGGAATGGAACCAGCCGCGATGCTGGTCGGAGCCTTCCAGATAGGCGTCCGCCGGCCATTTCAGGTCCGGGCGGTCTTCCAGCGTGAAGACGTGGGTGGAGCCGGAATCGAACCACACGTCGAGGATGTCCCTGACCTGCTTCCAGGATTCGTTGGCGCGGCCGCCGAGGAAGCGCTCGCGCGCGCCCTCGGCGAACCAGGCGTCGGCGCCCTCGGCCTCGAAGGCCTCCAGGATGCGGGCGTTGACCGCCTCGTCCTTCAGCACCGCGCCGTCCTCGTCGGCGAAGACAGCGATCGGCACGCCCCAGGCGCGCTGGCGCGACAGCACCCAGTCGGGTCGATCCTCGATCATGGCGCGCAGGCGCGTCTGGCCGGCGGCGGGCACGAAGCGCGTGTCGTCGATGGCCTTCAGCGCGCGGCTGCGCAAGGTCGTCCCGTCGCCCAGTTGCTTGTCCATGTAGACGAACCATTGAGGCGTGTTGCGGAAGATGACGGGCTTCTTTGAGCGCCAGCTATGCGGGTACTGGTGCTTCAGCCGGCCGCGCGCGAACAGCGCGTTGCGCTCGATCAGCGCGTCGATGACGGCCTTGTTGGCGTCGCCCTTCCTGCCGTTGTCGTCGATGACGCGCGCCGCTCCGCCCGGGCGGTCGGGGCCGAAGCCCGGCGCGTCCCTGGTGAGGAAGCCGTCGTCGCCGACGGTGAAGGGGGTCGCGGTGTCGATGCCGCGTTCGCGCAGTTCCTTCGCCGTGTCCATCCACAGGTCAAAATCCTCGCGTCCGTGGCCCGGCGCGGTGTGGACGAAGCCCGTGCCGGCATCGTCGGTGACGTGATCGCCGGCGAGCATGGGGACGGGAAAGGTATAGCCGCCGCCCATGTGGCGCAACGGATGCCCGAGCGTGAGAGACCCAAGCTCGTCCGGGGTGACGTCGCGCAACCGGCGGTAGCCGCCTTCCGGCACACGCGCCTTGGCGAAGGCATCGGAGGCCAGATTGTCCGCGAGGATCAACCGCTCGCCCTGCATCGCCCATCGCGGGTTTTCTGCATCGTCCGGCGCGGTGACCTCGTAGAGGCCGTAGCTGACGCGCCGCGAGAAGGCGACCGCGCGGTTGCCCGGGATCGTCCAGGGCGTCGTGGTCCAGATCACCACCGAGGCGCTGTGCAGGTCGCCCAAAGGCCCCGACCGGCCATCGGCGTTCTGGTCCAGGATCAGGTCGCGAAGCGCATCCGCATCACGCGGCGGCGATCTGGGATCAAGGCTCGCGAGAACGATGAACTTCACCCAGATCGTATCGCTCTCGTAGTCGGCATACTCCACCTCTGCCTCGGCCAGCGCGGTGCGCTCGACAACGCTCCACATCACCGGCTTGGAGCCGCGATAGAGCTGGCCGGACATGGCGAATTTCAGCAGTTCGCCGGCGATGCGCGCCTCGGCGTGGAAGGCCATGGTCGTGTAGGGGTTCTTGAAGTCGCCAACGACGCCGAGCCGCTGGAATTCCGCCCCCTGCACGTCGATCCAGCCGGCGGCGAAGTCGCGGCATTCCCGGCGGAACTCGTTGACCGGCACCTCGTCCTTGTTCTTGCCGGCGGCACGGTACTTTTCCTCGATCTTCCACTCGATCGGCAGGCCGTGGCAGTCCCATCCCGGCACGTAGTTGGAATCGTAGCCGCGCATCTGGAAAGAGCGGGTGATGATGTCCTTGAGTATCTTGTTCAGCGCATGGCCGATGTGGATGTTGCCGTTGGCATAGGGCGGGCCGTCGTGCAGCACGAACTTTTCCCGCCCCGCCGCGTCCTCGCGCAGACGGCGGTAGAGGTCCATCTCCTGCCATTTCGCGACGATCAGCGGCTCCTTCTCGGGCAGGCCGGCCCGCATCGGAAAGTCGGTCTGCGGCAGGTTGAGCGTCTTGGAATAGTCGATCTTGTCGGTGGTCATGTCGTCTTCGTCGGTTGGCCCGCAGGCGGCGCGGGCGAAGGGAGATAAAAGGCGGAACGGAAAGGCGCGCGGCGCAGGAAACCCGGTTCTCCGGCAGCCGTCAGGCCGCCCGGAAAGCCGGGATCGTAATTCGTATCGACATGGCCCGAAGCCACGGAAAGCGTGTCATGCCCGCGCTTTTAGCCAAGGCCGCCGCCGGAATAAAGCGCTGATCGCGAAAGCGGTAAAGGAGTTGCCGTTTGCACGACGTGCCAGCCGCGCCTATATTGAAGGGCGAATGGCACAGGAGCCCGTCATGTCGACCGTCACCGCCCCGAAACGGCGCGCCCGTCCGGCGGCAAAGGCCTTGCAGGCAAAACCCGCGCCGGTGGTGCGCGACAGCGCGACCGGCCAGTTCTTCGTCGGCGTCGGCAAGCTGGAGGAGCTGCGCGACCGCGGTTTCAGCAATGACGAGATCTACCGCATCGTCGGCCCGCGTCGCAGCATAGCGCGCCGCAAGAGCGGCAGCGGGGCGCTGACCGGCCCCGAATCGGACCGCGCGCTGCGGCTCGAGCGCGTGGCGCTGGCGGCGGAGCGCGTGTTCGGCGACCACGACAAGGCGCAGCGCTGGCTGCGCAAGACGAGCCGCGTGCTTGAGGACGCGCCGATCAACCTGCTGCAATCCGAGACCGGCGCGATGCTGGTGGAGGAGGAGCTGAACCGCATCGACCACGGCGTGTTCGCCTAGCGTGGCACCTGAAGCACTTCTGGCTCGGATGATATCGGGCCGCGCGCACAAGCGCCCCCTCCGGCCCTTCGGGCCACCTCCCCCGCTTCGCAGGGGAGGAGAGGCGTGGCGGCGCTTCGGGTCACCGTCCCCGCCTCGCGGGAAAGGATTTGCGATGCGGCCGGACGCGACCTCGATCCTCCCCCGTTCGCGGGGAAGGTGGCCCGGAGGGCCGGAGAGGACGCCGGCGTGAAAATCTGGCGCATCTCCAATTTCGCCGACCTGTCCGGGCGCGGCGGGCTGCTGAGCGCCGGCCGCTGGAACTTTCGCGGCACGCCCGTCGTCTACTGCGCCGACCATCCGGCCACGGCGCTGCTGGAGATGATCGTGCATGTGGACCCGCAGGATCTGCCCGCCAGCTACCAGCTTCTGGACATCGACGTGCCCGACGGCACCGCTATCGCCGCGCCCGCTTTGCCGGACGACTGGAGGACGGATATCGAGGCGACGCGGCGCATCGGCAGCGACTTCGTGGCGGCCGGGCGCGAGGCGGTCATGGCGGTGCCCTGCGCGATCGTCCCGCAGGCGACGAACTACCTGCTCGCCCCTGCCTTGCTCGGCCGCGACGGCATCACGGTCCTCCACGCCGCCCGCCATGCGATCGACGAGCGTCTGCTGGGTTAGTCGATGGTGAAATCGAACTTGTAGGCGGCGGACACGCCGGCCGTGAACTGGTCGCGCGAGCCGGCTTCCTTCACCAGGCTGGAATCGGCCGCCGGTCCCATCAGCCGGGCATATTCGCCGAACAGGCTGGTGGTGAGCTGGTCGGTGGTCTTCCACGTCACGGCGCCGCCGACGCCGAGCGACTTCAGGCCGCCGCCCGGCTTGTATTCGCTGAGGCCGGACACGGCGGAGGCTGCGGCGTCCACGCCGTAATAGGCATCGAAATACTTCGAAGAGGCCAGCGACAGGCGCGGTCCGCCGGAAATGCGCACCGTCTCGGTCACGTCGCGGAACGCGTCGATCGACAGGTCGCCGACAAGCCCGTTGTGCGACTTGATGCCGTGCCGCGCCTCGGCGCGCACCCGCATCCAGTCCGTCGGGTAGAATTCCATGAACACGCCGGCCTCGCCGCCGAAGGGAATGTCGCCCCAGCCTTCCAGCTCGCTCGCATCGCCGTCGTCGCGGCCGAAGATGAACTTGCCGGTTGCGCCGGCCCGGATGTTGCCGTCGTCGATCAGCGACAGCGAGATGTTGTCGTTGCGCGAGGTGAAGCGCGGCCCCTCGCCGGCCTTGCCGAGCGAGACGATCGGACTGGCCCGGAACATGTAGTCCTTCGAGCCGTCGAACTTCGGCATCACCATGCCCGTCGCGCCGACCGTCAGATACCAGTCGCCCTTGAGCCAGCCCATGGGATCGTCGCCGGCCGCCGCGCCCGTCGCGGGCATCAGCGCCGCGAGGCCGAGAATCAGAAAACGGTTGGACCTACGCATCACACCCTCGCCATACCAGAGGAAAAGCCTTCGCTCATCTCCGGTAAAATTTGATTTAAATCCGCCGCGGCGGCAGCGCGCGCCGTCCCGCGCCATTCTGTACGGCGGTCGCGGCTTGGTCTATGCTTTCCCGGTCTCGGTTCAGGCAGGAAAACGACCATGACCTTTTCAGGCGACGTTCCCGACAAGATCAAGGACGCGATCGGCGCGGCCCGCTCCAAATGGGGCTGGTTCGTGGCGCTCGGCGCGCTCATGCTGGCCGCCGGAATCATCGCGATGGGCAATCTGCTGCTGGCGACGGTGGCTTCGGTGTTCTTCGTCGGCACGCTGATGCTGGTCGCCGGCGCGTTCCAGATCGTGCACGCCTTCGGGGTGAAGGACTGGGGCGGCTTCTTCTGGTGGCTCGGCGCGGGCGTGCTGTACACGCTGGCCGGCTTCGTCGCCTTCTGGAACCCGCTGCTCGCCTCGGCGGTGCTGACCTTCCTGCTCGCCGTCAGCCTGATCGCATCGGGCCTGCTGCGCGTGTGGATGGGGTACCGGCACTGGACCATGAAGGGCTCGGGCTGGATCGTGGCGGCGGGCATCGTCACGGCCGTGGCTGGCCTGATCATCGCGCTCGGCTGGCCGGTCAACAGCCTGTGGGTGCTCGGCATCTTCCTGGCCATCGACCTGATCTTCCAGGGCTGGACCTTCATCGCCTTCGGCCTGGCGCTGCGCAAGTAGCGGCTCAGAAGCAGACCTCCCCGTCGAGCCGCGACAGCGGCGCGACGCCGGACATGAGCGCCCGCGCCTCCTCGGCGTCGCGGCCGATCTGCGCCGTCAGCGCGTCGAGCGAGGCGAACTTCTCCTCGCCGCGCAGGAAGCCGAAGAACGACACCTGGCAGGCCTCGCCGTAGAGGTCGCCGGAGAAATCGAATAGATAGGTCTCCAGAAGCGGTACGCCCGCCGCCTCGACCGTGGGGCGCAGGCCGAAGCTGGCGACGCCGTCATGCAGCGTGCCATCCGGACGGCGGAAGCGCACCGCGTAGATGCCGTGGTGAAGCGCGACATCGTCGGGCAGGCGGATGTTGGCGGTGGGAAAGCCGATCGTGCGGCCGAGCTTCCTGCCCCCCTGCACAACGCCGCCGACCGTGTAGCGGTAGCCGAGCAGGCCGGCGGCGGCCACCACCTCGCCGTCCTCCAGCAACACCCGGATGCGGCTGCAGGAGATCACCTCGCCGTTCTCGTCGCGGAAGGCGTCGACCAGCGTCACCTGGAACCCCAGCCGCTCGCCGGCCGCCATGAGGAAGGCCGGGCCGCCGCCGCGCATCCTGCCGAAATGGAAATCGAAGCCGGTGACGGCATGGCGGATGCCGAGCCGCCGGACGAGAATCTCGGTCACGAACTCCTCCGCCGACAGGGCGGCGAAATCCCTGTCGAAGCTTTTCTCGACCATGGCCGTGAAACCCAGGCTGGCCAGAAGCCGCGCCTTGTCGGCCGGCGGCGTCAGCACGAACAGGGGCACGTCCGGGCGGAACACCTTGCGCGGATGCGGATCGAAGGTCATCGCCAGCGCCGGCGCGCCGGTGCCGCCGGCGATCCGGCGCGCCTCGGCCAGCACCGCCTGGTGGCCGCGATGCACGCCGTCGAAATTGCCGATCGCGACCACTCCGCCGCGCAGCGATGCGGGCAGCGGATCGTCGTCCCGGAGGCGCAGGATGGCGGCCATGGCGTTCCGCAGCCTAACGCAGCCGTGGCATCACGGCCACGGGGCGGAAGCCGTGCCGGTCGAGGAAGGCGGAAAGCCGCTCGGCGTCGGGCGCGTCCACGCTGCCGTATTCGCGCGCATGGAGGCCGCCGCTGATGTAAAGCACGTCCAGCCCGTTGTCGCTGGCGCCCTTCACGTCGGTCAGCATGCCGTCGCCGATGGCTAGCACCTCGCCGCGCTCCAGCGGCCGGCCGGCCAGCTCCGAGGCAGCGTCGAGCGATGCCGCGTAGATCGGCGCGTGCGGCTTTCCGGCCACCAGCGTGCGCCCGCCAAGCCGGGCGTAGTCGCGCGCCAGCGCGCCCGCGCACCAGATCATCCTGTCGCCGCGCTCGACGGCGATGTCGGGGTTGGCGCAGATGAAGGGAAGGTCCCTCGCGCGCAGCCGGCGCAGCATCTGCTCGTAGTCCTGCGGCGTTTCCGTCTCGTCGTCGAACAGGCCCGTGCTGACGGCGGCGGAGGCCTCGAACTCCTCGACCACCTCCACGTCGAGCCCGTCATAGAGCGTCAGGTCGCGATCGGGTCCGATGTGGAAGACGCGGCGCGGGCCGGACGCGATGAGCGCGCGCGTCACGTCGCCGGAGGTGACGATGCGGTCCCAGCTCGTCCTCGGCACGCCGAGCGTGTCCATCTGCGCGGCGACCTCGCCGTTGAGGCGCGGCGAATTGGTGACGAGGACGACCGGGATGCCCGCGTCGCGCGCCCGCGCCAGGGCCGTGGCGGCGGCCGCGAAATGGCTGACGCCGTTGTGCAGCACGCCCCAGACGTCGCACAGGATCGCCGAGTAGCCGGCGGAGGCCTCCTCCAGCGCGTTCACGATTCTGGGCACTTCGGCCATCGGCATCCTTCATTGTCGGGCCGTTGCGGCCCGCGACGTCTGGCCCGGACTTATCCGAACCGCCCGAGGCTGTCACCAGCTTTCGCCCGGTCCGGGAACGCGGCCGTGGTTAACAGGCCGTGGCGGCGATGATGAGATTTGCAGCAAAGTTCCCAACCCGGAATTCACGGATTGCCGCGTATATGAGCCGAAAGAAATATGACGTCGGGATTATCGAGACGATGCTGCGCCGTTTCTGGCAGGACAAGCGAGGGAACTACACCCTCTTCACCGCCGCCGCCATGCTGCCCATCTCGGGCGTGCTGGCGCTGTCGGTCGACTTTTCCGAGATGTCGAAGCAGCGGCACGAGGCGCTGGGCGCGCTCGACGCGGCCGGCATCGCCACCGCGCGGCGCATCGTCGAGGGGGCTTCCGATACGCAGGCCAAGGCCTACGCCAAGGATTTCTTCGAAGCCAATCTCAACCATATCGACCCCGCTAACACGACGCTGAACGTCGTGCTGCCGGCCAACAACACCGGCGGCGGCACCCTCAAACTGTCGGCCGAGCTGAAGTACGATCCCTATTTCCTGCCTGCCGCGGCCTACCTGCTCGGCGCTTCGGACCCCGGCCGGCTCAACATTTCCGCAAGCACGGAAATCCGGCTGAAGAACACGCTGGAGGTAGCGCTGGTGCTCGATAATTCGGGCTCCATGGACTACACCGGCACCGGTTCCGGCAAGAAGCGGATGGTGCTGCTCAAGGAGGCGGCCAAGCAGCTTGTCGACACGCTTGCGGCGCAATCGGCGCAGATGAAGCAGCTTCCCAAGCCGGTGCAGTTCGCCGTCGTGCCCTTCGCCGCCTCCGTCAACATCGGGGCGGACAAGGAGAGCGAGAGCTGGATGGACCGGGACGGCATCTCGCCGGTGCACCACGAGAACTTCGACTGGTCGGCGTTCAACTTCACCGACTGGAAGGTGCAGAAGATCGGCGACATCTGGTACAAGAAGGGCTCCAAATGGGGCGACCAGAACGGGCAGAAGATGACCCGCTTCCAGCTCTACCAGGACCTTCAGCGCCAGACCGGCACGCGGAGCGTGCAGACCGGCGAGACCTGCACCACCCGAAACAGGAGAACGACCTGCACGCCCGTCTACACGGACGTGCCCGTCTACGGCAGCTATGCGAGCTGGGGCGGCTGCGTTGAGGCGCGCCCGAGCCCGTACAACACCAACGACGCGCCGGCGTCCTCCACGACGCCGGCGACGTTCTTCGTGCCGATGTTCGCGGCCGACGAGACGGACAATCGCGACGGCAGCCGCCGCTATGCCGAGGCCAACTGGTGGGCGGACGACACGACGAGTTCCAACGACCGGACCCGCCAGACCTACACGCCGAAATACTACACGCCCGCGCCCAGCGGCACGGCTGCGGCCACGGGCAGCGGCGGTCCCAACGCGAGCTGCACGACGACGCCCATCACCCCGCTGACCGACGTCAGCAACGCGGCCGGCGTGACCAAGATCAAGACCGCCATCGACGCCATGCAGTCGAACGGCGCGACCAACGTGCCGGAGGGGATGGCGTGGGGATGGCGCGTGGTTTCCAGCGGCTCGCCGTTCACCGAGGGCCGGGCGGAATCGGAGAAAGGCAACGACAAGGTCGTCATCGTGCTCACCGACGGCGCCAACACCTACTACACGCCCTCCTCGCTCGGCTACAACGACCTCGCCTCGAACAAGTCGACCTATTCGGCCTACGGCTATGCGGGGCGCAACACGCCGGGATACAGCAAGCCGCGCATCTTCCAGGACACCAGCGTGTCGAGCAGCGACTATTCCAACGACAACTACACCAAGGCCCTCAACGCCCAGTTCACCACGCTGTGCACCAATGCCAAGGCGGCGGGACTGCTGGTGCTGACCGTCTCGCTCGACCTCAGCGCCAGCAACAGCACGGAGAAGGCGCAGATGGACGCGCTCAAGGGCTGCTCCTCGGACTCGCGCTTCCGCAAGGACCCGGCCGACGCGACGAAGCCCGCCAAGCTCTACTGGAACGCGACCGGCGGCAACCTCGCCGAGAAGTTCAAGGAGATCGCCGACGAGCTGTCGAACCTGCGAATCGTCGGCTGACCGGCAGGCGCCGCCTCAGTCCATGTGGGCGGCGCCAGCGGCTGCCGGAGCCGCGGCGCGCGGCCTGCGCAGCAGGAACACCAACGGGATCGCCGCCAGCGTCACGATCATCATCAGCTTGAAATCGTTGACGTAGGAGATCATCAGCGCCTGGATGTTGACCAGGCCGTCGATCTGCGACAGCGCCGCGGGATCGCCCGCGGCGGCGGCCGGCGAGGCCGCCCTCAGCATCGGGTTGAACGGGTTTATGAAGGCCGACAGCTCCTGGTGGTTGACCTGCACGTTGCGCGTCAGAAGCACCGAGACGATCGAGATGCCGATGGACGAGCCGATGTTGCGCACGAGGCTGAAAAGGCTCGCCGCGTCGGTGCGGTATCTCGGGTCCAGCGTGGCGAAGGCCACCGTCGACAGCGGCACGAAAACCAGCCCGAGGCCGAGGCCCTGCACGATGCCGCTGACGATGATGCCGGTATCGTCCATCTGCGGCGTGAAACCGGTCATGTGGTACAGCGAGGTCGCGGTCAGCAGCAGGCCGGCGACGACCAGATAGCGCGGGTCGACGAACCGCACCAGCCGCCCGACGAGGATCATCGAAACCATCGTGCCCACCCCGCGCGGCGCCATGACGATGCCGGTGGTGATGACGGGGTGGTTGAAGATGCGCGACAGCATCGGCGGCAGCAGCGCCAGGCTCGCCAGCAGGATGATGCCGATGACGAAGATGAAGACCAGCCCGGTCGCGAAATTGCGGTCCAGGAAGATGTGGCGGTCGATGAAGGTGTTCTTCGACGTGGCCAGATGAACCACGAAGACCCAGAAGCCCGTGATCGACAGCGCCAGCTCGATCCAGATCTCGATGGAGGAGAACCAGTCCACCTCGCCGCCCCTGTCCAGCATCAACTGGAGCGCGCCGACGCCGAGCGACAGCATGGCGAAGCCGAAGAAGTCGAAGCCGCGCAGGCGCTTCGCCACAGCCGGCAGGTAAGCGGCGCAGCCGAGAAAGGCGATGATGCCGACCGGCAGGTTGATGAGGAACACCCAGCGCCAGTTGAAGCTTTCGGTCAGCCAGCCGCCGAGCGTCGGGCCGATGATGGGGCCGACCATGATGCCCGCGCCCCACATGGCCATGGCCTGGCCGTGGCGTTCCTTCGGGTTGATGTCGAGCAGGAAGGTCTGGGACAGCGGCACGATGGCCGCGCCGAAGACGCCCTGGAGAAGGCGGAACGCCACCATCGTCTCCAGGCTCCACGCGCCGGCGCACAGCACCGAGGCGGTGGTGAAGCCGACGATCGAGGCCAGGAAAAGCTCCTTGCGGCCGAACCGGTCCGACAGCCAGCCCGTCACCGGCGTCATGATGGCGGCGGCCACGATGTAGGAGGTCAGGACCCAGTTGATCGTGTCCTGCGAGGCGCCGAGGTCGCCGGTCATCGACGGCAGCGCCACGTTGGCGATGGTGGTGTCGAGCACCTGCATGATCGTCGCCAGCATGATCGACAGGGTGATCAGCCCGCGATGCGGAATGTCGGCGTGGTTGGTGGGGGCGGACATGGTCGGTCGTACCTGCGGTCAGTATCCGCGCTCGGCGACGGCGGGCGCGGCCTTGCGGATCCTCTCTGCGCTACTCGGCCGCGTTGGCGGTGCCGAACCAGCCGCCGAGCGCGCCGAAGCCGCGCGCCTTGCCGGTGTCCACCGTCACCGTCGCGCTCATGCCGGTGCTGAGCGCGACGGGCACCTCGTCGGCGTCGAGCTTCAGACGCACGGGGATGCGCTGCGTGACCTTGACCCAGTTGCCGGTGGCGTTCTGCGCCGGCAGCAGCGAGAATTCCGCGCCGGTGCCCGCGCCGATGCTCTGCACCGTCGCCTCGAAGGCGCGGCCCGGATAGGTGTCGAGCTCCACCTCGGCTTTCTGGCCGGGCTGCACATGCGTGAGCTGCGTCTCCTTGAAATTCGCCTCGATCCACAGGTCGCCGGTCTCGACAAGGCTGAACAGCGGCGTGCCGGGCGAAACGAACTGTCCGACCTTGAAGGACGAGGCCTGTGCCACGATTCCGTCGGCGGGCGCGCGAACGGTCGTCTGCGCGAGATCGTAGGCCGCCTTGTCGCGCGCCGACAGGGCGGCGAGCACGGAGGGATGCCGGTCGGTCTCGACGGCGATGTCGCCGCCCAGCGCGGCGCGGGCGCTCTCGACCGCCTGTCCGGCGGCGACGTTCTCGGCCTGCGCCTTGTCGAGGTCGCGGCGCGCCTCGTCCAGCGCGGAGCGCGCGCTGATGCCCTTGGCGGCGAGATCGATGGCGCGCTCGAACTGCGAGCGGGCGTAGTCGAGCTGCCCGCCTGCGACGCGCTGCTCGGCCACGGCCTGGCTGTAGGCGGCCCTGAGCTGCTCGACCTTGAGACGCGCGGCGGCGAGCGAGGCGTCGGCTTGCGCCAGCGCGATGCGATAGGGCTCGGAATCGACCACGAACAGCACGTCGCCGCTGGCGACGCGCGCGTTGTCGGCGACGTGGGATTCGACGATGCGGCCGGTCGCCTCGGAGGTGATCGTCACCTTGGCGAGGCGCAGATTGGCGTTTTCGGTCTCCTCGTAGCGGCCGCCGGTCACCCAGACATAGGCGCCGCCCGCGGCCATCAGCAGCGGCAGCGAGAGCATCAAAAGGGTGCGGCCGGAGCGGCGGCGACGCGCCGGCTCGGCGGCGGGCGCCAGCGCGGCGGCGGGCACCTTCACCTCGGGTGATTGCACGGGGGCGGGCTGCGCGGGCTTGACGGGCGCGGGCGGCGAGCCCGGCCCCTCGAGATCGACCTCGGCGACGTCGCGTTCATCGACCCTGGACATGGCGTTCATGCTGCGTTCTCTTCCTTCTGCTCGCCCCGTCCCGCCTGGCAGCTTTCGCCGTCGGCCAGATTGGCGATGATGGTGTTCAATCCCTCGACCAGAGTGCGGCGCTTTTCGGCCGCCAGGCCGGCCAGCGCTTCCTCATAGACCTCGCCCGCGACGCTCTTGATGCTGTTGAAGGCCTGCGTGCTGCGCGGCGTCGGGTGGATGGTGCGGACGCGGCGGTCGGCGGGGTCGGCGCGGCGCTCGATCCAGCCTGCCTCCTCCATGCGGTCGACCAGGCGCGAAACGCTGATCGGCTCGACCTCGAGGAGCTCGGCGAGCCGCACCTGCGACACGCCCGGCTCCTTCACCACGCGCGCCAGCAGCCGCCACTGCGCGGCCGACAGGCCGTGCTCGGCGCCGCGCTGCTCGAAGCGCTTGCGCATGAGGCGGGCCGCGTCATGAATGATGAAGCCCAGTCGTTCGATGCCTGCCGTCGTCATAAGCGCCATATATTATAAGCGTGCTTATGATTCAATCGCGCCTGCCAGCCTTCTTCCATGAGAATGCCGCATGGCTGCCTTGCAGGAAGCGCGGGGCGCGCGCCGCCGGCAGGCCTGCTTGGAAGATGATAAAACACGATGGCTCTTTCTTGACATCGCGCGCGGGGCCGCCTATCTCAGCGCCGCGTTAGCACTCGACTGAGGTGAGTGCCAACGCTCCGGCGACGCCGGATGGAGGACGGTTCAAACATCCGCACCGAGGGTTAAAAACATGGCAAAGTCGAAGTTCCGGCCGCTGCATGACCGCGTGGTCGTCCGCCGGGTCGAGTCCGAAGAGAAGTCCAAGGGCGGGATCATCATCCCGGATACGGCCAAGGAGAAGCCGCAGGAAGGCGAGATCGTCGCCGTCGGCTCCGGCGCGCGCGACGACAACGGCAAGCTGGTGCCGCTGGACGTCAAGGCCGGCGACCGCGTGCTGTTCGGCAAGTGGTCGGGCACCGAGGTGAAGCTCAACGGCGAAGAGCTTCTGATCATGAAGGAATCCGACATCATGGGCATCATCGGCTGACCGGCCTGCCCATTCGGTTTTCCTGAAGTCTGGTTGAATTTCGGGCGACACGCCCAGGAGCACGACAATGGCAGCTAAAGACGTAAAATTCTCCCGTGATGCCCGCGAGCGCATGCTGCGCGGCGTCAACATCCTCGCCGACGCGGTGAAGGTCACGCTCGGCCCCAAGGGCCGCAACGTCGTCATCGACAAGTCGTTCGGCGCGCCGCGCATCACCAAGGACGGCGTGACGGTGGCCAAGGAGATCGAACTGGAAGACAAGTTCGAGAACATGGGCGCCCAGATGGTTCGTGAGGTCGCCTCCAAGACCAATGACATCGCCGGCGACGGCACCACCACCGCCACCGTTCTGGCGCAGTCGATCGTCCAGGAAGGCCACAAGGCGGTTGCCGCCGGCATGAACCCGATGGACCTGAAGCGCGGCATCGACCTCGCCGTCGCCGAAGTCGTCGCGGCGCTCGGCAAGGCCGCCAAGAAGATCAAGACTTCCGACGAAGTTGCGCAGGTCGGCACCATCTCGGCCAATGGCGACGAGGCGGTCGGCAAGATGATCGCGGAAGCGATGCAGAAGGTCGGCAACGAGGGCGTTATCACGGTCGAGGAGGCCAAGACCGCCGAGACCGAGCTCGAGGTCGTCGAGGGCATGCAGTTCGACCGCGGCTACCTGTCGCCGTATTTCATCACCAACCCCGACAAGATGATCGCCGAGCTCGAGGATGCCTACATCCTGCTCCACGAGAAGAAGCTGTCCAACCTGCAGGCGATGCTGCCGGTTCTCGAAGCTGTCGTGCAGACCTCCAAGCCGCTGGTCATCATTTCCGAGGACGTCGAGGGCGAGGCGCTCGCCACGCTGGTCGTCAACAAGCTGCGCGGCGGCCTGAAGATCGCCGCTGTCAAGGCGCCCGGCTTCGGCGACCGCCGCAAGGCCATGCTGGAGGACATCGCGATCCTGACCGGCGGCCAGGTGATCTCCGAGGATCTCGGCATCAAGCTCGAGAATGTCGGCCTGAACATGCTGGGCCGCGCCAAGCGCGTTCGCATCGACAAGGAGAACACCACCATCGTCGACGGCGCCGGCAAGAAGGCCGAAATCCAGGGCCGCGTCGCCCAGATCAAGCAACAGGTCGAGGAGACCACGTCCGACTACGACCGTGAGAAGCTCCAGGAGCGTCTCGCCAAGCTGGCCGGCGGCGTCGCCGTCATCCGCGTCGGCGGTGCGACCGAGGTCGAGGTCAAGGAGAAGAAGGACCGCGTCGACGACGCGCTGAACGCGACACGCGCCGCGGTTGAAGAAGGCATCGTCGCCGGTGGCGGCGTGGCGCTGCTGCGCGCTTCGGCCAACATCAAGGCCAGGGGCGTGAACACCGACCAGGATTCGGGCATCAACATCGTTCGCCGCGCACTGCAGGCTCCGGCCCGCCAGATCGCGTCCAACGCCGGTGCCGAAGCCTCGATCGTCGCGGGCAAGATCCTCGACAACAAGGGCGCGACCTACGGCTACAACGCCCAGACCGGCGAATATGGCGACATGATCACCATGGGCATCGTCGATCCGGTGAAGGTCGTTCGCACCGCTCTGCAGGACGCCGCTTCGGTTGCCGGCCTGCTGGTCACCACCGAGGCCATGATCGCCGAGGCTCCGAAGAAGGATGCCCCGATGCCGGCTATGCCGGGCGGCGGCATGGGCGGCATGGGCGGCATGGACTTCTAAGCGTCCCTCCCAAGGACCAGTGCGAAGGGCGGCTCCGGCCGCCCTTTTCTTTTGTCCGCCGCCGGCGCTTCGCCGGTGTGGACGGCGCGCGCGGCTTTTTTCGCCGACCGCGGAACCTTTTTACGCCCTCGCCGTTTTCCAGTCGTCAAAGCCGTCCGATCGGAGCAATTCGAAAGGACAGAGCGATGACACAAGGCGCTCCCAGCACATCAAAAGGTGCCGGGAGCGCTTTTTTTTCTTGGCGGTCGGAAATACCGTCATTCGGCCCCTCAGGGATTGTGCATTCCTCCCAAGATCGATTCATTGGAACCGATGGGCCTTCTCGGGTCTGCCGACGCCACTTATTTTGCGCGCAAGGAATCGGGGGGTCGATGCAGGAATTCTTGTTATTCGTGGCCGTGGGATTCCTGGCGCAGGCCGTCGACGGCGCGCTGGGCATGGCCTACGGCGTCATCTCGTCCACCACTCTGCTCGCTTTCGGCGTGTCGCCGGCGCATGCCTCGGCCGCCGTGCACGCGGCGGAGCTGTTCACCACCGCCGCCTCCGGCTCCGCCCATCTCTACCACCGCAACATCGACTGGAAGCTGTTCTTCCGGCTGGCGCCGTTCGGCATCGTCGGCGGCTGCCTCGGCGCCTATGTGCTGACCTCCATCGACGGCGGCGAGATCAAGCCCTTCGTCACGCTCTACCTGGCGCTGGTCGGAGCCTGGCTGCTCTTTCGCTCGTTCCGCAGGCTGCCGAGCAAGCCCGTGCCCGCCGCCGTGGTGGCGCCGCTGGGCGCGGCGGGCGGCTTCCTCGACGCCGCCGGAGGCGGCGGCTGGGGGCCGATCGTCACCACCGGCCTGCTCGGCGCGGGCGGAACGCCGCGCTACGTCATCGGAACCGTCAACGCCGCCGAGTTCCTGATCACGCTGTCCGTCTCGCTCACCTTCCTCATCGCGCTGGTCAGCGGGCACTGGGAGGAAGCCGGCGAACTGACCAGCAACTTCATGGCGGTCGCCGGCCTGATCGTCGGCGGGCTCATGGCCGCGCCGCTGGCGGGCTATATCGTCAAGATGCTGCCGCCGACCTCCCTGCTCAGGCTGGTGGGCATCCTGATCATGCTGCTGGCCGGGTGGCAGAGCGCGCAGCTCTTCGGCTTCGCGTGAGCTTCACGACCACGGGAACCAAATCAAGGCCCGCGCATTCTTTTTGCATCCACCACGCAAGGAGAGTCAGATGGTGAACAAGGATCAGGTCAAGGGTGTCGCCAAGCAGGCCAAGGGCGCCGTCAAGGACGCCGCGGGCAAGGTTACCGGCGACCATCAGATGCAGGCATCGGGCAAGGCGGACAAGATCGCCGGCAAGGTCCAGAAGGCCTATGGCGACGTCAAGGAAGACGTGAAGCGCTCCATGTAGCCTCCGTTTCCGTTGCAGCAAGGAATGGGCCTCGCGAGAGGCCCTTTTTTGTTGCCGTTCATGCCGTTCCGCCAAATTCCCACGGGTCCTCCTCCATTGAACCGATTTGGGCCGTCCGGGCGTCCATTCTACGCTTGATGAAGCTTCCGCAAAGGGATAGGCCCGCTGCCGAACCCGACCATTTTCCAGCGGAGGCGGCATGAACGAGACAGCCAAGACGACACGGACCGAGACCGACACGTTCGGCCCGATCGAGGTCGCCGCCGACAAATACTGGGGCGCGCAGGCGCAACGTTCGCTGGGCAATTTCAAGATCGGCTGGGAGAAGCAGCCGCTGTCAGTCGTGCGGGCGCTCGGCATCGTCAAGCGGGCGGCGGCGGAGGCGAACCTCGGGCTCGGCCGCATCGATCCCACGATCGCCAAGGCGATCGTTACCGCCGCGCAGGAGGTGATCGACGGCAAGCTCAACGAGCATTTCCCGCTGGTCGTCTGGCAGACCGGTTCGGGCACGCAGTCCAACATGAACGCCAACGAGGTGATCTCGAACCGCGCCATCGAGCTTCTGGGCGGGGTGCAGGGCTCGAAGAAGCCGGTTCATCCGAACGATCACGTCAACATGAGCCAGTCGTCCAACGACACCTACCCGACGGCCATGCATGTCGCCTGCGCGGAGCGGATCGTCCACGACCTGCTGCCGGCCCTCAGGCATCTTCATGCCGCGCTGGACGCCAAGGCCAGGGCGTTCGACCACATCATCAAGATCGGCCGCACCCACACGCAGGACGCCACGCCGCTGACGCTCGGCCAGGAGTTCGGCGGCTACGCCGCGCAGGTCGCCTCGTCGATCAAACGCATCGAGATGACGCTGCCCGGCCTGATGGAGCTGGCGCAGGGCGGCACGGCGGTGGGCACCGGCCTCAACGCGCCGGTCGGCTTCGCCGAGAAGGTCGCCGAGCGCATCGCTTCCATCACCGGGCTGGACTTTGTCACCGCGCCGAACAAGTTCGAGGCGCTCGCGGCGCACGATTCCATGGTCTTTTCCCATGGCGCCATCAATGCTGCGGCGGCGGCGCTGTTCAAGATCGCCAACGACATCCGCCTGCTGGGCTCCGGCCCGCGCTCGGGCCTCGGCGAACTGGCGCTGCCGGAGAACGAGCCCGGCTCGTCGATCATGCCGGGCAAGGTCAACCCGACCCAGTGCGAGGCGCTGACGCAGGTCTGCGTGCAGGTGTTCGGCAACCATGCGGCGATTACCTTCGCCGGCAGCCAGGGCCATTTCGAGCTCAACGTCTACAACCCGCTGATGGCCTACAACTTCCTCCAGTCGGTGCAGCTCATGGCCGACGCGGCCGTCTCCTTCACCGACAATTGCGTGGCCGGCATCGAGGCGCGCGAGGACAACATCAAGGCCGCGCTGGAGCGTTCGCTGATGCTGGTGACGGCGTTGGCGCCGACCATCGGCTACGACAACGCCGCCAAGATCGCCAAGACCGCGCACAAGAACGGCACCACGCTGCGCGAGGAGGCCGTGGGCGGCGGCTATGTCAGCGACGCCGACTTCGACCGGCTGGTGGTGCCGGCCGAAATGACGAGGCCGGGCTGAGCGAAGACCCGTCACCGCAACCAACAGGATCGTGATGACGGTACGGTGAACATTGCGTCACCGGGCCGTCGCCTTTTGTGAACGACGGCTTTTCGCTAGAGAGGCGGTCGATTGGCAAATCGGAGACAAAACATGTCGTTCAACGCTTCCACGGCGGGCGCACCCGCCGGCTCCGCCGGCCCGGCACTGGTGCTGGTCGGCCGCGTCCTCGTCTCGATCCTGTTCATCCTCGCGGGCTACGGGAAGCTGACTGACATCGCCGGCACCGCCGGCTGGTTCGGCAGCGTCGGCCTGCCCGTCCCGACCGTCATGGCGGTCGTCGTCGGCCTGGTCGAGCTGATCGGCGGGCTGGCCATCTTGGTGGGCTGGCAGACGCGCATCGCAGCCATCGTCATCGCGCTGTTCACGCTCGGCGCGACCGCAATCGCCCATCTGGACTTTTCCGATCAGATGCAGCTGTTGATGCTGCAGAAGAACCTGGCGATCGCCGGCGGCTTGCTGTTCCTCGCCGTCTACGGGCCGGGCGCCTACTCGCTCGACCGCCGGGGAAACTAGTCCTCGATCACGAATCGCAGCTTGCGATTTGCGATCTTCGCGAGCTGCGCCAGACGACCCTCAGGCCGCTCTCCATGGAGGGCGGCCACCGCTTTCGGGACGACCAGCGACAGCGTCCCGTCCGGCTCCCTGCGCCAAGTCAGCAGCGGCATGACGCCCGGCATCGACGCGGTGAGCAGGTAGACGACCCGCATCATGGCGCCGAGCAGCCGCGCCCGCTCCTGCTGGGCGGGCGTCGCCAGCGCCTTCAGCTCCGGCGCGATCTCGTTGAACACGCCCTCGTGCCTGTAGGCGTTGGCCAGCGCGATGAAGGCGCGGCCGGGATGGTCGACGCCGATGAAGGAGGCGTGGGCGATGATGTTGAGCGACTGCGTGCCGCGATAGTCGGGATGCGCGCGCCAGCCTATGTCGGCCAGCAGGCAGGCGGACCGGCGCAGCCGCTCCTCCTCCTCCGTCTCGCTCATGCCCAGCGCCTCCAGCGTCGCCCTGGTCCAGTCGACCAGCTCGCGCGCATGGGTCACGGAGCGCGCCCTCAGCAGCGCCATCTCCTCAGACGCCGTGATCAGCGGGTCGGCGCCGCGCTGGTCCTCCGGCAGCAGCGAGTGCAGGAAGCCTTCGCGCACGCCGAGCGCCGAGAAGACGACCTTCGACGGCGACATGGCGGCGATGATCTCCTGCATCACCACCGCGCCGTAGGGCAGCAGGGCGCGCCGCGCCTTCGACACTTCCTCGATGCCCTTCATCCTGTCCAGATCGCCGCGCGCCACCTGCCGCAGGAAGGTGGCCGAACGCTCGATGCCCATCTCGTAATGGTGCATGACCTGGAGCGGATAGCCCGTCGTCGCCATGTGCAGGCGGCCGAGGTTGCGCCAGGTTCCGCCCACCGCGTAGAAGGGCCTGCCCTTGCCCTGCTTCAGGGGCTCCGCCTTCGCGACATGCTGACGGGCGATGCGGGCCGCCGCTCCGATCGAGCCCTTCGCCATTTCGTGGAGCCGCAGGCCGCCGAGCGGCAGCGTGATGCCCTCGCCGATCGTCTCGCCCCTGACGTCGACCAGTTCGAGGCTGCCGCCGCCCAGATCGCCGGCGATCCCGTCCGCCGGGTGAAAGCCGGAAATGACGCCGAGCGCCGAGTAATAGGCCTCCTCGCGTCCGGACAGCACGCGGATGGGCTTGCCGATCACCTCCTCGACGCGCCGGATGAAGTCCGGCCCGTTGTCGGCCTCGCGCGCGGCGGCCGTGGCGATGACGTGCAGCTCCTCCGCGCCGGCCTGCTCGGCCAGCGCCCGGAAGCGGGCGAACTCGCCCATGGCGCGCGTCACCGCCTCGGGATCGAGCCGGCCGGTGGACACCAGCCCCTTGCCGAGGCCGGCAAGCATCTTCTCGTTGAACAGGACCGTCGGCGCGCGCGCGATCCCCTCGTAGATGACCAGCCGGATCGAGTTCGATCCGATGTCGATGACGCCGACCGGCTTGCGGTCGTGGAGTCGTCCCTGCGAGTTGACGACTGTCATCCGGCCTTCGCGGCGACGGCTTTCTTGCGCCGCTTGAACTGGGCGATCTGCTTGGGAGCGTGCTGCTTCAGCGCGTCACCCCGTCCGGACAGGCTCGGATTGGTCATGAAATATTCCTGCGCGTTGAACGGTTCCTCGCCCTCGTCCAGCGTGACGCGCCGCGAGGTCCCGTCGGCCAATACTTCGAAACTTTGCTGGTTGTCCATCAGGTTTCCGAGCATGATCTGGCCCAGCACCTGCTCGTGCACGGTCGGGTTCTTGATCGGCACCAGGGTCTCCACGCGGCGGTCGAGGTTGCGCGGCATCATGTCGGCCGAGCTGATGTAGATGATGGCGTCGTCGGACGGCAGGCCGTGGCCGTTGCCGAAGCAGTAGATGCGGCTGTGCTCCAGGAACCGGCCGACGATCGACTTGGCGCGGATGTTGTCGGAGAGGCCCGGAACCTGCGGCCGCAGGCAGCAGATGCCGCGCACCACGAGATCGATCTCGACGCCCGCCCCGCTCGCCTCGTAGAGCGCGTCGATGATCGTGGGATCGACCAGCGAGTTCATCTTCATCCAGATCTGCGCGCGCCTTCCCTCCCGCGCGTGCGCGATCTCCTCGGCGATGTGGGTCAGGATGCGGCTGCGCAGCGTGTAGGGCGACAGCGCGATGCACATGTCGCCGGTCGGCTCGGCATAGCCGGTGATGAAGTTGAAGATCTGCGCCACGTCGTGCGCGATCGCCTGGTCCGTGGTGAAGAAGGACAGGTCGGTGTAGATGCGCGCCGTGACCGGATGGTAGTTGCCGGTGCCGAGATGGACGTAGTTCCGCAGCTTGCCGTCCTCGCGCCGCACCACCAGCGACATCTTCGCATGCGTCTTCAGCTCGATGAAGCCGAACACGACCTGCACGCCGGCGCGTTCCAGGTCGCGCGCCCAGCGGATATTGGCCTCCTCGTCGAAGCGCGCCTTGAGCTCGACCAGCGCCGTCACCGACTTGCCGGCCTCGGCCGCGTCGATCAGGGCGCGCACGATCGGGCTGTCGTTGGAGGTGCGGTAGAGCGTCTGCTTGATCGCCACCACCTCCGGGTCCAGCGCGGCCTGCCGCAGGAACTGCACCACCACGTCGAAGGATTCATAGGGGTGGTGGACGACGATGTCCTTCTCGCGGATGGCCGCGAAGCAGTCGCCGCGATGCTCGCGGATGCGCTCGGGGAAGCGCGGATTGTAGGGAACGAACTTGAGATCGTCGCGCGGCAGGGCGACCACCTCCGAAACCTGGCTCACCGCCAGCGGGCCGGTCAGCACGCTGACGCGGTTGGCCGGCACGCCGAGTTCGCCGGCGACGAACTCGCGCAGCTCCTCCGGCATCTTGTCGTCGAACTCGATGCGGATCACGGAACCGCGGCGGCGGCGCTTCAGCGCCGTCTCGAAGAACTGCACGAGATCCTCTGCCTCTTCCTCCACCTCGATATCGCTGTCGCGGATGATGCGGAAGGTGCCGGACCCCTTCACCTCGTAGCCGGGGAACAGGCGGCCGACGAAAAGCGCCACCGTATCCTCCAGCCGGATGAAGCGGACCTTGGCCTTGCGGTCCGGCAGGCGGATGAAGCGCTTCAGCGCCGGCGGCAGGCGCAGCAGCGCCGTCATCTCCTCCTTCTCGCGCACGCTGCGAAGCTGCAGCGCGATCGAGAAGCCGAGATTGGGAATGAAGGGGAACGGGTGCGCCGGATCGATGGACAGCGGCGTCAGCACCGGGAACATCTGCTCGTGGAAATGGCCTTCCAGCCAGGCCATGTCGTCCTTGGTGAGCTGCGAGGCGGCAACCGATTCGATGCCTTCCTTCGACAGGAGGGAGCCCAGTTCGTGCAGCGTCTTCTGCTGGTCCTCCTGCAGCCGCTCGACCTCGATCAGGAGCTGTTCGAGCTGCTGCTGGGGCGTGCGCCCGTCCGGGCTGCGCAGCGCGATGTTCTCGCGCACCTGGCCGGCGAGGCCGGCGACGCGGACCATGAAGAACTCGTCCAGATTGGCGGCCGAGATCGACAGGAAACGCACCCTTTCCAGCACGGGATGATGCGGGTTCTGCGCCTCCTCCAGCACGCGGCGGTTGAACTGGAGCCAGGAAAACTCGCGGTTCACGAAGCGGTCGGGGTTGCTCAGCACCCCCTCGCCCTCCGCCGCTATCCCTTCCGCGAAACCGCTCTTGGCCGGCCGCATCTCATTCATCAGAACCCATCTCCCGACACGCGTCATCCGGGCCTCGAGGCGACCCAATCTAGCTTCTGCCATGGTTTTGCGACAGAATAATTTCGGCGTCTTGCAAAGTCGGCGGTTATGCTCCAAACGCTTGGGCCGAACGACTTCCTCACGCATGGACAAATGACGACCGGGAGCGAATGATGGCGGGCGGTTCCGTACCCCATTTCCAGAACGATGCCGGCCATGCCGCGATCGACGTCGGCGTCAAGGAATTCATGTGCGTGGGCGCGACCACGCCCTACGACCATCCGCACGTCTTCCTCGACATGGGCGCCGACGACGAGAAGGTCTGCCCCTACTGCTCGACGCTCTACCGCTACGACCATGCGTTGAAGGCCGCCGAGACGCGGCCGGCCGGTTGCCTGTTCGTCGAACGCGCGGCCTGAACCGCGCGCGCTGATCCCTCAGCGCCGTGACACGCGCCGCGCCCACAACCGTCCTCATCGCCGGAGCGGGCATAGCCGGGCTGACGGCGGCGCTGGCTTTCGCGCAGCGCGGCTTTTCCGTCGCGGTCTTCGAGCGCGCGGCTAGTCTTGAGGAGGCCGGCGCGGGGCTCCAGCTCTCGCCGAACGCCACGCGCATTCTCGACCGGCTCGGCGTGCTGCCGGCGCTTGCGGCGACGGCGGTCGCACCCTCCCGCGTGGTGCTGCGGCGCGGATCGGACCTGCGCGAAATCGGCCGCGTGCCGCTCGGCGAGGCAGGACTGCGCCGCTGGGGCGCGCCCTATCTCACCGCGCACCGGGCCGATTTGCAGCAGGCGCTGCTCGGGCAGGTGCACAAGCATCCGGGCATCGCGCTCGGTCTTGCGACGCCGGTCACCGGTCTCGACCTGTCCGGCGGCAAGGCGGCGATGGTCATGGACGACGGCAAACGGGACGGCCTGCTCATCGTCGGCGCGGACGGCGTGTGGTCGCCCCTGCGGCACCAAGTCGACCCGGCGGCAAGTCGGGCGTTTTCCGGCCATGCCGCCTTCCGAAGCACGGTGACGGCCGACAGCCGCGCGGGACAATTCCTGGCCGGAGCCGGCGAACGCGGAAGCGTCACCGCCTTCCTGCATCCGGCGTTTCATCTCGTCGCCTATCCCGTCCGGGCCGGCGACAGCTTCAACCTCGCCGGCTTCATGGCCAGCCGGGAGCCTTCGACCGGCGATCACGACGGGCTGGCCGGGCGCTTCGCCGACGCGCTCGCCCGCACCGCGCTGCGGCCGCTGGCGCAAGCCGTGCCGGCCTGGAGCGTGTGGCCGCTGCACACGGTTTCCAGCTCGCGGTGGACGCTGCCGGAGGGCGCCGCGCTCATCGGCGACGCCGCGCATGCGATGACGCCTTTCGCCGCGCAGGGCGCGGCCATGGCAATCGAGGATGCCGAGCGGCTCGCGGCTGCGGTCGTCGCGCGCCCGGACGATCTCGCCGCGGCGCTGGCCGCCTGGGAAGACGAGAGGCGGGCCCGCGTGCGCCGCGTCGCGCGTCGCGGCGCGCTGAACAGGCTCGCATGGCATGCCGCCGGGCCGGTCGCGCTGGCGCGCGACCTCCTGCTGACACTACGGCGTCAGGAGAGCTTCGCCGCCGACCTCGACTGGCTCTATGGCTACGACGCCGAAGCGGGCAGTATGCGCGTGCATGCGTCGGAACCCTCCTGACCGGGCGACGTTGCCACATCCGAACCCGAGAGGAAAATTCCATGGAAACGCAGGAACTGCATCGCGGCCGGCTGATCGACCATATCCAGCTCGTGGTCGCCGACCTGCCCGCCAGCCATCGCTTCTACGAGGCGGTGCTGAAGGCGCTCGGCATACCGATGGGCGGCAGCGCCGACAGCTATTTCTGGGCGGACGAGCTTTTCGTTTCCAGCGCCGACAGCCCGGCGGCGCTGGGCAAGCTGACCGGCCGTCACCATCTCGCCTTCCAGGCAAAGGATCGCGCGACGGTGGACGCCTTCTACACGGCCGGCCTCGCCGCAGGCGGCGACGACAACGGCGCGCCGGGCGAACGGCCCTACCACCCCGGCTACTACGCCGCCTTCCTGCTCGATCCGGACGGCAACAACATCGAGGCCGTGTTCCACGGCGAGGCCAGACGCTCGGCCCCCTCGGTGCACATCACCTTCTGAGCGAGTCGTTCAGGGCAGGTCGTTGAAGAGCCGAAGCGACAAGTTCAGGCTTTGCGGCATCGGGTTCCACCAGCCTGTCCTGATCCCGCCCTGGCGAAGCACGGCGCCAGTCCAGGTGTTGCATCCGACCACGGCATTGAAGCGCCCTTTCGCCTCGTAGAAGCGATCGAACGCGCCATACGATCTGCCCTCGATGAGGATCGGCCGCCCGTCCGATCCGCTGGCGAACGAATTGGATGCGACTTGCATCACCGCCGCGAACGCTTGTGGCGACAAATCGATGGGGGTGATGCCGTCCGTCCCTTCGGGGATGTCCCCCGTCACGCCGACATGCATGACCGACGCGTCCACGGTAAGAGCGGCGATGGCGGGACCGGGCTTCAGGTCAGACCAGGTCGGCGTCTCGAGGTAGAACGACCGGCCGCCCCAGCCGACGATCAGCCACTTCACGCGGCCGTCGCCGAGCGGCATGCCCGACTCGGCCAGAAATCCGAAGCGCTCCAACACGTCCGGATCGGCAGGCAGGGCGATATCGGTGTGTATCGGATTGGCAAGCAACAAAATCCGACGCTCGCCGCCGCCCGGCGATCGTTCCGTTGCGATGAGCGGTCGCGGAACGAAGGTTCCGGCGATAGGCAGGGCCAGCAGGACGCCCGCGACGACAAGGACGCGGCGCCAGGCGCGGCGCCACATTCAGTGCAGGATCTGGCTCAGGAACAGCTTGGTCCGCTCGTGCTGGGGATGGTCGAAGAACTCGGCCGGCGTGTTCTGCTCGACGATCTGTCCCTGGTCCATGAAGATGACGCGGTTGGCGACCTTGCGGGCAAAACCCATCTCGTGGGTGACGCACAGCATGGTCATGCCTTCCTCGGCGAGGCCGACCATCGTCTCCAGCACCTCCTTGATCATCTCGGGGTCGAGCGCGGAGGTCGGCTCGTCGAACAGCATGATGCGCGGGTTCATGCACAGCGAGCGGGCGATCGCGACGCGCTGCTGCTGGCCGCCGGAAAGCTGGCCCGGATACTTGTTCGCCTGCTCGGGAATCTTGACCCGGCGCAGGAAGTGCATGGCGGTCTCCTCCGCCTGCTTCTTGGGGACCTTGCGCACCCAGATCGGCGCCAGCGTGCAGTTTTCCAGGATGGTGAGGTGCGGGAACAGGTTGAAGTGCTGGAACACCATGCCGACCTCGCGGCGGACCTCGTCGATCTTCTTGAGATCGTTGGTCAGTTCCTTGCCGTCGACGATGATCCGGCCCTTCTGGTGCTCCTCCAGCCGGTTGATGCAGCGGATCATGGTCGACTTGCCCGAGCCGGAAGGACCGCAGATGACGATGCGCTCGCCGCGCATGACCTTGAGGTTGATGTCCTTCAGCACGTTGAACTCGCCGTACCATTTGTACATGTGGGCGATCTCGATGGCGACGTCCGTCGAGGACACCTGCATCTTGCCGGGATCGACCTTGATCTCCTCGGCGTCGACGATGCTTTCATTGGTCATGGATGGTTCCCCTTGTCAGCCGGGCCTCAGCGCCGGTAGCCGGTGTCGAGCCGGCGCTCCATGTATTGCGAATAGCGGGACATGCCGAAGCAGAAAACCCAGAAGATCAGCGCCGCGAAGATGTAGCCCGTCTTGGCCGTCTGCGGCGTCGCCCACGTCGGATCGCCCGAAATGCTCTGCTTCACCACGCCGAGCAGGTCGAACATCGAGATGATGAGGACCAGCGTGGTGTCCTTGAACAGGCTGATGAAGGAATTGACGATGCCCGGTATCACCAGCTTCAGCGCCTGCGGCATCACGATCAGGCCCATCTTCTGCCAGTAGCCGAGACCGAGCGAATCCGCGCCCTCGTACTGGCCGCGCGGAATGGCCTGCAGACCGCCGCGAATCACTTCCGCCATATAGGCCGAGGCGAACAGGGAGACGCCGACCAGCGCCCTGAGCAGCTTGTCGAAGGTCATGCCGGGCGGCACGAAGAGCGGCAGCATGAAGGCGGCCATGAAGAGGACCGTGACCAGCGGCACGCCGCGCACGGTCTCGATGAAGATGACCGACAGGAGCTTCACGATCGGCATCCTGGAACGCCTTCCCAGCGCCAGCAGGATGCCCAGCGGCAGCGACACCACGATGCCGACATAGGACAGCACCAGCGTCACCATCAGCCCGCCCCACAGCGAGGTCTCGACGTAGCGAAGGCCGAAGGCGCCGCCGACGAGGAGGAAGAAGGCGACGAAGGGGAAGACGCCGAAGAACAGGATGGCGTTGAGCCGCTTGAAGGGAACGCGCGGGATCAGCAGGGGCACCAGCAGCGCGACGAAGATCAGGCCGCACAGGATGACGCGCCAGCGCTCGTCGATCGGGTAGCGGCCGAACATGAAGTAGCCGAAGCGGCTGATCACGAACGGCCAGCAGGCGCCGGACCAGCCGGCGGGAAGCTGGCCGCCCTGCTCCACCGTCAGGCAGGCCGTGCGGTTCTCGCCGCTCCAGACGGCGTCGAACAGCAGCCAGTTCAGCATGCGCGGCACGAACCATGCGATCGCGATCAGAGCGACAGCGGTCATCACCGTGTTCAGCGGGGTGGAGAAGAGGTTGCGCCGCGCCCAGCCGGCGAGGCCCACCTGGTTGCGCGGCGCCGGCTCGGCCTGCGCCATTTCGGTGCGGACGAAGGAGATGTCGTGGTCGCTCACCTATCTCTCCTTCAGCGCCATCTTGGTGTTGAACCAGTTCATGAACAGCGAGGTAAGGATGCTGATGCTCAGATAGACGACCATGAAGACGACGACCACCTCGATGGCCTGGCCGGTCTGGTTGAGGATCGTGCCGCCGACCGCGTAGAGGTCGGGATAGCCGATCGCCACCGCCAGCGAGGAGTTCTTGGTCAGGTTCAGGTACTGGCTGGTCAGCGGCGGGATGATGATGCGCAGCGCCTGCGGGATGATGACCAGCCGCAGCGCGGGACCAGAGCGCAGGCCCAGCGCCGCCGCCGCCTCGCTCTGCCCGCGGCTGACGCCCATGATGCCGGCGCGCACGATCTCGGCGATGAAGGAGGCCGTGTAGAAGGACAGCGCCAGGAACAGCGACAGGAACTCCGGCTTCACGTTGATGCCGCCGTTCAGGTTGAACGCGCCCTTCTGCGGATATTCCAGCGTCAGCGGCAGGCCGGCGAGAAGGAAGCCCAGCAGCGGCAGGCCGACGATCAGGCCGAGGCTGGTGAGGAACACCGGGAACTGCTGGCCCGTCGCCATCTGCCGCGCCCTGGCGCGGCTGGCGACGAAGATGGAGAGCGCTATGCCGACGACCAGGCCCGCCAGCACCAGCCAGGCCCCCTCGCCCCACACGAAGCGCGGGAAATAGAAGCCGCGCACGTTCAGGAACGAGCCGAAAGGCAGCGTGTAGCTGTCGCGCACCGCCGGCAGCAGCGCCAGCACGCCCTGATACCAGAACAGGATGACCAGAAGGGGCGGGATGTTGCGGAAGACCTCGACGTAGACCGTCGCGATCTTGCGGATCAGCCAGTTGTTGGACAGCCGCCCGACGCCGACCAGAAAGCCGATGATGGTGGCAGCGACGATGCCGGCCGCGGCCACCATCAGCGTGTTGAGGATGCCGACGATCAGCGCGCGCCCGTAGTTCGAATCGGAGCTGTAGTCGATCAGCCGGTCGGAGATGTCGAAGCCTGCGCGACCGCGCAGGAAGTCGAAACCCGTCGATATGTTGGAGCGGCGCAGATTGGCGATCGTGTTGTCGACGATCCACCACACGCCCAGCACCAGCAGCACGACCACGAGCACCTGGAAGACGATGCTGCGCACGCGCGGGTCGTAGACGAGCGAAGCCCTTGTAGGGCTTTCCTCATGCAGGACTTCATGTGTCGCCACAGGGTTCCCCTTCCCATGGTCGTTGCGGCGGCGGCTCTTCATCGGCCGCCGTCGGATGAAAGACCGGGACGCAAGGGCGTCCCGGCCCTCCCGCGATCAGCGGATCGGCATGCCGTATTGCAGGCCGCCCTTGGTCCACAGCGCGTTGATGCCGCGCGATATCTTGAGCGGGCTGCCGGTGCCCACGTTGCGCTCGAAGATCTCGCCGTAATTGCCGGTGGCCTTGACGATGTTGACGACCCAGTCGTTGCTCAGGCCGAGATCGGTGCCGATCTTGGTCTCAGCCTCGACGCCCAGCAGGCGCTTGATGTCTGGGTTGGTGGACTTCTTCATCTCCTCGACATTGGCCTGCGTGATACCGGCCTCCTCGGTGTTCAGCAGCGCGTAGTAGGTCCATTTGACGATGTCGAACCACTTGTCGTCGCCCTGGCGGACGGAGGGGCCGAGCGGCTCCTTGGAGATGATTTCCGGCAGAACGACGTGGTCGTCCGGCGACGACATCTGCAGGCGCACCGCGTAGAGGCCCGACTGGTCGGTGGTGTAGGCGTCGCAGCGGCCGGCGTCGTAGGCGGCGTTCGCTTCCTCAAACTTCTCGAACACGACCGGATTGTACTGGAGGTTGTTGGCCTTGAAATAGTCGGCCAGGTTCAGCTCCGTGGTCGTGCCGGCCTGCACGCAGATGGCGGCGCCGGATAGCTGCAGGGCGGAATTCACGCCCGGCACCTTCTTGGAATTGATCATGAACCCCTGGCCGTCATAGTAGGTCACCCCGGCGAAGTTGAGGCCGAGCGCGGTGTCGCGGTTGATGGTCCAGGTGGTGTTGCGAGACAGGATGTCGATCTCGCCGGACTGGAGCGCCGTGAAGCGGTCCTTGGCCGACAGGCCGGTGAACTTGACCTTGGTGCCGTCGCCGAACACCGCCGCCGCGACCGCGCGGCAGAAATCGGCGTCGAGGCCGGTCCACTCGCCCTGGTTGTTCGGCGCGGAAAAGCCGGCGAGGCCGGTGTTCACGCCGCACTGCACGAAGCCCTTCGACTTGACGTTGTCGAGCGTGTCCGCCGATGCCGCGGAGGCGGCCAGACCGACGGCGCCTGCGAGGATGCCAATCGCCACGTGTTTCATAAGCCCACTACCCTTTTCTGTTTTTCGGGAGACCGCTCCCGCCCGTGTTCCCGTGAGACGCGGCTCCGGCCGGACTTCTCCCGCCCGACCTCGTTTCGCCTTGTTATCGGCCGCGCCATCAATCACGTCCCGTATCGAAGGCGATTATCGGTGTGAGGTCAAGAGCATCGCACCCAAGGGTTCCGAGTTTGGAAGTTCTTCTGCCTGTTTGGCCCGGATGACGCAGCGTCCGCCTTCGAAACAGCCGGCTTGGCGGCAAGATCATGCTGGCCGCGGCGGCCTTGCAAAGGGTTTCCGCGCGCCTCCATTAGACGAAAGGACGATAAGCAGGGGCCGGCTGCTCTGGCCGGTTGCGCCGGACGCGCCCCGAAACTATGGCTTGACGGGAACGGAGAGACCGATGGCCGACAAAAAATCCGACGCCAGCAGCCGAGGCATCAACACCAGGCTCGCCCATGCGGGCCCCGATCCGCGCGACTTCTTCGGCTTCGTCAACCCGCCCGTCGTGCATGCGTCCACCGTGCTGTTTCCCGACGCGCAGACCATGGCGACACGCGGGCAGAAATACACCTACGGCACGCGCGGGACGCCGACGACGGACGCACTGGCCGGCGCGGTGGACCAGCTCGAGGGGTCTGCCGGCACCATACTGGTGCCTTCCGGGCTCGCCGCCGTGACGATCCCGCTGCTCGCCTTCCTCGGCGCCGGCGACCATGCGCTGATCGTCGATTCGGTATACAGCCCGACGCGCAACTTCGCAGATACGATGCTCAAGCGGCTCGGCGTGGAGGTCGAGTACTACGACCCGCATGTCGGCGCCGGCATCGCGCGGCTGATGAGGCCGAACACCAGGGTCGTGTTCACCGAATCCCCCGGCTCCAACACCTTCGAGATGCAGGACATCCCGGCGATCGCCGAAGCCGCCCACCGGCAGGACGCTGTGGTCATGATGGACAACACCTGGGCGACTCCGCTCTATTTCCGCGCCCTGGATTTCGGCGTCGACATCTCGATCCATGCCGCGACCAAATATCCGGCCGGCCATTCCGACGTCCTGCTGGGGATGGTGTCGGCCAATTCCAGGCACTGGCCGAAGCTCCACGAAACCCACATCACCATGGGCTGCTGCGCCGCGCCCGACGACGTGTATCAGGTTATGCGCGGCCTTCGCACCATGGGCATCCGGCTGGAGCGGCATCAGCGCAGCGCGTTCGACATCGCCCGCTGGCTGAAGGACCAGCCGGGCGTGGCGCGCGTGCTCCACCCCGGGCTGGAGGACGATCCCGGGCATGCGCTGTGGAAACGCGACTTTTCCGGCTCGAGCGGCATCTTTTCCGTCGTGCTGGACGGCGGCGGCACGAAGAAGGCGCATGCCTTTCTGGATGCGCTCGGAACATTCGGTCTGGGCTATAGCTGGGGTGGCTTCGAAAGCCTCGCCGTGCATGTCTGGCTGGGCGACAGGCGCGTGGCCAAGGCCCCGACCGAGGGCCCCGTGATCCGCCTTCAGATCGGCCTGGAAGACGTCGAGGACCTCAAGACCGACCTGCTTGCCGCGCTGGACGCGTCGCGTGCCATCAGCGGATAGCCGTCCCGGTCGTCAGGGCGTCCGCACCGCGCCGAGCGCGCTTCCGGCGGCCGCGCCCACGGCTATTCCCATTCCGACGCCCATAGCGACGTTGCCCAGCAGGGCTATTCCGATGGTCATGCCGACGACGACGCCGGCAAGCATGCCTGCGGCTATCCGCGCGTAAGGATCATGCAACATGGGTCTGACCTCCGCTTTCGCATGGCGGGATAATCTCCGCGCAAGCGTGAAGGTTCCGTTTGCGCGGCATCACGTTGGCGCGAGCGTCCGCGCCACCTCGACGGCAAAGGCCGCACGCCGCGCTTGGCGAAGCGGCGCCGGGATGCCAAGATCGGCCGGGCTGAGAATGACGGCGCGGCCGGAAACGGCGGCGCCCTCGCGTGAACCGGGCGGCGAATGAGCAGCGTGACAGATGGGCGTCCGGCACTGATCGTCCCGGCCGGGGCACGGAACGGCGGCGGCCGGTCCGTCGCCGTCGGTATCCATGCGCGCCCGGCGGCCGCGCCGCGCGCGCCGCTTCTGTCGGGGCCGCTGCGCGTCCATCTCAGCATCGTCATCGTGCTTCTGCTGATCGGCGTTTCGGTGCCGCTGATGTGGCTCGCCTACGATCGCGGCCGGGAGGCGGCGCTGGCCGACGCCGACCAGCGCATGGACCTGCTCAGCCTGCAGACCATCGACCGCTACCGCAGCCTGTTCGGCGACGGCTACCAGACCGTCGCCATGGCCTCGGCCGTGCGCTCGCTGCGCACCCCGCCGCTGGTCGACCTCGACGCCAAGATCGATTTCCTGACCCGGGCGCTGGAGGGGTCCGCCTATCTCGACGGCGTCTATGTCGCGCATCCCGACGGCGGCTTCGTGCACGCGGTGAACGTCGCGGGCAATCCACGCTGGGCTTCAGCGCTCGCCGCGCCGCGCGGCACCGTCTACGCCTTGCGCACCATCGTGCGCCGGGGCGGCGGCGGCGGGGTCTCCACCTGGCGCTTCCTCGACGGCCAGCGCCGGCTGCTCGGCCAGACGAGCAACGACGAGGTGCAGTTCGACCCGCGCCCGCGCCCCTGGTATCGCAGCGCTCTCAAAGGCGCCGGGACGATCACGGTGCGGCCCTATGTCATGGCGACGACGCGTTCGCTGGGCGTGACGCTGGCGCGGCCGGCGGACGAGGCGACCGGGGTCGTGGTGGGCGTGGACGTGCTGCTCGAGACCATCAGCCATGTGCTCGCCGAAGGCGCGATCTCGGCGCATGCCACCGGCTATGTCTTCGACGACCGCAGGCGGCTGATCGTCCATTCCGATCCGAAGGAAATGGCTTCCGTCCTGGAGAACCTCGGCACCAATGCGCGCGGCGCGGCCGCCACGGCCGACGGCGGCGACCCCGCCCTGCCGGCGGTGCGCGACCTGCTCGACTCCGCCAGCAGCTATCGCGACGGCATCGTCAGCTTCTCGGTCGGCGCGACCCCCTATGTCGCGCGCCTGTCGCGCATCGACATCGTGAACCGGCAGGAGCCCGGCACCATCGTCATCGCCGCGCCGCTCGAGGATTTCGTCGGCGAAAGCACCAGGCTGCTGCAGAACACGCTGTGGATTTCCTCGCTGTTCCTGCTGGCCGGCCTGCTCGCCGCGCTGCTGGTGGCGCGGCTGGTCAGCAACGCGCTGTTCTCGCTGTCGGACGAGGCGCGTCACATCGGCAAGCTGGAATTCGGCGGCGGGCCGCGGCCGATGTCGCTGATCAGCGAGGTCAATGTGCTGTCGGGGGCGTTGTCCTCGGCGCAGACGGCCATCGGCACATTCGCGCTCTACGTGCCGCGCGAGCTGGTGCGCCGCATCGTGACCTCCGGCCTGGGGGGCGCGGAGGGCGCGGTGCGGCAGGACGTCACCATCCTGTTCACCGACATACGCGACTTCACCACCATCTCAGAGCAGCGCACGCCCGAAGAGGTCGTCGAGCTCCTGTCCGGCTATTTCGAGATGATGAACGGGATCGTGGAAGCGCATGGCGGCGTCATCATCCAGTATCTCGGCGACTCGATCTACGCGATGTGGAACGCGCCGACACCCGACGCCGACCATGTCGAGCACGGCTGCCGCTGCGCGCTGGCGCTGGCGCTGGGCGTGGCCCGGTTCAACGCCGGCAACGAGGCGGCCGGGCTGCCGCCGCTCGTCACCCGCTTCGGCCTGCACACCGGTCCGGCGGTCGTCGGCAGCGTCGGGGCCACGGCGCGGCGCCAGTACACCGCGATGGGCGACACGGTGAACGTCGCCTCGCGGCTGGAAGGCATGAACAAGGAGTTCGGCACGACGATCCTGGCCAGCGCGGCGATCCGCGACCTGGCCGCGGCGGATTTCGACTTCAGGGCGCTGGGACAGGCGCAGCCGAAAGGCCGCACCGGCGCCATCGACATCTTCGAGCTGGTCGGCGAACGCGCCTCTTGAAGTGATGGCGATCCCGGCAGGATTCGAACCTGCGACCATCGGCTTAGAAGGCCGGTGCTCTATCCGGCTGAGCTACGGGACCGCGACGGCCGGCGCTGCGCCGGCATGCGTGATGCCGGGATCAATGCGTCCACGGCATCCTGCGGTCATAGCGGAAATTCTCCGCGTAGGAAATCTGGCGGCGCTTCGCCTCCTTGGGCTCCTGCACCTGGAAGTCGAGGCCGTTCTTCTCGGCATAGGCGATCGCCTCCTCCTTCGTCTCGAAGGTCAGGCGGATCTGGCTCAGCATGTCGCCGGAGCTCGTATAGCCCATCAGCGGGTCGATGCGGCGGGGCTGGGCCGGCTCGAATTCCAGGATCCAGTGGCCGGTCTTGGCCTTGCCGGACTGCATGGCGGTCTTGGCCGGGCTGAAGATGCGTGCGGACATGCCGTCTTTCCTGTTTGTCGGGTGAGCACTGCCATCCATCGAGCCCTCCCGTCAATGGGGCGGCGGCCAAAGCGGCGCGCCGCGCGCGGCAGCTTAGCCTCTCCAAAGCCTTCGCGGCGCTATTCGGCCGCCGCCGACACGCCGTTTGCGGCCTGGAGAGCGATGCGGCGCGGCAGCACCGCCCTGAACGTCGCCCCGGCGCCGCCCGGCTCGTAGCCTCCGGTCCCGCCGAGCTGGATCACCATGGCGCGGATCAGCTTGGTGCCCAGCCCCTGGCGCGGGTTGGCCGCATCGAAGCCGATGCCGTCATCGGCGATCGCGAGGTCGAGATCGCCGTCGGCGCGGGTCCTGAGCGACATGCGCAGCGTGCCCTCGCGCCCCTCCGGGAAGGCATATTTCAGCGAGTTGGTCGCCACTTCGCTGACCAGCAGCGCCAGCGGCGTCGCCGTGTCGCGGTCGAGCAGCAGCCGCTCCAGATCGTAGAGCACGGCCACGCGCGCCGGGAAGCTCTCGCGCAGCCGCTCGACGATGCCCGGTATCAGGCTGGCCGCATCCACCTCGGCGAACCTGTCGAGCCGGTAGAGATGCTCGTGCACGGCCGACATGGCCGCGATCCGGCTTTGCAGATCCTCCTTTAGCGCGGCCGGCAAGGGGTGCATGCGCACCAGGGAGATGATGGCCTGCAGGTTGTTCTTCACCCGGTGATGGGTGTCGCGCACCAGCATGCGGTTGAGGTCGAGCGCCTCCTCCAGCTCCTGGCGCCGCCGCTCGCCGTTGCCGAGCAGGCGGAAGATCCAGGCAATGGCCAGCGCCAGGGCGATCGCGGTCGGGACGGCGAAGACCAGCGTGACGATCGTGCCGCGCCAGAAAAGCGCGAACGCCCCGCGGGTGCTGATCGAGGCCAGCGCCAAGAGGTCGGTGTCGGGCACGGCGCGATAGCCGACGATGCGCCGCACGCCGTCGGCCGGCGACACGGCGAAGTATGTGCCGGTCTCGCGCGCCTTCAGGTAGTCGGTGAACAGAACGTAGTTCGAGAGGTCGAGCGGGCCGTCGGCGAACGGATAGCGGGCGACGAGCTGCCCGTCCCGGCGCACCAGGCTCACCGTCGACAGCTCGTCCATGTCGAGCAATTCCCAGATGTCCTTGAGCAGCGCGACGTCGAAGGAAATGATGGCGGCGCCGGCGAATTCGCGCCCGCGCTCCAGACGCTTGCTGAACACGAAGATCTGCGCGCCGTTGAGGCGGCTGACCATCAGCGACGAGACGTACCAGCCGGCGCCCTCGGCCAGCGCGGAGAAATACTTGCGGTCGCGCACGTCGATCTGGCGCAACTGTGGGTCGGTCGAGAACAGCGTTCGCCCTTCGGTGTCGATGACATAGGCCCTGACGTTGCCCGGCAGGCGCTGCACCGCCTCGCGGATGAATTCGGCGGTGGCCGACGCGTTGTCCTCGATGTTCGAGCCCAGCGCGTCGTCGATGCGGGAAAGCGCCTGGCGCGACAGCTCGCTGATCCATTTGGCGTTGATGGCGACCACCTGCGAGGCGGCGGACGCCCTCTCCTCCGCGCGCTTCTGCGCGTCGCTCCACTGCCTCAGGATGGACAGGGTCAGCACGACCAGGAACAGGGCGAACATCGCCACGATCAGGGCGATCGCCGCCCTGATGGCGAAGGCCGCGCGGTCGCGCTCGGTCGCGGCGGACAGGGTCAAGCCGCACCCGCTCCCGGATGAAAAGGGACGATCCGCCGGCATGCCGCCAGGCGCCCGTCCTTGCCGGCAGGCTGGCGGCTCATCGGATGCGTTCGCTGCAACGTTCATCCCCGGAGTTGATCGGCACGTTCCCGTTCATAGCACCAAGTCCTGCAGACTTGTGAAACATTGCCCGTCCGCATCCCGGATTTCTTCGTTCCACCCGGTCACAAAAGGGACGCCTCATTGACGTAGGGTCAACGGATATTCATTGTGCCGCGGAGTTGGGGGTCGGTTATGACATACAGGATCAGGCTGCCCGGCGGCACCTTGAAGGTCAAGCGGTACAGGGAACTGCGCTCGGTCGAATTGCGGCGCGAAGTGCCGGTGTGGCGGTTCGGACCGCTCTATCTGATCTGGTGGCGGGGCGAGCACGCTTCCCGCCGCAGGCCCGGCTGACGCCGCCGCACGGGACGACAGCGCCGGCGCACAAAGGTCCGGGCGGGCGGAGATTGCTCGCTTGCGCCCTGCCGCCCGTGCCTGTAGAAGCCGTCTGCCCGCCGGCAAGCCGTCCGGTCGCGGAGTGTAGCGCAGCCTGGTAGCGCACCTGATTTGGGATCAGGGGGTCGCAGGTTCGAATCCTGCCACTCCGACCACCCGGCCGTCGTCAGATCCCGAGCTCGCCCTGCCCTTCGTCCATGGCGCTCATCGTCTGCGCGGCGAGGGCGCGCGTGATGCGCGCCTTGCCTTCCAAGGCGGCGCGGTCGAGCCGGTCGACTACCGCGATCGCCGTCGACAGCGAGCGCTCCATGCGGCGCACGAGGAACTGCACGACATGCGGCTCCACCTCGACCTGCCGGTCGGCGAACAGCTTCGTCACCACCGCCGCCAGGAGTTCGTCGTCAGGCTCGTGGATCTCGACCGTCGCCGCTGCCTTGAGGCGCGAGGCGAGATCGGGCAGCCGCACGCCCCAGGCGGGCGCAAAGCGGCGCGCGGTGAGCAGGAGCTGCGTGCCGCCCGAGCGGACGGCGTTGATCAGGTGGAACAGGCCCTGCTCGTCCAGGGGACCGGAATCGGCCGGATCGACCAGCACGGGCCGGCGGGCCGGCAGCCCGGCGAGACCTGGCGAAATCCGGCCCGCTTCCAGCGCCACCGCGCCGGCGCGCTCGCGCCAGATGGAGGCGAGATGCGTCTTGCCCGCCCCCGCAGGACCGGCCAGCACCACGACGGGGGTCGGCCAGTGCGGCCAGGCGTCGATCAGGGCGACCGCCTCGCGGTTCGCCCGCGTCACCACGAGGTCGTCGCGCGAGCGGCCCGGCTCGTGGCCGAGATCGAAGGGAATCTGCCTCGGGGGCCCGGTGTCGGCCATGGTTGCCCGCGTCAGGCCTTTCGCGGCGCGGACTTGCGCGGAGCCTGCTTGCGGGAGGCCCGCCGCGCCTTCTTCGGCGCGTCGGGCAATTCGTCGGTCAGCGCGCTGGCGGACGCTTCCTCATGCGGCTGGTCCTCGATCAGGCGCACCGTGGTGGTGGTCACCGTCATCTCGGCGATGTCCGGCGGATGGCCCTTGTAGAGCGGCGATTCCAGATAGCGGCCGATGGCGAAGCGGACCAGAACGGCCACCGCCGCCGCCGCCGGCACCGCGATCAGCAGGCCGACGAAGCCGAACAGCGCGCCGAAGGCGAACAGCGCGAACATCAGCCAGACCGGATGCAGGCCGACGCTCTTGCCCACCAGACGCGGCTGCAGGATGTTGCCCTCGATGAACTGGCCGACGAAGAACACGCCGGCGACGGCCGCCACCATGATCCAGTCCGGCCAGAACTGCACGAAGGCGACGCCCACCGCCAGCACCAGCCCGACCAGCGAGCCGACATAGGGGATGAAGGAGATCAGGCCGGCGAACAGGCCGATCAGGATGCCGAAATTCAGGCCGGTCAGCGTCAGGCCGATGGCGTACATGATGCCGAGCACGATGCAGAGCGTGCCCTGCCCGCGCACGAAGCCGGCCGTGGAGGCGTTGATGTCGGTGGCGATGTGGCGCACCGTGTCGACATGGTCGCGCGGCACCCAGCTATCGACGGTGGCGACCATGCGGTCCCAGTCGAGCAGCATGTAGAAGGCGACGACCGGCGTCACAATGAACAGGCCGGCGACGGAGAACAGCGCCACGCCGGAGCTCCAGATCGACGTGAAGACCGTCGTCACGAAGCCCATGCCGGTGGTCAGCAGCGAGTTCAGACCCTCGCGCAGGCTGCCGGCCTCCAGGCCGAAGCGCCGCTCGATCCATTCCGGGTCGAAGCTCGTCACGAGCCCCTGCAGCCGCGTGAGATATTCCGGGAACTGGCCGATCAGGCCGCCGAGCTGCGAGGCCAGGACGGGGATCAGGACGATCAGCGCGACCGTCAGGACGACGACGAAGGCGATGAGGATGACCAGCGTCGCGGCGACCCGCGAAAGGCCCACCCTTTCCAGCCTGTCGGCGACGGGATCGAGGAAATAGGCCAGCACCATGCCGGCCACGAAGGGCAGCAATATGTCGGCAAAGACGTAGACGAAGAGGCCGAGGACGATCGACACGACGATCCAGAAACGGATCTGCCGTCGGAACGCCAGCCCGATCGCGGCTTCGGCGAGGGACTCCTCGGTATCAGGTCTCGCCTTCGCCATATCCGCTCATATGCCTCAACCAGCCCACGAGATAGGCCGCGCCCGAAGCCACGGTCAAGAGGCCGGTCAGCCAGACCAGCGCCGGCAGCACGTAGCCCAGATCGAGCCCGAAGGCCGGCTGGCCGAGCGCGACGGCGGCCAACACGATCTGCGCCACGGTGTTGGCCTTCGACACCAGCAGCGGGCGCATCTCCACCGGCTGCGCCATCACCGAGGACAGGATGACGGCGAAGACGATCAGCGCGTCGCGCGAGACGACGGCGATGACCAGCCACAGCGGCAGCCCGCCCATGATGCCCAGCACGACGAAGACGCTGACGAGCAGCAGCTTGTCCGCCATCGGATCGAGATAGGCGCCGAGCTTCGAGCGCTGATTGAAATGCCGGGCGATGAAGCCGTCCACGCCATCCGACACGCCGGCGGCGACGAAGCCGGCGAAGGCAAGCGCCTGCTGCCCGGTGAGCAGCCAGTAGACGACGGCGGGCACCAGCAGGAAGCGGAAGACCGTGATCACGTTCGGCACTGTCACGGTGATCGTCCTCCCCTGCCCTCGCGCCCCTATCGGATAGATGGCGCTTGCCCCGGCGGGAAGCAAGGGTGGAGCATCGGCGCTCACGCCTTGCGGGCTGCCGCGCTTCATGCGAAGAGCCGGCGGCAATCAGATTTCCCGGGATGGCAGCCGATGAGCGAACCCAAAGGCGGGCTCACCTATGCGGATGCGGGCGTCGACATCGATGCCGGCAACCTGATGGTCGAGAAGATCAAGCCGCTGGTGCGCGCCACGCGGCGTCCCGGCGCGGACGGCGAGATCGGCGGCTTCGGTGGCCTGTTCGACCTCAGGGCCGCCGGCTTCAAGGACCCCATCCTGGTGGCGGCGAACGACGGCGTCGGCACCAAGCTGAAGATAGCCATCGAAAGCGGCAGGCACGAGACGATCGGCATCGACCTCGTCGCCATGTGCGTCAACGACCTCGTCGTGCAGGGCGCCGAGCCGCTGTTCTTCCTCGACTATTTCGCCACCGGCAAGCTCGATCCCGAACAGGGCGCAGCGATCGTCTCGGGCATCGCCGAGGGCTGCCGGCAGGCGGGATGCGCGCTGATCGGCGGCGAGACGGCCGAGATGCCCGGCATGTACCGCGACAAGGACTACGACCTCGCGGGCTTCGCGGTCGGCGCGGCCGAGCGCGGCCAGCTCCTGCCCACCGACGACGTCGTGGAGGGCGACGTGCTGCTCGGCCTCGCCTCCTCCGGCGTTCACTCCAACGGGTTTTCGCTGGTGCGCCGCATCGTGCAGGCCTCCGGCCTCGCCTGGGACGCGCCCGCGCCCTTCGCGGACGGGCAGACGCTGGCCGAGGCACTGCTGGAGCCGACCCGCATCTACGTGAAATCGATCCTGAAGGCGGTGCGCGAAACGCACGGGTTGAAGGCGCTGGCGCACATCACCGGCGGCGGCTTCCCGGACAACATCCCGCGCGTGCTGCCGAAGGATTTTTCGGCCGAGCTCGATCTCGACGCCATCGTGGCTCCGCCCGTCTTCCCGTGGCTGTCGAAAACCGGCGGGGTGGCGGCGGACGAGATGATGCGCACCTTCAACTGCGGCATCGGCATGGTGGCGGTCGTCGCCTCGGGCCAGGCGGCGCAGGTCGCGGCCGTGCTGCAGGAAGCCGGCGAGACCGTCACGCCCGTCGGCCGCATCGTGCCGCGCCGCGACGCCGGCGTCATCTATCGCGGGACCATCGCCCTGTGAGCGGTGCCAGGAAGCGCGTCGCGATCCTGATCTCGGGTCGCGGATCGAACATGATGCGCCTCGTGGAGGCGGCCGCCGAGCGGGATTTCCCGGCGACGATCGTCGGCGTCGTCTCCGACAGGTCCGACGCGATGGGCCTTCGCTATGCCGAGAGCAAGGGCATTGCCACGCGCGTCGTCGAGCGGAAAAGCTTCGCCAGCAAGGATCTGCACGACGCCGCCATCCACAAGGAGTTGTCCGCGCTCGGCACCGAGATCGTCTGCCTCGCCGGCTACATGCGCCTGCTGACCACGCCCTTCGTTGAGACGTGGGCCGGGCGCATGATCAACATCCACCCTGCCCTGCTGCCCGCCTTCAAGGGCCTCGACACCCACCGGCGCGCGCTCGACGAAGGCGTGAGGCTGCACGGCTGCACCGTGCATTTCGTGACGCCGGAGATGGACGACGGTCCGATCATCGCACAGGCCGCCGTGCCGGTTCTGCCGGACGACACGGAGGAGGCTCTGGCGGCGCGCGTGCTCAAGGCCGAGCACCACATCTATCCGCTGGCGCTCAGCCTCGTCGCGGCGGGCAAGGCGCGCATGGAAGGCCGTCGCAGCGTCTTTTCCGACGGCGCCTACACCGTGGCGGCGGATGCGACGCTCTCCTCCATCGGCGTGCTGGCCGAGGAGGTCGATGTCGAGGCGCTGGCGCGCTTCACGCCATAGCAAAACCGCGCACCCGGTGGTAAATATTGCCACCAGCAGCGAGGAAGCACGATATGGGCAAGATCGAAAAGGTCAGCATCGCGCTGCCGAGCGAAATGCTCGATTCGGTCAAGGAAGCGGTTTCCACCGGACAATACGCCTCCACCAGCGAGGTCGTGCGCGAAGCGTTGCGGGAGTGGGAAATGCGGCAAACCCTGCGGCGCGCCGAGATCGAACGACTTCGCAAGGCTTGGGAAGAAGGCATCGCGAGCGGATCACCGGCTCCGCTCGACCTCTACGACGTCAAGCGGCGCGGGCGGGAAAGGCTTGCGCGGCGGCAGCAGGCAGGAAGATGATCGCCGATGCGCGTTGTCTTCGCGCCGGCAGCGGCACGGGATCTTGACGACATCTGGCTGGAGATCGCCCAGGACAGCGTGAAAAATGCCGACACCCTGATCGAACGGCTTTGCGATCGGTTGCAGCAACTGGTGACTTTTCCAGAATCGGGGTCTCTTCGAAGAGAGATCGCAACCGATGCGCGTTCCCTGACCGAAGGCAGCTATCTGATTCTGTACAGGATCGCGGACGCACAGGTCGAAATCATCCGCATCATACATGGCGCGCGTGACCTGACGGCCCTGTTGTAGGGCTGTTGGTCAACGGAGGTTCACGCCGCCTTGCGCAGCCACACCTTCGTGTCGTGCACGGCAGCGCCGCCGTAAGGCGCGACGGCGTCGGCACCAGTCAGCACGTTGATGCCCTCGCCCCGCTCATGGGCGTCGTTCGGCCAGATGCCTTCGGCGATCACCACGCCGCGCCGCATGCCGTCGAAGAGCTTCGCATGCAGCACCACCTCGCCGCGGGCGTTGCCGATCTCCACGCGGTCGCCGGCGGCGAGGCCGAGCGTGGCGGCGTCGTCCGGATGGACCAGCAGTTCCGGCCGGCCTTCCCTGGCTTTCGAGACCGGCGTTTCGGTGAAGGACGAGTTGAGGAAATTCCGGGCCGGCGAGGTGGCCAGACGGAACGGGTGCCCGGGGTCCGCCGTCTCGATCAGGTCGACATGGTCGGGAAATTCCGGCAGGCGGCCGTATGGGCCGAGAAGGCCCATGGTCTTCGGCGGCCGGTTCGGGGCCGGCGTGCCGGTCCAGTCCGGCCTGAAGCGGAACTTCCTGTCCGGGTGGCCGAAGCCGTCGAGATAATGCGCCGTCTCGAAAGGCGGCTGCACATCCGCCCAGCGCACCTCGCGCAGCCTGTCGAAACCGCCCAGCCCGCGCTTTTCGAGAATGCTGTCAATGTGCTGGCGCTCGGTGAGCCCGAAGCCGGGCATGTGCGCGACGCCCAGCCGCTTCGCCAGTTCCTCGATGACGAAGTGGTTCGTGCGCGGGCCTTCGGGCGGGTCGACCAGCTTCGGCCCGAGCGTGACGTGCTGGTTGCCGCCGCCCTTGTAGATGTCGTCGTGCTCCAAGAACATGGTCGCCGGCAAAACCACGTCGGCGAGCTTCGCCGTGTCGGTCATGAACTGCTCGTGGACCACGGTGAACAGGTCCTCGCGCAAAAAGCCCTGCTTCACCAGCCGTTGTTCCGGCGCGACATTGGCGGGGTTGGTGTTCTGGATCAGCAGCGCCGTCACCGGCGGCCCGCCGTAGAGCGCGTCGGCGTGCCCCATCAGCACGGGACCGATGCGCGAATGATCGAGGAAGCGCACGGCCGGATCGCGCAGCCGGCCTCCCTGCAAAATGTCCGTGTTCAGCTTGAAGATGCCGGAATTGGAATGGAACGCGCCGCCGCCCTCATATTGCCAGCAGCCGGTGACGGCGGCGACGGACAGCGCCGCGTGCATGTTGACCGCGCCGTTGCGCTGGCGCGAAAAGCCGTAGCCGAGGCGGAAGAAGGTTCTTTTCGTCGTTCCGACCAGACGGGCGAACGCCTCGATCTCGGCGACGGGCAGGCCGGTGATCGACGACGCCCATTCCGGCGTTCTGTCCCGCAGGTGCGCTTCCAGACCGCCGGGGTCGTCCGTGTACCTCTCCAGATAGGGCCGGTCGGCCAGACCGTCCCGGAACAGCACGTGCATGACCGCGCAGGCCAGCGCGCCGTCCGTGCCGGGCTTGACGATGAGGGCCATGTCGGCCTGCTTCATCGTCGCGTTGTCGTAGACGTCGATGACGACGATTTTTGCGCCGCGCTCCTTGCGGGCGCGCACGGCATGGGTCATCACATTGACCTGCGTGACCACCGCGTTGGTGCCCCAGATCACCACGCAATCGGATTTGGCGATCTCGCGCGGGTCGGGGCCGGCGAGCCGCCCCGTGCCCATGACGTAGCCCGTCCAGGCCGGGTTGGTGCAGATCGAATCGAAGAAGCCCGAATATTTCTTGGCGTGCCGCAGCCGGTTGATGCCGTCGCGCTGCACCAGCCCCATCGTGCCGGCGTAGTAGTAGGGCCAGACCGTCTCGCTGCCGTGCCTTTCCTCGGCCGCCGAGAATTTTTCCGCCACGAGGTCGAGCGCCGCCTCCCAGCTCGCCTCCCGCCAGCCGCCCTCGCCCTTGCCGCCGGCGCGCACCAGAGGCTTCGTCAGCCGGTCGGGGTGGTGGATGCGATCCGCATAGCGCGCGACCTTGGCGCAGATCACGCCGGCCGTGTAGCTGTTGCCCTTCGCGCCGTGCACGCGCCCGATCCGGTTGCCGCCCAGCAACTCGACGTCCAGCGCGCAGGTGGACGGACAATCGTGCGGGCAGGCGGAATGGCCGATTTTTACAGGGGCGTGGGTATTCATGGCGGGAGCTTACTCAAGGCGGAATGAAGGGCAAGTGCGTCCTTCGAGGCTCTCCCAAAGCCGACGCCCGCTCCACCACTTCGTGGTTCCTCTCCCCCGTGAACGGGGGAGGACAGGCATTGCGGCCGGCATCTCCTCCCCTGCGAAGCGGGGGAGGTGGCCCGAAGGGACGGAGGGGGCGCTGCCGCCTACTCCGCCGTCGCTTCCTCGTACTCGGCGCTCATCTCCAGCCACTTCTCCTCGTTGCGGCTAAGCTGGGCGGAGGCTTCCGAGCGCTCCTTGGCAAGGCGCGTGGCCTTGATCGGGTCCTTCTCGTAGAGCGCCGGGTTGGCCAGTTCGTCCTCGATCGTGTCGATGCGCTTCCTCAGCCGGTCCATCAGCGCCTCGGTGGCGCGGATCTCCTTGGCCAGCGGCTCGTATTGCTGGCGTCGGGCGGCGGCCTCGCGGCGGCGGTCGGCCTTCGACGCCTTCTCGGCCTCGCGGCGCTCGCGCCGGTCGCCGGCCGAGCCCGTCACCTCCTGCCGGTAGTCCGACAGGTCGCCGTCATAGGGCTTCACCATTCCGTCCTTGACCAGCCACAGCCGGTCGGCGGTCGCCTCCAGCAGATGGCGGTCGTGGCTGATCAGGATCACCGCGCCGGGAAACTCGTTCAGCGCATGGATCAGCGCCTCGCGGCTGTCGATGTCGAGATGGTTGGTCGGTTCGTCGAGGATGAAGAGGTTCGGCCCCTCGAACGCCGACAGGCCCATCAGCAGCCGCGCCTTCTCGCCGCCGGACAGGTCCTTCGCGGCCGTGTTCATCTTTTCCGTCGGCAGGCCGAAGCGCGCGACGCGGGCGCGCACCTTGGCTTCCGGAGCCTCCGGCATCATCCGGCGCACATGCTCGTAGGCGTTCTCCTCCGGCCGCAGGTCGTCGAGCTGGTGCTGGGCGAAGATCGACACCTTCAGGCCGGGCGCGACGGTCATCGTGCCCTTGTCCAGCGTCAGCCGGCCGGCCAGAAGCTTGGCGAAGGTGGACTTGCCGTTGCCGTTGGCGCCGAGCAGCGCGATGCGGTCGTCATTGTCGATGCGAAGCGACAGCCTCTTCAGGATCGGCTGGCCGGGCGTGTAGCCCACCTCGCCGCCCTCGACGGCGATGATGGGAGAGGCGACGGTCTTCACCGGCTCGGGAAAGGAGAACGGCATGACCGTGTCGTCCACCAGCGCGGCGATCGGCTTCATCTTCTCCAGCGCCTTGATGCGCGATTGCGCCTGCCGCGCCTTGGACGCCTTGGCGCGGAAACGGTCGACGAAGCTCTGCAGATGCTTGCGCGCCGCCTCCTGCTTGACGCGGCCCTTTTCCTGAAGCTCGCGCTGCTCGGCAAGCTGCCGCTCGAACTGGTCGTAGCCGCCGCGCCAGAAGGTCAGCTTCCTCTGGTCGAGATGGACGATGGAGTTCACCGCATTGTTCAGGAGATCGCGGTCGTGGCTGATAAGGAGAACCGTGTGCGGATATTTCGCCACGTAGTTCTCCAGCCAGAGCGTGCCTTCCAGGTCGAGATAGTTGGTCGGCTCGTCCAGCAGCAGCAGGTCCGGCTGCGAGAACAGCACGGCCGCGAGCGCCACGCGCATGCGCCAGCCGCCGGAGAAGGACGAGGCCGGCCGGTGCTGCGCCGCCTCGTCGAAGCCGAGACCGGACAGGATGGTGGCGGCGCGGGATTCGGCGGAATGCGCGTCGATGTCGGCCAGGCGCATGTGGATCTCGGCGATGCGCTCCGGGTCCGTCGCCGTCGTTTCCTCCTCCAGAAGCGCGGCGCGCTCCTTGTCGGCCTTCAGCACGATCTCGATCAGCGACTCTTCCGTGCCGGGCGCTTCCTGCGCCACCTGCCCGATGCGGAGGTTCTTCGGCAGGCTGATGGACCCGGTTTCCGAAGCAAGATCGCCGGTGATGGCGCGGAACAGGGTCGTCTTGCCGGTACCGTTCCGTCCGACCAGACCGGCTTTCGTTCCGGACGGCAGGGTCAGCGAGACATGGTCGAGAAGCAGCCGGCCGGCGATGCGCAGCGAGAGGTCGTCTATGATCAACATGCCGCGCTTTTGCACGGGGCGGCGGCGGATCGCAAGCCTGTCTCGACCACGCATCCGCAACGCAAGGAGCGACCCGCTCGGGACGGGCCGCTCCGATGGGCGGCCACGGCGGGCCGCCCGATTGCCGGTCGCGTCAGCGGCTGGCGGTGCGCACCATGCGGCACAGCGACACGAGATCGCGGTCGAAGCTGGACGGATCGCCCAGGATCATGGCGCAGCGCTTGCGATAGGTCGCCAGCTCCTGATCGCTCATGTTGGCGACCGTGCGGCTCAGCGCGCTCGGCGAAGCGGTGCGGCCGGGTCCGTTCGGATTTCCGGGATTGACGCCCGGACCGCCGGGAATGCCGGGACCTCCCGGTCCGCCAGGACCGCCGGGGCCGCCCGGACCACCAGGCCCGCCGGGATTGCGACCGCCGCCGCCGATACCGATGCCGACATCGACATCCACACCACGGCCGCCACCAATGCCGGCGCTCACATCGGCATTCACACCACCGCGTCCGCCGACGCTCGCATTGACGTCGGCGTTCACGCCGCCACGGCCACCAATGCTCGCGTCGACATCCGCGTTCACGCCTCTGGAGCCGCCGACCGACGCCGTCGCATTCGCGTCGACACCGCTGCGGCCGCCGACATCGGCGCTTACATCCGCGTTGACGCCTCTGGAGCCTCCGACGGAGGCGCTGACATCGGCGCCGAGCCCGCCTCCCTGGTTACCGCCGACGTCGACGCTCGCGTCGATGCCGCCGACGCTCACGTCGATTGCATAGGCCGGCAGGCTGAGGGCCGTGATGACGACACCTGCCGCCAGCACCTTGGCGAACTTTCTGCAAGTATTGACCATGACATTCTCCCGTTGGTTGCCCAGTCTTGGAAGCAGCTTTTGCTTTTACTGCTGCACTGACTACGCGATCACGGCCGATCCGGTTTCAATTACAAGGATAAAACCGCCCCCGATGGTTGCCCCCGGATTTACCGGCAAGGAAGAACTTTAATAAAATCCTGCGGAGAGCATGGCAGACGCTGGCGTTTCTAGGCGAAGGCGCGTCCGTCCTCGGTGCGCTGGAAATAGATCAGGTCGAGGGACACCGAGGGGCGGCCGAGCGCGGTGAGGATCGCGTGGGCCTGGCCGCGATGGTGGGTCTGGTGGTTGAACAGGTGCGCCAGCGCCGGGGCGAGCCGCTGCGAGATCGTCTTCATGTCCGTCGCGGTCATGTAGGTGAAGCGTCCGCCGAGCGCCTTCTCGCTCAGATGGCCCACCCATTCGACGATGCGCCTGTCCTCGGCCTCGCGCGCCGCGCGCAGCCTGCCGAAGTCGGTGAAAAGGATGGCGTCGAGGCTTGCCGGCGCATCCCCCTCGCCGGTGAAGCGCTTCATCCAGATGCGATCGGTGACCAGCAGATGGTTGAGCGTGCCCATCGCGGATTTGAAGAAGGCGCCCATGTCGCGGTTGAAGTCCTCCTCGCCGAGGTCGGCCGCCGCGTCGTAGATGCGGGCGTTGGCCCAGGCATTGTAGGCGGCGAACATCATGAAATGCTGCTTCACGGTCTTTCCTTCGCGACTGGTTCCGGCAATCATGAGGGGTCGGATTTCCGCCCCACCGTCCCATAGAACCACAATCCCGGAACGCCAATGACAATCCTGCTCTACGACCTCGTCGGCGCCGACGCCTCGCGCCCGTTTAGCCCGCATTGCTGGAAAGCCGCGATGGCGCTGGCGCACAAGAGCCTGCCTTTCGAGCGGGTGCCGACGCCGTTCACGAAGGTTCCGCTGGTCGAGGGAGGCGCGTTCAAGACAGTTCCCGTCCTGCGCGACCGGGACACGCTGGTGGTCGATTCCTTCGAGATCGCGCGCTATCTCGACGCCGCCTATCCCGATCGGCCTTCGCTCTTCGGAGGGCCCGGCGGCGAGGCCGCGGCGCGCTTCATCGAACGCTGGTGCCAGTCGACGGTGCAGGCGCAGCTCATGCGTTTCGTCGTCGCCGACATCTGGCGCCGGCTGTCGCCGGTGGACCAGGCCTATTTCCGCGACAGCCGGGAACGACGCCTCGGCATGGCGCTGGAGGCGGTCGAGGCGACGCGGGACCAAAGCGTCGCCGCCTTCCGGTCATCGCTGGCGCCACTGCGCGACATGCTGTCCTACCAGCCTTTCATCGGCGGCGACGGACCGCTTTTCGCCGACTACATCGTCTTCGGCGCGTTCCAGTGGGCGCGCGTCATGTCGCCCTTCCGGACGCTCGAAACGGATGATCCCGTCGCCTTGTGGCTCGAGCGCTGCCTCGACCTGCATGGCGGGCTGGGCCGCGCGGTTCCCCCGGCCGAGGCCGTCTGAGCCGCGTCCTTCCGGCCTTGGCAAGCCGAAGGGCCGGCTGTATAGAGCCGCCACTTCCTTCAGACAAAAGGTTTCCCATGGCGATCGAACGCACCTTCTCGATGATCAAGCCGGACGCGACCCGGCGCAACCTCACCGGCGCCATCACCAGGATGCTCGAGGAGGCCGGCCTGCGCGTCGTGGCGTCCCGCCGCGTGTGGATGAGCCGCCGCGAGGCCGAGGGTTTTTACGCCGTGCACAAGGACCGGCCGTTCTTCGGCGAGCTGGTCGAGTTCATGTCCTCCGGCCCGACGGTCGTGCAGGTGCTGGAAGGCGAGAACGCCATCGCGAAGAACCGCGACGTGATGGGCGCCACCAACCCGGCCAACGCCGCCGAAGGCACAATCCGCAAGGTGCACGCCCTGTCGATCGGCGAGAACTCCGTTCACGGCTCCGACGCGCCGGAGACGGCCGCAGAGGAAATCCGCTACTGGTTTTCCGACACCGAGGTCGTCGGCTGAGGCAGCGAATCCGGAAACGGGCGCAAGCGTCTGTTCGGGAATCGAAAAGCCGGGCCGCGCGCCCGGCTTTTTTTGTCGTCGTGCTCGCCGGTGCACCCTTCGAGGCTGGCTGATCGAACGTAGCGCTCATGCAGGGCCCGGGGAGGAGACGGGCAGTCGCTCTCCTCTCCCGCGTCATTCCAGGGCCGCGTGGGACAGGGCAGTGCCCTACATCCTCATTGCGGGCGTAGCCGACCTCTATGGACAACGAAACTTACCGCGCCAGCAGTTCCGGCCGGTATTCGAAATGCATGGTGTCGTAGTGATACCAGCGGCCGCCCCAGATGAAGCCGTGCTTTTCGAAGATCGCGACGATCTCCTCGGGTATCCGGTTGGACCACGTGCCGTCCGCGCCGGCCTTGTTCCATTTCCAGTAGGCGGAATGCGCGGTGTTGAGGTCGATGGCCGCGCCGTAGGCGTGCATCGACCAGCGTGAGGTGCCTGCCACCGGCCGGCAATTGTAGGTTCCCGCCGACGGGACAAGGTATTTGCCAAAGCGCGCCGGAAGGCGGTCCAGTTCGCGCGACACCCGGTCCAGAGCCTTGTCCGCGCCCTGCGCCATCGTGATCGACACCGTGCCGCCGCCATGGGCGGGCACCCAGGCGACCTTCCGCATCCTGCCGCCGGCCTCGCCCTTGCGGCAATCGCCGTAGAGGGCGCGGAACAGCGCCTCGGGCCGGACCCGCCCCGGATCGAAATTCAGCGGCGGCGGCGCGGGTTTTTGCCCCGCCGGATAAGGCTGCGCCAGCATGTCGCCGATGTCGGGGCTGTCGAGCATCTGGTCGAAGCTCTTGTCGGTGCGGCCGTCCGAAAGCGGCAGCCTCGTGCCGTCCTTCAGGATCAGGCTTTTGGCGTCGAAGCCGGCGATGGTGGCGGGATAGGCGGCGACCAGCTGTTCCAGCCGCGCCGTGAGGTCGGCCGGCTCCGCGCCGTAGCGCGACGTTTCGGCGGCAGTCGCGCCCGTGGCCAGCACGGCGGAAATAAGCGTCAGGACGAGGCGGAGCAGGTCAGTTCTCGAATTTGCGGATCAGGTCGACGTTCTTCTGCTCGATATAGGTGAGCTCGACTTCGCCGAATTGAGGGCGGTACCAGTCGAACTGCTGAAAATAATCGCTCACTTCCTTGATCTTGAACTTGCGCCCGCGCCGCGCATAGATCTCGTTGCGCGCCCAGCGAAGCTGCTGCTTCGGCAGGCCGCGCACCTCGCCCGCGTCGAGCAGGCGGCGGTCGGAATCGGCGAAGACGAAGCCGGCGCTCGGCGCGGAGTCCACCATCTCGAACTTGCGGATCAGCTCGACATTGGCCTGTTCGAGGTCCGTCAGCGTGACGTCGGCGGCGCGGGCCTCATACCACGCGAACTTCCTGAAATGCGCGGCCAGCGCCTTGTCCCGGAAGATCAGGCCGTGGCGGGCAAAGATCTCGTTGCGCGCCAGCCGCAGCCTGGCGGCGTCGAGACCGGCGAGACGGTCCGGCGTCAGCCGCCTGCGGTCCGAATCGGCGAAGACCAGCCCCTGCCCGGCGTCGGGCTCCGGCACCGACAGCGCGGTGACGCGTCCCGCAGCCGGGGCGCTGGCCGCCAGGTAGAAGGGCTTGTTCAGCGACTGCTCGATCCACACGGTCTGGCGTCCGCCCGTCCTGTCGCGCACATGCTTGCGCACCTCGTACATGACGTCTTCCAGCCGCGTGTCGGCGCGTTTGATGTTGGCCATCAGCCCCTCCGCGAACGGGCTATGGTCGCCCTGCCCGTCCAGCGCCACCGCGCCCTGCGTGGTGGAGAAGGCGACGAACATGTTCTCCAGCGTCGGCCGGGCTTCCGCCCCCGCGCTTTCGAGCGGCCTTGCGCCGCGCGATTCCAGTGGGTTGTTGCGGCAGGCGTCGAAGAGAAGCAGCTTGAGATCGGCATGGGTGGAGGACAGCGCCTGCTTCAGCCGGTCGGTGTCCAGCGCCTCCCTGTCGAGCTGGTCGAAGCTCGCCATGGAGAAATCCACCGGCAGCATGAAGGAGCGGCCGTCCACCATCGCCCCGTGGCCGGCGTAATAGATCGCCGCCGCGTCGCCGGCGATGGCCTTGGGCACGAAATCGTCCAGCGCCCGCTGCACGGTCGCCAGGTCGCTGTCCTCGACGATGGTGACCTCGAAGCCGAGGCCGGAGAACTGCTGGGCGATGGCGCGGGCGTCGGCGATCGGGTTGCGCAGCTCGTAGCCCGGCCGGTAGGAGGAATTGCCGATCACCAGCGCATGGCGACCCTCGGCATGGGCCGACGGCAAAGCGGCGACACCGGCCAGCGCCAGCGCCGCGAGCGTTCCGACCGTCCTTGCCCCAAAGCCCTTCATGGGGCGGGATTAAGGGCGATTTCCCCGGCGGAGGTCAAGGGGCGGAAGGCGGGGATCAAGCGTACCTCCCCACCTTGCGTCATTCCGGGGCCGCGCAGCGGAACCCGGAATCCAGAGCGGCGGAGTTTCAGGAAAACGAGATGCGGGGGCCAACTGGACGGAGGTTGGCGATCTGGATTCCGGGTTCCGCTGCGCGGCCCCGGAATGACGGATGAGACGAAGAGAGAAAAGATATCCGTCGTGCCGCCTTGAGGCTCGCAACCGACTAATTCTGTTGCCCCTCTCCGCTGGCGGTGCGCGTCAGCATCAGCTCCTGCCTGCCGGCGTCGAGCGGGTCGAGCGTGTGGCGCTCGGCGGTGACGAACCAGAGCTTGTCGTCCACCGTGATGCGCGCCTGAAGCGCATAGGTCATCCTCGGCTGGATCGCGGCGGTGTCGAAGCTGAGCTCGAAGGAAATCGGCACCTGTCCGGCGGGGCTGATTGTCTGCACGGCCACGATGCCGGCCGGCGCGTCGGCCAGCGATACGTCGGCGAGCTGCACCGTCAGCACCGCGTTCGGCGGCAGGGCAATGCGTTCGCGGTAGCTGGCCTCGCCGGAAACCTTCTTTTCCTCGGCAAGGCCGATCGTCGGCATGAGCAGGCCGGACACCAGCAAAGGCGTCAGCCCGAACAGCAAAAGCTCGCCCAGTCGTCCCAGCATCGTCATCCTCCGGTCGGCTTCGGAGAGACAGTCCAGCCGCAAAATGCGGTGCTTCCGTGGCCTTCGGCGAAACAGGCTCAGCTTTCGTTCCAGCGCGCGGCCGCGCGCGCGTCCGATGTTTTGGCCTCCACCCATGCTCCGGCCTGGCCGCCCGCCAGATGCTCCTTCTTCCAGAAGGGCGCTTTGGACTTGAGGTAGTCCATGAGGAAATCGGCGGCCTCGAACGCCGCCCGCCGGTGCGCGGAGGCGGTCACCACCAGCACGATGTTCTCGCCCGGCCGAATCTTTCCGAACCGGTGGATGGCGGTGATGCCGGTGACGGGCCAGCGCCCGGCCGCCTCGACGGCGATGCGCATGATCTCCGCCTCGGCCATGCCGGGATAGTGCTCCAGCTCCAGCGCCGCCAGCCTGCCGCCGTCGTCGCGGCACAGGCCGGTGAAGGTGACGACCGCGCCGACGTCGCCGCGTCCGCGCGTCAGGCGGGCGATCTCGTCGGCGACATTGAAATCCTGGCGCTGGATGCGCACCAGCGGCGTGACGCCCGGCATGCTCACCCCCCCGTCATGGGCGGAAAGAGCGCGATCTCCCGCGCGCCGGCTATGCTTTGCTCATGCGCGACATGATGCTGGTCGATGGCGACGCGGATGACATCCGGCCGCTCCAGCGCATGGTCGTATCCCTCGCCGCGGCCCTTGAGCCACGCCAGCAGGTGGGCGACGGTGGCGATGTCCGGCGGCAGCTCCAGCTCTTCCTCGGCCTTGCCGATGCGCTCCCTGACCCAGGCGAAGTAGACCAGCTTCGTCATGCCTACTCGTCCTGGATGTGCTTCAGGCCGGCGCGGAAATAGTCGTAGCCCGTGTAGAGCGTGACGATCGCCGCCACCCACAGCAGCGCGATGCCGGTCTCGGTGGCATAGCGAAGCTGCTTGTCCAGCGCCGGCCCGGCGAGCAGCACGGCGATGGCGACCATCTGGATCGCGGTCTTCCACTTGGCGAGTTGCGTCACCGGCACGCTGACCTTCAGCGCCGCCAGATATTCGCGCAGGCCGGAAACGAGGATTTCGCGGCACAGGATGATGATGGCGGCCCACAGCGTCCAGCCGGCGATGGTGCGGTCGGTGTCGGCGGCGAGCAGCAGCAGGCAGGTCGCCACCAGCAGCTTGTCGGCGATGGGATCGAGCATGCGGCCGATGTTCGAGGTCTGCTTCCAGGCGCGGGCGAGGTAGCCGTCGAACCAGTCGGTGATGCTGGCGGCGGCGAAGATGCCGAGCGCTGCCCATCGGGCCGTGTCGCTGGATTGCAGCCGGCCTTCCAGGAAAAAGCACAGCACGACCAGCGGCACGGCGAGGATGCGGCCGTAGGTCAGCATGTTCGGCAGGTTGTATGCGGGTCTCGGCATGATGCTCCGGTGGTGACGGCGTCGTCCTTCGATGCGCGATTTTGGGACGGGCGGCAAGGCGCAGAATGACCGCACGCCAAGGCCAGCGCGATCACTTTTCGTGGAAGTGCTGATACACCTTGCGCGCCACGGATTCCGATATGCCCGCCACCGCCTGCAAATCCTCCATCGCGGCGCGGCTCACCGCCTTGGCGGTGCCGAAATGCAGAAGCAGGGCGCGCTTGCGGCCGGGCCCGATGCCGTCGATCTCGTCCAGCGGGCTCCTCACCATCTCCTTCTTGCGCCGGGCGCGGTGCGAGCCGATGGCGAATCGGTGCGCCTCGTCGCGCAGGCGCTGCACGAAGTAGAGCACCGGGTCGCGCACCGGCAGCGAGAAGGGCTGGCGGCCGAGCATGAAGAAGCGCTCGCGGCCCGCGTCGCGGTCCTGCCCCTTGGCAACGCCGATGGCGGTGACGCGCTCCGTCACGCCCAGCCCGTCCAGGATCTGGCGCACGGCCGACATCTGCCCCGCGCCGCCGTCGATCAGGATCACGTCCGGCCAGGCCGGAAACGCCTCGTCGTTGCTCTCATCCGCTTCGCCGTGCTCACGCACGAGGCGGGAGAAGCGGCGCTCCATGACCTCCTTCATCATGCCGAAATCGTCGCCCGGGGTGATCTCGGTCGAGCGGATGTTGAATTTCCGGTACTGACCCTTCACGAAGCCTTCCGGCCCGGCGACGACCATCGCGCCGACCGCGTTGGTGCCCATGATGTGCGAGTTGTCGTAGACCTCGATGCGGCGCGGCGCCTTCTCCAGCCCGAAGGTCTGGGCCAGCCCCTCCAGCAGCCTCGCCTGAGTCGAGGTCTCGGCCAGACGTCTGGCCAAGGCTTCGCGCGCGTTCTGCGAGGCATGGTCGACCAGGTCCTTCTTCTCGCCGCGCTGCGGAACCGAGACGGACACCTTGCGCCCGGCGCGCGTGCCCAGCGCGCGCTCCAGCAGCTCCTGCTCCTCCACCTTGTGCGAGAGGAAGACGCAGCGCGGGCAAGGCTTGTCGTCGTAGAACTGCGCCAGGAAGGAGGACAGCACCTCGGCGGCCTCCAGCGCCGGGTCCGCCTTGGGGAAATAGGCGCGGTTGCCCCAGTTCTGGCCGGTGCGGAAGAAGAATACCTGGATGCAGTTCTGCCCGCCATCCTGATGGATGGCGAAGACGTCCGCCTCGTCGACGCCCTGCGGGTTGATGCCCTGGTGGCTCTGCACGTGGCTCAGCGCCGCCAGCCGGTCGCGGTAGATCGCCGCCCGCTCGAAATCGAGGTCTTCGGCCGCCTCCTGCATCTGCGCCGAGATCTGGCTCTTCACGTTCTGGCTGCGGCCGGACAGAAAGTCCTTCGCCTCGTGGACGAGCTCGGCATAGGCCTGCGGCGACACCTCGCCGGTGCAGGGACCGGAGCAGCGCTTGATCTGGTAGAGCAGGCAGGGTCGCGTGCGGCTTTCGAACACGGAATCCGTGCAGGTGCGCAGCAGGAAGGCGCGTTGCAGCGAGTTGATGGTGCGCCCGACCGCGCCGGCCGAGGCAAAGGGGCCGAAATAGTCGCCCTTGCGCGAGCGCGCGCCGCGATGCTTGAAGATGCCGGGCGCGGCATGGTCGCCGGTCAGCAGGATATAGGGAAATGACTTGTCGTCGCGCAGCAGCGTGTTGTAGCGCGGCCGCAGGCGCTTGATGAGGTTGGCCTCCAGCAGCAGCGCCTCGACCTCTGTGCGCGTGGTGACGAACTCCATCGTCGCCGTGTCGCGCACCATGCGGCCGATGCGGTTGGTGTGGAAGCGGCCCTGCGCGTATTGCGAGACGCGCTTCTTCAGGCTGCGCGCCTTGCCGACATAGAGCACGTCGCCGGCCGCGTTCATCATGCGGTAGACGCCCGGCGCGTTGGGCAGGCGCTTCACCAGCGCCTCGATCACGGCGGCGCCGACCTTGCCCTCGCCCTCGGCGCCGGCATGGAAATCGATGGCCGTGAACGGCAGGGCGGGCAAGGATGCGTCGGGCGCGTCCGCGTCCGGCGCGGCTTCGTCCTCGTCCAGATCCTCGTCGCCGGCGATGAAGCCGGCCATGTCCTGATTCGCGGGGTCGTCGTCCGCCGGCGCGGGCGGGTCGGCGCTCGCGCGGCCTTGCCTCTGGTTCATTCCACGATGCCTGTCACATCCGGCGTCTGCCATGCAAGATGCTGGCCGCCATCCAGCGCGATCATCTGTCCGGTGACGGAGCGCGCCTCCCATAGATAGCGCACCGTCGCGCCGAATTCATCCAGCGAAGGGCCCCGACCCAGCGGAACGCTCCGCGCCTGCCGCTGGAAATCCTCCGGCCGCTGGCGCTCGCTCTTCAGGCTGGGGCCCGGGCCGATGGCGTTGACGCGGATGCGCGGGCTCAGCGCCTGCGCCATCGTGCGCGTCGCCGTCCACTCGGCCGACTTGGAGAGCGTGTAGGAAAAATGGCTCGGCGTCAGCCGCCAGACGCGCTGGTCGATCAGGTTCACCACCAGCCCCTCGCGTCCCTCGGGCAGCGAGCGGGCGAAGGCGGAGGCCAGCAGCACCGGCGCGCGCACATGGATGGCGAAATGCCGGTCCCAGATCGCCGCGTCGAGATTTTCGAGCGAATCCTGCTCGAAGATCGAGGCGTTGTTGACCAGAAGATCGACGGGGCCGAGTTCGGAAGCCGCGCGGTCCACCAGCGCGCCGGCCTGCGCCGCGTCGGTCAGGTCGGCCTGCAACACGCAGGCGCGTCCGCCGCGATCGCGAATCACGCCGGCCAAGGCACCGGCCTGCGCCGTCGAGCCCGCGCAGTGAATCGCGACGGCAAAGCCGTGCGCGGCCAGATCCTCGACGATGGCGCGGCCAATGCGCCGCGCGCCGCCCGTGACCAGAGCCGTTCCCGGCTGCCTCGCTGCCATGTTCTCTCCCGTCGCCGCGTCATGGTTTCCAAAGGGTTATTGCGCGGCATTTGTGTTAAGTCAGCTTAATTCCCGTTCTCACCTTGGGCCGCAATGTGGCGAAAAGGGCCAGCTTCCGTGGCGGCAGGGCTGACGCCGCCCGTTCATATAATCGCCGCAAAGCCTTGCAAAAAGCGGCCTCGACCCGTGTTGCGCCATCTCTGCTGACAGGGCTGTTGCCGGAATGCAACGTCCCGTTTCGGCCGCATTCGCGCCCGGCAATGACCCAAGTTCAGGTTCCGTGCGGCCACATTTGCCCAACACATTCGGAACCGTCAGGCCGCTATCCTGTTTAGCCCCCCGGACGGGAAGTCACGCCTCATCGAAAACCACATCGCGTATTGTGGCATGGAGTACGAACTATGAAATCCAACCTCTCTTTCGCGCGGCCTCTGGCTGCGGTGCTCGGCGCCACGGCGCTCCTGACCGCGATCCCGGCCTTTGCCGCCGACGTCATCTCCCAGGAGCCGCCGGCGCCGGTCGCTCCGATGGAGATTCCTCCGGTCAACACCTGGAGCGGTCCGTATGCCGGTGTGAGCCTCGGCTACGGCTTCTCCGGCGACACGCGGGACAAGACCAACAGCAACAGCGTCGGCACCGACGGCTTCGTGGCCGGCGCCTTCGCCGGCTACAACTACCAGACCGGCAATATCGTGGCCGGCGTCGAAGGCGATCTCGGCTACAACTGGAAGGATGGCAAGAATGCCGGCCTTTCGGCCGAATCCGGCTTCGAGGGTTCGCTGCGGGCGCGTCTCGGCTACACGATCACGCCTGAGATCCTGCTCTATGCGACTGCCGGCGCGGCCGCCGAGAAGCTGGAGGTCAAGGACTTCGCCGGCAAGGACAGCAACACGATGATCGGCTGGACCGCCGGCGCGGGCGCCGACATGATGGTCACGCAGAACGTCTTCGGCCGCGTCGAGTATCGCTACACCGATTTCGGCAGCGACAAGTTCAACACCGGCTCCGGCGAGCGCAAGGTCGAGGACAGCGACCACCGCGTCACCTTCGGCCTCGGCGTCAAGTTCTGAGTTCAGACGACCCGATGCGATTGGAAAAGCCGGCCTTCGGGCCGGCTTTTTCATGCCTGGACGGCAAAATCCCCGCTCAACCCGAGGGAAGCAGCGCCTTGAGCTCCGGGAAACGCTGGTCGAAGCGGTCGGCCCAGCGGCTCAGCCTGGACCTGCCCTTCTCCCACTTTCCCGGAAAGCGCAGCGCGAGGTAGCCGAGCAGGCTGCGCAGCGCGAAATGCCCGGCGTGCGGCTTGCCGGCCAGCCTCGGCGGCGCGGCATCGAGGGCGTCGAGCCCGCGCTCCACCTTGCCCCACTGCCGGTCGATCCACGGCTGATGCACCTTCTCTTCGGGACGGAAACGCCGCTCGTAGACGGTCGCGATCGCGGCGTCGGTGACGCCGTCGGCCAGCGCCTCGTAGCGTTCCGCCTCCATGCGGCGTTCGGCGTTGCGGGGGAACAGCCGGTTGCCGCAGGCGCGGTTGAGATACTGGGTGATGACGCGGCTGTCGAACAGCGCATCGCCGTCGTCCAGAAGCAGGGCCGGTATCTTGCCCAGCGGATTGGCCGCGATCAGCTCCGGCGGGTTGTCGTTGGTGTTGACGACCACGATCTCCACCGGAAAGTCCAGATAGGCGGCGCTGAGCCGGACCTTGGCGCTGTATGGCGATGCGGACGAATAGAAGAGTTTCGACACGGCGGTTCCCCGATTGACACAAGCCGCGCAGTCATAGCCGGGACGGCGGCCAAGGGAAATGGCCGCGCCCGGCGATGCGCCGCAACCGGGCCCGCCCTCAACCGCGCACGGGCGGCATCACCACCTTGCCCAGCCTGCAATCGCGGCGGTCCACCTCGGGGCAGGCGCGGAAGCCGAGATCTCTGGTCATGCAGATGCGCACCTCGCGCAGGTAGCGCCGGTCGCAGGTGACGGCGACGCCGTCCGCCGCCATGCCCGGATTCGCTTGCAGGAAGGCGCGTTCCGCCTCGCCCGGCGCAAGCGTCAGATAGTCGGATATGCGCCTGTACTGCCGCGGGATTTCCACCTTGCCGCGCGCCTTGCGCAGCACGTCGAAATAGTCCGCCTGCGTCAGGCCGCTGCAGGCGCCGTGCTTGCGCCACTCGTGCCGGATCAGCCCGGCGGACGGCATCACGTCGTAGAGCGCGCGCAGACGCTCGTCCGGCACGTCGCGCTCGCGCGTGTCGCAATCCTGCGGATAGCCGCGCTCGAATTGCGGCCACAGGCCGTGCACCACGAAGGCGTAAGGCCGGCCGGCCGCGCATTGCTGGCGGTTGGCGTCCTCGCCTTCCGCCTCGCAGTAGCTGGGCGACCAGGACAGCGACAGCACGTAGAAATCGAAACCCTCGCCTTCAGGGATCGCGGCCGGAGCGGAAGCGCCGGGGCCGGCTATGGGCGTCGGAGCGGGCGTCCCGGCCTTCTGGTCGCTGCAACCGGCGAGCAGAAACGCCGACAGCAGGACGGCGAGGCAGGCCTTCGCAATCCTCATCTGAGGACGCGGCAGCTCCCGTTATAGACGTGCCAACGGTCGAAGCCGGAGACGCAGAACTCGACGTTCCGGCCGACGCCGGCGAAGCCCATCCTGCCCTCGATCAGATACCAGGCCTGGCGGCTGTGCCCGTCCGACAGCAGCACGGTGGCCGTGCAGTAGGTGCGCTCGATCGGCCGGTCCGGCCGCTCGGGGTGATAGCGGTTCAGCCGGACGTTGCGAAATTCCGCGATCCCCACCTGCGGCAGGTGCGGAACGTGCCTCACCTGATAGCCGAAGCGCTCGGTGATTCGATTGAGCACCCACTTTTCCCCGCACACGCTGCCGTCATCGACATAAACGCCGAGATCGGCCGAAAACGCGGCTTTCAGCGGCGCAATCGACGCGCCGGCGGCCAGCAGGACGGCCAGAAAAGCTCTCGAAAGCAACGACATGCTCGGGTCTCGCGCTGAAGGTGGCCTACTGTGCGGTTTCGCCGTGACGCGGTCAAGCCGTCCCGGTCACGCCTTTTCGGCCTCGCCGGCGAGCCGCTCGACGCGCCAGCGGGCACCGGGTTCCGCGCCGAGGGCGGCGTGCAACGCCGGCAGGACCACGCGCATCTCCGCCTCGAGGGGGAAGGGAGGGTTGACGACCACGAGGCCGCTGCCGTCCAGCCGGGGCTCGCGCGAGGCCGGCCGGATCTCGAAGGCGATGTCGAGGATTTTGGGGATGCCGGCTTGCGCCAGCGCGCGCCGGAAAGCGGCGACCGCCGCATGGTCCTTGATCGGGTACCACAGCGCGTAGATGCCGCCCGGCCAGCGGCGATGCGCCGCCCTCAGCCCGTCGATCAGCCGGCCGAACTCGCCGGGCTCCTCGAAGGGCGGGTCGACCAGCACGAGGCCGCGCTTCTCCTTCGGCGGCAGGTGCGCGCCCAGCGCCAGCCAGCCGTCGAGCCCGATGACGCGCGTCTGGACGTCGCCCGCGAACAGCGCCTTGAGGCGACCTGCATCCTCCGGGTGGAGCTCGATCGCCGAAAGCCTGTCCTGGCGGCGCATGAGATGCCGCGCGATCCAGGGCGAGCCCGGATATTTTCCGATCGGCCCGCCGTCGTTCGCGGCGCGGACCGCGTCGACATAGGGCGCAAGCAGCGCCTGCGCGTCGGCTGGCAGCCGCGCCTCGATCAGCCGCCCGATGCCGTCGCGCCACTCGCCGGTCCTCTGCGCTTCCGTCGAAGACAGGTCGTAGAGGCCGATGCCGGCATGCGTGTCGACGACCCGGAACGCCTTGTCCTTCAGCTTCAGGTACTCGACCAGCCGGGCGAGCGCGGCATGCTTCACCACATCGGCGAAATTGCCGGCATGATAGGCATGGCGGTAGTTCACGCCTTTCGTTCCCAGCGGCGATCGGCGGTCTGCTGCCAGTAGGTCACCTCGTGGCCGGCGCCCTTCATGGTCTTCCAGTGCCCCCGCGCCGCCTCAAGCTGCGCGGCGTCGTGGCCGTCGAACAGGAAGACGACGCGCTCGTAGCCGTCCACCGCGCCGGGCTCGGCGCCGTCGACGAAAAAGCGCACCTGCGCCGCATTGGGGTTGGCGGCGGCGAGCGTCAGCAACACGGGCTGGTCGGCGGGATGCGCCTCGCGGTCCGTGCCGTGCGCCAGGAAGGAATCGTCGCGAAAGGTCCACAAATGCTGGTCGAGCGCATCGCGCCGCTCCTCGCTGCCCGCCTGCACGACCGCGCGCCAGCCGCGCGACAGGCTGCGCTCCAGCAGGCTGGGCAGCGCGTCCTCCAGCGTCGATTCGGTGAGGTGGTAGAAGAGGACCTCGGTCATCGGGGCGCGGCGCTACCCCTCGTAGTGGTCGCGCACCAGGCGGTCGAGCAGGCGCACGCCGAAGCCGGAGCCCCAGGACTGGTTGATCTCGCTGGCCGGCGACCCCATCGCGGTGCCGGCGATGTCGAGATGCGCCCAGGGCGTCTCCTTGACGAAGCGCTTGAGGAACTGCGCGGCGGTGATGGAGCCGCCGTAGCGGCCGCCGATGTTCTTCATGTCGGCGTTCTTGGAATCGATCAGCTTGTCGTATTCGGGGCCCATCGGCATGCGCCACAGCTTCTCCTGCGTGGCGAGGCCGGCGGCGGTCAGGCGCGCGGACAGCTCGTCGTCGTTGCTGAACAGGCCGGCGTGCCCCTGGCCGAGCGCCACCATGATCGCGCCGGTCAGCGTCGCCAGGTCGATCATGAAGCGCGGCGCGAAGCGGTCATTGCAGTACCAGAGCGCGTCGGCCAGCACGAGCCGGCCCTCCGCGTCGGTGTTCAGCACCTCGACGGTCTGGCCGGACATGGAGGTGACGATGTCGCCGGGACGCTGCGCGTTGCCGTCGACCATGTTCTCCACCAGGCCGATGATGCCGACCGCGTTGACCTTCGCCTTGCGGGCGGCCAGCGCGTGCATCAGGCCGGTGACGGCGGCCGCGCCGCCCATGTCGCCCTTCATGTCCTCCATGCCGGCGGCCGGCTTCATGGAGTTGCCGCCGGTGTCGAAGACCACGCCCTTGCCGACGAAGGCGACCGGGCGGGCCTTGGCCTTGCCGCCGTTCCACTGCATGACAACCAGCCTCGGCGGCCGCACCGAGCCTTGCGCCACGCCCAGCAGCGAGCCCATGCCGAGATCGCGCATCTCGCGCTCGGTCAGGATCTCGATGCCGATGCCCAGCGCCGACAGCGCGCCGGCCTTCTCGGCGAATTCGAGGGGGCCGAGCATGTTGGCCGGCTCGTTCACCAGGTCGCGCGCGAGAAGCACGCCGTCCACCACCGCGCCGATGTCGGCGAAGGCTTTCTTCGCCGCGGCGGGATCGGCGCACTGGACGACGATCTTCACGGGCCTGGAGGCGGCGCGGCCGTTCTCCTCGTCATCCTTCCTGGTCTTGTACTTGTCGAAGGTGTAGGCGCGCAGCAGGATGCCGGCGGCCAGCGCCGCCGCCTGGGCGGCATCGACCTCCTCCCCGGCGAGGTCGAGGACGACGGCGGCCTCGCGCGCCTTGCGCAGGTTGGCCGCCACCGCGCCGCCGAGCTTCAGCCAGTCGTGCTCGGCGCGGGACCCCGGCTTGCCGGCGCCGATCGCCACCAGCCGGTCGAGCGGCGAACCTTCCGGCGCGAGCACCTCGACCGAGGCGGCGAGCTTGCCGGTGAAGGCCGCGGCGCGAAAAGCCCTGGCCAGCACGCCGGACGGGTCGACGGCGCGCGCCGCCTCGCCCAGCCCCCCGCCTTCGGCGGCCAGCACGAAGGCCGTTCCCTTCCTGGGGGCGGCATGCCTGGCGAAGCTGATGACGGGTTGTGCGCTCATGGATCGTCCTGAACAATTGCGGCCCTGCCGGGGCGGGCATCGCAACGGGCGGCGATGCCCCGGACGGGCAAGGACAAGGCGGGTTTGCGGGGGCACAAATCACAGCTTCGGCGACGGCTTGTCAACCAAGCCCCGGCGCGCGACGTCGAATCGCACGGCCGGCCCTAACCCGCCGAACGGAGCCTCAACGCTCGGTTAACCTTAAGTGTTGGTCATTTTTTTGCCTTTGATCCTCAGGATTGCACCGCGCGGGTGGTTGCAAAGGTCCGGTCCGGGCGGGCAATGGTACAGACGACGGCGAACGCCCGGTTCGTCGGCCAGGCACGGACGGAAACGACGCCGCGTATGACGGTCATCGAACGCTACATATTGCGCCGGTCTTTCGTCGCCTTCGCCGGCGTGCTCGCCTCGACGCTGGCCATCGTGTGGATCACGCAGGCGCTGACGCGCATCAACCTGGTGACCACCAGCGGCCAGAGCGTCGCAGCCTTCCTGCAGATCTCGTCGCTGATCCTGCCCTCCATCATCCCGGAGGTGCTGCCGTTCGCCGTCGCCGTCGCGGTGGCGCTGACCTTCTCGCAGATGAACAACGACAGCGAGCTCGTCGTGGTCACGGCCGCCGGGGCGTCTCCCGCCTCGCTCGCCCGGCCGGTGCTGCTGCTGGCGCTCTTCGCCAGCCTGGCGTCGTTCGTCCTGACCAACTTCGTCAACCCGGACGCCCGCCTCCGATTCCACGAGATGATCGCCAGCGCGCGCGGCGACCTCATCAACCTGATCCTCCAGGACGGCACGTTCGAGCAGATCGAGAGCGGCCTCTACATCCAGATCGGGGAGAAGATGGCCAATGGCGAGCTCAGCGGCGTCTTCGTCGCCGATTCGCGCCAGGAAGGCGTCGACCTCGTCTACTACGCCAAGCGCGGATCGCTGGCGGAGACCGACGGGCGCAAGCTGCTGGCCATGCGCGACGGCATGATCCAGCGCAAGGCGCCGGGCGGGGACGTCTCGGTCATCCGCTTCGACGTCTACAGCCTCGACCTCTCCGTCTTCGGGCAGGCGACGGAACGGCTGTCCATCGATCCGCCGGACCAGTCGCTGGGCTTCCTTCTCGACCCCGACCCCAACGATCCGCAGTTTCGCCGCAAGCCGGGCGAATTCCGCGCCGAGCTTCATCGCCGCCTGGCCGAATGGAGCATGCCCATCGTCTTCGCGCTGATCGCCATGGCGGTGGCGGGCGATGCGCGCTCGCACCGGGAAAGCCGCGTCCATCCGCTCATCACCGTCGTCACCATCGCGGTCGCGGTGCGCCTTCTGTCCTTCTTCGCGGTCGGCGCGACGGAAAAGTCCGCGGACATGATCGTCATGGTCTACGGGGTGCCGATCGCCGCCGCCGCCGTGGCGCTGACATTCATCGCGCTGCACCGGACGATGGAACTGCCGGTCGGCCTGGTCGAACGGGTGTCGGCCGTGTTCGGCCGGCTGGTCGATCGCGTGGGCGCGGTCTTCGGCCCCGGCCGCGGCGGGCCGGGAAGGCACGCATCCTGATGGGCTGGACGCTCGGGCGATATTTCCTGCGACGCTACGCGGTCATCGCGTTCTGGCTGTTCGTCGCGCTCTACGCGCTGGTCTCGCTGATCGACTTCACCGAGCTGACCAACCGGCGGTCCGGCGTCCCGGGCTTCACGCTCGCCGCCGGCCTCGTCATCTCGGCCGCGCGCGTGCCCGTCATCATGCAGCAGACGGTGCCGTTCATCGGGCTGTTCGCGGCCATCGCCATGCTGGTGTCGCTCAACCGCCGCTACGAACTGGTGGTGGCGCGCTCCGCCGGCATTTCTGCCTGGCAGTTCCTGCTGCCGGCCTGCATCGGCGCCTTCCTGTTCGGCGTGCTGACGGTCGGCGTGCTCAATCCTCTGGCGGCGGCCGGCATCTCGATGTCGAAGCGGATCGAGGCCGAGATGCGCGTCGGGAAATCCAACACGAGCGCCTTCGAGCAGCCCTGGCTGCGGCAGCGGACGCCCGGCAGCGACACGATCATCGGCGCGCATTCCGTCCTCGACGGCGGACTGGAGCTGGTCGACGCGACGTTCTTCTCGCTGGACGCGGACGGCGACATCAAGGAGCGCCGCGACGCCGCGCGGGCCTTCCTGCGCCAGGGCCACTGGGAGCTGCACGACGTCCGGGTGCTGCGCGACGGCGCGTCCGGCATCGAATCGCTGCCCGTCGACCGGGTCGCGACCAACCTGACGCCGGCATCGGTGCAGGAGCGGCTCGCCCCGCCCGAGACGGTCTCCTTCTTCGAGCTGCCGGACAAGATCACGGCGGCGCGCGCCTTCGGCCTCAACGCCAATGCCTTCGCCACCCATTTCCACACGCTGGTGGCGCTGCCCTTCCTGATGGTCGCGATGACGCTGATCGCCGCGACCGTGTCGATGCGCTTCGCGCGGATGGGGCAGTCGTCGACGATGATTTTGGGTGGCGTCCTCGCCGGCTTTCTGCTTTATGTGGTTTCGGTCCTGGTCAAGGCTTTCGGGACCGCCGGATTCGTGCCGCCTTTCGTGGTCGCCTGGATACCGGTAGCAATAGCGATGTTTTTCGGGGTCACGTTCCTGCTTTACAAGGAGGACGGTTAGTTGGGGGGTGCGTCGCAAGCGGGCACCGGGTCTGCACGGGTCGCGCGGCTTCTGCGCGCCACGGCCCTGTCATGCCTGTTCGCCGGCGCGCTCGTGCCGGCTTCGCTGGCGCAGAGCCTGGTCGATCTCGCGCCGAGCGTGCCTGCCGATTCGCAGATGCTGCTCGAGGCCGATACGCTCATCTACGACAACAATGACGACACCGTCACGGCGTCCGGCGGCGTGCGCATCGACTATGGCGGCAACCGGCTGGTCGCCGAGCGCGTCACCTACGACCGCGCCTCGCGCCGGCTGATCGCCGCCGGCGGCGTGCAGATCGTCGACCAGGACGGCAACATCGTCCATTCCGACCGCATCGACGTGACCGACGATTTCGGCACCGGCTTCGTCAATGCGCTGCGCGTGGAGACGGTGGACCGCACCTGGTTCGCCGCCGAGAGCGCGGAACGCCGGGCCGGCTTCCTCACCACATTCAACAACGGCGTCTACACGGCGTGCGAGCCCTGCGAGGACCAGCCGGACAAGGCGCCGGTGTGGCGCATCAAGGCCAAGCGCATCATCTGGAACAGCCAGACCAAGAAGGTCCGCTTCGAGGACCCCGCCTTCGAGTTCCTCGGCGTGCGGCTGGGCGTGCTGCCTTCCTTCGAGATCGCCGACCCGACGATCCGGCGCAAGAGCGGCTTCCTCATCCCGACCGCCAGCTACGACAGCGACCTCGGCTTCGGCCTTTCGGTTCCCTATTATCTCGCCCTGTCGCCCACCTACGACCTGACGCTGACCGGCACTGGCTACACGCGGCAGGGTTTCCTCGGCAAGGCGGAATGGCGCCAGCGCTTCGACAACGGCCAGTACAGCATAACGGCCGCCGGCATCCGCCAGATGAACCCCGGCGACTTCGACTTCAACACCGTCGATTCGGGGCGGCCCGGCGATCCGAACCGCCTGCGCGGCATGATGGGCACGAAGGGCCTCTTCGCCATCAATTCCCGCTGGGATTTTGGCTGGGACGTGCTGGTCCAGTCGGACAAGAATTTCGCCAAGACCTACGACATCGAGGGCTACAAGGAGTCGATCCACCGCTCCGAGATTTTCCTGACCGGGCTCGGCGACCGCAACTTCTTCGACCTGCGCGCCATGCATTTCGAGGTGCAGGAGGACGTCTTCTCCTCCGATCCCGCCTCGCGCTCGGAAAAGCAGCCCTGGGTGCTGCCGAGCCTCGACTATTCCTATGTGGCGCCGGAGCCGGTGTTCGGCGGCGAGCTGAACATCGACCTCAACGCGCGCGTCATCCGCCGCGGCCAGCTCGACGTCGTCTACGCGTCCGACTTCCCCTTCCCGGAGGAGCGGGTACGCGGCATCGAGGGCACGTCGAGCCGCCTGACGGCCGAGGCCGAGTGGAAACGCTCCTTCGTCACCGATGGCGGGCTCGTCGTCACGCCGATGCTCGCCTTCCAGGGCGACACGGTCAATATCGACCAGTCGGCGGCGTCGGTGGCCGCGATCAACGCGATGGCGATGAATCCGGCGATCAACGCGCAGACGGACATGCGCTCGGCCTATCAGCGCTTCATGGCGACGCTGGGGCTCGAGGTGCGCTTCCCGCTGCTCCTGTCCTCGGTCAGCGGCAGCCACGTTCTGGAGCCGACGGCGCAGATATTCGCGCGGCCGAACGAGCCCTTCGCCGACACGCTGGGCATTCCCAACGAGGACGCGCAGAGCTTCGTCTTCGACGCCTCGACGCTGTTCGAGCGCGACAAGTTCTCCGGCTACGACCGCATCGAGGGCGGCACGCGCGCCAATCTCGGCCTGCGCTATTCCGGCAGCTTCGCCAACGGGTGGACGACGCAGGGCCTCGTCGGACAGTCCTACCACCTCGCCGGCGACAACTCCTTCGCCTCGCCCGACCTGGTCAATGTCGGCGCCTATTCGGGCCTGGAGAGCGACACGTCCGACTTCGTCGGCATGTTCGGCTTCGCGTCGCCCTTCGGCCTTTCGGCCTCGGTCAGCGCGCGGCTGGACGAGCAGACGCTGGCGGTGCGGCGCTCCGAGTTCAAGGTCGGCTACGTCACCGACGCGCTGTCGGTGACGGCGAAATACGCCTACGCCGCCGCGCAGCCGCTCTACGGCTACGACGACGACCGGCAGGAGCTGTCGCTCGGCGCCTCGACCCGGTTCAACGATTTCTGGCGCGTCTTCGGCTCCGGCACCTATGACGTGGAGAAGAACCTGGTCGTCAAGAATTCGCTCGGCTTCGCCTATGACGACGACTGCTTCTCCTACCTGATGAGCTATTCCGAAACGCGCGACCGCGACACGCGCGACACCTCGCGCACGGTCGGCTTCCGCATCTCCTTCCGCACCCTCGGCGACTTCGGATCCGCGCGGGACACGTCGCGGGACCTGTGAGCCCCGCGGCCTGCCCGCGGGGACATCGTTTCGCCTCATAGGCGGGCGATAGGGATGGCGGGGCTCCCGCCGAGGAGAAGACACAAGCTACAAGCTACGGGAAGAGATGGATATGCCTGCGCTGAGAAAATGCCTTGTCGCCCTGGGTCTCGCACTCGCGACGGCAGCTTCTCCGATACCAGCCGCCGTGATGGCCGGGAATGCCGTCGCCAGCGAGATCAAGCTGGTCGTCAACCGCGTTCCGATCACCTCCTACGACATCCAGCGCCGCGCCGCCTTCATGAAGCTGCAGGGCAAGAAGGGAAACCTGAACGCCCAGGCGGAGGAGGAGATGATCGAGCAGGCGCTGCGGGTATCGGAGGCGCGTCGCATCGGCGTCAACATCCCGGCCCAGGCCGTCGACCAGGCCTTCGCCAATTTCGCGCGCTCCAACAAGATGACGCCGCAGCAGCTCGAAGGCATCATGAACCAGTCGGGCGTGACCAGCGGGCATTTCAAGGAGTTCATCCGCTCCCAGATGGTCTGGGGCCAGGTGCTCTCGGCCTGGACGCAGACCGAGAAGGGCACGACCGAGCAGAAGGCCGTGCGCAAGATGCTGCAGCAGGGCAGCAAGCCGAGCGCCACCGAATACATGCTCCAGCAGGTCATCTTCGTCGTGCCGGCCGCCGAGCGCGGCAAGCTGGCGCAGCGCAAGCGCGAGGCCGAAGCGCTGCGCGCGCGCTACAACGGCTGCGACTCGACGCGCGAATTCGTCAAGGGCCTGATCGACGTCACCGTGCGCGACCTCGGCCGCAAGGTCGGGCCGGAGCTGCCGCAGGAATGGGCCGAACAGATCAAGGCGACCAAGATCGGCGGCGCCACCGTCGTGCGCGAAACCGAGCGCGGCGTCGAGTTCATCGGCATCTGCTCGGCCAAGGAAGTGTCGGACGACCGCGTCGCCACCATGGTCTTGCAGCAGCAGGGCGCGATGGCCGAGGGCAAGGATTCCGAGCTAAACACCAAGGTCATCGGCGAATTGCGCAAGAAGGCCAAGATCGAGCGCCGCTGACACCGCTGTCGGCGTCGATCCGCATGTCCTGTCAGACCGCGACAAGCCGCCAGCCGTGAGCATCGACGGGCTGCCGCCGCTGCGCGAGGTGATCGAGCGCCATGGCCTGCAGGCCAGGAAATCGCTGGGCCAGAACTTCCTGTTCGACCTCAACCTGACCGGCAAGATCGCGCGCGCCGCCGGCGACCTGTCCGACTCCACGGTCATCGAGGTGGGGCCGGGACCGGGCGGGCTGACCCGCGCGCTTCTGTTCAGCGGCGCCAAGCGGGTCGTGGCCATCGAACGCGACGAGCGCTGCCTGGCGGCGCTGGCCGAGGTCGCGGACCACTATCCGGGGCGGCTGGAGGTGATCCCGGGCGACGCGCTGGCCACCGGCTTCGCGGCGCTGGCAGGCGGCGGGTCCGCCAGGATCGTCGCCAACCTGCCCTACAACATCGGCACCGAGCTTCTCGTGCGCTGGCTGACGGTGCGCGACTGGCCGCCCTTCTATGCGTCCATGACGCTGATGTTCCAGCGCGAGGTGGCCGAGCGCATCGTCGCGAAACCCGGCTCCGGCGCCTATGGCCGGCTGGCGGTCCTGGCCGGCTGGCGCACGACGGGAAGGATCGTCTTCGACGTGCCGCCGCAGGCTTTTACGCCGCCGCCGAAGGTGACGTCCTCCGTCATCCACCTCGTGCCGCGCGAGAATCCCCTGCCCTGCGACGTTGTCACGATCGGCCGCGTCACCGAGGCCGCCTTCGGGCAGCGCCGCAAGATGCTGCGGCAGAGCCTGAAGCCGCTCGGCGGCGAGGCGCTGCTGGCTGCCGTCGGCATTGACGGCACGCGCCGCGCCGAGACGCTGTCCGTAGAGGAATTCGTGGCGTTGGCGAATGCCGTCGACATAAGGCGCGGACAAGCCCCGGCCTGAACCGGCTCAGATCTTCTCGTCCAGCAGCCCGGACACGAAATCGAACAGGCCCGGCCGGCGGTCGCGACGCAGCCGCTCGGCGGTGACGACGGCCTGCACCTCGTTGAACGCCTGGTTGAGGTCGTTGTTGATGACGACGAAATCGTACTCGCCCCAATGCTCGATCTCGTCGCGGGCATTCTGCAACCGCCGCGCGATCGCCTCGTCGGCATCCTCGGCGCGCCGCTTGAGCCGGCTTTTCAGCTCGCCCATCGAGGGCGGCAGGATGAAGATCGAGACGATGTCAGCCAGCATCTTGTCCTTGAGCTGCGTGGCGCCCTGCCAGTCGATGTCGAACAGCATGTCCCGCCCCTCGGCCATGGCGGCCTCCACGGGCTCGCGCGGCGTGGCGTAGAAATTGCCGTGCACCTCGGCCCACTCCAGCAGCGCGTCGGTATCGCGCAGCCGCTCGAACTCGCGCATGGACACGAAATGGTAGTGGACGCCGTCGATTTCGCTGCCGCGCCGCGGGCGGGTGGTGACGCTGACCGAGAGCGACAGGTCGTGGTCGCTTTCCAGAAGGTTGCGCGCGATGGTGGACTTGCCCGCGCCCGAGGGCGAGGACAGCACGAGCATCAGGCCCCTGCGGCGTATGGTTCGGGGCGGGCTATCGGCGGCGCTCATGCGCTGTCACTCCAGATTCTGAACCTGCTCGCGGAACTGATCGACCACCGCCTTCAGCTCCAGGCCGATGGCGGTGACCGAAGCGGCGTTCGATTTCGAGCACAGCGTATTCGATTCGCGGTTGAATTCCTGGGCCAGGAAATCGAGCTTGCGGCCCACGGCGCCATCCGAATCCAGCAGCGCGCGGGCCGACGCGACATGCGTCTTCAGCCGGTCGATCTCCTCGCGTATGTCGGCCTTGGTGGCAAGGATGGCCGCCTCCTGGTGCAGGCGGGCCTCGTCCAGCCCCGTTCCCGCCTCCATCAGCAGGCGCACCTGTTCAGCAAGCCGCGCCCGGATCGTCGCGGGCTCGCGCGACGGGTCGGCCTCGGCGCGCAGCGTCAACTGCTCGATCTGGTCGACATGGCCGAGCAGGAGTGGCTTCAGCGCCGCGCCCTCCGCCCGGCGGGCGTTTTCCAGCCCCGAAAGGGCGGTGTCGAGCACGCGCAGCACGGCGGCGTCGAGCGCGGCTCGCCCCTCCTCGGTCTCGACGGCGGCATCGGGCATGTCGAGCACGCCGCGCAGCGCCAGCAGCCCGTCCGCCGTCGCGGGGGCGACGCCGAACATCTCCTCCATGCGCCGGGCGAGCTCGGTCACGTCGCGCAGGAAGGCCTCGTTGACGACCGGCGGCGCGTGCAGCCCGGCGGCGCGCGCCACGGTGAGGCTGGCCTGGATGCTGCCGCGGGAGAAGCGCTGCTGCACGGCCTGCCGGGCTGCCGGCTCGATCCGCTCGAAACCCGGCGGCAGGCGGAAGCGCAGCTCCAGCCCCTTGCCGTTGACGGATCGCGCCTCCCACGCCAGCGCGGCGCCGTCCTCGTCACCGGTCGCACGGGCGAAGCCGGTCATGCTTTCCAGCGTCATGCAGCGAGCCCCCCTCGAATCACGATCCCACGGCCCGGCACGATTGGGCCTGCCCCGACCCCGACAAGCATGCCGCCCGCCTTCCGCCGCCCGCTATTGCTGGGCAGTACCGGTTCCCTGTCCCGCCGGCGGCACGGCGTCCGGGGCGGCGTCGGCCGCCGCCTTGTTCTTGGCATCCTCGGCCTGCTTCTTCTGGAAGGCGCGCCAGCGGGCGACGTTCTCGTTGTGCTCCTCCAGCGTCGAGGCGAAGACATGCCCGCCAGAGCCGTCGGCGACGAAATACAGCTCGTTGGTCTTGGAGGGATTGGCGACCGCTTCCAGCGCCGCGCGGCCCGGATTGGCGATCGGCGTCGGCGGCAGGCCGTTGATCTGGTAGGTGTTGTATGGCGTCTTCCTGTCGATGTCGGACTGGTAGATCGGCCGGTCGGCCGGTTTGCCGGCGCCGCCGAAGATGCCGTAGATGATCGTCGGGTCCGATTGCAGCCGCATGCTCCGGTTCAGCCGGTTGATGAACACGGCGGCCACGCGCGAGCGCTCGTCGCCGCGCCCGGTTTCCTTCTCGACGATCGACGCCAGCGTCACGAACTCGTTGATGTCGGCGAGGGGAAGGTCGGCAACGCGCCGGCTCCAGATGCTCTCGACCAGCCGTTTCTGGTCGGCCAGCATCTTGTCCACCACCTGCTGGCGGGTCGTGCCGCGCGTAAAGCGCTGCGTGTCGGCGATCAGCGCTCCCTCGGCGGGGGTGTCGGCCGGCATGTCGCCGGTCAGCGTGTCGTTCTCGGCGATCCGCTGCAGGGCCTGCTGCACCGTGATCCCCTCCGGCAAGGTGAGCGAATAGAGCACCGACTTGCCGCTGCGCAGGATGTCCATGATCTCGCGCATGGAGGCGCCGGCCCTGATCTCGTATTCGCCGGCCTTCATCGCGGCGTCGTGGCCATAGGCGCGCACGCCGACGCGGAAGATGCGCGGGTCGCTGATCAGGCCGCGCCGCGCGAGCTGGTCGGCGATCTCGGCCACGCCGGTGTTGGGGCGGACCATGAAGGTGGTGTTTACCGTCGAAGGCCCCTTGCCGTCGAATTCGGTCTTGCCGACGTAGAGCGCCACGCCTGCCCCCGCCACGAGCAGGATGACCATCGAGACGAAGAAGTTCATGAAGACGACGAACTGGCTGCGCGAGGCGCGCGAGCGGCGGGGCGGCGGGGTGCCCTGCTCCGGCCGCAAGGCCTCGCTGGCGGTCTTCGGCACGAAGGGCGGAGCGGGGCGTCGCACGAAGTCGCCGTTCGGTGCCGGTGTGTTGTTCATGTCGCCCTTGATCCGATGCCCTTACCCTGTCCCTGCCGGAAGACTAAGGTCGAATATGGCAAAATTGACGATGGACAGGCCGCTCTCACCCCGCATGGCGCTGGAAGACGAGGGACGCGTTGGTGCCGCCGAAGCCGAAGGAATTCGACAGGGCGACGTCGATCTGGCGCTTGCGCGGCGCGTTCGGGACGAGGTCGATCGCCGTCTCGCGCTCCGGATTGTCGAGGTTGATCGTAGCCGGAGCGATGTTGTCGCGTATGGCCAGGATCGAGAAGATCGCCTCGGCCGCGCCGGCCGCGCCGAGCAGGTGGCCGATCGACGACTTGGTCGACGACATGGATATCTTCGAGGCGGCGTTGCCGACCAGACGCTCGACCGCGCCGAGCTCGATCGTGTCGGCCATGGTCGAGGTGCCGTGCGCGTTGATATAATCGATGTCGGAAGGCGTAAGCCCCGCGCGCTTCAGCGCCGCGCTCATGCAGCGGAACGCGCCGTCGCCGTCCTCGGAGGGCGCGGTGATGTGGTAGGCGTCGCCGGAGAGGCCGTAGCCGGTCACCTCGGCGTAGATCCTGGCGCCGCGCGCCCTGGCATGCTCCAGCTCCTCCAGCACAACGACGCCGGCGCCCTCGCCCATGACGAAGCCGTCGCGGTCGCGGTCGTAGGGGCGCGAGGCCTGCTGCGGCTCGTCGTTGCGCTCGGTCGACAGGGCCCGGCAGGCGGCGAAGCCGGCCAGCGACAGACGCGTGATCGGCGCTTCCGCGCCGCCGGCCACCATGACGTCGGCGTCGCCGAACATGATCAGCCGCGATGCGTCGCCGATGGCGTGCGCGCCGGTCGAGCAGGCGGTCACCACCGCATGATTCGGGCCTTTCAACCCGTGGCGGATGGAAACCTGGCCGGAGACCAGATTGATGATGTTGCCGGGAATGAAGAACGGGCTGATGCGGCGCGGGCCACGATCGCGCAGGATGATGGCGTTGTCGGCGATGCCGTCGAGGCCGCCGATGCCGGAGCCGATCATCACGCCGGTGGCGCAGCGGTCGGCTTCACTCTCGGGCTTCCAGCCCGAATCGGCGATCGCCTCATCGGCGGCGGCGATGCCGTAGAGGATGAAGTCGCTGATCTTGCGCAGCTCCTTCAGCTCCAGATAAGCCTCGGGATTGAACGTGCCGCCGGAGCCGTCGCCGCGCGGGATCGAATGCGCGATCTTGCACGGCAGGTCCTCGGTCTCGAAGGTCGTGACGCGGCCGGCGGCGCTGCGCCCGGTCAGCAGCTCGCGCCAACCATGCTCCACGCCGACGCCGAACGGCGACACGAGACCCAAACCGGTTACGACGACGCGTCGCATCGCGAATCCGCGCTACAGCTTGCCGGGAGCCGGAAGATCAGGCCGAAGCCTTGTCGATATACTTCACCGCGTCGCCGACGGTGAGGATCGTCTCGGCCGCATCGTCCGGGATCTCGACGCCGAACTCCTCCTCGAAGGCCATCACGAGCTCGACCGTGTCGAGGCTGTCGGCGCCGAGGTCATCGATGAAGCTCGCCGCCTCGGTCACCTTGTCGGCGTCGACGCCGAGGTGTTCGACAACGATCTTCTTGACGCGCTCTGCGGTGTCACTCATGTGGGCATCCTCGTCCTGAACTGTTTCCGTTCTCGTTAGCGGCGCGACACGCCCTAATCAAGCTCTAAGATTTTTATCACCCGGGCGTTCGATCCGGGGCGCAATCCCGCGAAATCGCGGGTTTCCAGGCGCATTACACGAAAATCCGGGCGCCTCCAAGCGCGGCCTCGCGCTTTCACCAGCCGAAAGCCGGCTTTCGCGCAGGGGCCGCCGCCGGCGGGTCAGATCATCGCCATGCCGCCGTTCACATGCAGCGTCTGGCCGGTCACGTAGCCTGCCTCAGGCGAGGCGAGGAAGGCGACGGCGGCGGCGACCTCGGCCCCGGTGCCCATGCGCTTGGCCGGAATGGCGGCCATGATCGCCTCCTTCTGCTTGTCGTTCAGCTTGTCGGTCATCGCCGATTCGATGAAGCCGGGCGCCACGCAGTTGACGGTGATGCTGCGCGTCGCGATCTCCTGCGCCAGCGCCTTGGTGAAGCCGATCATGCCGGCCTTGGAGGCGACGTAGTTGGTCTGGCCGGGATTGCCCGTCACGCCGACGACCGAGGTGATGTTGATGACGCGGCCCCAGCGGCGGCGCATCATGGGATGCGTCAGCTCGCGCGTCAGGCGGAAGGCCGCCGTCAGGTTGATCTCCAGCACGCTGTCCCAGTCGGCGTCGGACATGCGAACGAACAGCCCGTCCTTGGTGATGCCGGCATTGTTGACGAGGATGTCGACGCCTTCCAACTCGGCCTCGGCCTTCTGGCCGAGCGCCTTGACGGCGTCGCGGTCGGACAGGTTCGCCGGAAACAGCTTTACCCGGTCGCCGAGCTCGGCCGCCAGTCCCTCCAATTTCTCGACGCGGGTGCCATGCAGACCGAGTGTCGCGCCCTGCGCATGCAGAACGCGCGCTATGGCTTCGCCGATGCCGCCCGAAGCGCCGGTGATCAACGCCTTGCGGCCGGTCAGATCGAACATTTTTCTTCCTTCGTGGATTGCGGCCCGCATGAGGCGCTACTGGTAGACGTCCTTGCGGTGGCCGATGGTGATCACCAGGATGACGAGCTTGTCGTCCTGTATATCGCAGATGATGCGGTAGTCCCCCACCCTGAAGCGCCAGAATGAAGCCGAGTCCCCCTTCAGAGGCTTTGCCAGTACACGTGGATCGTCAAGTACGGCCACACGATTGAGAAGATAGTCGTGGACACGCTGTCTTGTTTTGGCGTCGAGCCGATCCGTCGACTTTCTGGCCGACCGAAGGTACTCAATCCGCCAGGCCACGCCAAAATTCCTCGTGCGAAATGACCTCGTCTTCGCCGCGTTTCAGTCGTTCCATCGCTTCGACGGCGAGATAATAGTCCTCGATGTCCTCGATCGCGCCCTCGATCATTTCACGGAGGTAGTACGCCTTGCTGCGGCCGGTCCTCGCCACCAGCGCATCCAGGCGTTTTTCGGTTTCGGGAGACAGGCGAACGGAGGTCGGCATGACGACACCTCATGAATACATGTATTCACATAACGCCAGGGCACCGGAAGTTCAAGCGAGCGTCAGCCCAGCGCCGCCAGCGCGGCGTCCACGTCGGCCGGCGTGTTGATCGCCGTCGACGATACCTCCCGGTCGATGCGCCTGGCCAGCCCGCTCAGCACCTTGCCCGCCCCGACCTCGTAGAGGGTCTTCACGCCGTTTGCCGAAAACCACTCGACCGTCTCGCGCCAGCGCACGCGGCCCGTGACCTGCTCCACCAGCCGAGCCGCGATCTCGTCGGGGTCGGACAGCGGGCGCACGACCACATTGGCGATGACAGGCACGACCGGCGCGCTCTTCCTCACGCCGGCCAGCGCCGCGCGCATGGCCTCGGCGGCCGGCGTCATCAGCGTCGAATGGAACGGCGCGGAGACGGGCAGCATGATGGCGCGCTTGGCGCCCTTGTCGGTGGCGAGCTTCGCGGCCGCCTCGACGCCCGCCTTGCTGCCGGAAATGACGAGCTGGCCGCCGCCATTGTCGTTGGCGATCTGGCAGGGGCCGTCGGAGGCGGCTTGCGCGCAGGCCGCCTCGACGGAAGGCTGGTCGAGGCCGAGGATCGCGGCCATGGCGCCTTCGCCCGCCGGCACGGCCTTCTGCATGGCGTTGCCCCGGATGCGCAGCAGCCGCGCGGTGTCGGCGACGGAGAACATGCCGGCGGCGGCGAGCGCGGAATATTCGCCCAGCGAGTGGCCGGCGACATAGGCGGCCTTGTCCTTCAGCGAGACGCCGCGCGTTTCCAGCGCGCGCATCGCCGCCAGCGACACCGCCATCAGGGCCGGTTGGGCGTTGGCGGTCAGCGTCAGGGTCTCCTCCGGCCCTTCCCAGATCACGCTCGACAGCTTCTCGCCCAGCGCGTCGTCGACCTCCTCGAAGACGCGCCGCGCCTCCGGAAAGGCCTCGGCCAGCTCCCTGCCCATGCCCACGGTCTGGCTGCCCTGCCCCGGAAAGGTGAATGCGATGGCCATCGTGCGCCTCTGGCTGTTTGCGTCGCGCCAGCCTGTTGCGCGCGCGGCCGGCCGAGTCAAGACGCGCCCGGGGCGGCACGCTTGTTTCACCGCGTCATCAAAATTGCACGGGGAGGTTGAGCCGGCTTCCAAATTTGGCCATATCGCGCAGCTCTTGCATGACGGAACCATGACAGTTCCGTGACATTCGCGGACAGTGGCACGGACAGCGGCGTTGCGGAGCGGAGCATTGGCCCAATCGAAGGCGATCAACCCCGGACCCGCGGCCAGCGGCAGGCGCCGCCGGCATCGCTTCGGGCTGGTCGCCCATCTCGCCGCCGTGGCCGTGCTGTCGGCGCTGCTGGTGTTCGCCATCGAGCTGACGGTGCGCGGATCGCTCGCCCCCACCATTGTGTTCCTGTTCGAGCAACCGTTCCGGCCGGGCCTCGTCACCATCGCGCTGTTCGCCCTGACCATCATCGGGCTCGACGCCCTGCTCGGCAGGCGGCTCATGGGCCTGCTGCTGGTCGCGCCCGTGTCGCTGCTGCTCGCCTTCATCGGCCAGCAGAAATCGCTCTATCTGGGCGACCCGCTCTATCCGGCCGACTTCCTCTATTCGCGCCAGATCGTGCAGCTCATGCCGCTGCTGGTGCGCGAGCGCCCGCTCAGCGCGGCGGCGATGGCGGCCGGCCTCGCGCTCGCGGCGCTGTGCGTCGCGGCGTTGTGGCGGGCGTGGCGGCGGCATGGAACGCCGCTGACCTGTCGCAGCCGGGTCACGCGGCTCGCGGCCGTGGTGCCGGCGCTGGCGTTCTTCGTCTCCATCATGGATTATCAGACCTTCTCCTGGACCCGCGACCGCCTGCAGATCATCCCGATGATGTGGGACCAGAAGGAGAACTACAATTCCAACGGCTTTGCGCTCGCCTTCGCGCTGAACGTGCCGATGGCCAAGGTCGCCCCGCCGGCCGGCTACGGCGAGGCGGCCGTCGCCGCGATCGCCGCGCCGGAAACGCGGCGGTCCGTACCCAGCGAGGCGCCCGACATCATCATGGTGATGAGCGAATCCTTCTGGGACCCGGCGCGGCTGCCCGGCGTGCGCATCGCGCCGGACCCCATCCCAACGGTCCGCATCCATTCGTCCGGCAAGGTCTTTTCGCCGGAGTTCGGCGGCATGACCGCCAATGTCGAGTTCGAGGCGCTGACCGGCTTTTCCAACGCCTTCCTGCCCTATGGCAGCATTCCCTATCAGCAATATGTGCGCACGAGCCTGCCGTCGCTCGCCGCCTTCCTCGGCTCGGAGGGCTATGCGACGCGCGCCATCCACCCGTTCGAGGGCTGGTTCTGGAACCGCGAGACCGTCTACGACGCGTTCGGCTTCGACCGCTTCATGTCGGTGGAAAAGCTGCCGGCGCTGGCGACGCGTGGCCCGCTCGTGTCCGACGCGGCGCTGACCAGCGAGATCATCCGCGAGGCCGACATGATCGTGCGGCCGTTCTTCTTCTTCGCCGTGACGCTACAGAACCACGGGCCCTACGAACCGAACCGCTATGACGAGCGCCGGCTGAAGGTCCGTTTCCCACCCGACGCGGCCGCGCGCGAATCGATACGCTCCTTCGCCGAGGGCATGCGCGACGCCGACGACGGTCTCGCCGTCCTCCTCGACTGGGCCGCCAAACGCCAGAGGCCGACCGTCATCGCCTTCTTCGGCGACCATCTGCCGCCGCTCGGGCCCGTCTACCCGGCGACCGGCATGCTCAAGGGCAATGTTGCGCCGCGCAAGGGCACGGCCGAGGAGATGGCGGCCGTGCGCGAGACGCCGCTGGTCATCTGGTCGAACCGGACGGGCATGCAGAGCGTGGGCACGGTCAGCCCGGCGCTGCTTCCCTATCACGTGCTGACCGCCGCCGGGATCAGCCATCCCTACTACACCGGCTTCCTCGGCCGCGTGCGCGAGGGTTACGGCGTCGTCGAGCGCGGCCTGCTGATCGACGCCGGCGGCAGGGCCACGACCGACTGGTCACGGGCCGACGCCGAGATCGACCCGCTGATCCGCGACTACCGCATGCTCCAGTACGACATGCTGTTCGGCAAGCGGCACGGCGCGCAGCGGTTCTTTCCGGAGACGGTTCCGCACAAGGTCGCGCGCGCTTCCCGCAGGCTGTGACCGGAGGCGACGGGGCGCGGCGCTTGCGTTCGCGCCAAAACCTTGTATAGAGCGCGCCATCTGCCGGTCCTGCTGGGGGCTGAACGGAGGGCCGGAGGTTTTCCTCATCGAAAGCCGACGTCCAGGGCCTGATGCGCCCCTGCCTCCCGTGTCTCCGCTCTCGACCGTCTTGCACATGCGCCTTTCGTCCGCCCTTCGGGGTCCGAGAAGTCGCAGAGGCTTTCGCCGCGGGCATCGGCAGATGGAACGAAACGAAAGGCGAAGAGACATGGCACTTTACGAGCATGTGTTCCTTGCCCGGCAGGATCTGTCCCAGCAGCAGGTCGACGCGCTCGTCGACCACTACCGGGGCGTCATCCATTCCAACGGTGGAACCGTCGGCCGGGTCGAGAACTGGGGACTGAAGTCCCTCACCTACCGGGTGAACAAGAACCGCAAGGCCTATTATACGCTGATGGACCTGACCTGCCCGCCGGAGGCGCTCAAGGAAATGGAGCGCCAGATGGGCCTGTCGGAGGACATCCTGCGCTTCATGACCATCAAGGTCGAGGCGCATGAGGAAGGCCAGTCGGCAATGCTGCAGAAGCGCGAGGAGCGCTCCGAGCGCGGCGGTTTCGGCGACCGTGACCGCGGCCCGCGCAGCTTCGGCGACCGCGGCCCGCGCAATTTCGGCGACCGCGGTGGTGATCGGGGCGATCGCGGCCCGCGCAGCTTCGGTGATCGCGGCGGCGACCGTGGGGGCGACCGCGCTCCCCGCGAGAACACGGACGGAGGCAACGCGTAATGGTCGACATCAACCAGATCCCGACCCGGCGTCCCTTCCACCGCCGTCGCAAGACCTGCCCGTTCTCCGGCGCCAACGCCCCGAAGATCGACTACAAGGACGTGCGCCTGCTGCAGCGCTACATCTCCGAGCGCGGCAAGATCGTGCCGTCGCGCATCACGGCTGTCAGCCAGAAGAAGCAGCGCGAGCTCGCCAAGGCGATCAAGCGCGCCCGCTTCCTCGCGCTCCTTCCCTATCTGGTGAAGTGATTCTTCCGACCCGCCGGCCTTCCGGCGGGTCGCCTCCCCAGCGGCGGGCGCGGGCAGGGTTTTCAGCTATCCCGAGTTGGGGCGTCCGCCCCTAACTGCCGCGACGGGCAGGACAGCGACCGGACTTTTTCGCGCGCTTCCGCCTGTCATCCGATTATTCCGGCCCGTCTTCGGGTCGACGCTAACAAGGAAGACGACCATGGAAGTCATTCTGCTGGAACGCATTTCCCGCCTCGGCCAGATGGGCGAGACCGTCCGGGTGAAGGACGGCTACGCCCGCAATTTCCTGCTGCCGCAGGGCAAGGCGCTGCGCGCCAACGAGGCCAACAAGAAGAAGTTCGAGGGCCAGCGCGCCCAGCTCGAAGCCCGCAACCTCGAGCGCAAGAGCGAGGCCGCCAAGGTCGCCGAGACGCTCGACGGCCGGACCTTCATCGTCGTGCGTTCCGCCGGCGAGACCGGCCAGCTCTACGGTTCCGTCTCGACGCGCGACATCGCCGATCTGGTCACGGCCGAGGGCTTTTCCCTGAACCGCAACCAGATCGAGCTCAACCAGCCGATCAAGACCATCGGGCTCAGCAACGTCGCCATCGCGCTTCATCCCGAGGTCGAGGTCACCATCACGCTCAACATCGCCCGTTCGCCGGAAGAGGCCGAGCGCCAGGCGAAGGGCGAGACGCTGACCACCGCCGAGGCCATCTACGGCGAGGACATCAACGAGAACGCCCGTCCGGACAATTTCTTCGACCCGAACGAGGACGAAGGCGACGAGGCCTGATCCCGGCCTCATTCCCGCTTGCCGAAAGGCCCGCGTTTCGGCGCGGGCCTTTCTTTTTTTACCGTGGCTCCAAATCCCGACAAGGCTTGGGCCAAGGGAACGGACTTGTCTGATCCGGATTTAGGGAGAATATTTCGTCGGTTGATCGAATTGGGTCGGCGGACATCCTTCCGCTTGTCGGCTGCCCGTCCAGAGGAGCAGCGTCATGAATGTATTCCTCCAGCGCCTCGTCGGGAAGGTCGTGCATACCGGCAACCTGACCGTGACCGGACCGGACGGCACGGCCCACGCCTTCGGCGACGGCAGCGGCGACCCCGTCCATATCGAGATCCGCACGCGGCACGCCGAGATGGCCATCGCGCTGGACCCGATGCTGGCCTTTCCCGAGGCCTACATGGACGAGGAGATCGAATTCCGGCAGGGCGACGTGCTGGCCTTCCTCAGGATCGTTTACCTCAACATGGGCCAATCCGGCGTCGAGGCCACGTGGACGCGCGCGCTGGAGGGCCTTCGCCACGTCTTCCGCCGCCTGCAGCAGGTCAACACCCATGCGCGGTCGCGGCGCAACGTGCAGCGCCACTACGATCTCTCCGGCGAGCTCTACAAGCTCTTCCTGGACGAGGACATGCAGTATTCCTGCGCCTATTTCGAACGGCCCGACATGACGTTGGACGAGGCGCAGCTCGCCAAGAAGCGCCACATCGCCGCCAAGCTCAAGGTCAAGCCGGGACAGAGCGTGCTCGACATCGGCTCCGGCTGGGGCGGGCTCGGCCTCTATCTGGCGCGCAGCCTGAACGTCGACGTGATGGGCGTCACCCTGTCCACCGAGCAGCACGGCATCTCCACCGAACGCGCGCATCGCGAAGGACTCGACGCCCATGTGCACTTCGAGCTGCGCGACTATCGCGATCTGTCGGAACGCTTCGACCGCATCGTGTCGGTCGGCATGTTCGAGCATGTCGGCCTCAACCACTACCGCACCTTCTTCGACAAATGCGCGACGCTGCTCAAGCCCGACGGGGTGATGCTGCTGCACTCCATCGGCCGCAACGGACCGCCCTTCGCCACCAACGCCTTCATCCGCAAGCACATTTTTCCCGGCGGCTACATACCGGCGCTGTCGGAGGTGCTGCCGGCGATCGAGAAGGCGGGGCTGATGGTCGGCGACATCGAGATCCTGCGCCATCACTACGCCGACACGTTGAAGCACTGGCGCGAGCGCTTCATGGCCAATCGCGACCGCGCCAGGGCGATCTACGACGAGCGCTTCTGCCGCATGTGGGAGTTTTATCTCGCCGGCTCCGAGGCGGCCTTTCGCTGGCAGGATTTGATGGTCTTCCAGATCCAGATCACGCGGCGCAACGACACGCTGCCGGTGACGCGCGGCTACATGGAGAAGTGCGAGAAGGCGCTGGCCCTGCACGAGATGGCGCACGGGCAGGCGCAGCCCGCGCCGACGCCGGAGGCGAAGCCGAAAGCCCCTCGGCGGCGCAGGAAGGTCTAGCCGGCGGCGTGGCCGTTCATCCCGCGTGACGCCGCTTCGACGACCCGCTATCCATTGGCGATGTCGATACCGATCTTCATCGCGGCGGCGCTGGCCGAGATCGCCGGCTGCTTCGCCTTCTGGGCGTGGTGGCGGCTGGCGGCGTCGCCGCTGTGGCTGATTCCCGGCGTGCTGTCGCTGATCGCCTTCGGCTGGCTGCTGGCGCTGGTCGATTCGGACGCCGCCGGCCGCGCCTACGCCGCCTTTGGCGGCATCTACATCTGCGCCTCGCTCGCCTGGCTGCGCCTCGCCGAGGGCGTGAGGCCGGACCGCTGGGATCTGACGGGCGCGGCGATCTGCCTTGCCGGGGCGGCGGTCATCCTGTTCGCGCCGCGCGGCGCATGATTCCTGTTCCCTTTATGTTCACGACACGATAAGTTAGTTTCGAAGTCAACGTCGAATCTTTCCACCGATCTGTGGCGGCTGTGAATCATCTGCACAAGGATGCAATGTTGTTGCCCTTGCATCGACCGCATCTGCTAACCTGGACAGGTATCGGGCACGGGACGAATCATGGCTGAAGCGGCGCGCAGGATCGGAACACAGGAAGCACAGCCGCTTTATCGCGAGGCGCCCAACAACATCGAGGCCGAGCAGGCGCTGCTGGGCGCGATCCTGATCAACAACGACGCCTTCTACCGCGTCTCCGACTTCCTCAAGCCGTCGCATTTCTACGAGCCGCTGCACCGCAAGACCTTCGAGGTCGCGGCGGAGCTGATCCGCATGGGCAAGATGGCGAGCCCGGTGACGATCAAGACCTTCCTGCCCGCCGACGAGAAGGTCGGCGACATGACCGTCGCGCACTATCTGGTGCGGCTGGCTTCCGAGGCGGTCACCGTCATCAACGCGGCCGACTACGGGCGTGCCATCTACGATCTCGCCACGCGACGCGCGCTGATCACGGTGGGCGAGGACATGGTCAACATCGCCTATGACGCGCCGGTGGACATGAGCCCCTCGGACCAGATCGAGGACGCGGAGCGCCGGCTGTTCGAGCTGGCCGAGACGGGCCGCTACGACGGCGGCTTCGAGGCGTTCACCGACGCGGTCAAGACCGCCATTGACATGGCCAATGCCGCCTTCATGCGCGACGGGCACCTGTCGGGCATCGCCACGGGCCTGCGCGATCTCGACAAGCGCATGGGCGGGCTGCAATCGTCGGACCTGATCGTGCTGGCGGGCCGTCCCGGCATGGGCAAGACCTCGCTCGCCACCAACATCGCCTTCAACATCGCCCATTCCTACGAGCCGGCGCCGCAGGCGGACGGCTCGTTCAAGGCGGCCAACGGCGGCGTCGTCGGCTTCTTCTCGCTGGAAATGTCGTCCGAGCAGCTCGCCACCCGCATCATCTCCGAGCAGACGGAGATCGCGTCGTCCAAGATCCGGCGCGGCGAGATCACCGAGAGCGATTTCGAAAAACTCGTCGCCTGCTCGCAGATGATGCAGCGCATCCCGCTGTTCATCGACCAGACCGGCGGCATCTCCATCGCGCAGCTCGCCGCGCGCGCGCGCCGGCTGAAGCGCCAGCGCGGGCTCGACGTCATCGTCATCGACTATATCCAGCTCATGCAGGGCTCTTCGGCGAAGGCGTCGCAGAACCGCGTGCAGGAGATCACCGAGATCACCACCGGCCTGAAGGCGCTGGCCAAGGAGCTCGGCGTGCCGATCATCGCGCTGTCGCAGCTATCGCGACAGGTGGAAAGCCGCGACGACAAGCGCCCGCAGCTCTCGGACCTGCGCGAATCGGGCTCCATCGAGCAGGACGCCGACGTGGTGCTGTTCGTGTACCGCGAGGAATACTACCTGAAGAACCGCGAGCCCAAGCCCGGCACGGAAGAGCACATGAAGTGGGAGACCGACATGAACGCGGTGCGCGGCAAGGCCGAATGCATCGTCGCCAAGCAGCGCCACGGCCCGACGGGCACCGTCTCGCTGGGCTTCCAGGGCGAGTTCACGCGCTTCTTCGACCTTGCCGAGAGCGATCACCTGCCGGAGCGGTTCGAGTAGCTTGGCCAAATCCAGGGTCCAGTTCGTCTGCCAGAACTGCGGCGCGGTGTCGCCACGCTGGGCGGGCAAGTGCGACGATTGCGGCGCGTGGAACACGCTGGTCGAGGATGGCGCGGGCGGCGGCATCGGCGGCGGGCCGCAGGCGCTGCGCAGCCCGCGCAAGGGCCGGCCGGTGGCGCTGGTGGCGCTGGACGGCGAGATCGAGGACGCGCCGCGCATCGTGTCGGGCATCGCCGAGCTCGACCGCGCGACCGGCGGCGGTTTCGTGCGCGGCTCGGCGTTGCTGGTCGGCGGCGATCCCGGCATCGGCAAGTCGACGCTGCTCATGCAGGCGGCCGCCTCGCTCGCCAAGCGCGGCAACCGCGTCGTCTATGTCTCGGGCGAGGAGGCGGTGGCGCAGGTGCGCCTGCGCGCGCAGCGGCTCGGCGCGGCCGGAGCGCCGGTGGAACTGGCGGCCGAAACCAATGTCGAGGACATCCTCGCCACGCTGTCGGAGGGCAAGCGGGCCGATCTCGTCATCCTCGATTCGATCCAGACTCTGTGGACGGACCTCGCCGATTCGGCCCCCGGCACGGTGACGCAGGTGCGCGCCGCCGCGCAGGCGATGATCCGCTACGCCAAGTCGACCGGCTCGGCCATCGTGCTGGTCGGGCACGTCACCAAGGAAGGGCAGATAGCCGGCCCGCGCGTGGTCGAGCACATGGTCGACGGCGTGCTCTATTTCGAGGGCGAGGGCGGGCACCATTTCCGCATCCTGCGCGCGGTGAAGAACCGTTTCGGGCCGACCGACGAGATCGGCGTGTTCGAGATGTCGGACAAGGGGCTTCGGGAAGTGCCGAACCCGTCCGAACTGTTTTTGGGCGAGCGCCACGCGACATCGCCCGGCGCGGCGGTGTTCGCCGGCATGGAAGGCACGCGACCGGTGCTGGTCGAGATCCAGGCGCTGGTCGCGCCCTCCACGCTCGGCACGCCGCGCCGCGCCGTGGTGGGCTGGGACAGCCCGCGCCTCGCCATGGTGCTCGCCGTGCTGGAGGCGCATTGCGGCGTGCGCTTCGGCCAGCACGACGTCTATCTCAACGTCGCCGGCGGCTACCGCATCGCCGAGCCGGCGGCCGACCTCGCCGTCGCGGCGGCGCTCGTGTCCTCCCTCACCGGTCTTGCCCTGCCGGCGGATTGCGTCTATTTCGGCGAAGTCAGCCTCTCGGGGGCCGTGCGGCAGGTTGCGCATGCGCAGCAGCGCCTCAAGGAGGCCGAGAAGCTGGGTTTCGGGCAGGCGGTCCTGCCGTCGGGCGGCGAAGAGCCCGCGGGCGCCATCGCGGCCCGCTCGTTCCAGCCCTCGACGCTTACCGACCTCGTCATCCGCATCGCAGGTTCGAAGCGCGGACGTGGGGACGACGCGCAATGATGGAGTGGGGCCGTGCCGATCACCTTGCTTGACGGAATTCTCGTCGGGTTCACCCTCGTCTCGGCGATGCTGGCCATGGTGCGCGGCTTCTCGCGCGAGATCCTGTCCATCGCCTCGTGGGTGGCGGCGGCGATCGCGGCCTTCTTCCTTCATCCCTACGTGCTGCCCTACGTCCAGCCCTATATCGACAGCCGCCAGATCGCGCTGGTGGCGGCGGCCGGCATCGTCTTCGTCGTCGCGCTGATCATCGTCTCGATCATCACCATGAAGATCGCCGACTGGATCATCGACAGCCGCGTCGGCGCGCTCGACCGCACGCTGGGCTTCCTCTACGGCGCGGCGCGCGGCGTCCTGGTGGTGGCGGTCGCGCTGCTGTTCTTCAACTGGCTGGCCGGCGCCAACGCCCCGGCCTGGGTCACGCAGGCCAAGTCGCGGCCGCTGCTGGAGCAGATCGGCGGCTGGCTGGAGGGCCTGCTGCCCGACGATCCGGAGAACTCGATCCTCAAGCGCCTGCAGCCCGACGCTCCGGCCGAGCCGGACACGCCGCCCGAAGAGCCGGCTCAGGACACGCCGCCCGCGCGGAATTGATTCCAGCCTTGCGGAAATGGCGGTAGCGCGGCCCGCGCCCCTGCCCTATATGATTGCTTTGCAGACACGGGACCGCGACGATGGCTGAGATTGCCGACACCTCGCAGGCCGAGGCCGACGACCATTTTCACGACGAATGCGGTGTGTTCGGCATTTTCGGCCGCCAGGATGCGGCGGCGATCGTCACGCTCGGCCTGCACGCGCTGCAGCATCGCGGCCAGGAGGCCGCCGGCATCGTCTCCTATGACGGCTCGCAGTTCCACGTCGAGCGCCATGTCGGCCTGATCGGCGACACCTTCACCAAGCAGGCCGTCATCGACCGCCTCAAGGGCAGCCGCGCCATCGGCCACACGCGCTACGCCACGACCGGCGGCGCGGGCATGCGCAACATCCAGCCATTCTTCGCCGAGCTCGCCGACGGCGGCTTCGCCGTCGCGCATAACGGTAACCTGACGAACGCCATGACGGTGCAGCGCCTGCTGCAGAAGCAGGGCTCGATCTTCTCCTCCACCTCCGACACCGAGACCATCCTGCATCTGGTGGCGACCAGCCGCGAGCGCGACCTCAACGCCCGCTTCATCGAGGCGGTGCGGCAGGTGGAAGGCGCGTTCTCGCTGGTCGCCCTGTCGTCCAAGAAAATGATCGGCTGCCGCGACCCGCTGGGCATCCGCCCGCTGGTGCTGGGCGATCTCGACGGCGCCTGGATCCTCGCCTCCGAGACCTGCGCACTCGACATCATCGGCGCGCGCTTCGTGCGCGACGTGAAGCCGGGCGAGATGGTGGTCGTCACCGCCAAGGGCGTCGAGAGCCTGTTCCCGTTCGAGCCGCAGAAGCCGCGCTTCTGCATCTTCGAATATGTCTATTTCGCCCGTCCCGATTCCACGGTTGAAGGCCGCAACGTCTACGACGTGCGCAAGGCGATCGGCGCCGAGCTGGCGCGCGAAAGCCCGGTCGAGGCCGACATCGTCGTGCCGGTGCCGGATTCCGGCACGCCCGCCGCGATCGGCTTTTCGCAGGCCGCCGGCATCCCGTTCGAGCTCGGCATCATCCGCAACCATTATGTGGGCCGCACCTTCATCCAGCCCGGCGATTCGATCCGCCACATGGGCGTGAAGCTCAAGCACAATGCCAACCGCCGCATGATCGAGGGCAAGCGCGTCGTGCTGGTCGACGATTCCATCGTGCGCGGCACGACCAGCCAGAAGATCGTACAGATGGTGCGCGAAGCCGGCGCGCGCGAGGTGCACATGCGCATCGCCTCGCCGCCGACGCGCTCGTCCTGCTTCTACGGCGTCGACACGCCGGAAAAGTCCAAGCTGCTGGCAAGCCGCATGTCGGTGAGCGAGATGGCCGACTTCATCCGCGTCGATTCGCTGGGCTTCCTCACCATGGACGGGCTCTATCGCGCCGTCGGGGAAGCCGGCCGCAATGCCGAGCAGCCGCAATATTGCGACGCCTGCTTCTCCGCCGAATACCCGACGCGCCTGACCGACATCGAGGGCTCGGACAACGTCCGCACCCTGTCGCTGCTGTCCGCCAGCGGACAGTAGGCGCTCGCCCCGTCCGGCGCGCCCCTGAACCATGTGACCGGGGCCGCGCCGGGCAGCACCAAAACTCAGTTCTTGGCGAAGCAGTAGAACAGGCCGTCGCCGCCGGTCCCCTTCAGCGCCTCCTGGCCGCAGCCCCCGCGCGAGGCATGGGAGGAGTTCCACGACTTCGCCGCGGTCGACTCGTCCAGTCCGGTGCGGTCGGAATGGCCCATCATCGCCGCCCCGTCCGCGCCGCTCGACGTCCAGTTGCCGCAGGTCTGCTCGGTCTTCGTGCCCTGCGGCGTCGAGCCGGTCAGGATGTCGTGGCGGTTCGGCGTGTCGCCCCGCCCGTTGATCGTCTCGCCCTTCTCGTTCAGCGCCGTCTGCTTGGTGAGGTTGTTGCCGTCGCCATGCAGCAAGGCGACGTCGTCGGCGATCTTCTCGCCCTTGGCGTTGAACCACGGCCCGCTGCCGATCCGGTCCCTGGCGTCGGTGTCGCTGGTGGAGAGATAGGCCGCCCAGGTCTTGCCGGCCACGCCGGCGGCCCCGGCCAGCGAGGCGCAATGCGCGTCGGCCCCGGCCAGCCCGCCGAGATTGGCGCCCTCGCCGCTGCCGACGCTGGTGACGAAGAAGCTCATCGTGTCGTTGCTCTGTGCATAGGCGAGGCCGCCCGCCAGGATCGTGGCGGCCGCGGTGAGGATGATTGCCTTGCGCATTGGTCGTCTTCTCCCTGTTGTTCGAGCGATGGCGCTCCGCGTCAGAACTAACGCGGGCGCGGCCGGCTTTCGTCCCCTCATCACGAACTTGTCAGGAGAGCGGCCACACCAGCATCAGCATCGGAACCGCGACCAGGATGACGACCAGCGACAAGGGCGCGCCGAGGCGCGGATAGTCGGAGAAGCGGTAGCCGCCCGGCCCCATGACCAACGTGTTGCACTGGTGGCCGATGGGCGTGAGGAAATCGCAGCCGGCGCCGATCGCCACGGCCATCAGGAAAGCCTCGGGCCTGTAGCCGAGCGTCGCGGCGAAGCCGGCGGCGATGGGGGCCACGACCAGCACCGTCGCCGCGTTGTTGAGGAAGGGCGTGACGGCCATGGCGACGACCAAGATCAGCGCCAGCGCGCCGGCCGGCGGCAGCGCCGCGCCGACCTCGGCCAGCCAGGCGGAGATCAGGTCGGTCGCCCCGGTGCGGCGCAGCGAATCGCTGACCGGGATCAGCGCCGCCAGCATGACGAGGATCGGCCCGTCGACCGCGCCGTAGATTTCTCGCATCGGGATGACGCGGAACAGGGCCATCGCCACCGCCGCGGCGAAGAAGGCGACCGCGACGGGCACGACGCCGACCGCCGTCGCGCCCATGGCGGCCAGCAGGATCAGCACCGGCACGATGGCGCGGCGCACGGAGCCGAGCAGGATCGGCCGCGCCGCCAGCGGCAGCGCGCCCAGCGCCCGCAGCGCCTCCGGCAGCGTGTCGGCGTTGCCCTGAAGGACGACCACGTCGCCCAGCTTCAGCGTCAGCGAACCCGGCCGCTCGGTCAGCCGCTCGCCACGCCGGCTCACCGCGATCAGGTTGACGTGGAAGCGGTCGAAGAGCGCCAGCCGCTGCGCCGACCAGCCGGTGAGCGGCGAGTTCTCGCCGATGACCGCTTCCACCGCCGTGCTCTCGCCCTTGGCGGCCGCCGTGCGGCGCGCGCTGGCGACGCTGAGCTTCGCCCGCGCCACCATGCGGTCGAGCGCCTCGGGGTCGCCCTCGATCAGCACCACGTCGCCCTCGCGCAGCGTGGCGTCGGGCAGAGGCGTGATGCGGACGGCGCCGGAGCGCAGGATCGACGTGACCAGCGCCTCGCCGCCGCCGAGCTTCAGCAGGTCGGCCACCGTCTTGCCGAGCACGGCCGACTCCGCCGACACCTTGGCCTCGGTAAGATAGTTCTTGATGTCGATGGCCTCGTGCAGCGCGCCGCCCTCGCGCTTCCTCACCGGAACCAGCCAGTAGAACAAGGCGAGGAAAACAATGCCGGCGACAGCCAGAGCGCCGCCCACCGGCGTGAAGTCGAACATGGTGAAGGATTCGCCGGTGATCTCCTGGCGCACCCGCGACACGACGATGTTGGGCGAGGTGCCGATCTGCGTCATCAGCCCACCGAGCAGCGAGCCGAAGGCCATCGGCATCAGGAAGAGCGAGGGCGAGACGTTCGAGCGGCGGGCGAACTGGAAGGCGATGGGGATCATGATCGCCAGCGCGCCGATGTTCTTGACGAAGGCCGACAACACGGTGACCACCACGACCAGCAGAACAAGCTGCGCGCGGACATTGGCGAGGCGCGGCGCGAAGCGCTGGATCGCCGCCTCCATGATGCCCGAGCGCGCCACGCCGGCGCTGACCAGCAGCGCGCTGCCGACGATGATGACGATGTCGTCGCTGAAGCCGGAGAATGCCTCGTCGAACGGCACGACGCCCAGCGCGATCGCGCCCAGCAGCGCGATCGCCGCGATCATGTCGTAGCGCAGCCCGCCCCACACGAAAGCCGCCATCATCGCTCCGATGACGGCCACCGACATCGACTGATCGAAATTCATGCTCTGAAATGCCCCCTCCGGAGAACCCGGTCGCGCCAGAACGCCTGGAACGGCCGTTGGTTGCCTGGGCTCTGGCGCTCGGCGTCGCGAAGGACTAAGCCAGCCGCCATGCGCACGCTGACGACGATCGGCCTCGATGCCGACGACACGCTCTGGCAGAACGAGCAGTTCTTCCGGCTGACCGAAAGCCTGTTCTGCGACCTGCTGCGGGACCATGCCGAGGGCGGGCATCTGAAAGAGCGCCTGCTGGCGGCGGAAAAGCGCAATCTCGGCGCGTACGGCTTCGGCATCAAGGGCTTCACCCTGTCGATGATCGAGACCGCGATCGAGGTCACGGACGGGCGCGTGCCGGGCACGGTCATAAACGAGATCCTCGCCGCCGGGCGCGAGATGCTGTCGCATCCGATCGAGACGCTGCCCGGCGTTCGCGAAACGCTGGAGCATCTGGCCGGCTCGCACAGGCTCGTGCTCATCACCAAGGGTGACCTGTTCGACCAGGAGCGCAAGGTGGCGCAGTCGGGGCTCGGCGAGCTGTTCTCGGCCGTGGAGATCGTGTCGGACAAGAGCCAGGCCACATATTCACGCATCTTTTCGCGCCACGGCGAAGGGGCGGAACGCGCCATGATGGTGGGCAACTCGCTGCGCTCCGACGTGCTGCCGGCCATCGAGGCGGGCAGTTTCGGCGTGTTCGTGCCGCATGCGCTGACCTGGGAATACGAGCACGCCGACGAGCCCGCGGGCGAGGCGCGGTTCCGGCGGCTGGAAACGCTTGCCGAGCTGCCCGGGCTGGTGCGCGCCATCGAGGAAGGCTGACGCCTATTGCGGCAGCCGGTGCGCGACGAAGCGGCCGCCCTGCGCCTGGAAGATCTTTCCGGTCTCGGTCAGCGCCGGATCGAACAGCGGCAGCATCGTCTCGGCCGCCTCGGACGGATGCGGCACGGTCTCGGGGTCTTCGCCCGGCATGGCCTGCGCGCGCATGGCGGTGCGGGTGCGGCCGGGATCGAAGGCGTTGACGCGCAGCGGCAGGGTTTCGGTCTCGTGCGCCCAGGAGCGCATCATCGTCTCCACCGCCGCCTTGGAGGCGGCGTAGGGAGCCCAGAAGGCGCGGGCCGAATGGGCGACGGAGGAGGTCAGCACCACCGCGCGCCCGGCGTCGGACAGGCGCAGCAGCGGGTCGACGGAGCGGATCAGCCGCCAGGTCGACGTCACGTTGATCTGCATCACCCTGTCGAACACCTTGGCCTCGACATGGCCGATCGGCGCGATGACGCCCAGCACCGCCGCATTGGCCACCAGTATGTCCAGCCTGCCCCAGCGCTCGTGGATGGAGCCGCCCAGCCGATCGATGCCGGCCATGTCGGACAGGTCCAGCGGGACCAGCGTGGCGCTGCCGCCGCCGGCCCTGATCTCGTCGTCCAGTTCCTCCAGCCCGCCCACGGTGCGCGCCACGGCCACGACATGCGCGCCGGCCGCCGCCAGCCGCCGCGCCGTGAAATAGCCGATGCCGCGCGATGCGCCGGTGACCAGCGCGATGCGGCCGGAAAGATCGATCGGACTGGCCATGGTGAGGCTCCCGCTGCGGATGGCCGGCAATAGTACGAATCCGCGGCCGGCGAAACCCTCGGCGGTGTCGGTCTCGGCACAGTTGCCGGCTCGCCGCCGCACGCCTATATGAGAGCCGGCGTGGACGGCCGCGCCTTCCTTCCCGGAACATCATCGAGGACGGCCTCATCGACCTGAAGGAGATGGGAATGTCCTGGATCTATCTGTTTTTCGCCGGCCTGTTCGAGATCGGCTGGGCCGTCGGCCTGAAATACACGCATGGCTTCACGCGGCTCCTGCCGAGCCTCGCCACGGCGGCCAGCATGGTCGTCAGCCTTGGCCTGCTGGGGCTGGCGCTGCGCGGCCTGCCGCTCGGCACGGCCTATGCGGTGTGGACCGGAATCGGCATCGTCGGAACGGCGGTTTTCGGCATTTTCGTGCTTGGCGAGCCGGCGACGGTGCTGAGGCTGGCCAGCATCGCGCTGATCGTCGCGGGGGTGGTCGGACTGAAGCTCGTCTAGCACCGCCGCACCCCCTCATTGACCTTCGCGCATCATCCGCTACCCTCCTGAGCAGCGGCAACAGCCCAAAGGTGAAGGATGATCCTAGGCGGTTCGATAGCGCTCGGCGTCGTCGCGGCCTATCTGGCGGCGGCGCTTTATCCCATGCTGCGCCTCGGGACAGGCTACCGGCAAGCCTTGCTGTACCTGCCTTTCAAGCTGTTCTACCGCATCGACGACCGCGCGCTGGCGCAGGCCGGCGCGACGCCCGCGCCGGTCATCTACGCGGTGTGGCACCAGTCGCGAATCGACGCCGCGCTGATGCTGTCGCTGCTGCCGGAAGAGACGCTGCACATTCTCGACGAGCGCGACGCCACCTCCATGTGGCTGGAGCCATGGCGCGAACTCGCCCGCACCATCGCCTTCAACGCGCACCACGTCTTCGTCAGCCGGCGGCTGGTGCGCGTGCTCAAGGGCAAGGGCCGGCTGGCGGTCTACGTTCCCGACGAGGTCGAGCCGGACACGAAGTCCTATCGCCTGTTCCGCGCCGTGGCCCGCATCGCCGAGCAGGCGGACGCCAGGATCATACCCGTGATCGTCGAGGGCGGGCGCTACCTCCCCTCCTCGCTCACGCCGGCCGCGAAGGCGCCGCGCAGCCGGTTCACGCGGCTCAGCGTCCGCACCCTGCCGCCCATGACCGTCACCGAACTGATGAACCGCGCCGGTGGCATCACCGCATCGACGCGCGCAGGCGTCCTGTTCGACCGCATGGCCGAGGTGCGATTCGCCGGCGCCGCCATGGAGCGCACGCTGTTCTCGGCCGTGCGGGACGCCGCGTTGCGCTTCGGGCCGTCGCGCATCATCGTCGAGGACGTGCTGTCGGCCCCCCTCACCTATCGCGGGCTCCTGACCGGGGCGCGGGTGCTGGGCGACCGGCTGGCCGCCCAGACCGTGCCCGGAGAAGCGGTCGGCGTGCTGCTGCCCAATGCCAGCGGCGTGGTGCTCACCCTGCTCGGCCTGACCTCCGGCGCACGGGTGCCGGCGATGCTGAACTACACGTCGGGGCCGGCGAACATCACCTCGGCCGTGCGAACCGCCGTCATGCGAACCGTCGTGTCGTCGCGCGCCTTCGTGGAGAAGGCCGGGCTCGAGGACGTCGTCGCGGCCGTGGAAGCCGGCGGCGCCAGAATGGTCTGGCTGGAGGACATCCGCGCCGGCATCGGCCTGGGCGACAAGCTCTGGGGCGCGCTGTGGTGGAACCGCTCGATCAGCCGCGCCCGGCCCGACGATCCCGCCGTCATCCTCTTCACCTCAGGCTCGGAAGGCACGCCGAAGGCGGTCGTGCTGTCGCATCGCAACGTCGTGGCCAACGCCATGCAGGCCTGGGCGCGCTTCTCGATCTCGCCGCAGGACAAGCTGTTCAACGTGCTGCCCGTGTTCCATTCCTTCGGGCTGACGGGCGGCACCGTGCTGCCGCTGATCGCCGGCGTGCGGCTGTTCCTCTACCCCTCGCCGCTGCACTACAAGCAGATCCCGGAGGTGGCGGCCAAGGCGCGGCCGACCGTCATGTTCGGCACCGACACCTTCCTCGCCGCCTATGCGCGCACGGCCAAGGATGGGGACTTCTCCAGCCTGCGCTTCGCGGTGGCCGGCGCGGAGGCCGTCCGGGCGGAAACGCGCAAGACATGGCGCGAACGCTTCGGCGCGGAAATCCTCGAAGGCTACGGTCTCACCGAGGCTGCGCCGGTGGTGGCGGTCAACACCGCCACGCATGGGCGCGACGGCACGGTCGGGCGGCTGCTGCCCGGTCTGCGGATGCGGCTGGAGCCGGTCGAGGGCATTCCCGAGGGCGGCAGGCTGTGGCTGGCCGGCCCCAACGTCATGCTCGGCTACATGACCGCCGACCGGCCGGGCGAACTGCAGCGCACGCCGGACGAGTGGCATGACAGCGGCGACATCGTCTCGATCGACCGCGAGGGTTTCGTGACCATTCGCGGCCGCATCAAGCGCTTCGCCAAGGTCGCGGGCGAGATGGTGTCGCTGGGGGCCGTCGAGATCCTGGCGCAGTCGCTGTGGCCGGCGCAGCACCACGCCGCCGTCTCCGTGCCGGACAAGAGGCGCGGCGAGCGCGTCGTCCTGGTCACCACCGCCGAGGAGACCGATGCCGACGCGCTGCGGGAGCATGCGCGGCAGGCCGGCGTGCCGGCGCTGATGATCCCGGAGCATATCGTCAAGGTGCCGGAACTGCCGCTGCTCGGCTCGGGCAAGATCGACCACGTCGCGGCGCGCCGGATCGCGGTCGAAAGCCTCGGCGTCGATCTCGCCGCCTGACGCCTATTCCGTGGCAGGCCCGGTCTCGGCGGGCTCGGCCGCCTTCGCCGTCTCGGCCTTCTCGCGGCGCGTATAGGCCAGCGCGGACAGGGGCAGGAACAGCATGTAGGCCACGGCGCCCAGCGCCAGCGTCTGCCACGTGTAGTTGAACAGCATCAGCAGGAACAGCACGACGCCCAGCATCAGCGGCATCACCTTGTCGCGCTGCACCTTGAATGCCTTGCCGGAATAGACCGGCAGGCGGCTGACCAGCAGGAAGGCGATGAGCAGCGTGTAGCCGGTCGCCGCGAAGGCCAGCCAGCGCTCCACCTCGACCACGCCGATGAACACCAGATAGACCGGCAGCAGCACCACGACGGCGCCGGCCGGCGCCGGGATGCCGACGAAATACTCGCCCTGCCAAGCCGGACGCTCCGTATCCTCGTCCATCACGTTGAAGCGGGCCAGCCTGAGCCCGGCGGCGATGGTGAACAGCAGCGCCGCGATCCAGCCGGGCGACCCGGCGCGGTCGAGGATGAAGGCGTAGAGCACCAGCGCCGGCGCGACGCCGAAATTGACGATGTCGGCCAGCGAATCCATCTGCGCGCCGAAGCGCGACGTGGCCTTGAGCAGCCGCGCGATGCGCCCGTCTATGCCGTCGATGAACGCCGCCACCAGCACCAGCACCACGGCCGCCTCGACGCGCCCCTCGAAGGCCATGCGCACGCCCGTCAGCCCGGCGCAGATCGCCAGCACGGTGAGCAGGTTCGGAAGGATCAGCCGGAGCGGGATTTCCTGGATGCGGGGGCCGCCGCGCCCATGCGGCTGGAACGGCGGAAAGGGCATCGGTCAGTCGACCCGGATCATCGGCATGGCGGTCCTGCCGCCGAATTCGGCGAGAACCGTCTCGCCCGCCACCGCCGTCTGGCCGATGGCGACCCGCACCGGCGTCCCCGCCGGCAGGAACACGTCGACGCGCGAGCCGAAGCGGATCAGGCCGATGCGCTCGCCCGCGCCGATATTGCCGCCCTGCTCCGCCCAGCAGACGATGCGGCGCGCCACCAGCCCGGCGATCTGCACCACGCCGACCGTGCCGTTCGGGCTCTCCACCACCAGCCCGTTGCGCTCGTTCTCCTCGCTCGCCTTGTCGAGCTCGGCGTTGAGGAACCTTCCGGCGCGATACTCGATGCGGGCGATGCGGCCGCGCACCGGCGAACGGTTCACGTGGCAGGAAAAGACGTTCATGAACACGGAAATCCGGATCATCTCCGTCGGGCCGAGGCCGAGCTCGCGCGGCGGGATAGCCGGCCCGACGGCCGACACCACCCCGTCCGCCGGGCTGACGACCAGCGAATCGTCCAGCGGCGTCACGCGTGTCGGATCGCGGAAGAAATAGGCGCACCACGCCGTGAGGATCAGGCCGATCCAGAACAGGTGCGCGGACAGGAAGCCGAGCAGCAAGGTGACGACGGCGAAGCCGGCGATGAAGGGATAGCCCTCCTTGTGGACGGGGACCAGCGTGTTGCGGATCGTGTCGGCGATGCTCATCGGCCGGCGTCGGGCTCCATTCTTCGTCACGGCTGCTTAGCGGAAACGGCAGAAGCCCGCAACGCGGGGAAAAGTCCGAAGGACGGCATCCGGTTCCAGCGCGCCGCTACTCGCCCGGCGCCACCTCCGGCGTCCTGCGTCTCACGACCACGCCGAGTTCGTCCGCCTCCCGCGCCTGGCGCAGCCGCTCCTCGGCCTCGGACGCCTCGCGCTGGCGCATCCACATGGACGCATAGAGCCCGCCTGCCTTCAGCAGGTCCGCATGCGTGCCGCGCTCGGCCACCTCGCCGTCCTTGAGCACGATGATCTCGTCGGCACGCACCACGGTCGACAGCCGATGCGCGATGACGATCGTCGTGCGGCCACGGCTGACGAGGTCGAGCGCGGCCTGGATTTCCTGTTCGGTGTGGGAATCCAGCGCCGATGTCGCCTCGTCGAGGATCAGGATCGGCGGCGCTTTCAGGATCGTGCGGGCGATCGCCACGCGCTGCTTCTCGCCTCCCGAGAGTTTCAGGCCGCGCTCGCCCACCATGGTGGCGTAGCCGTCCGGCAGGCGCTCGATGAAGGGACCGATCTGCGCCAGTTCGGCGGCGCGCCCCACCTCCCCGTCGCTGGCGCCGGGGCGGCCGTAGCGGATGTTGTAGGCAATGGTGTCGTTGAACAGCACCGTGTCCTGCGGCACCATGCCGATCGCCGCGCGCAGGCTTTCCTGCGTCACCTGGCTCACGTCCTGCCCGTCGATCAGGATCCTGCCGGACTGCACGTCGTAGAAGCGGAACAGCAGGCGCGACACGGTCGACTTGCCGGCGCCCGACGGTCCGACGATGGCGATGGTCCTGCCGGCCGGCACGTCGAAGGAGACGCCCTTGAGGATCCTGCGCGCCGGCTCGTAGGCGAAGTGGACGTCGCGGAACTCGACGCGGCCCCTGTCGATGGCCAGCGGCTTCGCGCCCGGCGCGTCGGTCACCTCCTGCTTCACGTCCAGCAGGTCGAACATGGTTTCGATGTCGGTCAGGCCCTGCCTGATCTCGCGGTAGATCTGGCCGATGAAGTTCAGCGGCACGGCAAGCTGCATCATGACGACGTTGACGAAGACGAAGTCGCCCACCGTCTGCGTGCCGGCCCGCACCTCCAGGGCGGACATGATCATGATCGCCGTCATGCCCAGCCCGAAGATGACGCCTTGCCCGAAGTTCAGCCAGCCGAGCGAGGTCCAGCTCTGCGTGGCGGCGCGCTCGTAGCGCGCCATGGAGCGGTCGAAGCGCTCGGCCTCCATCTTCTCGTTGCCGAAATATTTCACCGTCTCGAAGTTGAGCAGCGAGTCGATCGCCTTGGTGTTGGCGTCGGTGTCGGACTCGTTCATCTCGCGGCGGATGCCGATACGCCAGTCGCTCGCCCACACCGAGAACCAGATGTAGAGGCCGATCATCACCGCCAGCACGGCCACGTAGCGCCAGCCATAGGCGAAAGCGAAGATGCCGGCCGACAGCGCGAATTCGATGATCGTCGGCGCGGTGTTCAGCATGGTGAAGCGCACGATGGTCTCGATGCCCTTCACGCCGCGCTCGATGATGCGCGACAGGCCGCCGGTGCGACGCTCCAGATGGAAGCGCAGCGACAGTTCGTGCATGTGGACGAAGGTGCGGTGGGCGAGCTGGCGCACCGCATGCTGGCCGACGCTGGCGAACAGCGAATCGCGAAGCTGGTTGAACGCCACCTGGCCGACCCGCATGACGTTGTAGGCCACCACGAGCGCGATCGGGCCGGCAAGCCATGCCGGCAGAGGCGGCACGGCGCCGCCGCTCAGCGCGTTCGTGGCCCATTTGAAGAAATAAGGCACGCCGATCAGCACCAGCTTGGCGACGACCAGCCAGCCGACCGCCCAGACGACGCGCGCCTTCAGGTCGGCCCGGCCCTCCGGCCACAGATAGGGCCACAGATTCGTCAGCGTGGCGAGCATGCTGCCGGAATCGGCCGAGACGGTCTTCTTGATGTCGGCTGCCACGGGGTCGCCTTCCAGTTCAGTCGGGATCGCCGCAGGACGCGACGAGCGCCGCGAGCGAGGCGGACAGCGCCGACAGCGCCTGCCGGTCGAGCTGGTAGCGCGAGCGCTGCCTGTCGGGGGAAAAGGTCACCAGGCCCGCTTCGACCAGCACCTTGAGGTGCTGCGAGGTGGTCGATTGCGCCAGGCCGATCCTGCGCACCACGTCGCCGCAGCAGCAGGCGGGAGACCGCCCCAGATGCCGGACGATCTCAAGGCGGGCGGGATGGGCGAGCGCGGCGAGCTGGCCGGAGAAGCGTTCGGCCGATTTGTTCGCCGGAACGTCGGCGTCGTGGAAAATAGTCATCGTCCATCGGCGATAGACGATGACTATTTTTTACGCAAGCCCCGGCAGGCTATTGCAGCGTCGTGGCCTGCCCGCCGACGCGCGACATGTCGGCCGGCGCGCCGTCCCGGCTGGTGTCCGGCACGGTGAAGACCTGCCCCGGCCAGATGCGGTTCGGATTGCTGATCTGGTCCTGGTTGGCGAGGTAGATGGTGGAGTAGCGTATGCCCTGCCCATAGACGCGCCGCGAGATGCGCCACAGCGAATCGCCACGGCGGATGATGACCGCGCTCTTGACGCTTTGCAGCTTGGGCGCCGTCGCCTCGGGCTGGCCGGCGGGCGGCGCAGCGGCCACGTCCGTCTTCGGCGCGGCGGGCGCCTCGGCCGTCGCCGGTGTAGTGGCCGCAGCCGGCGCGGGCGGCGCGGCAGCGGGCTTTTCCCCGGCCGGTTTCTCCTCCACGGGTTTCCCTTCAGCGGGTTTTTGGGCGCTGGCGACCTCGGCCGGAGCAGGCGCGGCCGGCTTCGGTCCGGCCATGGCCGGCGGCGGGGTCTGCGCAGCCGCCGGAGGCTGGGCGACCGGGGCTTCCGCCACGGTCGCAGGAGGCGTCGGCGCGGGCCGGCCGGCCGGAGCAGGCTCAGGCGCGGCAGCAGCGGGTGCGGCGGGTGCCGGTGTCGGCTGAGGCGCGGCGACGGCGGCGATCGTCTCGCCGGGCTCGCGCTCGAAGGGCACGACGGCGCGGGCGACGACGCCGCCGCTCTGGTCCAGAACGTCCGCGCGGATCATGTAGTTGCCCACGGGAAGCTCGCGCTCCGCCTCGATCAGGAAGCTGCCGTCGGGCGCGGCCTTGGCATCGCCGAGCAAGATCTCGTTGGCATAGCCGCGCACGACGCGTCCCGCCTCGGCCACGCCGGCGACGAAGATCTTGCCGCCGTCGATCTCCACGGCCTCGACGCGGACGGCCGGCGCGGATGCTGCGGCCGGAGGCTCTGAGGCGGCCGGCTTCTGCTCGGGCATGGCCGAAGCGACGGCCGGCGCGTCCGCCGGCTTTTCGGCCGGCTTCTCCGCCGTAACGGCCGGGGCCGGCGCAGCCGGCTCCGCTGCCGGCGCGGTCGCCGCCTGGGTCTCGCCGGCTGGCGCAGGCTGCTGCGCGACGGCGGCGGGCACCTCCGGCTTCGGCGCGGTAATCACCTCGGCGGGCCTGCCAGGCGCCTCGACCATGGCGAGCACCTGGCCATCCGGCGTCTTCGGCACGGAGACGATCGCCGTTTCCGGCGAGGTGACCGCTCCATCCGCGCCGGTGGCGCGCAGCGCGATCTGGTAGTCACCCGGCTCCAGCGGCTTGTCGAGGACGATGGCGAAATCGCCGTCGGCTCCGGCCGTCGCCTCGCCGATCACCTGGTCGGCCACCAGCAGCTCGACCCTGGCGTTCGGCGCGGCGCGGCCGGCGATGACCACCGAGCCGTCCGGCTCGACGCGCAGCAGATCGAAGGACGGCGCCAGCCTGTCCTGCTTGCCGCCGGCCACGGCGGGCGGCGCGGAAGGCTCCGCCTCCGCCTTGGGGGCCTCCATCTGGGGGGCGTCTGTCTTGGGCGCTTCGGCGGCGGGCGGTTGCTGCCCGGCCGGCGCGGGAAGCGAGACAACCGTCGCGGGGGGCGGCGACAGGAACGGGTCCAGCGCGCCCGACAGATAGGCCGTCGCGACTGCTGCCGCCGTGCCGCCCAGGAGGACCAGCAAGGCCTTGATGGGAGTGATCGCCATTCTTATCGTTGCCCCTTAGCCAACATCGCCTCTAGCCTGTTTCGGCCGGTGTCACAAGAAAAACAGCCGGCTTGCCCTTGACCCGCCCGCGCGCCGGGCCACCATCCGGTCCATGAACACGATTCGATCCGTCTGCGTCTATTGCGGCTCCTCGCCGGGCAAGGGCGAGCTGTACCTGAAAGCCGGGCACACGCTCGGCCGCTCGCTGGCGCAGGCCGGCCTGCGCCTCGTCTACGGCGGCGGCACCAGGGGCATCATGGGCGCGGTGTCCGAGGCGACCATGCGGGCGGGCGGCAAGGTCACGGGCATCATTCCGCGCTTCCTGACGAACAAGGAAGCCACCGAGCAGGCGCTTGCCCGGCTTGACGAACTCCTGGTCACCGAGGGCATGCACCAGCGCAAGCACCTGATGTTCGAGAAATCCGACGCCTTTGTGGCGCTGCCGGGCGGCATCGGCACGCTGGAGGAGATCGTCGAGATCATGACCTGGGGCCAGCTCGGCCACCATCGCAAGCCGATGGTCTTCGTCAACATCGCCGGCTTCTGGGAGCCGATGCTTGCGCTGCTCGATCACATGCGCGGCGAAGGCTTCATCCACACCGGGCATCTGGTGCCGCCGACCGTGGTGGACAGCGCCGAGGCGGTGGTGCCCGCCATCCTGGCGGCCGCCGCGGCGGACGGCACGCCGACGGAGGGCGTCTCGTCGGTCATCGACAAGATGTAGCACGGGCTACGCCCGCAGCGAGCCGGCCGCCGTGGCTCAGGCGAACATGCGCTCGCCCTGCTCGTCGACGAGCTGCGTTCCCTTTCGCAGCGATACATCGACCGCGTCGTCCATGGAGGCGAACCGGTCGGCGCGGATGAAGCGATGCTCCTTGCGCTCGCCGCCGATCTCCTTGGAGACGACGCCGCAGGTCTGGTACTGGCCGTCCGCCTTGAAGGGCGTCGCCTGGATCAGGAAGCCCTTGTGCTCGATCTCCTTGGCCGGCTTGCCTTCCGGCGCCTCACCACCCTCCCCGCCGCCGCCGAGACCGAACAGTTTCTTCAAGAAGGACATGGTTTTCCCCGCGCTGTCTGTGACGCCACTATAAGCGGTCAGGCCGAAAGATGCAGCACGATTTGCCGCCGGTGCGGGCGGGCGCGATGCTCGAACAGGTAGAGCCCCTGCCAGGTGCCGAGCAGCATCCGGCCGTCCGCCACGGGCACGCAGAGCGACGCGGCGGTCAGCGCCGCCTTGATATGGGCAGGCATGTCGTCCGGCCCTTCGTCGCGATGCACGATCCAGCGCATCGACGGATCGTCGGCGGCCGGGACCAGCCGGCGGAAGAAGGCGTCGAGGTCGCGGCGCACGTCGGGATCGGCATTCTCCTGGATCAGCAGCGAGCAGGAGGTGTGGCGCACGAACAGCGTCAGCAGAGCGGGCCCGGCCGGCGCGCCGCGCAGGAAGGCGTGCGCTTCGGCGGTAAACTCGTAGAGGCCGGGGCCGTCCGTCTCGACGGTGACGATCCGCTGCTTCAAGGGTTCAGAGCGGCTTGAGGCCGAGCGCCGACAGGCACATCGACACGCCTTCGGCGCGGCCGGCCAGGATCTGCTCGTCGGGTCCGGCTTCGCGCCGCACACGATAGCCTTCCGCGCCGAGGCTGCGATGGACATGCGTCACCAGCGTGACCGCGTCGACGCCCCACACCTCGGCGATGCCGTAGGCCGCATAGACGCCGATCTTGCGGCCGAGATCGTAGCGCAGGCTGGTGTCGGCGATCTCGATCGCCAGCAGGACGTCGTGGCCGCGCATGTCGCCCGGCATGATCGAGCGCGGGAAAACGCAGAAATCCGGTTCGAGGAAGGCGGTGTCGCCCAGGCGCAGCGTGGTTTCCTGCGCGATGGTCAACTGATCCAGGCCCAGTCGCTGAAGATGGCGGTTCAGCTCTATCTTCACCATTTCATGGCGAGCGCCCTTCGGCGACATCGGAACGACTTCCCCCCCGATCAGCTCGAACCGTTCGTCCTCGTCGATGATGCCGGCCGCCACCATCGCCTCGATCTCGGCGATGGTCCAGGGACGGCGCGGCATGCCGTCCGCCGCCTGCGTCGTGGCGGGCCATTCGAGCCCTGGCTGGAAACGCTCGTTCATGAAGCCATCTTATCACAGCCGGAAAACGAGGGCAGCCCGCATTCGCGCGGGCACGAAACTGTTGCATCGGGGCGTAAGGCAGCGGCATACATCCTGCCGTTCAGATGCGACATGCCCAGTGGACAGGACCGAATCTGCCGACAGGCCGCGCGGCGGGCTGCTCCCCTGCGCCGGGGACCGGCCTCGCCGTCTCGGCCGCGCTGCATGTCCTGCTCTGCCTCGCCGCCCTGTTCCTGCAGCCGGCGCGGCCGCTCGACCGGCCGAAGGAAGACGTCGTGACGGTGCAGATGGTGCCCCTGCCGCGCCCGCGCCAGCAGGAGAAGGACACGCCCGGCCCGCTCGCGGCGCAGCCGAGGCCCGAACCGCCGCCGCCGGCCGGCACGGTCGCGAAGCCGCCCGACGACGGCCTGATCCGGCCCGACCGGCTCTATTCGGGCAAGATGCTCGCCGATCCGCGTAGCCGCTCGGCGCGCGCGAAGCTGGCGGGTTTTTCGCCCGACGAGCGCGTCGTTCAACTCTGCAATCTGGAAGCGCTTGAACAGGTGCATCGCTGGAAGGCGAGCCTGAACCCCGACCTGCTCGTCTCCTACGCGACGGCCGATCTGCGCCAGTCCGCGCATGCGCTGGAGGCGGACGGCGGCGCGTTCCGCGCCGGCAGGCGGTGGTTCGGCATCCGCTTCACCTGCACGGTGGCCGACGACTACAAGAGCGTCACCGCCTTCGCCTTCAAGGTCGGCGACGAAATCCCCCGGAAGGACTGGGCGAAGTACAATCTGCTGCCCGACGACGGGGATGACGACGACGATTGATCGAATCGAAACGGCGCCTTGCGGCGCCGTCCTGATATCCGGATTCAGCTTTTCGACTTAGAGCGGTTCTGGTTTTCACGGAATCGGCAGAACCGCTCTATCTCTTTGTTTTAGCCGCATTTCCGAACGCAAAACCGCTTCGCACTTTTGCTGGAAATGCGCTAGCTGTCGAGGAAGCTCCTGAGCTTACGGCTGCGGCTCGGGTGCTTGAGCTTGCGCAGCGCCTTGGCCTCGATCTGGCGGATGCGCTCGCGCGTCACCGAGAACTGCTGGCCGACCTCCTCCAGCGTGTGGTCGGTGTTCATGCCGATGCCGAAGCGCATCCTGAGCACGCGTTCCTCGCGCGGCGTCAGCGAGGCGAGAACGCGGGTGGTCGTCTCGCGCAAATTGGCCTGGATCGCCGCGTCGATCGGCAGGATCGCGCCCTTGTCCTCGATGAAGTCGCCGAGATGCGAATCCTCCTCGTCGCCCACCGGGGTCTCGAGCGAGATCGGCTCCTTGGCGATCTTGAGAACCTTGCGCACCTTCTCCAGCGGCATGGCAAGCTTTTCGGCCAGCTCCTCCGGGGTCGGCTCGCGGCCGATCTCGTGCAGCATCTGGCGCGAGGTGCGCACGATCTTGTTGATCGTCTCGATCATGTGCACCGGGATGCGGATCGTGCGCGCCTGGTCGGCGATCGAGCGGGTGATCGCCTGCCGGATCCACCACGTCGCATAGGTGGAGAACTTGTAGCCGCGGCGGTACTCGAACTTGTCCACCGCCTTCATCAGGCCGATATTGCCTTCCTGAATCAGATCAAGGAATTGCAGGCCGCGGTTCGTGTACTTCTTGGCGATGGAGATGACGAGGCGAAGGTTGGCTTCGACCATCTCCTTCTTGGCGATCGCCGCCTCACGCTCGCCCTTCTGCACCTGATTGACGATCTTGCGGAACTCGGCGATCGAAATGGCCGTCTCGGTGGCGAGCTGCTGAATCTCGGAACGCAGGTCGCGGATGCCGTTCTCCTCGTTGCGGGAGAACTCCTTCCAGCCGCGCGTGGTCAACGCGCCAACCTTCTGGCTCCAGTTCGGATCGAGCTCCGAGCCCTGATACTCGCGCAGGAACTCCTCGCGGCGCACGCCATAGCTCTCGGCCAGCCTGAGCAGCCTGCCCTCGTTCTGCACCAGCCGCTTGTTGATGTCGTAGAGCTGCTCGACCAGCGCCTCGATGCGCGCCTGGTTGAGCGACAGCGACTTCACCGCCTTGATGAGCTGGTCCTTGAGCTCCTTGAGCCTCTGGCTCTGGCTGGGCGACAGCGTGCCCGAGGCGGCGAGGCGGTTCTCGACCTGCTGGTCCTGCAATTTGCGCAGGCTCTTGTAGGTGTCGGCGATCTCGTCGAACGTGGCCATCACCTGCGGCCGCAGCTCGGCCTCCATCGCGGCCAGCGACAGGTTCGCCTCGTCCTCGTCCTCCTCGTCCTCCTCCAGCCCTCGCGTGTCGCCGCCGACATTGGTGATGTCGTCGTCCTCGCGCGCGCCGCGGCGGCCCCGCGGCTCTTCGGCCTTCGGCCTGGCATCCTCCTCAACGCGCTCGACCACGGGCGCGGCCTTGGCCTCGGGCCCGGCATAGGTCGCCTCGAGATCGATGATCTCGCGCAGCAGGATCTTGGCCTCGTTCAGCTCGTCGCGCCAGATGATGATGGCCTGGAAGGTCAGCGGGCTCTCGCACAGGCCCGCGATCATCGTCTCGCGGCCGGCCTCGATGCGCTTGGCGATGGCGATCTCGCCCTCGCGCGACAGGAGCTCGACTGAGCCCATCTCGCGCAGATACATGCGGACGGGATCGTCGGTGCGGTCGGTGGGCTCCTTCTTGGCGGGCGCGGCGACGACGGCGGTGCCGGTCTGCTCGGCCAGCTCGTTGGCGTCCTCCTCGGCGTCGCCGGCTTCGGCCTCGCCGCCTTCCTCGGCCTGCTCGTCGTCCTCGACGACGTTGATGCCCATGTCGGAGAGCATCGACATCGTGTCCTCGATCTGCTCGGAGGTGACCTCCTCGGAGGGCAGCACCGCGTTCAGCTCGTCCATGGTGACGTAGCCGCGCTTCTTGGCGGCCTTGATCATCTTCTTGACGGCGTCGTCGGAGAGGTCGAGCAAAGGACCGTCCGTGCTGCCTTCGCGTTCGGGTTCAGCCTCGTCCTTTTCCGGTTTCGCCATTCTCAAGCCTTCTTTCGCGCGATGCTGATCATATCCGGACCGGGTCGAACCCGCTGCGGTCCCGCCGGCCATGCGGAAAGCATTCCGAAGCCCGACGGCTGATCCCACGCAATCTTTAAGTTTCGTCTAATCCTGGCCTCGGCGGACCCGACAGCCCCGCATCACCACGGCCGATACATCATCCTGTCAATCGCAGCGTCCAATCGCAGGTCCGAATCGTTCCTGATTCCGACATTGAGCCGGCAGGTCAAGCGGCTGTCGCATGATTCGCCGCAAAAAAGCGAATCAAAAGCTCAGAATCCGCGTCCGGCCCTTCCCGACTGGACACCGAAGCCTTCGATAAGCGCCTCGGTCGCCTGCGCGTCCCGCAATTGCGACTGGACCTCGACGAAATGACGGAAGTTCTCGTCGGTGGGCTCAGCCGCCAGCGCCATCTCGGCCGCTTTCAGCTCCCTATGTAGAGCGCCGGCGCTTCGCTGCAAGTGCAGCGCCTGCAGGAAGGCCTCGCGCGCGTCGCCCAGCGCAGCCTCCTCCAGCACAGGCCACAGCCGCGCGCGGCGCGCCAGCATCACCGCCTGCCGCCAGCGCTCGCCGTGCCCCGCCTTCTCCAGCGTCGCGACGACGTCCTCGCGGCTGTTCGCCGCATCATGCGCCATGGCGTCCAGCAGCGCGGCATGCAGTGCCTTCAGGTCGGGATGGGTCAGCTCCAGGAACTCCGCGTGCTCGAAATACTCCTCCGCCAGCGCCGGGTGATTGACCAGCGCCACCACGATGGCGGCCTCGCGCAGCGACATGGTACCGCTGGCGCGCTTGACCAGCGCGGAACGCGTCAGGCTGTCGGACACCGGCAGACGCGCGGCGGCGCCGCCCGTGCGTGGCGGCCGCGCTCCCGGTCCTCCCTGCTGGCGGTCGCGGCGGCCGTTCTGCTGCGCGCGCTCGACCGCCGGCCCGAAAAAGGCCTTTACCCGCTCGCGCATGTCCTGCTGGTAGTGGAAGCGCACGCTCTCGTCGCGGATGCGCGCGGTCACGTCGCGCAGCGTGCGCTCCAGCTCCGCCTTGCGCTCGGGCGTCTCGAACACATGGCCCGCCGTCTCGCGCGCCCAGATCATGTCGGCCAGCGGCCGCGCCTCGGCCAGCACCGCGCGGAACGCGCCGGCTCCCTCGGCGCGGACCAGATCGTCGGGGTCCTTGCCGTCCGGCAGCAGCGCGAAGCGCACCGAGCGGCCCGGCTGCACCGCCGGCAGCGCCAAGTCGGCGGCGCGCAGCGCGGCCTTGAGCCCGGCCTGGTCGCCGTCGAAGCACAGCACCGGCTCGGGCGACATGCGCCAGAGCAGGTCGAGCTGGTTCTCGGTGAGCGCCGTGCCCAGCGGCGCCACCGCGCCCTCGACGCCCGCCTGCGCCAGCGCGATCACGTCCATGTAGCCCTCGACCGCGATGACGGTGCCGTCGCGGCCCAGCGCCTTGCGCGCCCGGGCGAAATTGTAGAGCACGTTGCTCTTGTGGAAGAGCTCGGTCTCGGGCGAGTTGAGATATTTGGCCGGCACGTCGGCCGACATGGCGCGGCCGCCGAAGGCGATGATCCGGCCGCGCGAATCCGGGATCGGAAACATGATGCGGTCGCGGAAACGGTCGAACGACACCGGCACGTCCTCGAACACCGTCAGGCCGCAGGCGTCCATCTGCGCCTTCTCGACGCCCCTGGACGCCAGGAACTCCTTCAGCGCATTGCGGCTGTCGGGCGCATAACCGAGCCGGAAGGCCGCCTGCGTGGCCGGGGCCAGCCCGCGCTCGCGCAGATAGGCGCGCGCCCGCGCCCCTTCCGCCGCCTGCAGCTTCTGCTCGAAGAAGGACGTCGCCATCTCCATCACGTCGGTCAGGCTGGCGCGCTCTTTCTCGCGCCGCTCGGAAACGGGGTCGCGCGCCGGCAGCGGCACGCCCGCCATCTCGGCCACGCGCTCAACGGCTTCCGGGAAGCTCAGCCCGTCCAGCTCGGTCAGGAAGCGGAAATGGTCGCCGGTGACGCCGCAGCCGAAGCAGTGGTAGCGGCCCTTGCGGTCCTCGCAGTGGAAGGACGGAGACTTCTCGCCGTGGAACGGGCAGCAGGCCCACCAGTCGCCCCGCGACGCGTTCGTCTTCCTCCGGTCCCAGGAGACGCGCTGGCCGATCAGCGACGAGATCGGGACCCGGTCGCGTATCTCGTCGAGGAAGGAGGTTTCGAAGCGCATCTGTCCCGGCTCTGTTGCCCGACATATAAGGGTCTCCGCGCCGGTGCGCGAGCGTCATGCCGGCGTCACGCCCGCTTTCCACACCGTCCTTCGGCGCCGGATCGCCGGCCCCGCCCGCTGGACCAGCATTTGGCGGTTGCCGGGCGAGGCCATCCATGGTCGAAGACCCGCGTTTCCAGCAAGACGAACCGAACATGCCGCTTCCGCTCCTCGCTTTGTTCATCGCCGCCTTCGCCTTCGGCACGACCGAGTTCGTGATCGCCGGCGTGCTGCCGCAGGTCGCCGGCGGGCTGGGCGTGTCGATCCCGACGGCGGGCTACCTCGTCTCCGGCTACGCGATCGGCATCGCGGTCGGCGGTCCGCTGGTCACGCTGGCGACGGTCGCCCTGCGGCGCAAGGTTTTGCTGCTTTGTCTGCTGGCGCTCTTCACGCTCGGTCAGATGGCCTGCGCGCTGGCGCCGGACTTCACCTCGATGCTGTCGCTGCGCGTCGTCACCGCCGTGGCGCATGGCAGCTATTTCGGCGTCGCCATGGTCGTCGCCGTCAGCCTCGTGCCGGCGGAGCGCCGCAGCATGGCGGTGGCGGTGATCCTCGCCGGCCTCACCGTGTCCAACGTCGTCGGCGTGCCGCTCGGGACGGCGATCGGCAACGCGTTCGGCTGGCGCTCGACCTTCTGGGCGATGTTCGGCCTGGGCCTCGTCGCCATGCTGGCGGTGGCCGCCCTTTTGCCCGCCCGCGTCGGCGCGCCGCGTCCCGCCGGCTTCCTCAAGGAGGTCCGCGTTCTCGGCCGCCAGCAGATCTGGTCCTCGCTCATCGTCATGCTGATGCTGATGATGGCGCAGTTCGTGCCGCTGACCTACATCGCGCCCTACCTCACCGGCGTCACCGGGCTCAGCGAATCGACCGTGCCCTTCGTCCTCCTCGCCAACGGCGTCGGCGCGACGATCGGCGTCTTCCTGGGCGGCCGGCTGTCGGACTGGAAGCTGATGCCCTCGCTGATCGCGCTGCTGGCCATGCAGGCCGCCGTCATGGCCGCCATGTACGCCGCCAGCCCCTACCCCGTCCCGATGGTCGCGGTGATCGTGCTGTGGGGCGCGCTCAACTTCGCCATCGGAACGCCGATCCAGTCGCGCATCCTCGGCTGGACGGCGGACGCGCCCAACCTCGCCTCGGCGCTGATCCCGTCGGGCTTCAACGTGGGCATCGCCATCGCGGCGTCGGTGGGCGCGGCCATGCTGAACGCCGGCCTCGGCTACCGCGCCCTGCCGCTCGTCGGCCTCGGCGGGATGATCGCCGCCACGGCGGTGGCCGCGATCTCCTACGCCTATGAGTTGAACAAGGGCCAGCGGCCGCCGGCGAAGGCGTCGTGACGCGGGCGGCTACTGGAGCAGCGTCTTGACGATGCCGCTCGCCTTGCCGAAGTCGATCTTGCCGGGATAGCGCTCCTTCAGCGCCGCCATGCAGCGGCCCATGTCGCGCAGCCCGTCCGCGCCCATCTCGGCGATGACCTGCTGGCAGGCTTGCTTGACCTGCTCCTCGCCCATCTGCCGGGGCAGGAACTCGGCGATCACGGCGATCTCCTCGCGCTCCTGCGCGGCGAGCTCGGGCCGGCCGCCGTCCTCGAACGCCCTGGCCGATTCCTGACGCTGCTTCACCATCTTGGTCAGGATCTGCAGGATGTCCTCGTCGCTCACCGGGTCTTTCGCGGCGCCGCGGTTGGCGATGTCGCGGTCCTGGATGGCGGCATGGATCAGCCGCAGCGTCGAGATGCGGCGCTTGTCCTGCGTCTTCAGGGCGTTCTTGAGGGCCTCGGCGAGCACCGCGCGCATGGCTTTCTCCTTGTGCGTTGCGAGACAATAGCGCCGCGCGGCTTTCAAGGCAAATGCCGCAACGTGCCTAAGTCTTTGAGATTGTTGACTTTAATATTTACCCGACAAGCGGTTCCGCGCGATTGACCGTCCGGCTGCGTTGACCTATTGTCCGCGCCCTGCATGGACCTGAACGACATGTCGCATGGGGTTTCGCGGCCAGCCGCGTTGCCCGCTCCGTTTCCGCGCCCCATATGGAGCGCGGCGAACCCTTTATCAAGCGTTCAGCCATCACGCCGGAGTGACCGATGACCGCCATCACCGCCCCCTGGGGGGAAGCCAGCCTGCCCACCGCCCTGCTCGTTCTCGCGGACGGGACCGTCATCGAGGGACGCGGCATCGGCGCCACCGGAGAGGCCGTTGCCGAGGTCTGCTTCAACACCGCGCTGACGGGTTATGAGGAAATCCTCACCGACCCCTCCTATGCCGGCCAGATCGTAACCTTCACCTTCCCTCATGTCGGCAATGTCGGCGCCAACAGCGACGACATCGAGGACCTGTCGCCCGCCGCGCGGCACGGCGCGGTCGGCGCGATCTTCCGTGCCGACATCACGCAGCCGTCGAACTACCGCTCCGCCGAGCATCTCGATCAGTGGCTGAAGAAGCGCGGCGTCGTCGCCATGGCCGGCATCGACACCCGCGCCCTGACGGCGTTGATCCGCGACAAGGGCATGCCGAACGCCGTGATCGCGCACGCGCCCGACGGCCGCTTCGACGTCGCCGACCTCAAGAAGAAGGCCGCCGCCTGGTCCGGCCTGATCGACCTGGACCTCGCCAAGGAGGTCACCTCCGGCCAGTCCTCGGTCTGGCGCGAGACGCCTTGGGTCTGGAACGAAGGCTTTTCCGAGCAGGACGCGCCGACCATGCATGTCGTCGCCATCGACTACGGCGTGAAGCGCAACATCCTGCGCCTCATGGCGGGCCTGGGCGCGAAGGTCACGGTCGTGCCGGCCACCACCGCCGCCGACGACATACTGGCGATGAAGCCGGACGGCATCTTCCTGTCCAACGGCCCCGGCGACCCGGCCGCCACCGGCGCATACGCCGTGCCGGTCATCCGCACCCTGATGGACAGCGGCCTGCCCGTCTTCGGCATCTGCCTCGGCCACCAGATGCTGGCGCTGGCGCTCGGTGGCAGGACCGAGAAGATGCACCAGGGCCATCACGGCGCGAACCACCCGGTCAAGGACCACACCACCGGCAAGGTGGAGATCGTGTCCATGAACCACGGCTTCGCGGTGGACCGCGCTTCGCTTCCCGAGGGCGTGGAGGAGACGCATGTCTCGCTGTTCGACGGTTCGAACTGCGGCATCGCCGTCACCGGCAAGCCCATTTTCTCCGTCCAGCACCATCCGGAAGCCTCGCCGGGGCCGCAGGATTCGCACTATCTTTTCCGCCGCTTCGCCAATCTCATCCGCGAACGGCGCGGGGAGCCGGCGCTCGCGGAGCGCTGAACAATCCTTTCGTCGACAAAATCTTGGCTTTCCGACCAAGCTCTGCCACATTTCGAATCGATAAGGTCGATCTGCAGGCGGGGGCTTGTACGGAGACCGTTGTTGAAACGTGTTGGGGGAAACGCTTGGCAAGCGCCGGTCGCCGCGCTCATCGCGGCCGTGCCTCGCCCGAGATTGCGTTTGTCCATGCGTGCCCTGCGGATCGGCACCGCCGTCACATGTGTCGTCGGCGCGGGCGTGATGAGCCTGCTTTTCGTTGAATATCTCGCCGGCCGGGCGGAAATCCGCGCCGCCAAGATGGCGCATATCGAGGCGCGCACCCGCCAGGTCGAGGACGCGCAGAAGGTGGCGGAACGTCCCGCCGAGTCGGCGGCGCCGGTCACCGCGTCGGTCCGGCCGAATACAGCTCCCATGCCGCAAGTCGCCTCCGCCGATCAGGCTTCAGGCCAGTCACCGGCCCGGCCGAGGCGCAGTTCGAGCTTCTTCGCTCCCTCGCAGGCCATGGCCGACACGTTCGACGACGATCCGCTGGCCGACGCCCCGCCGCTCATGGCCTTCGCCGCCACCGGCTCCACGGACGCGGCCGGCGACGAGCCGATGGGCGAAGCCGGCATGACCGAATTGCCAGAGACCGTCGATGCAAAGCCCGTTTCGGCCGAGCGCACCGCGGCGCTGGCTCCGTCGCCCGACAAGGGTCCGTCGTCCGACAAGGGCCAGACTGCAGACGGCAGGGCCGGAAGCATCGTGAGCCCGGTCACCCTGCGCGCGCGGCCGGCGAAGGGCGCCAAGCCCATCGGAACGGTGCCCGCCAAGACGAGGGTGCAGGTCTTCGAGTGCAAGGACTGGTGCCGGATCGAGTTCGACGGCAAGTCGGGCTGGGTCTACAAGAGCTTCGTGCGCCCGTCCTGACACGGGCTTCCGCATCAGCCGCTTCGTCTTAGTCAGATTTCCTTTTTGAGAACGCCTGCCGACGACGGATCGTCGCCGGCAGAACTGTCGCCAGGCGTCCTCAGATCGGGTTGTTGAAGGTGTCGCAGTCCGCCAGGCGTCCGCTCTTCATGCCCGCCGCCAGCCAGCGCTGGCGCTGCGCCGACGTGCCGTGGTTGAAGCTTTCCGGCACGACATAGCCCTGCATGCGCTTCTGCAGTGTGTCGTCGCCGATCTGCTGCGCGGCGTTCAGCGCCTCCTCCACGTCGCCCTCCTCGAGCAGGCCTTTCTGCGCCGTGAAATGCGCCCAGACGCCGGCGAAGCAGTCGGCCTGCAACTCGACGCGCATCGAAAGCTGGTTGGCGTCCGCCTCGCTCATGTTCTGCCGCATCTGGTTGAATTTCGGCAGGATGCCGGTGAGGTTCTGCACGTGGTGGCCGACCTCGTGCGCGATGACGTAGGCCTGCGCGAAATCGCCCGCCGCCTGGAACTGGCGGGCCATCTGGTTGAAGAAGCTCGTGTCGAGATAGACCTTGCGGTCACCCGGGCAATAGAACGGGCCGGACGCCGACGAGGCGAAGCCGCAGGCGGACGAGATCTGCCCCGAAAACAGCACCAGCTTGGGCTCCTCGTAGGTGCGGCCCTCGGCCTGGAAGACGCCCTTCCAGACGTCCTCCGTCTCGGCCAGCACGGTGGCGACGAACTGCGTCATCTCGTCGGAGCTCGCGGGCGGCGCGCCTTCCGTCACCTGCCCGCCGCCGCCCGGCACGCCCGAGCCGCCGCCGGCCAGGATCTGGAGCGGGTCGATGCCGCAGGCACGCAACGCAAAGAACAGCACGACGAGGATGATAAGGGTCGAAAAGCTCAGGCCGCCGCCGCCCCGCCCTAGCGGGATGTTGATCGGCCGGCGGCCGAAGCCGCCGGGCATGCCGCCGCCACCGCCGCCGCCGCGCGCGTCCTGAATGTTGTCGCTCTGCCGACGGCCCTTCCACAGCATGGTATTTCCCTTTTCAGCGATGCCCGCCAGCCAACGAATACCGCAGCAATCTTCCGAGTGACAGCATTTTCGCCCCGGCGCCGCCCGCGGACCCGACCGATATACGGAGCGTTAACCTTAACCGTTCATGAATGCGGCGGGTTCCATCATCACACGGGTGTCGCATGCGGGGCTTGGCGTTTCTGGCCAAAGGGTTGATCCTGGCCTTGTCGCTAACGGGATGCGCGACCGCGCCCCGGGAATCGGCCGAGAACGCGACCGTTCCGAAGCTCGGATTCGCGGCTGAAGGGCGAAGCCCGATCTCGCTTGCCGACGACGGGAAAATCTCGGTGCACGCGCCCTCCGGGCGGCTCGCCGGCCGCACGATCACCGTCAACCGCCTGTCCGACATCAAGCTGGGTCCCAAGGAGGTGGTGCTCACTTTCGACGACGGACCGATGCCGGGACGCACCAAGAGGGTCCTCGACATTCTCGGCGCCAACGGCGTGAAGGCGACGTTCCTGATGGTGGGCGACATGGCCCGCTATCATCCCGCGCTGGTCCGCGAGGTCGCGGCGCGCGGCCACTCCATCGGCACGCATACGCAGGGCCACGCCAACCTGCGGAGCATGGGCGACGAGGCCGCCCGCGCCCAGATCGAGAACGGGATCAAAAGCGTGCAGGCGGCATTGGGACCCTACCGCTCCAGAGCCGACAAGTTCTTCCGTTTCCCCTACCTCTCGGACACCGCCGCGCTGCGTCGCCACCTGGCGCTGCGCAACATGGTGGTGCTGGACGCCGACATCGATTCCAAGGACTATTATCCGTCCAGCCCCGATCAGGTGCGGCAGCGGACGTTGAAGCTGCTCGGCGCGCGCGGTTCGGGCATCATCCTGTTCCACGACATCCACCCGCGCACGGCGGCGATGCTTCCGGGCTTCCTGGCCGAACTGCGCGCGCGCGGCTTCAAGGTCGTGCATCTCGTGCCGGGCGGCGGCGGCGGGGGCGGTGCGGCCGTAGCCACGCACGTCCGGCCGACGGCCGTTCCACAGCGTGATCCGAATGCGCTCAACGATCCGTCCGAAGCCGGTCGGACCTAGCCGCTACCCAAGTTCCAGTCTGTCCCGATTGCGGTTCCCGCTTTCGGGACATGGGTTAGCTGCGCTGCTTGGCGCCCGCGCTCTTGCCGTCCGAGCTCCTGGCGCGCTCCTCGAAGCGTTTTTCACCCTTCTTCAGGTCGCTGCCCTTTTCCGCCTCGACCTTGCGCTCCTCGGCGGCGGCCGCCTGCCGCAATCCCTGTCCGGATTCCTTGCCCTGTTTCGTCGGTGCGTTTTCGGTGCCCATGGCGATGATCTCCCTCGCGGCGCATGCCGCAGCCGTTCATAACGCGGGGCGGTGCCCGGCGTTCCGTCGGATGACTGTCCGGGCCCGCCGTGCTATGGGCCGGAGCCGTTCGTGCCGGAGCCGCAGCCATGAAGACGATCGACCGCAAAGCCGCCGTCGCCGCGTACAAAGAGAAAAAGGTGCCGGCGGGCGTCTTCTCCTTCCGCGATAGGCGGGACGGCAGCCTGTGGGTCGGCTCCTCGCCCAATCTCGGCCAGATCGAGAACCGCATCCGCTCCGAATTGAAGCTCGGCTCGCATCGGAACGCGGCGTTGCAGCGTGCCTGGGACGCGCATGGCGCGGACGCCTTCGCGTTCGAAACGCGCGAAGTCATCGACGCGGAGACCGAGCCCTATCTGCTGAGCGCCGCGCTCAAGGACTGCCTCGCCCGCTGGCAGGCGGAGCTCGGCGCGCAGCGCATCTGAGGGACGCGCCCGCGCAGTCGTCCACAACAGCGCGGGAGGGCGATTTTCGGGGTTCCCCCTGCCCGCGCCCTACCCTATAAGGCGCGCTTAGCCATACAGATTTCCGCCTCGCGCACCGACCGGGTTTGCCCGCGCCGGCGCTTGGCGCAACGTGAAAGAGCCCCGATGCCGAAACGCACCGACATCAAGTCGATCCTGATCATCGGCGCGGGTCCCATCGTCATCGGCCAGGCCTGCGAGTTCGACTATTCCGGAACCCAGGCGTGCAAGGCGCTGAAGGAGGAAGGTTTTCGGGTCGTCCTGGTCAACTCCAACCCGGCCACGATCATGACCGACCCGGAGCTGGCGGACGCCACCTATATCGAGCCGATCACGCCCGAAGTCGTCGCCAAGATCATCGCCAAGGAGCGGCCGGACGCACTGCTGCCGACCATGGGCGGCCAGACCGCGCTCAACACGGCGCTGTCGCTGCGCCGCATGGGCGTGCTGGAGCGCTACAATGTCGAGATGATCGGCGCCAACGCCGAGGCGATCGACAAGGCCGAGGACCGCTCGCTGTTCCGCGAGGCGATGGCCAAGATCGGGCTGGAGACGCCGCGCTCCATGCTCGCCAACGCCTCCGACGCCAAGGACGCCGACAAGAGGAAGCACGAGGCGCGGCGCGCCGAACTCAGGGCCGCGAACGCCTCGGACGCCGAGCTGGACGCGCTGGAAACGGAATGGAACCTCGGCGAGGGCGACCGCAAGCAGCGCTATGTCTCTCACGCCATGGGCATCGCCGCGCAGGCGCTCGACGTGGTCGGCCTGCCGGCCATCATCCGCCCCTCCTTCACCATGGGCGGCACGGGCGGCGGCATCGCCTACAACCGCGCCGAGTTCTTCGAGATCATCGGCTCGGGCCTCGACGCCTCGCCGACCACCGAGGTGCTGATCGAGGAATCCGTGCTCGGCTGGAAGGAGTACGAGATGGAGGTGGTGCGCGACAGGGCGGACAACTGCATCATCATCTGCTCGATCGAGAACGTCGACCCGATGGGCGTGCACACCGGCGATTCGATCACCGTGGCGCCGGCGCTGACGCTGACCGACAAGGAATACCAGATCATGCGCAACGCCAGCATCGCGGTGCTGCGCGAGATCGGCGTCGAGACCGGCGGCTCGAACGTCCAGTTCGCCGTCAACCCGAAGGACGGCCGCCTCGTCGTCATCGAGATGAACCCGCGCGTGTCGCGCTCCTCGGCGCTGGCCTCCAAGGCGACGGGCTTCCCCATCGCCAAGGTCGCGGCCAAGCTCGCGGTCGGCTACACGCTGGACGAGCTGGAGAACGACATCACCGGCGGCGCGACGCCGGCCTCCTTCGAGCCGTCCATCGACTACGTGGTGACGAAGATCCCGCGCTTCGCGTTCGAGAAATTCCCCGGCGCGGAGCCGACGCTGACCACCGCGATGAAGTCGGTCGGCGAGGTGATGGCCATCGGCCGCACCTTCCAGGAATCGCTGCAGAAGGCGCTGCGCGGCCTGGAGACCGGCCTCACCGGCCTGGACGAGATCGAGATCCCCGGCCTGGAGTCCGGCGGCGACACGTCGGAGAACCGCAACGCGATCCGCGCCGCGCTCGGCACGCCGACGCCGGACCGGCTGCGCATGGTGGCGCAGGCGATGCGCACCGGCACCTCGGTCGAGGACGTGCATTCGATGTGCCGGATCGACCCGTGGTTCCTGGAGCAAATCGCCGGCATCCTCGCCATGGAGGCGCGCGTGCGCGAGCACGGGCTGCCGCAGGACGCCGTCAATCTGCGCATGCTGAAGTCCATGGGCTTTTCCGACGCCCGCCTCGCCTCGCTGGCGCGCATGGAGGCGTCGGCCGTGGCGACCCTGCGCGAAAAGCTCGACGTGCACCCGGTCTACAAGCGCATCGACACCTGCGCGGCCGAGTTCGCGTCGCCCACCGCCTACATGTATTCCACCTACGAGACGCCGTTCGCCGGAAAGCTCGCCGACGAGGCGCAGGTCTCGGACCGGAAGAAGGTGGTGATCCTCGGCGGCGGGCCGAACCGCATCGGCCAGGGCATCGAGTTCGACTATTGCTGCTGCCACGCCGCGTTCGCGCTGGCGGAGGCCGGCTACGAATCGATCATGGTCAACTGCAATCCCGAGACCGTTTCGACCGACTACGATACCTCCGACCGGCTCTATTTCGAGCCGCTGACGGCCGAGGACGTGCTGGAGATCCTGCGCGCGGAAGCCGCGGCCGGCACGCTGCACGGCGTCATCGTGCAGTTCGGCGGGCAAACGCCGCTGAAGCTCGCCGACGCGCTGGAGAAGGCCGGAATCCCGATCCTCGGCACCTCGCCCGACATGATCGACCTCGCCGAGGACCGCGACCGCTTCCAGAAGCTGTTGCACAGGCTCAACCTCGTGCAGCCGAAGAACGGCATCGCCTGGTCGGTCGAGCAGGCGCGCACGGTCGCCTCGGAGCTCGGCTTCCCGCTGGTCGTGCGCCCGTCCTACGTGCTGGGCGGCCGCGCCATGCAGATCATCTATCGGGAAGACCAGTTGCAGGCCTACCTTCTCGACACCGTGCCCGGCCTCGTGCCGGAGGACATCAAGCAGAAATATCCCAACGACAAGACCGGTCAGATCAACACGCTGCTCGGCAAGAACCCGCTGCTGTTCGACACCTATCTCACCGACGCCATCGAGGTGGACGTCGACTGCCTGTGCGACGGGCGCGAGACCTATGTCAGCGGCATCATGGAGCATATCGAGGAGGCCGGCATCCATTCCGGCGATTCGGCCTGCTCGCTGCCGGTGTATTCGCTGTCCGACGAGATCGTCGGCGAGCTCGAGCGCCAGACCGCCGCGCTCGCCAGGGCGCTGAAGGTCGGCGGACTGATGAACGTGCAGTACGCCGTCAAGGACGGCACGATCTTCGTGCTCGAGGTCAACCCGCGCGCCTCGCGCACCGTGCCCTTCGTGGCCAAGACGGTCGGCAAGCCGATCGCCAAGATCGCCGCGCGCATCATGGCCGGCGAGCCGCTGGAGGACGCTTTCGCCCACTATGGCGGTTTCCCGCGCGAGAAGGTGCCGGGGCATGTGGCGGTCAAGGAGGCGGTGTTCCCCTTCGCCCGCTTCCCCGGCGTCGACACGCTGCTCGGGCCGGAGATGAAGTCCACCGGCGAGGTCATGGGGCTCGACCGCGATTTCGCCCTCGCCTTCGCCAAGAGCCAGCTCGGGGCGGGCGTCGACCTGCCGCGCTCGGGCACGCTGTTCGTGTCGGTGCGCGATGAGGACAAGGCCAAGGTGCTGCCCTCGGTCAAGCGGCTGGCCGATCTCGGCTTCAAGGTGCTCGCCACAGGCGGCACGCAGCGCTATCTGGCCGAGAACGGGGTCGAGGCGCACAAGATCAACAAGGTTCTTGAGGGCCGTCCGCATATCGAGGACGCCATCCGCAACCGCCAGGTGCAGATCGTCTTCAACACCACGGACGGGCAGAAGGCGATGTCGGATTCGAAGTCGCTGCGCCGCGCCACGCTGATGCAGAAGGTGCCGTACTACACGACGATGGCGGGGGCGGCGGCGGTCGCCGAGGCCATCGCCGCGCTCAAGGCCGGGAGCCTCGAAGTGCGGCCGCTGCAGAGCTATTTCTGAGCCGCCCGGCGGAGGCGGCGCGCGGCGATCCGGAACATCCCGGGGAGATGGCTGTTCCTCCCCAAGGAGGTTCTCATGAACGACGAACTGAGAGCACGCATCTTCGCCAACGACCGTCTGCTCAAGGCGCTGCTGACGCTGCTGGTCATCCGCGATCCGCATCTGCTGGAGGACATCGAGTCGGTTTTCGCGCTGGCCAGAACGGAAAACAGCGACGTCGCCGCGCTTTCGGCGAGAGGCTGGGAGCACCTGAGGCAGGAGATCGAGATGGTGCGCCGGCTGGCCGAGACCCACGAGCCGATCTACCAATGAAGGTCCGGGCGCGCGCCTGACCCGGTCCGTCCCTGAATCCCCGGGGACATTCGAGAGCGGCCGGGCGCGTCGACATCTCCCTTTTCAGGGGGATATCGGGGGTCTATACCGCGCTGATGCCAGACCTTCGAGAACCCCGCCATGGGTGACGTGCTGCCGGAAGGCACGCCCGTCCAAAGTGGCACGTTCGCCGCGTTCAAGCACCGCAACTATCGGCTGCTCTGGGCGGGGAACCTGATCTCGAATTCGGGCGACTGGCTCGATCAGGTGGCGCTCAACTGGCTGGTCATCTCCACCACCGATTCGCCCGTCTATCTCGGCCTGGTGAACATGGCGCGCGGCCTGCCGCTGGTGTTCTTCGCGCTGGTGGGCGGGGTGGTGGCCGACATGGTGGACCGCCGGCTGCTGCTGATGATCACGCAGAGCTGCGCCATGCTGTTCGCGGTGCTGCTGGCGGTGCTCGTCTATATGGGGGACGCGCCGATCTGGGCCATCCTACTGCTCGCCACCGGGCGCGGCATCGTCATCGCCTTCAACACGCCCGCGCGCCATTCGCTGATCTCGGAGCTGGTGCCGCGCCACGACCTGCCGAGCGCCGTGGCGCTCAACTCGGTGGTGTTCAACATCTCCAAGGTCATCGGGCCGCTGCTGGCGGCGGCGATCATCAGCGCCTTCGGAACGGCGGCGTGCTTCCTGGCAAACGCGCTGTCCTTCACCGTGGTGCTGGTGATGCTGCTGATGATCCGCCTGCCGGCGAAAGCGGTGCGGGCCGCGCGGCGCGAAAGCTTCCTCGCTAGCATGACGCAGGGCGTGCGCTATGTGCGCAACGATTCCGTCCTGCTGCTGCTGGTGCTTGTGGCGCTGGTGCCAACCTTCTTCGCCCAGCCCTATCTGCAACTGCTGGCCATGTTCGCGCATGACGTCTTCCATGTCGGCTCCACCGGCCTCGGCGTCATGGTGTCCGTCGCGGCCACGGGATCGATCGCGGGCGGGCTCTTCGCCGCCTGGGTGCAGCGCGAGGCGCGCACCGGTTCCGCCATGCTCCTGTTCATGGGCGGCTTCGGCCTGGCGCTGATGCTGTTTTCGATGTCGCCAAGCTACGCGCTGGCCATTCCGCTGCTGTTCCTCGCCGGAGCCATGCACATCGCCTACAATTCCTCGAACAACACGGTGCTGCAGATGACGACGGACGACGCCTATCGCGGCCGGGTTCTGTCGATCCTGTTCACCGCGCGCGGGCTGGTCTCGCTCGGCACCGCCGCGACGGCGACGCTGGCCGCCTTCGCGGGCGCGCGCGCCTCGATGGCGCTGATGGCCGGCGTCGTGGTGCTGTTCGCGATCGTGCTGTGGACGCGCGCGCCCAGGCTCAGGAACCTGCGCGTCTAGCGACCCGGTCGCGGCCGAGGCCCGTCTCGTCGAGCAGGCCCATGCGCTTGGCGTGGTAGTAGTAGCCGGACTGGTAGAGCCGGTCGGCGCGGTCGTGGTCGCCCTGCGCCACGAGAAAGGCTCCGCGCAGATACTTCACCGCGTATTTGAGGTTCGTCTCGGCATCCAGAAGCCCGTTGGCCGGACCGTCATAGCCCATGCCGCGCGCGGTGGCGTGCTTGATCTGCATCAGGCCCCAATGGCCGCTGTTGTAGGCCTGCGGCCGGAAGTTGCTCTCGCGCTTCACCACGCGGCGCACCAGCGTCTCCGGGACCTGGTAGAGCGCGGCGTATTTGGCGATCAGCCCGTCCAGAACGGTCCGGCCGCCCTCGGGCTCCACGGCGGGAGCGGAGGCGAGCGGGGCGGCGTCCATCGGCCGCAGCGCCGCCGGCTGGGCGGCGGAAGCCAGCGCGGCGAGGTGCATGGCCGCCGAAGGGGTGGGCCCGGCATAGGAGGTGGGCACGACGGCGATGGTGTCGGGAAGCTCCAGCGCCGCCACTTGGATGTCGGGCTGAGGCGGACCCTGCATCGGCGCCGAGGGCGCGGTCATGTCCAGGCTCGCCGAGGGCCCCATGCCGGAGGTCGCACAGCCGCCCAGAGCCAGCAGCGCGAACACGGCGCAGAGATGATGAGATGATGGTCCAGCCAAGGTTGGCGCCGTCTCCGAAGCAGTCCCCCGCGCCAGCCATAACCCAGCGGCACGCGCCCTGCAACCGGCGCGAAGCGCTGCCCGGGCGCGCAAATCCGCGAAGATAGCATGTGTTTTTGTTTTGTTCCGAGAATCGAGGCTGGTATCGTGGAGCCATGGCGACAATGGACGACCACAAGGCGGTGCATGTCTTCGAGACGGCGTTCGGCTGGGCTGGCATCGCGGCCTCGGCGAGCGGCGTCAGCCGCCTGTGGCTTCCCCAGCCCGACCTTGGCCGCCTGCGGCGGCTTGCCGCCGCCTCTGGCCCGGAAACCCGTCCTGCCAGCCCGGCGACGGTGGAGCTGGTGGCGCGCATCAGACGCTATTTCGCCGGCGAGCGCGTGAGCTTCGCCGATGTCGTGCCCGACCTTTCGAATGTCGATCCGTTCCGGCTGGCCGTCTACCGCGAGACGTTCGCCCTCGGCTACGGCGAGACGCTGACCTACGGACAGCTCGCGAACCGGGCCGGCCATCCCGGCCTGGCGCGCGAGACGGGCCAGGCGCTCGGCCGCAATCCCGTCCCGCTGATCGTGCCGTGCCACCGCATCCTGGCGGCGGGAAACAGGATCGGCGGCTTTTCCGCTCCGGGCGGCGCCGTCACGAAGGCGCGCATGCTGGCGCTGGAAGGTTCTGCGCCGGCCCGCAAGGCGGAGCAGATCGCCCTGCCTTTCTGAGCGCTCAGTTGCGGAACAGCAGGAAATTTCCGTCCTCGGGATAGTAGGGCTTGCATTCGTAGACGGCGCAGGCGGATCGGTCTTTCGTCGGCACGAAAGACGTCCGGGCGCGCTCCAGGCCGCTGCAATAGCTGTCGTCGCGGACGAACCGGCCGTAGAGCGGCAGGGTGGGGTTTCGCGCGGAGCGCCAGCGCAGGATCGCCGCCCCCTCCTCCCGCACCACCGCCTTCGCCTCGGCGCAGGACATGGATTGCGAATTGTAGCGCGAGATCGCATGCGCCTCTGCGGAGACGAGAACCAGCGACAATGCGGCGAGAACTGCTTTCATGATTGCCTCCCGGCCAGGATGGCCCGTTTACGCGTTCCGCTCTAACGACGCTGACCTGCCTTTCGGTTCATCGCGCCCTGCGAAAATATTGCTTTTTTTGCCGTCCCCTCGCCACGGCCTTGTTTTCGGCGCTCAGGCCTATTAGATGGTTGCACGGTGATTTGGCCGATCGATCTGTTGCCTCGCTATCGCGTTCGCTGACGTCTATCTCCAAAATCTCGTTGAACAGGGTGGCATCACCCGGATATCGTCGCGAAAACGAAGGAAATTTGCATGGCAACTGGTACGGTCAAGTGGTTCAACGCCACCAAGGGCTTCGGCTTCATCCAGCCGGACGCGGGCGGCGCGGACGTCTTCGTTCACATCTCCGCCGTCGAGCGGGCCGGAATGACGACCCTCACCGAAGGCCAGAAGATCAATTTCGAGATCCAGCAGGACCGCCGCACCGGCAAGTCCGCTGCCGGATCTCTTTCCAAGGCGGGCTGACGTCCGGCGCGCTCCCGCGATGCGGAGCGCGCGGCAAGTCACGGATGGACTGACGGCCGCGCCAGCGGCGCGCCGCGGCTGAAACGACCGGCAACCCGAACAGCAGATAGCTGCGGGACCGGAAGGGAAAGCCGGTTCAGACCCTCTAAGGAAGCGAAGGCGGGGTTTTGCCCCGCCTTTTTTTGCGCCGTCCGCGTTCGGGGCGTGGCCGCGCTCGCCGATGGCGGTCCGTCAGCGCACGATGAGCGTCGGGATCGTGCTGTGGCTGACGACCTCCATCGACTGGCTGCCGATGAGCAATCGGCCGACGCCACGGCGGCCATGCGAGGCCATGACGATCAGGTCGCAACCCTTCTCTTTCGCGGTGTCGATGATCGCCTCGGCGGGTTTCTGGTCGGGCACGTGAACGGTGACGGTCTTGACGCCCCTGGCCGAGGCCGCAGCCGCGGCGGCGTCGAGTATCTTCTGCGCCCGTGCGTTGGCGACCGCCTCGAACCGGGCGATGGCGTCGTAGTGGCCCTGGCGCGCCTCGTCGGCCATCTCCAGCGCGGACCAGGCTTCCGTGACGGTCACGATGGTCACCGCCGCCCCCGCGCCGGCGGCCAGATCGAGACCATGGGCAAGGCCTTTTCCAGCCAGTTCAGAGCCGTCCGTGGCGATAAGGATGTTCCTGTACACATCGTCCTCCCTTGCGACATCACCGGTGCTTTTCCTGCACCCTGATGTTCGGCGCGGCATTGATCTGAGTCAACGCCCTGCGCCGGGCCGTTCGCCGGGAAGCCAGCTCATCGGCACGTAGCCCGGCTCCGCCTCGACGCGCGCGAGCCAGGCCCGGACGGCCGGATAGCGATCCAGATCGAAGCCGCCCTCGCCCGCCACATGCGTGTAGGCGTAGAGCGCGATGTCGGCGACGCTGCAGGCATCGCCGGCGAAGAAGGGTTCGGCGGCAAGCCGCGCCTCCATCACGCCGAGCGCCTTGTTGCCGCGCTGGAACGTCGCCTCCAGGCGCTCCGGCGTCGCATCGGCGGCGCGGTGCGGCTGCGTGAGCAGCGAGCGGCGGACCGCGATGTAGGGCTCGTGGCTATATTGTTCGAAGAACAGCCATTGACAGGCCAATGCGCGCTGGTAGCGGTCGGCGGGCAGGAACCTCGTTCCTTCGGCCAGATAGAGCAGGATGGCGTTGGATTCGGCCAGCACGCGGCCGTCCTCCAGCTCGAGCAGCGGAACCATGCCGTTGGGATTCTTGTCCAGATAGCCGGCCGAGCGCGTGCCGCCCTGGCCATAGTCCATCGCGACATGCTCGAAAGGCATGCCGAGCGCCGCCATCAAGAGGCGCGGCTTGTAGCAGTTTCCGCTGTCGGCCATTCCATAGAGGCGAAGCATGGGCGGGCTCCCGGGTTGCTGCCTAGTATGGCCCGGCGGGCCGAAGCTTCCAGTCAGAAATTCTGCTGGGTCCGATCAGCGGGATCGATCGGTCATCCAAACAGGCGCACGACAGTCCCGGCGGCGGCTACGGGCCGCGGGGCATCGTCGAACACGGTTCCGACGCGGAACGGCGCCGCCAGATGCGGTCCCTGCATGAGGTCGGCGGAGATGGCGAGCGCCGCCTGCAGATCGCCCGGCGACGCGACCCGGTCGACCAGCAGCCCGATCCCCGCCTCCCGCAGCCTGTCGACGGCCACCCGCAGCAGACGCCATGCGCCGGAATCGACCATCTGATCGGAGAGCCACGACGCATCCATGCGGATGAGATCGGCCAGGCCGTGGGCGACCACCGCCTCCATGCCGCCGAGGTCGGACACGGCGATGCTCGCGCCGGCGTCGCGCCAGCGCCGCATCGGGTCGTGCATCGCATCCGTCCCCGTCTCGGCAAGGACGATCATCAGCCGGGGGTCGAGCATGGCCCCTTCGGCCTCGGCGAGCAGCAGACCGGCATCCTGGCCGGCCTCGACCGCGCCGTCCCAGCGCATCAGAAGGCCGAGCGGCGCATCCGTGCCGATATTGGCCATGTTGCGGATGGACAGGATCTGGCCGAGCCGGTTCGCCCGGCGCACGGCATCCGCGCCCCAGTCCAGACCGCCGGGGTCCAGCGCGCGGCCGTTGCGCCATCGCGTCACCAGGCCTTCGACGGCCACCGGATGCAGGTCGTCGCCGCTTCGCGCGAACAGGGGCCGGTAGCCGGTGCGCAGATGGACATCGCCGATCACCGCGCTCGCAAGACCGATCTCGTCGGTGACGATCGCATGTCCCGCGCCGTCCGGCATGCCCGCCGCGGCGCCGCTCACAGGGCCGCCCTGCGCCCGAAGCTGCGGACCGGCCGCCGCGACGCGACGCCCGGAAGGGACGGCTTTTCGTCGCGCCGCCGCTCCTGCGGCGTCGGACCGGCCGCGACGAGCGGCGAGCTGTCGTAAAGCGTGAAGTCGGCCGGCACGATCTGCGGACGCGCCAGCGCATAGCCCTGGATCATGGAGGTGCCCGCGCGCTCGGCCAGCTCGATCTGCCCGGCATCCTCGATGCCTTCGAAGACCGTCCGGATCGACTGCTCCTCGAACGCCCTGACCATGGTCGTCAGCAGCGCCAGGCCGGGACCGCTCTCCATCAGCCGCGCGATCCAGCGCGCATCGAACTTGACGATGTCGGGCTGCAACTCGCGGATGCGCAACATGTCGGAATCCTCCGCGCCGTAGTCGTCCACGGCGATGCGGAAGCCGTCCGCCTTCAGGGTCCGGATGAAGTCGAAGAACGCGTCCTGCGAGCCGCTGCGCTGCTCGGTGACCTCGCAGACGATGCGCTGCGGATCGATGCCGGCCTCGTGCAGCACCAGGCGCATCTCGCGCAGCGCCGTCTCGGCGACGGCCCGCTCGACGAAGAGCGCCGGATTGAAGTTGACGAAGACCTGCCTGTCGGCCGGCAGGAAGGCGGCGGCGTTGAGAAGATGCAGCGTGCGCGTCAGCGTCTCGACATGCAGGCGGTCGGCCGGGTCGATGCTGGAGAAGAAGGCGCCCGGCGCCCACGGCTCGCCGTCGCGGAAAGGCCGGATCAGCCCCTCGAAGGCGACGACCGAGAGTTTTCCGCGATCGAAGGCGAAAATGGGCTGGAAGGCGCTTTTGAGGACATGCACGCCCCAGACGCCGGTCGACGTGCCGTCGTCCCGACGCACGATATGGGCAATGCCGATGCTGCGAGGCACTGTTCGCGCCGCCTGTTTCGCTTCCTCGAACGCCACTCCTGACACGCAAAGGTTTTCCGCCGCGTTAACGCGCCGCCGCATTCGACGGAGCGCTTGCGATTCGCGCGGCTTTGAGACAAAGAAGCCGGCGCGGCCCGCAGGCCGCCTACCCGGAGACACTGTCATGGCCTTCCTTGCCGATGCCCTTTCGCGCGTAAAGCCCTCCGCCACCATCGCGGCGACGCAGAAAGCGCGCGAGCTGGCGAAATCCGGGCGCAAGATCATCAGCCTCAGCGTCGGCGAGCCCGACTTCGACACGCCCGAGAACATCAAGCAGGCGGCGATCGACGCCATCCGGCGCGGCGAGACCAAATATCCGCCGGTGCTCGGCATCGTGCCGCTGCGCGAGGCGATCGCGGCCAAGTTCAAGCGCGAGAACAACATCGACTACAAGCCGGAGCAGACCATCGTCGCCACCGGCGGCAAGCACATCCTGTTCAACGCGCTGCTGGCCAGCGTGAACCCCGGCGACGAGGTCGTCATCCCCACCCCCTACTGGGTGAGCTATCCAGAGATGGTGGCGATCTGCGGCGGCACCTCGGTCTACGCGCCGACCTCGATCGACAACGGCTTCAAGCTGACGGCCGAGGCGCTGGAGAAGGCCATCACGCCGCGCACCAAGTGGCTGATCCTGAACTCGCCCTCCAACCCGTCGGGCGCGGCCTACACGCGCGCCGAGCTGAAGGCGCTGGCCGACGTGCTGCTCAAGCATCCGCAGGTCTGGGTGCTGACGGACGACATCTACGAGCACCTCATCTATGGCGACTTCACCTTCAGCACCATCGCCGAGGTGGAGCCGAACCTGCTCGACCGCACGCTGACCATGAACGGCGTGTCGAAAGCCTATGCCATGACCGGCTGGCGCATCGGCTACGCCGCCGGGCCGCAGCAGCTCATCAAGGCGATGGACATGCTGCAGGGCCAGCAGACCTCGGGCGCCTGCACGATCGCGCAGTGGGCGTCGGTGGAGGCGCTGAACGGGCCGCAGGACTTCATCGCGACCAGCCGCGTGGCGTTCCAGAACCGGCGCGACCTCGTCGTGTCGATGCTGAACCAGGCGCGCGGCCTGACCTGCCCGACGCCGGAGGGTGCGTTCTACGTCTACCCATCCTGCGCCAGCCTGATCGGCAAGAAGACGCCGGCCGGAACGGTGATCGACAGCGACGAGACCTTCAGCGCCGAGCTTTTGCAGGCCGAGGGCATCGCGGTCGTGTGGGGCAGCGCGTTCGGGCTGGGGCCGAACTTCCGCGTCTCCTACGCCACCTCCGAGCCGGTGCTGGAGGAGGCCTGCACGGCGATCCAGCGCTTCACCGCCTCGCTGAGCTGACGGCGCCGCGAGGGCGGACGGAGCGATCCACCCGCCCCTGGCCGTTCAGCCGCCGGCCGGAGACGCGTCGAACGCCTCGTCCGCGACCTCTTCCAGCCATGTCGCCGAGACGCCGTCGACATGCTCCTGCATGGCGACATGGCTCATGGCCGTGGCCGGGCCGCCGCCATGCCAATGCTTTTCCCCCGGCTCGAAGACGACGACGTCGCCGGCCCTGATCTCCCGCACGGGACCGCCCCAGCTCTGCGCCTGGCCGGCGCCGGACACGACATAGAGCGTCTGGCCGAAGGGGTGCGTGTGCCAGTAGGTGCGGGCGCGCGGCTCGAACGAGACCAGCGCCGCGGCAAGGCGCGCGGGCGCCTCGCGAAGGACCAGCGCCTGGTGCAGGACGCGGCCGGTGAAGTGGCTGGATGGCGCCGAGGTGGTCGGCACGCTGCCGCAGGGAACGATCTTCACGGGTGAAACTCCTTCTGGCTGTCCGGTCTCCATGACAGCATAGCTGAAGCGGAACGGCGGCGGGCAGGGTCCGACGACAAAAAAGCCCGGCGCGGGTCGCGCGCCGGGCTTTTCCGTTCGGCCTGAAGCGGCCGTCAGTCCTTGGCTTGCAGGTCCGTGCCCAGCGTGTCCTTCACGAAGAGCGTGCCGATGACCAGGGACATCGCCGCGATCACGATCGGGTACCAGAGGCCGTAGTAGATATCGCCGGCCGCCGCGCTCATGGCGAACACCGTCGCCGGGAGCAGGCCGCCGAACCAGCCGTTGCCGATGTGGTAAGGCAGCGACATGCCGGTGTAGCGGATGCGGGTCGGGAACATCTCCACCAGGATGGCGGCGATCGGCCCGTAGACCATGGTCACATAGAGCACGAGCACGAAGAGGATGGCGATGACCATCGGCCAGCTCACCGCGTTCGGGTCCGCCGTCATGCTCCACGCGCCGGCCGCGTTCTGGTTCAGCGGATAGCCCGCATTGTGCAGCGCCTGGTAGGTCGCCCCGTTGAACGCGGTGGCCTTGGCCGCCGCGTCGGCGCCCGACTTCACCGCGTCATAGGCGGGGATCACGGTACCGGCGACCGTCACCGTGGCGTCCGTGCCGGGAGCGGCCGTCATCTGCACGTCGTAGGGGACGGAGTTGCGGGTCAGGAACGAGGTCGCGATGTCGCACGACTTGGTGAACTTCGCCGTGCCGACCGGGTTGAACTGGAACGTGCAGTCGCCGGGGGCGGCGACGACCGTCGCCCGCGTGGTCTGCTGGGCGGTGGCCAGCGCCGGGTTGGCGGCCCAGGTCAGCGCCTTGAACAGCGGGAAGTAGGTCACGATGGCGAGCAGCAGGCCGGCCATGATGATCACCTTGCGGCCCACCTTGTCCGACAGCCAGCCGAACAGCACGAAGAACGGCGTGCCGAGGGCGAGCGCGATGGCGATCATGATGTTGACCGAGACGGCGTCGACCTTGAGCACGTTCTGCAGGAAGAACAGCGCGTAGAACTGGCCGGAATACCACACCACCGCCTGGCCGGCCGTGAGGCCGAGCAGCGCCAGCAGCGCGATCCTGGCGTTCTTCCACTGTCCGAACGCCTCGGTAAGCGGTGCCTTGGACTGCTTGCCCTCCGCCTTCATGCGCTGGAAGGTCGGCGATTCGTTGAGGGTCAGCCGGATCCACACCGAGATGCCGAGCAGCACGACCGAAAGCAGGAACGGAACGCGCCAGCCCCAGGCCTTGAACACATCGGGGCCGAGATAGGTCTGGACCGCCAGGATAATCAGAAGCGACAGGAACAGGCCGAGCGTCGCGGTGGTCTGAATCCACGAGGTGTAGTAGCCGCGCCGGTCGTTCGGGGCGTGCTCGGCGACATAGGTGGCCGCGCCGCCGTACTCCCCGCCCAGCGCCAGGCCCTGCAGCATGCGAAGGGCGATCAGGATGACCGGGGCGGCGATGCCGATGGTGGCCGAACCGGGCAGCAGGCCGACGAGGAATGTCGACACGCCCATGATGAGGATGGTGACCAGGAAGGTGTATTTGCGGCCGACGAGGTCGCCCAGGCGGCCGAACACCAGCGCGCCGAACGGACGCACGAGGAAGCCGGCGGCGAACGCCAGCAGCGCGAAGATGTTACGCGTGGCTTCCGGGTATTCCGCGAAGAAGGCAGCGCCGATGAAGGCGGCCAGCGAGCCGTAGAGATAGAAATCGTACCATTCGAAAACGGTGCCGAGAGAAGAAGCGAAGATGACCTTCTTCTCCTCCCTTGTCATGCCGCGCCTCGTGGCGCCGGCGGCAGACGAAATTGCCATTGTCTGGTCCTCCCCGAATAAGGCCTGAGCCCCGGCGCGCCGGAATCAGGCGCTTCGACGGCTTTTGAGCGGCACATTTCTGACAGACTGCCCCGGCGAACGGCAGAGATGCTTTGGGATTATGACTTTGGTCTAAGTCTCGTCGCGACCCGGTCGTCGCGGCCCCCGGCTGGACAAGCACAAGGCTGGAGAGGATAGTCGCCCGGACCGCCGCCGTCAGTGGCGGACAGAGTGCGTATCGTTCTGCGTTTCCGGCATGAGTTCGACGCCGCGCGTGTGGAATCCGATAGACTCCTCCATCAGCCACATGCGCTTCTGGCGCGCGCTGTGCAGGCGGGCGGCGTCGCGGGACAGGTCCGGCGCCGCCGGCTCGATCGCGGTGGTGATCTCTCGCAGGCTGGCGCCGGAAACCGCGTCCCATGTCGAGGAGGCGCAGCGGGCCGGTCATCCGCGCACCCTCACCATCGACCGGGCGGGGGCCGCGGCGCGGCGGCTGGCCTGCCTGACCCCCTATCCTCCCCGGCCCGGCCTGGACCGCGACGAATACCCGCCGGCCATGTTCGCGGAAGGTGGCGAAGGGGCCTCCGTCAGGTATATAAGTCCTGCGGACAACCGAAGCGCGGGCGCACAAATTGGGGCACAGTTACGGGGCGCTAAGGAGGGCTGGAAAGTCACCATCATCGTAGGACCCTAAACAAATGGCCACGGAAATTAGCCTCCAGATCCTCTACGGACAACTGGCGGTCTATCGGCCGGAACTCGCGCAGCTCAATCTCTGGACAGACGACCACGTCGCGCAAGGCTTCGCCTGGCGCGAGGGCAACGTGTCGTTCGGCGTGCCCGACCATGACGGCCCGTCGCTCATCGCGGTTGATTTTCGCGGTAGCCGCCCGCCCCTCGCGCCGGATTGCATCCGCGCGGTCGAGGTGCCTTTGCGCGTCGGCGACCAGGGCGTTCTGCTCGCCACGGTCTTGGACGAGATGCGGCTGTCCATGACCGCGGGTCTTTACGCCGTGCGCTTCGAGCTGTTGCCGGGCTTCGAGCAGGACGCCGTGACCTACGCCAATCGCATCCGGCTGACCTTCGTGCCGGACGGGCAGGCCGATTTCGCGATCCTGCGCGGCGACGACGAACTCACCGCCCGCGCGGTGATCACGCACGACGCCGAACCGGCCTGCTGAGCTTCGCCGGCAAGAAGTCCCTTGCCCTGCCTCGCGTCCCGTGTGACGATATTCGCGTGGCCTTATCGGGCACGAGACCCGAAACGGCCGCGCGACGGCCGACGGGGCCGGCCGCCGCTCTTCGGGAAACGCCAGGAGTGGAGGTTACGCCATGGGAAACCGCGCCGGAGGAAGACGTCCGGGACCGAAATGCATCGCCATCGTCGGTCCCTTCGCCAGCGGAAAAACGACCCTTCTTGAAGCCATACTCGCCCGCACCGGCGCGATAGCGCGCCAGAATCCCGTTTCGTCGGGCGGCACCGTGTCCGACAGTTCGCCCGAGGCGCGGGCGCACGCCATGAGCGTGGAAGCCTGCTTCGCCACGACGCAGTTCATGGGCGACACGCTGACCTTCGTGGACTGCCCCGGCTCGGTGGAATTCGCCTTTGAGGCCGAGCCCGTGCTCGCCGCCTGCGACCTCGCGGTGGTGGTGGCGGAGGCCGACGAGAAGAAGATCCCCGCCCTGCAGCTCATCCTGCGCAAGCTGGACGAGCACGGCGTGCCGCGCATCCTGTTCCTCAACAAGATCGACAAGGCGACGCTCGGCGTGCGCGAGGCGCTCAAGATGCTTCAGCCGGCCAGCGCCGTGCCGCTGCTGCTGCGACAGATCGCCCTGCGCCGCGACGGCGCCGTCGTCGGCTCCATCGACCTGGCGCTGGAGCGCGCCTATGTGTGGCGCGATTTCAGCGACGCCGAGATCGCCGACATTCCCGACGACGACCGCGCCGGCGAGATCGAGGCGCGCTTCTCCATGCTGGAGAAGCTGGCGGACCATGACGACCTCCTGATGGAGCAGCTTCTGGAGGAAAAGGAGCCGCCGCGCGACGAGGTGTTCGACGATCTGTCGGCCGACCTGCGCGCCGGCGCGGTGACGCCGGTGCTGATCGGCACCGCCGAAAAGGGCAACGGCGTGCTGCGGCTCCTGAAGGCCATACGCCACGAAGGGCCGGACATCGCGGCGACGCGCGCGCGCCTCGGCCTCGCCGAGGACGGCTCGACCGTCGTGCAGGTGATGAAGACGGTGCACACGCCGCATGGCGGCAAGCTGTCGATGGCCCGCGTGCTGTCTGGCACGGTCACGGAGGGCATGGAGCTGCGCGGCGGGGCCACGGACGTGTCCAAGGTCTCCGGCCTCTACCGCATGCTGGGCGCCGGCCAGACCAAGGTCGCGTCGGCCGCCGCCGGCGATACGGTGGCGTTGGGCAAGCTGGAGGCGGCGCGCACGGGCGACACGCTGACCTCGGCGAGGGCCGGCATCGCTGCGCTCGCGGCGCTCGAGCCGCCGGCTCCGGTCTATGCCTTCTCGCTCAAGCCGAAGGAGCGGAAGGACGAGGTCAAGATGTCGGCCGCGCTGCAGCGGCTGGCCGAGGAAGACCCCTCGCTGACCGTGCGGCACGACCAGGATTCGGCCGAGACCATCCTGTCCGGGCATGGCGAGATGCACCTGCGCGTCACCATCGAGCGGCTGGAGGGCAAGAACCAGATCGCCATCGAGGTGCGGCCGCCCGCCATTCCCTATCGCGAGACCATCCGCAAGGGCACGACACAACGCGGCCGGCACAAGAAGCAGTCCGGCGGCCACGGCCAGTTCGGCGACGTGGTGCTGGACATCAAGCCGCTGCCGCGCGGGACCGGTTTCCAGTTCACCGAGACCATCACCGGCGGCGTGGTGCCACGCCAGTATATCCAGTCCGTCGACGCCGGCGTGCGCGACTATCTGCGCACCGGCCCGCTCGGCTTCCCGGTGGTCGACATCGCGGTGAACCTGTCGGACGGCTCCTATCACACGGTGGATTCCTCGGACATGGCGTTCCAGATGGCGGCCCGGATCGGCATGAAGGAGGGCATGACCGCCTGCTCCCCCGTGCTGCTGGAGCCGGTCATGAAGGTCGAGATCCACACGCCCTCGGAGGCGACCGCCAAGGTCACCGCGATCGTGCCGCAGCGGCGCGGCCAGATCCTGGGCTTCGACGCGCGGCCGGGCTGGCCGGGCTGGGACGTCGTCGAGGCGACGATGCCGCAATCGGAGATCGGCAACCTCATCATCGAACTGCGCTCGGCCACCGCCGGCGTGGCGAGCTACAAGGCGTGCTTCGACCATATGGCGGAGCTAACCGGGCGGCTGGCCGACGAGGCGATGAACGCCGGCGGCAAGGCGGCGTGAATGGTGAATGGTGAATGGTGAATGGTGAATGGTGAATGGTGAATGGTGAATGGTGAATGGTGAATGGTGAAT
>JAPUFC010000084.1 GCA_027492275.1 Mesorhizobium sp. | reverse complement strand
TCGAATCATCCACCGGCGCGCCGTCCGAGATCATCATCAGGATCTTGCGCTGCTCCGGCCGGGCGATCAGGCGCTGGTGCGCCCACAGCAGCGCCTCGCCGTCGATGTTCTCCTTAAGCAGGCCCTCGCGCATCATCAGGCCGAGATTGCGGCGCGCCCGCCGCCAGGGCGCGTCGGCGCTCTTGTAGATGATGTGGCGCAGATCGTTGAGCCGGCCGGGATTGGCCGGCTTGCCCTCCTTCAGCCACTTCTCGCGCGCCTGACCGCCCTTCCACGCGCGGGTGGTGAAGCCGAGGATTTCGACGGACACGCCGCAGCGTTCCAGCGTGCGCGCCAGGATGTCGGCGCAGGTCGCCGCCACCGTGATCGGCCGCCCGCGCATCGAGCCCGAATTGTCGATCAGCAGCGACACGACCGTGTCGCGGAACTTGGTGTCGCGCTCGCGCTTGAAGGACAGCGGCTGCATGGGGTCGATGACCACCCGCACCAGCCGCGCCGGGTCGAGATAGCCTTCCTCCAGGTCGAAGTCCCAGGAGCGGTTCTGCTGCGCCATCAGCCGGCGCTGCAGGCGGTTGGCCAGCCGCCCGACGACGCCCTGCAGGTTGACGAGCTGCTTGTCGAGATAGGCGCGCAGGCGGTCGAGCTCCTCCTCCTCGCACAGTTCCTCCGCGCCCACCGTCTCGTCCGCCTCGGTGCTGAACACCTTGTAGTCGGTCTCGTTCGACAGATTGGCGAACGGGTCGGGACGGCGCGTCTCGCCGGGCTTCTCCGTCTCGAAATCCTCGTCGTCGGCGAGGTCGTCGGCATCCGCCTCGGCGGCCTGGGTCTCGCTTTCCTCGTCGTCGTCGCTCTCGCCGTCCTGCTGGTCGGGCGGCGACTTGTCGCCGCCGTTCTCGTCCTCGGCGGAATCTTCCGAATTCTCCTCGCCCTCGGGCTCGGGATCGTTCTCGTCGGTCTCGTCTTCGGACTGGTCCTGCTCGCCGAACTCCTCGGCCATTTCCAGCGACACCAGCATGTCGCGGATCAGCCGCGCGAAAGCCTGCTGGTCGTCGATCTTGCCGAGCAGCCCTTCCAGATCTGCGCCGGCCTTCTCCTGCACGAAGCCGCGCCACAGATCGACCATGTTGCGGCCGCTTTTCGGCGCGGGGCGGCCGGTCAGCGTCTCGCGCACCATCAGCGCCAGAGCCTCTTCCAAGGGCGCGTCGGCGCGGTCGGTCACCTCGGCGAGGTTCGCGCGGGCGTATTTGTCCTCCAGCATGGAGCCGATATTGTCGGCCACGCCGACCATGGCGCGCGAGCCGATCGCCTCGACGCGCGCCTGCTCCACCGCGTCAAACACGGCGCGCGCCTGCTTGCCTTCCGGCGCGAAGCGGGTGTGCACACGCAGATCGTGGCAGGCGCGCTTGAGCGCCATGGAATCGCCCAGCCCGCGCGTGACGGCCACGTCCTCCGCGCTCGGCTTCTTGGGCAGGTCGGGCAGGCGCGCATGGTTGCCGGCGAGCGCCGGACGCTCCTTGGCGAAGGCGACCTGCATCTCGTTGTCGCCCGAGATGGCGCGCATCGTGACGGTGATGGCGCGCCGGAATACGTCGTCGCCGCCGCCGCCCTTGGTCTTGCTCCTGGAATTGTCGCCGGGGCCGGCCATCAGGCGAAGCTCCCGGGCGGGACCCGCAGCGCCCCCTCCGTCCCTTCGGGCCACCTCCCCCGTGAACGGGGGAGGATCGAGGTCGCGGCGGGCATCTCCTCCCCTGCGAAGCGGGGGAGGGGGACCATGCGAAGCATGGTGGAGGGGGCGTCCGCGAGGGTCACCGTGACCGCGTCCTCAGGCCAGCACCACGTTGGCGGCGCTCTCGGGAAGGTCCTGCCCGAAGGCGCGCTGGTAGAACTCGGCCACCACCGAGCGCTCCAGCTCGTCGCACTTGTTGAGGAAGGTCAGCCGGAAGGCGAGGCCGACATCGCCGAAGATTTCCGCGTTCTCGGCCCAGGTGATGACCGTGCGCGGGCTCATCACGGTCGACAGGTCGCCATTGACGAAGGCCGAGCGCGTCATGTCGGCGACGCGCACCATCTTGTTGACGATCTCGCGCCCCTTGGCATCGCGATAGTGCTTGGCCTTGGCCAGCACGATGTTCACCTCGTTGTCGTGCGGCAGGTAGTTCAGCGTCGTGACGATCGACCAGCGGTCCATCTGCGCCTGGTTGATCTGCTGCGTGCCGTGGTAGAGGCCGGTCGTGTCGCCCAGGCCGACCGTGTTGGCCGTGGCGAAAAGGCGGAAGGCCGGGTGCGGCCGGATGACGCGGCTCTGGTCGAGCAGGGTGAGGCGGCCGGAGGATTCCAGCACGCGCTGGATCACGAACATCACGTCGGGCCTGCCGGCATCATACTCGTCGAAGCACAGCGCGACATTGTGCTGGTAGGCCCAGGGCAGGATGCCGTCGCGGAACTCCGTCACCTGCTTGCCGTCCTGCAGCACGATGGCGTCCTTGCCGACGAGGTCGATGCGGCTGACATGGCTGTCGAGGTTGACGCGCACGCAGGGCCAGTTGAGCCGCGCCGCCACCTGCTCGATATGCGTCGACTTGCCGGTGCCGTGGTAGCCCGACACCATGACGCGCCGGTTGAAGGCGAAGCCGGCGAGGATCGCCATCGTTGTCTGCCGGTCGAACAGATAGTCGGGATCGATGTCGGGCACATGCTCGCTCGACGCGCTGTAGGCGGGCACCACCATCTTGGAGTCGAAGCCGAACGTCTCCTTCACGGAGATCGTCGTGTCGGGCAGGTTGGCGATGTCGCGGTCGACCTTGTTCATGTCATCCTCGGGCGCGGCGTCCTGGGATACGCCTGCGGAACGGTGTCTTTTCGGGCTCGGCGCGCTCTTATCAGAATGCGGGCTCAACACAAACCGGCTTGTTTGAGCACGCGATAGGCCTGCAGAACGTCGCGGAAACGGTCCTCCGATCCCCTGTCACCGCCATTCGCGTCGGGGTGGTGGCGTTTCACCAGTTCCTTATAGCGCGCCTTGATCTCCTGGCCAGTCGCGCGCACGTCCAGGCCCAGCGTTTCGAGCGCCTTGGCCTCAAGCGGCTTGGCCTTGCGCTCGCGCGGCTGGTGCTGCTGCTTTGACCCGAACAGATTGTAGGGGTCGCGGATGTTCTTGTAGTAGCCGGCCCGGCCCGAGCGCGCCTGCGCCGGATCGGGCGCGGCGCGGGCGCCGCTGTTGGTGCCCATCGACCAGGTCGGCCTGTGACCGGTCAGCGCCTCCTTCTGGAAACGCGCGATCTCGGTGTCGGCGACGCCGGAGAAGTAATTGAAACCCTTGTTGTATTCCCGCACGTGATCGAAGCAGAAGCGGAAATACTCGCCCTCGCGCATTCGGCCCACCGGGGCGCGGTGCGTGCCGGGCTCGCCGCAACCGTCCCACTGGCAGGCGGGCGCATGCGACTTCAGCTCCGCGTCCTTCTCGGGGCGGACCCGGATCTTCTCGAAATATTTCGGATACGGCTTCATCTATGACGGGTTATGGGCGCAACGGCTGTGCGATACAAGAATTGACATTTTCGGGAAAGGCTCCGTACGGGAGGCAAATCACCGGATCGTGTGCGGAGGCGTCGCCGCGGCGCGCCGGCGGTCGATCCGGGCTCTATATGGGCAGAGGAGACGGCGATGTCGATACAGGCCACGATCGAGGATAAGCTGAGGCGCGCCTTCGCGCCGGAGCGGCTGGAGGTCGTCAACGAGAGCCATCTCCACGCCGGTCATCACCATGTCGAATCCGGCCACCACGCCACCTTCGACGGCACGGGCGAGACGCATTTCCGCATCCGCATCGTGGCCGCGGCCTTTGCGGGCATGGGCCGGCTGGCGCGCCACCGCGCCGTCAACGACCTCCTGACGCCGGAACTCAAGGCAGGGCTCCACGCCCTCGCCATCGAGCCGGCCGCGCCGGGTGAGCCGACGCGCTGGTAGGCTACCAGATCGTCCGGACGTGGGGGTATCTGCGGATTTTTTCGTCCGCTGTCACCAGGGGGGCGCCCAAGTTCCGCGCCAGGGAGACGATGATCCTATCGGCGGGATCAGGATGAAAATCCGGCACTACGACGCTCCTTGCCGCCAGGATGTGGTCGACCGGCACAAAGCGGAAATTGACGATTTCGTCCGCGACCTTCAGCCACTGGAACAGGTCCATCGACAGGTCGAGCTTGCCTTTGTCGACCAGCAGCGCGACCTCCCAGGCCGAGATCGAAGACGCCGCCACGCCATCTCCGGCCAGTGCATCCTCGACGGCCCGCAAAGCCTCCTTGCTGAGGCGCGAGCGATCGGACAGCCACCACACCAGCACATGGGTGTCGATGACGATCACTTCAGGGCTTCCCAATCCTCCAACCCGACCGGTTCGAACGGATCATCATAACGAAGGACCGAGCCCTTGAGAATCTCGAACGGGTCGCGCTTGTCCGAGGCTACCGGCCGAATCTCCAGTGTCGGCTTGCCGTTGTCGGTGATGATGACGGGCTCGCCGGTCGTCTCGATCTGGCGGAAATATTCGAGCGCCTTCGCCTTGAATTTGGACTTCGAGATGTGGGCGGTCATGGGCACCTCCATGACGACAAGATAAGGATCGCAATGACCATGGTCAATGACTATGGTCACAGGTCCGTTTCAGCCTGCCGGTCTCGCGCCGGCTGGCACGATCTCGGCCGCCGGCCTGATCCTCAGCCGCGCGATGCGGTTCTTGTCGCGCTTCATGACGATGAAGCGCTTGCCGAGGAAGGTGAAGGCCTGCCGCTCCTCCGGGATCGACTGCGTCTCGTGGATGACGAGGCCGGCGATCGTCGTCGCCTCGTCGTCGGGCAGGTCCCAGCCGAGCGCGCGGTTCAGATCGCGGATCGGCACGCTGCCGTCGACCACGATCGAGCCGTCGGCCTCCTTGCGCACGCCGGGCAGGTCGACGTCGCGTTCGTCGGCGATCTCGCCGACGATCTCCTCGATGATGTCCTCCAGCGTGACGACGCCTTCCACCTCGCCATACTCGTCCACCACGATCGCCATATGCGCCTTGCGGCGGATGAAGGCGTTGATCTGGTCGGAGAGCGGCGTCGTGTCGGGCACGAACCAGGGTTTCGCCGCCACCCTGGCGATGTCGAGGCGCGAAATGTCGTTCTGCACCTCGATCAGCCCGCTGAGCAGGTCCTTCGCATGAAGCACCCCGACGATGTTTTCCGTCGTTCCGCGCCACAGCGGCAGGCGGGTATCCGGGCTCTGCAAAGCCTCGCGGATCAGCGCCTCGATGGGCAGGTCGGCGTTGAGCGAGCGCATGTTGGTGCGGTGGATCATCACGTCCGACACTTCCAGCTCGGCCAGCTCCTGCATGGCGCGGGCCTTGCGGCTGTCGCGGCCCGCCTCCGCCTTCGGCTCCGCCGAGCCGTTGCGCGGCTTTTCCGCCGGCTGGTTCAGCGGCGCGAGGCGATAGCCGAGCCGGCCGAGCAGCGCGTCGCGCCACAGGAAGGCGATCGCGCAGCAGAGCGCGAGCAGCGCCGCGACGATCCAGCCGGCGGCCGTCATCCGGCGAGCTGCTGGCTTAGGAAGGCCAGCACCTCCGAGGAAGGAACGTCACGGGCGATGAAGGACTGGCCGATGCCGCGCGTCAGGATGAAGGTCAGCGCGCCGCGCGACACCTTCTTGTC
>JAPUFC010000083.1 GCA_027492275.1 Mesorhizobium sp. | reverse complement strand
GCCGCGGTGCCGCGACGCGGCAAGTGAGGATCGTCGTCAAAAGCGTTGGTGGCAGGGCTTGTATCGAACCAGTAGACTAACTATTGATTTTATTATCTTTATTTTCCAGATAAATTTTTCTATCCCCACATTTACCCCCACACTCCCTGTGTGCTGGGTCAAAAATAACCACAGTTCGAATCCAAAAATGCATCGTCGAATCGGTCAAAATTGAGCAGGTGGCGGGGCGCATCAAGATAGTCAAAGGCGTCATGTTGTGCAGCCGCGCCGGACGCTATTAAGGCCGCATCGGCTCCGCTATCCATTGATGACATCCGACCTCCCCCAAAAGGGCAATCGGCACGGGCGCCTATCATGGCATCACAGACCCAATAGCCAGCCCGCAATGCCGCCGGCGATGACGAGCGCGGGCAGGACGAACTTCCCCTTGAGCCGCCAGACGAGAATGAGCGCAGCGACGAAGAGCAGCACTGGCAATAATATACTCGATGCCCGGGCGACGGTCGACCAGCCCAATTGAACTAGCGTAGCGGCGATCACGCCAACCACGGCGGCGGCCACGCCAGCGAGAAGCCCGTGCAGTGCCGGATTCTCGATCACGGCTTCGAGGCGCTCGAAGAAGATCATCGAGAAGGCAAAGGCTGGGAGGAACATGCCCGCCGTGATGGCGATGGCACCTGCCCATCCGCCTGCGACATAACCCGCGAAAGTCGCGAATATGACAAGCGGCGCCGGCAAGACGCCCGCAAGAGCGACACCATCGAGAAACGAGCCATCGGAGAGCCAGCCCCGCCCAACGGTGTCGGCTCTGACATAGGGAATGGCCGTATAAGCGCCCCCGAAGGTCAACATGCCGCCCTTCAACCCTGCCGCGAAGAGCGCGAGCGCCGTGACCGTCCCGCCCGCGCCTCCGGAGGTGACCGGTTGAAACGGGTTGGCTGCCGGAATGACGAAACCCAGTGCCACCGCAGCGAGGGCGATAAGCACGGCGATCGTCCGCCTTTCCGATATCGCATAGACCAGCCCGCCAGCCAGAAGCGGTATCCAGAATGAAACCCCGGCGAGCGTGGCCGCAAAGCTCGCCGCGGCAATGATCCAGAGCAACAGATCTTCGAGAATATGACTGCCGATCCGGTGCACGGCACGCAGGATGATCGCGAGCACCACAACCTGAATTCCGAAAAAGATGCTGGCTGCGCCGGGTAAGCCGACGATCCAGCCTTCATAAAGCCATGCCGCGAGAAGCATCAGGAAGAAGCCGGGCAGCATGAAGCCGAGCCCGGCAAGCAGCCCGCCGATCCGGCCACGCGCCACCATGCCGAGATGGACGCAAAGCTCGTGCGCCTCCGGCCCCGGAAGAATCTGCATGACCGCCAACAGCCGGTTGAAGCGCGCGGGCGATATCCAACGCTCCTCCTCGACGAGGGCGTGCCGCACCATCGCGATTTGTGCGACGGGGCCGCCGAAGGCGAGGCAGCCGAAACGAAGAAATTTCAGGAACAGCCGTGTGAGACTAAGGGTCGGCGGTGAAGGTTCGGACGTCGTCATGCCAAGCGCGCTCCTGCCGCGAATCGCGGCCCGTGGAGCGGAACTTGGGCGGCTTCCCGCCTGGACGGGCGTCCGCATTGCCCGTTCGCGCAGCTATATCGCCCGCGCGGACAAAAGGAAGACAGAGTTTCCAGCCTCGCGGCGCGCTGGCCTATGCCCGCTCTTTCAATTCGGCGCTGATGTCCGCCCCGCCGGGTTGCCAACTGGCGGCCTCCCAATTACACGCTTTGGGGTGATCCGTTCGACTGCCCTTTTCGACCGTCTGATCGCGGCACTCTGCGTCGCGCTGATGATCGCCTATGCGGCGGCGGTGCCGGCGAAGGCGGCCGACCAGATCCAGCACAGCCCGGCCTTCATGATCTCGCACGACCATGGCGATGTCGGTAATTTTACGCTCGACGCGGTGCATGACAGTCACGACGAGCATGCCGATCATCATGACGATGCGCCTGCCGATGACGAAGGAACGCGCGCCGACCATTTGGCGGGCGGACATCATCATCATGGCGATACCGGACCCAATCTACTCGTGCCGAATGCGGCGGTGGCGGCAGCAATTGCGGTCAGCGCAGCGCTGCATGGCATCGGCAAGGACCGGCAATTCGCGGGCCTGAGACCCATCGGGCCCGAGCGCCCTCCCAGACTTGGCTCGCTGACCGCCTGAGTTCCCGCGCCTCCTGAGGCGTGGGATGTTCCCATGCCTTTCAGCGAGGCCATTATCACATGTACTTCAAATCTCGAGCGCGCCTCGGCGCGCATGCTATCCGCAGGGCCCTGCTCTCCGGAGGCGTCCTGCTGGCTGCGAGCGCACAGCCTGTCTGGGCGCAAAATCTAGGTCTCGACGAAGCGCTATCGCGCGTCGCGACAAGCGATCCCGCCATTGCCGCGAACGCCGCGCGCCTCGAGGCCGCGGACGCCGCCATATTGCAGGCCGACGTCCGACCGCGCGATGTCGTCGGGGTCGACTTCGAGGATTTTGCGGGCACCGGTCCCTATTCTCCGCTCAATCGCTCGCAAACCACCGGCTGGTACGAGCGAACCTGGGAGCGCGGCGGCAAGCGCGAGGCGCGCATCGGCGCCGCGCGCGCCGACGTCGCTGTTGTCGGTGCGCAAAACCGCGTCCGCCTGCTCGACCGGCTTGCACGGGTACAAGCGGCGTGGGTCGAGGCGCTCGCCGCCGAGGCGGCTATTCCCATTGCCGAGGCGCGGCTCGCCGATCTGAAGCGCGTCGAACTCGATGTCGTAAAGCGGGTCACCGGCGCGCTCGATCCGTGGTTCGCCGCCGAGCGAGCGCGCACCAACGTGACGCAGGCCGAGATTGCGGTCGAACAGGCACGCGAGAATGCCCGTATCGCCCGCTCCGCATTGGCGGCCTGGTGGGGTGGAACGGGAGAATTCAAACTCGATCCGGCGCTGTTCCAGAATGTCGAGTTCTCCGTTCCGGCGGGCGGAGATTCGGTCGATGTCGCAGTGCTGAACGCCGAGCTCGCGGCGGCTGGTGCCAAGGTTAAGCTCGCGGAGAGCGGCAATGTCGCCGACCCCAGCGGGCGTGTCGGCCTGCGTCATTTCGGCGAAGGCAACGACTTCGCGGTGATGGTCGGCGGCTCGATTCCGCTCGGAACCAAGGCGGCGAACCGCGGCAATGTGATCCGCGCCGAGGCCGACCAGCGCGCCATCGAAGCGGATGTCGCGGTCGCACGGATCGAGATCGAACGCGAGATCGACAAGCTGATCGCGGACCGCCGCCTGATCGCGGCCGAAGTGAAGCGGATCGATGCCGAAGTGCTGCCGAGCGCAAATCGCGCGACGCGGCTGATCCGCGACGGGCTTGCACGCGGCGGCACCGCTTTCACCTTCCTTGAATATGCGCAGGCGCAGACCGCCGTGAACGAGGCGCAGACGCGCCGCGTCGAACTGCTCCGGCGCTTTCATTTGCTCGGCGTAAGGCTCGACCGTCTCACCGGTCGCCACACGCCCCTTCTTGCCACGATGGAGACGATCCGATGACCAAATATCTGCTGGGGGCGGCATCGGTCATTGCCCTCACCCTTCTCGCCGCCTGCGGCAACACCGCTACACCCGAAAAGGAAGGTGCCAAGGCCGCGGCCGGCGAATATGAGCGCGGGCCGCATCGCGGCCGAATGCTCCGCGACGGCAATTTCGCGCTCGAGATCACCATCTTTGAAGATGGCGTCGATCCCGAATTCCGCGTTTACGCCTATCGCGATGACAAGCCAGTTAAGCCGGGCGAAGTCCAGCTGACCATGGAGCTTGTTCGCCTGGGCAACAAGATCGACAAATTCGCCTTCGCGCCGCAGGACGACTTCCTGCGCGGCAATGGCGTCGTGACCGAGCCGCACAGCTTCGATGTCCGCGTGCAGGCGTCGGAAGGCGGCCGCAATCATAAATGGGCCTATCAGTCCTATGAGGGCCGCACGACGATTACCCCCGAGGCCGCCAAGGCCGGCGGGATCAAGATCGAAACGGCGGGCGCCGCGACGGTCAGCGAGCTCATCGACATGGGCGGCCGGGTCGAGGTGACCCCCGAAGGCCGCGCCGAGGTCCGCGCCCGCCTGCCAGGACTGATCGTGTCGCTCAGCGGCAAGATCGGCCAACAGGTCCGACGCGGCCAAGTCCTGGCCCGCGTCGAGTCGAGCCATTCGCTTCAGGTCTATACGATCACCGCGCCGATCAGCGGCACGATCGTCGAGAAGAATGTGAATGTCGGCGACACCACCGGCGACCGCGCGCTGTTCGCTATTGCCGATCCAACCAACCTCCACGCCGAGTTCTTCGTCTATCCGCGCGACGCCGAGCGGGTTCGCGTCGGCCAGCCGGTCATGCTCAAAAGTCTGTCGGGAGAAGGCACGATCGAGAGCGTTGTCGAAGCCGTGGTGCCGACCGCCGATGTCGCGAGCCAGACGCTGCTCGCCCACGTCCATCTGCCGCGCGTGGCCGCGCGAACATTCCGCCCCGGCATGGCCGTCGAAGGCAGCTTCGCAGTCGCACAGGCCAACGTGCCGCTCGCAGTCCGCACCAAGGCGATCCAGCGCTTCCGCGACTTCGAAGTCGTCTTCGCCAAGGTCGGCAACACGTATGAAGTCCGAATGCTCGAAATCGGACGGCGCACGCCCGAGTGGACCGAAGTCCTCGGCGGGCTGGAGCCCGGAACCCAATATGTCACCGATGGCGCGTTCCTGATCCGGGCCGACATCGACAAGTCGGGAGCGAGCCATGACCACTGAGACCGTTCCCGAGCCCGCTCCGCCTTCGGGCAAGCCGGCGCTGCTCGAGCGCCTCATCGCCGGTGCGATCCGCTTCCGTTGGGCGGTCCTCGCCGTCGTCCTGCTCCTCTGCGCGATCGGCGTCTGGAGCTTCCAGAAGCTGCCGATCGACGCCACCCCCGACATCACCAACGTCCAGGTCCAGATCAACAGCGAGGCGCCGGGCTTCTCGCCGCTCGAGGCTGAACAGCGGGTGACCTTCCCGGTCGAGACCGCGATCGCGGGCCTGCCCGGCCTCCAATATACCCGGTCAATTTCACGTTACGGTTTGAGCCAGGTCACCGCGGTGTTCGACGATGGGACCGACATTTATTTCGCGCGGCAACTCGTCAACGAGCGGCTGCAATCGGCGCGCGAACAGCTCCCAGCCGGGGTCGCGCCCGAAATGGGGCCGATCGCGACGGGTCTTGGCGAAATCTTCATGTACACGCTCGAGGCCGATCCGGGAGCGCGGAAGCCCGACGGGGGTGCTTACACGCCAGAGGATTTGCGCACTCTTCAAGATTGGGTGATCCGGCCGCAGCTCCGCAACACGCCGGGTGTCACGGAAGTCAACAGTATCGGCGGCTATGAGCGCCAATATCATGTGACCCCGATCCCCTCCCGGCTCTCGGCTTACGGCCTCACCTTGCGCGACGTCGTTCAGGCGCTCGAGCTCAACAATGACAATGTCGGCGCCGGCTATGTCGAGCGCTATGGCGAGCAATATCTCGTCCGCACGCCCGGTCAGGCCAATGGCATCGAGGACCTCAAAGCCATCATCGTCAGCAACCGGAACGGCATCCCGATCCGCGTCGCCGACGTTGCCGACATTGACCTCGGTGAGGAATTGCGGACCGGCGCCGCAACTGAGAACGGCAAGGAGGTGGTGCTCGGCACGGTCTTCATGCTGGCCGGCGAGAACAGCCGGATCGTCGCACGCGCGGCTGCAGAGAGGCTCGAAGTCGCCGCCAAGGCGCTTCCCGCTGGCGTGAAGGCCGTCCCGATCTACGATCGCACGAACCTCGTCGAACGCGCGATCTGGACCGTCGAGAAGAACCTCCTCGAAGGCGCCCTGCTCGTCATCGCGGTGCTGTTCCTGCTGCTCGGCAATATCAGGGCGGCACTGATCA
>JAPUFC010000082.1 GCA_027492275.1 Mesorhizobium sp. | reverse complement strand
TCTGCCGCTCGGCGAGCCCCTGGGCGATGAGACGGTCGGCGCGCCGGTCCATCGCCTGACGCACCTCCGCGCCGAAGCCGCCACCTCCGAGCGCGACGGGATCGCGGGCGATCGCCTGCCGGTCGAGCCAGGTGGCGCCGGCCGCACTGACCTGCCGTTCGATGTCGAGATCGGATCGGACGGCGAGCGCCACGCGGCGCCGACCCTGCGCGTCATCGAACTTGCGCAGCTCGACGATCGAGCCTGGGGCGCTGTCGCCAGCGGCATCGAGGTCGGGCAGCTTGATGTGGTGGGTCCGCCCGTCCGTGCCGTCGACGATGGCATAAGCCGTACCCTTCAGCTCATCGTCGAGACCACGATCCACCAGCCGGCCGACAACAGGATCATCGAGGCTCTCGCCGGCGAGCACATAGCTCGCGGCGCCACGCTCGATGCCGCGTTCGGTCAGGCCGCGGTGAATGCGTTTGATAATGTCGCCGCGCTCGCCGAGCTCGCGCAGCGTTGACTCCGCATTCTCCGTGACAACCCACTGACCGGGACCGATCTGATCGGCGAGGCCGAGCGTTTCCAGCTTGCGCAGCCGGCCGATCTTCATCGCGTGGAATTCGTCGGGCTGACGGTCCGGGTGCGGGGCGAGATCGACGACGCCGGTGCGATAGCTGTCGCGGGCGAGCTGGCGATCGAGATTGGTCCAGCGCTCCGCCTCGATCTGCCGTTCGAGATTGCGGCGGATCTCGTGATCGGTGCGCGGTCCCAGCTCCTGGGTGACGAGATCCTGCGCGCGGGCGCGCATGCCTTCCTTGATGTAGTCGCGGGAGATGACGAGGTCCTGGCCGTCGTCAGTGCGACCGCTCAGGATGATATGGACGTGGGGATTGTCGGTGTTCCAGTGATCGACGCCGACCCAGTCGAGCTTCGTGCCCAGGTCCTTCTCCATCTGCCCCATCAGGTCGCGGGCATAGGTCTTGAGGTCGGACATCTCGGTCGCGTCCTCGGGCGACACGATGAAGCGGAAGTGATGCCGGTCGTCCTGGCTGCGCTCGGCGAAGGCCCTGGGATCGGCGTCCTCGGACTCCGGCCCGAAGAGCCTGGCCTTCTCACCGTCCCGGGTGACGCCCTCGCGACGGAGATAGCTGAGGTGAGCAGACAGCGGGGCGGCCCGCGCCGTATGGCGGACGACGCGCGTCTTGATGACCGTATTGCGTGATCGGCTGGTCAGCAGCCGGTTGGCCTGCACGGTCGCGCGCTGACCGCGCCCGAACCGCGAGCGGTTGCCCGAGCCGATCTTGCCGGAGCGCGAGACGCTGCCGCCGGCGCGCTGGGCGGCTGCCAGCGCCTGCGCGATAAAGGGCCGCGCAGCTTGAGCCCGGGTCGAGCGGATGCGGCCAGGCCGGATGCGGAAATCGTCCTCTCCGCTCATGGCCAAGGCCCCGCACATCGCGCAAAGCCCCGGAAAATCCCCAATAAATCGCGTGAGCGCAGGCTGCGCCGGTCAGGCGCACCTCGCGCAGATGCTCTGTAAGTCCCTGAAAAAACACGACCGCACCAAGCCGCACCTCGCCGGCTTTTATCTCGCCATCGTGCGGTTGTGCTGACTGCTTCTCCTCTCCGGACCGCCATTCGCCCGCCAGACCACGCCACAATGCGAACGGGTGCGAACGCGGTCATCGCGGGCCACCGGGGACATTGCGCGCGACGAAAAGGCCATCGGTGCGCGAAGCCACCGGGCCTTGATCGCGCGGTGGGGCGGCCGCCGTGCCGTCACTGGGCGCGCCTTCGGACTGCACTGGCGACGCAGGTCCGCCGCCAGCCGATTGCACGGCGAAGAGCGGCGCCCGCGTCCAGGCCAGCGGATCGGCGGTCGCGACCACGACGGGGCCGGCGAGGTCACCGCCGCCGACGATGGGGGCGAGCGTCGCAACATAGGCGCGCGTTTCAGCCGGCAATGGGCGACCGGCGAGATACTCTTCGTAACGGCCCGGTCCGGCGTTGTAGGCCGCGAGGAAACCGGGCGATCCGTAGCGATCGTGCATGTCGCGCAGATACGCAGCGCCCGCCAGGATATTGTCGCGTGGGTCGTAGGGATTGCCGCCGAGCCGATGGCGAACCCGCAGTTCGGCCCATGTGGCGGGCATGATCTGCATCAGGCCCATCGCGCCGGCCGACGAGATCGCGCGCACGTCGCCGGCGCTTTCCACGCGCATGACGGCGCGTATCCATGCTTCTGGAACGCCGAACCTCTGCGCGGCCTCGGCGATGAAAGCGCCATACCGATCACTGCGCAACGGCCGCTCGGCGGGGGCCTGCTGTGCACCGGCTGGGCTTGCCCCGGGTGCGGCGAGGATCAGGCCGGAAAGGAGAAGGAGGGCTGCACGTCGGACGGTGATCCTCCCTCCGACGGCAGGCTGATGGCGCGCGGCGGGCATCGTTCAGTCCCGCTCGCCGCGCTTCGGCGGGCGATTCCAGTGCAGGCCCCAGGCGGATTTGCCGTCGGCCGACTGGAAGAGGTTGGCGCGGATCGGATGTTCGAAGGTCGGATCGTCGAGCTGCAGCGAGACGTATTCGCCAGCCTTCTCGCCGGTGCGCTTCCAGCCCGCGCCGATCTCCGCGCCGGTCTCGTTACTCATGGTGTCGAGCACATGGACGCGATAGTCCGGCGCGTTCTCGGCATCGGAAGGCTCGGCCGCGACGATGATGATGTCCTGATGCAAGGACAGCGTCGTCAGGTGGCCAATGAAGCCATCATTCTCGCGCATGAATTGACCGATCACGGGCATGGGTCGTCTCCTTCGGATTGCGGTGGACAGGGTCATGGGCGGGCCGTCACCGCGTCGGCGCGCGCCAGACGAAGCGGCCATCGCCGTCCTCGTCGGTGTAGAGAGGGGTGGCCCGGCCGATCACGGCGGTGGCGGGAAGCGGGCCGAAATAGCGGCCGTCGAGGCTGTCGCGGACCTGCCAGTTCATCAGGAACAGCTCGCCAGCCGCGACCAGCCGGCAGCCCTGCCAGATCGGGAGCGGACGGCTGCGACGATCGCGGTCGAGGGCGTCGCCCATCGGCACGCCGTCGACGGTAATGGCGAGCCCGGTCCGGCAAACCCGCTGTCCCGGTAGCGCGGCGACGCGCTTCAACAGCGGTACGCCGCGCGGCAGGTAGCCGCCATCGGACAGGAAGGTGGCGAGTGGTTCGGGAGCATCCACCGCGACCAGATAGGTCACAGCGACCGGGCCGGGTTTGGCGATAGTGTAGAAGCCGACGGGCGTGCTGGCGGACGCGTTCCAGATCAGCTTCGGCGCGAACGAGGCCACGGAGGCGATGCCGAGAAGGGACACGGCCACTGTCGTGACGATGGCATAGGAGAGCCGGGTCATGCGCCGATCTCCCGACGCAGGAGAAAGGCGCGATGCTGCCGAAGACCATAAGCGCGCGGCGCTTCGCCAACGGTCATCCGGTTGTGGACGTGGCGCCAATGGTCCGGCGAAACCTCGATCGGATCGATGCCGCGCGCCTCGATGGCGTCGATGAGCTGGAGCACGCGCTCAACCTTCGGCCAGCCATCGACATGCAGTAGAACCTCTGCGCCGGGCGTGACCGTCGGAACGGTCTGGCACGCTGCATCCCGCTCAACCGTGCGCAGGATGTCGAGCCGCGAGAGAACGGTGCCGTGCTCGTTCGCCGCCCAGCGCACGAGCGCGAAGACGCTGCCGGGAGGGAAGAAGAGGACGCGACGGCGGCGGTCGAGGATCTGCTCGCGCCGCTCGCGGCCGAAGCGGACCCAGTGCTCGGTCTGCTTCTCGATCCAGACGAGTTCGACCTGGGTGAACGCTTCGGGCGGCAGCTCGGCGGCAGCACGGCCGACGCGCATTGGCGCGGCGACAAGGCCGGTCATTGTCCTTCTCCTGACGGGGGCGGGAATTCGCGCTCGAACAGCGCGCGCAGCATGTCGGCGACGGTCTGACCGCGCTGGAAGGCGGCGATCTTGATGCGGCCGCGCATGTCGGCGGTGACGTCGATCGTCAGCCGAGCCGAAAAGTCCTCGGCGGGCTGACTGCGGGAGACCTGACGGTCGGGCGCCTTGATCCAGTCTTCGGGATCGGCGGGACGCGCCGCAAAGCTACGCTTCGGGGATCGCTCGCTCATGCGCAGATCCTCGCGACTTCCGCTGCGAGCGCGGCGATCTCGCGCGCGCCGGGACAATCCTCGTCCTGCTCGGCGGCGAGCCGGCCGGTCTGAACGACATCGGCGAAGACGATGCGCTGGCCGATCGTGGTCGAGAGCAAGGGCGGGTCGTGATCCGCCAGCGTCTCGGCGGTTTCGCGCGCCAGAACCGTGCGGGCCGCGCAGCGGTTCAGCACGAAGCGCGCGGCGAGCTGCGGGCGATAGATGCGCGCCTCGCCGAGCAGCGCGAGCATTTCGGCGGAGGCCCAGCCGTCGAGCGACGAAGGCTGCACCGGGATCAGCACGAGATCGGCGGCGAGAAGCGCCGATCGCATCAGCCCGGCGACACGCGGCGGGCCGTCGATGACGACATGGTCGGCATCGCGGGCGAGCTCTGGCGCTTCACGGTGGAGCGTGTCGCGGGCGAGGCCCACGACACCGAACAGCCGCTCCAGCCCCTCCCGGCTGCGTTGCTGCGACCAGTCCAGTGCCGAGCCTTGCGGATCGGCGTCGATCAGCGTGACGCGCTGTCCACGGCGAGCCCATTCGCCCGCCAGGTGGAGGGCGAGCGTGGTCTTGCCGACGCCGCCCTTCTGATTGAGCAGCGCGACGATCATGACGGTCTCCCGGCGATCGGGGACTCGTCCACAGCGGCCGAAAAACGCGGTCGCGTTAGAAAGATTCCGAAGGAATCTAAGTTAGATAAGTTAGAGGGCTCGCAAGCTGCTGATTCAGTGCGAGGAATCGACGATTCCGGTCCCCGATAGCACGAGAGTCCGGTCCCCGATGGCACGATAGTGCCGGTCCCTGATAGCACGAGACGATTCACAGCTTATCCCCAGGGTGAGATTTGGCGCGGCGACGACGACGCGGGATGCCGAGCGCGTCGGGATCGGTCGGAACGAAGGAGAGGATTTCCGGTCCGCCGAGGCACTGCTCGATGGTCAGGCGGTAGCCGGGAAGCGGCTGACGACGGACGATGTCGCGCAGGTCGTAGGCGAAATGCTTGAGGGGCGAGAGGCTGCCGGACTTGGCGTGGAGGTGCGGGAAATCGAAGCTCCAGCCGAACTCCTGTTTGCCGCCGTGTTTGCGCACGAGGCGGTACAGCCAGCGCTCCAGGCCGCCCGTCAGACCGAAATAATTGCGGTCGATCGTCAGCACGAGCGCGTCGTCGAGGACGGCGGCGTAGAACCAGTCCGGCACGATCAGCTCGAGGCCGAGCGGCCGGCCTTTGCCGTCGGCGCGCTCTTTCCACTCATTGATCCAAGAGAAGCGGTGCAGCCGCCGCTCCGTCGGCTGGCGGATCGACGTCGCGATAGTGGTCGACTGAAGTCGGTCGAGCGCGGCCTTCAAACGGTCGTAGTCGCGGAGCGAAACGCCGCGGCCGATGAACTGCAGAATCTCGTAGGGCGTGGTCGCCATCAGGCGTGACGGCCGCAGGCCGTGGTCACGCGCCTCGACAATCTGGGACGCGGCCCAGATCAGCACGTCGGCATCCCAGATGGTGGCCATGCCGTGCTCGGGGACCGCTTCGACACGAATGACGACGGAGCCGGTCTTGAAGTCGATGGGCGCCACCCGCTTGGACTTGCCGAGCGCGAAGAACGGGTACGCCATCAGGTCCTGCGCATCGCGCGGCGCGAGATCGCCGGGCAGCGCCCGAAATAGATCGAGCTGCTCGCGTTCGCTGCTGTGATGGCGCGCCGACATCGTGAGGAGCTCAGCGCGGGAAGCGGCCAGCAGCGGTAGCAGCGGCCGCCTGGCGCTTTGCCGGAAGAACGGTGCCGCCGCGCGGATCGGAGGTCGAGGTGACGAGACCGCGATCGGCCCAGGCTTGAAGGTCGTCGACGGAATAGACGACGCGGCCACCGAGCTTGCGGTAGGTCGGGCCAGTGCCGTAGGTGCGGTGCTTTTCGAGGGTGCGCTCGGAAAGGCCGAGGAAGCGGGCTGCCTCCTGCGTTCTCAGGTATCGTGGCGGTAGATTGGCGACTTTTTCGGCCATGATCGAACCTCCGTGGTCTCGCGGGTGGCCGCTTCGGATGAGCGGCGGGTTGCGAGCACGGTGGCGCGAAGACGGCGCCTTCCACGATGTCGAAGTAAGGGGATTAAGATCGACACCCTGTGGGGTGTCAGCGATCTCGGCGCGGGCGGCGCAGCAGGCTGCGGTAGCCGCAGCGCACAAGTTTCATGCCGTCGCGGGCGAGCCGGATGGTGGTCTCTCGGATGGGATGCCCGACCCAAGAGGCGGTGTCGATTTGGTGCTGCGGGAAGAGATGTTCCGCGATCGTGCGATAGATGGCGCCTGCGTGTCGTGCGTCGACGGCGCGCAGCATCTGTCGCGCCCGGTGAAGGCGCTGGGTCGTCATACGTGGATCTGGCGCCACGGCGCGGCCGGTTGCGGCGGCCCAGAATCGAGCCAGAGCCGTAAGCCGATCCGGTGTCATGTCGTCGAGCGGGATGACCGCCGCTACGCTGCCGTCGCTGATCGAGGGCAGAAGGCTGACGTCGAAGAGCTCGCCGCTGAGGTCCAGTCGCAGCAGTTCGGGCTCCGGCTCACGAACGATATGAGCCCGCAGAGTTTCAGCGGTAAGTTGAGATGCGGACGAGGAAGGCCGTGCCTGCAGGATGATCGCGGCGGGGTCGATTTCCGGGGTCCAGAAAATCGGCTGGGCGAGCGCAGTGATGCGCGGGTCCGCCGCGAAAGCAAAGCCCCCACTCTCGCGCGAACATCTTGGCCGTTTCGTCGGTCAAACGTCCCGACGAGACCAGTTCCTGAAATGCTGTCCTGTAATCCGGATTTCGCCTGAGGAACTCCCAGGCGAGTTCACTGACGGTCAAGTGATCGACATAGTCATAGGCGGAATCCGACCGCCAGCTTTCTTCCTCGGGCATACTCCGCCGCCTCCACGTAAGTATTATGCAACGCGAGTTGTGGAGGGGAAACGATCCCAAGTTGCGCTACTTTTGGGAAGAACGAAGTCTGACCAACGTGATGCGGATTGTGCATCACCTCAATGGAGACGGAGGCCCAAAATCTCGCCGTAGCCGTTTTGCGTCATCCATTTTGCGCGAGACATATGCGCGGCGTAGACACGATGGGCGCGCTCGGGTTCTGATTTGGGACAGATCCCAAACAAAACCTCGACGACCTCTTTCCAGTCCGCCTCTTCGGCTTCCGCGTCGAGAAGGCGCAGATACAGCTTCAGATGCGCTCGGTCGTAGGACGTGAGCGTTGCGCCGCCCGGCGGCTGGTCCGCGATATCTTCTTTGATCACGACGTTCCCCCGCTTGGAATGTATCGAAAATGGGGGAATTTGTTAACGCAGATTTGAAGCGATTGCCTCTCGAAGGCGAGGTAGGGCCTCGTCGCGGCCTCAGCTTGTGGTTTTCTCGTTGACAAGTATCACTCCCACGCCCTGGTCGGAGTTCAGGAAGACGATCCCGCCGCGTTCGAAGGCACGCCGGACTTCATCGCGCGTGCTCTCATAGACCTCGAGCCCGTTTTCGGATTCGAGGCGCTTCAGCGCGGTCAAAGATACCCGGGCCCGGTCAGCGAGCGTCTCCTGTGTCCAACCCAGTAACGCGCGTGCGGCCCGAGATTGTCGGGCGGTGATCATGCATGATCACCTCCCATTCGGGCCTACGCGCACGCCAGAACTACGACTATAATAGTCGCTCTTAGCAGTTTTGGCGAGGCAAAAGGCATAGCGGTGTCAAGGGTTAGCGGGCAATCCGCCGGAACTGATTCGGTCGGCTGGCGATCATAGCCGAAGGCCCCGACCTTCCGGCCGGGGCCTTGCGCGGGGCCTCAGTCGCCGCGCCGCCCGTTGGGGCGGGACCAGATCAGCGAGAAAGTGTCTTCGCCTTCGTCGTCGAAGAGGTTGGCGTAGATCGGGGCGTTGAAGCTCGGGTCGTCGAGCTTGAGGCCCAGATAGTCGCGGCCCTCGTTAGAGCGCTTGGACCAGGCGGCGCCGATCTCGGCGCGGCCAACCAGGACCCGGTGGCTGGGAGCGTTCTCGCCGGTGGCGCGCTGGTCGGGGACGATGCGCACGTTCTTGGCCTGGACGCTGAGGGTGACGATGTCGCCGGTGAACTCGTTCGAGCCTGTCTTCTTGAAGGTGCCGATGGTCGCCATTGTAAGTCTCCGTTTTCCGTTCCCGAGCCCGCACCATTGCGGCCTCGATGGCGATCGGTTGGCCGGAGGCGATCGACGGCGCACCCCGAAGGGGCCTGACAGCTAAGGAGGGCTTTCTTGTCTCGCGAGGAATGACGGTGCAGCCGCCAGGGGAAGAAAGTTTGACGCGGCTGTTGCGTCATAGGCGATCGAGGCGAAGCCGGCCTTTCGGCCAGATCAGGCCATTGGAGAGGCCGTTTGGAGCGGTCGCGTGACGGGCAGAAAGGGAGAGATGGCGGCCGTCGTCGCCGCCAAGATGACATCGCCAAGAACCCCACCGACGAGCTATGTTGCCCTGTCTGGGCCGATAACGGCATCATGACCCGGCTTGCCTCCGTGGGAGGTTCCCGCACCAACTGGATCTCGGCACAAGCTCAGGCGGCTGCCGCTGCGCCTCCGCCCCCATGGGTCGCTTTCAGGGCCGTACGACGATCCGCTTTCCAAGCCCCGCAACCACCCAACTCTCCTGACGGGAATCGCTGCTTTCATTGTCGCCCTGGTCCGCACCACGACGACATACGCAATTTCAGGCCCGCGCGAGGTCCCGGCCGGTGGGGCCGCTGGCCGTGGCCATTCCCGCGACCCGGAAGAAGGCCGTGATGCCGACAGCGATGGCACCGATAATGGAGATTGTGATCTGCCAGGCGTCCGACGGCATCAGGTGCTTCACGATGCCATGCGTGGCATGGAACCCCGCAATCGTCGCCGGTGCGACGAAGGCGATGGCCACGATCAGCTTCAGCCACATGGGTCGGACGAAGGCGATCAGCAGATGGCCGGCCGCCAGCGTGAGAGCGGCGGCGACCGCTCCGACGAGGATCGCGCCGGGAAAGCCGGCGCCGGTGTCGTGCGCCCAGGCGCCTGCGGTAAAGCCGACGAACGCCGGCAACGCGAAGACGGCCAGCGTGAACAGCAGCCAGCAAAGCAGGCCTATTGCTGCGAGGGATGCGAGAATTGTGATGATGATCATGGTGGTGGTCTCCGTGAGAAAATCTGACGGTCGCGCCTCCACCACCACCACGGCGCACTCGAACTATAGCTGAAATTCGCCTGTGCCGGGAGCGGGAATCGCGCGCGACTTCCGCTCGGCGGCGCCGGTTCGCCCCGGTTATGGGGCGAAAGGATCGATCTCATGGACGATCGCGGTCATGTCACCGTCGTATTCACTGGCGGGCGTCACCGAGAGGGTGCCGTCGCCGGCCTGGAAGATGATGATGGCGGCCATCAGGGTGGTGGCGAGGCTGAAGGCGAAGGCGTGCGCGTCGTTGAGGGACATCGATCCGGCTCCTGTTTCGAGCGGAGGACCATCCCCCGCTGACAGGCGCCCGAGGTGTCGGACTGAGCGCTGCAATCACCGCGCAGGCGCAGCCGTAGCGGCGGCATGCTGGCATAGCCGACCCTTTACGGGTTGATGGCGACAAGCGGCCAGTCTGACCAAGGATCAGCGCAGAGAAGCGGGTGTGGTGCTCGGCATCGGGAGACGGCCCAGTCCCGTCAGTCGGGAAGCACCTGCATTCGCCATGCCGGGGCGTTGGCGATGAAGTCCCGGTAGGCATAGTTGATCAGGTCGCGAACCAGCTCGAGCAGCCCGCCGACCGGCAGTCCGTCGAAGGGATCTCCATGCGCCATGCCGTTGCGCCGCTGGCTGAGGCTGGGCTTCGCCTTGCCGGTGACGAACCCGATCCCGGTGCCGCCGGTGCGGACGATCATCGGGATGTGCGCGTCGGTCAGGCCGTCGACGTCGACCATGTGCTTCAGCAGCGTCGCAAAGGTGCGGCTCTTCTTCGAGATCTTGTCGCCATATCGGTCCATCGTGGCGAGTTCGAGGGCGATCAGCGCTGCGAGCTCACCGGCTTTCATCACGTCGAGGTCGACCCAGCCCAGGAGGTAGAGCGTCTGCGCCCGTGCGAACTTCGCGCGCACGATGTCCGGAATTCGCTCGTCGATGGCGAGGCCGACGATGAATTTCCGCCATGTCTCGGGATCGTCGAACTGAAGGAATCCACCAGGCATTCCCGACGATGGCCAGGGAATGATGAGCGGTTCCGTGCGCGGCGGGAGGTCGATGTCGAGATTCAGAAGCGTCTCCTGTCCAATATCCGTCCGATCGACAATACTCGCAATCGGCAATTATTGCGAAGTCGGGCGGCGCTCACGCGCCGCCGAACTTCCAGACCGGGATGCCGAGCTTCTTGGCCTTGTCGGCAAGGTTGTCGTTTATGCCAGTACCGGGGAAGTGCATCACGCCCTTGGGCACGATATTCAGGATCTCGTCGTTGCGCTTGAACGGCGCTGCCCGGCCGTGCTTGGTCCAATCGGGCGCGAAGCCGATCTGCGGGACGTTGCGGTTCTTCGCCCAGAGCGAGGCGATCTTGTCGGCGCCCTTCGGCGACTTGCCGTGAACAAGGACCATGTCGGGGTGCTTCTCATGCACTTGGTCGAGCTTGGCCCAGATGAGCCGGTGATCGTTGAAGTCGAGCCCTCCGGTGACGACGATCTTCGGGCCGGGAGGAAGGAGAACTTCCTGATCGGCACGCTTCTTCGCCATCAGGAAGTCGCGGCTGTCGATCATCGCCGAGGTGAGATTGCGATGGTTGACCTTCGATCCGCTGCGCGGGAGCCAAGGCTTGCCGACATGGTGTTCGTAGTGTTCGGCGGCTTGGTCGCGCATCAGCTCGAAAGCAGCCTGGCGTTCGATGAGCGTCATACCTTCGGCGATCTGCCGCTCGAGTTCGACCGACTTCACCTCGCTGCCGTCCTGTTCCCGCTGCGAGCGCTTCTGGGCCTGCTCGTTGTCGTCGAGCTCGCGTGCGATCCGTTCGGTGGCGCGATGAAAGACGTTGACGGTCGACCAGAGGAGATCGTCGAGGTCGGGTTCGAGACGAGTGTCCTCCAGAGTGACGATCAGGGCGTCGAAGATGTCGGCGACGGCCCCTGCGACTGCATTGCCGTCCGGAAGAAGGCGCTGGTCCGGTTCGTCGGCGAAGGGCCGATAGCCGTGGAGCTGCAGTTCATTGAGGACATGGTCGGTAGGTGAGGATTCGTGGTGCGGTTCGAAGTCGTTATGCGCGTCCATGGGATGCTCCGTCGTTAGGACCGCGACCGTCGCGGCCTTCATGGCGACGAAGCCCACCGGCGGGACGGCCCTGCACCCGGAGCGCAGCGCAGGGCCGGAGCGTTAGCGGAGGATGGCGAAGGCCGACTATTTTGTCTCGCGATGGAAAGGCGCGGCACGCGCCGCCGGAAAATAGCCGGCCGCCGCCATTGCCGGGCCGGCCCGACTGTGGGCTGATCGCCCTCTCGAAGGCCGAGGTGCGGTCCTCTCAGACGGTATGGGCATCCGGACAGGCATAGCGGCATCGCCGCCACCTTCCTTCCTGCCGGCTATGCCGCTACGCCCAAGAAGCGCGCCACGTCCTGCGGCCCGATCTGCATCCGGGTCTGGCTTCTGAGCGCGTCGATGCCGAGGGTGCGGAGATCCTCGTTGAAGTCGCCGAGTTGGGGCGAGATGACGATCGCCTCGACCCCAGCCGCGTTCGCCCGTTCGACCAGGCTGTCGCGCGCACCATCACCGGCCGGATCGTCGTCGCGCAGGATGTAGAGCCTCCGCAGCGTGTCGGGGAACAGGATGGCGGCGAGATGGGCCGCGGAGAGCGCAGCCAGCATCGGCATCTCGGGCAAGACCTGCCTGACGGACAGGACGGTCTCGATGCCTTCGCCGGCCGCCATCACTTCGCCGCCCGTGCCGAAGCGCACAGCATTGCCTAGAAGATCGCCCATCGCCCGCCTTGGCGTGTCGAGTGGCGCCTTGTCGCGGCGTCGCGGGTCGAGCCAGGTCCGATGCGCCCCGGTGATCCCGTCGCGGAGGTCGGTGACGGCGGCGATCATGGCCGGCCAGGTCTCGGTCGGAGAATGCTCGTCGGGTCGATAATAGCAGCGCGGGTGGAAGCGCAGGTTTCCGGTTCCGCGTAAATCCGTAATGCCGCGTTCGCGTAAATACGACTGTACGAGCGTGCCGGTGATCGACTGCGACATGCCGATCAGACGGCGGGCAGCCTCGGGCGACCCGTGCGGTGCTGCGGCCTGACGGGGATTTGCCGGCATCGGCTCGGGGGGCGGCATGCTGAGGAAGGTCCGTGCCTCGCCGGCGACGTCCTTGAAGTTGATGAGGCCGCAGCTCTCGCGGATCACGTCGAGCAGATCGCCATGCTCGCCGGTCGCGGCGTCCGTCCATTTGCCGGCGGGGCCCTTGGGCGAGTCCTTGAGCCGCACATACATCGAGCGGCCCGGCGTGTTGCGGACATCGCCGACCAGCCAGTAGCGACCCTCGCGCCGCCCGCTGGAGAGGTAATGGCGGCACACCGCCTCGGCCTGCCGGCCGAGGCGGTGGGCAAGATCGGAAGCATCGTGACGCAACATCACACGGCCTCCCGTTCTAAGATGCGCGCCACCGGATAGGTCTCGAGCAGCTTGGCGAGGATGCTCACGGCGGTTCCGTCGACTGGCACGAAGAATCGCAGCTTCCAGGAGATGATCTCGCTGAACAGGCCATAGGCCCGCAGCCGCTCGCGCATCGGCTCGGTGAAGCCGGTCAGCTCCAGGCGATAGGCGCTCATGACGCGCGCGCGGCGAAGCTGGAGGCCCTCGGCGAGGTCGAGGACCGTGCTGCCCTGCATCAGCGCGGCGAAGGCGTGTTCCGGCGTCAGCGTGCTCGCCCCCTGCGAGGCGGCGTTGGCGGCCCAGACCGGCGATACCCGGCGGCCGATGATGCGCTCGCCCGCGTCGGTCTGGAGCCGATAGACCCGCGTCGACTCGTCCGGCAGGCGCTTCCAGATCGGCAGCAGCAGGCCGGCGGCGATGTGGATCGTGCTGTCGGAGAATTCCGGGATGTCGGCAAGCTCGGCCTCCCATGCGGCAGCGAAGCGGTCGTGGCCGGCTTCCTCCCAATGGCTTTCGTCCATCATGCGCAGCGGCGCATAATGTTGCTCCATCGGCCGGATCAGGCAGACGCGGCGTTCGATCTCGCCGTCGTCGAGCATCATCGACGGGGCCGGTATCTGCACCGCGGCGCGGCCCGAGCGACCGTTGACCAGCAGCCGCGCGCGCGGATCGGCGAGATGGTCGAGCGCGCGCGCAAGAGTGACGGGGCGATTGCGCTCCCGGCGCGTGATCGTCAGCAGGCGCGTCTCTGCGCCGGTGCCGGGATGAACATGGATGACCTGGCTGTCCGTGACCACGAAGCTCTCGGCTTGCAGCGTCTCCAGCCCAACGTCATAGTGGCCGCTGCGGATCGCGCCCTCGATCTTCGCCGTCAGGAGTTGCTCGAAGGCGGTGAACAGGATGCCCTGCAGCTCGATCGTCAACGCCAGCAGCCGGTTGAGGAAGGTGGTGATGGGCGGCAACTCGTCCTTGATGCCGTTGTCGTCCATAAGCTTGAGGCCGGTGGCGGACTCGAAGCGATCGAGCGAGCAGCCCTCGACCTTGCCTCGCGCGAGCAAGAGGTAGAGCTGGCGCAGCGCATCGCGCGCATAGTGGGATTCGAGATTGTCCTCGGGCCGGAACAGGCCCTGACCGCCGGTCTGGCGCTGTCCGCGCGTGATGGCGCCGAGCGTGTCGAGCCGGCGCGCGATGGTCGAGAGGAAACGCTTCTCGGCCTTCACGTCGGTGGCAATCGGCCGGAAGAGCGGCGGCTGCGCCTGGTTCGTGCGGTTGGTGCGGCCGAGCCCCTGGATCGCCGCATCGGCCTTCCAGCCGGGCTCAAGGAGATAATGGATGCGCAGGCGCTGGTTCCGGACAGCGAGGTCTGCGTGATAGCTGCGGCCAGTGCCGCCGGCATCGGAGAAGACGAGGACGCGCTTGTCGTCGTCCATGAACGAGGCGGCCTCGGCGAGATTGGCTGACGCCGACCGGTTCTCGACGGCGAGCCGCTTGCCCCTGCGCACCACGCGCCGCGAGCGGCCGGTCACCTCGGCGACCACGTCCGTGCCGAAGCGCTGGACGATCTGGTCGAGCGCGCCCGGGACCGGCGGCAGCGATGCGAGGCGTTCGATCAGCTCGTCACGGCGGGCGACGGCCTCGCGGCTCTCGACGGGCTGGCCGTCGCGATAGACCGGACGCGACGACAGGTTGCCCTCGCTATCGGAGAAAGGCTCGTAGAGCTGCACCGGGAAGGAATGGGCGAGATAGTCGAGGACATATTCGCGCGGCGTGATGTCGACGCGGACGTCGTTCCATTCTTCGGTCGGGATCTCGGCGAGACGCCGCTCCATGAGGGCTTCGCCGGTCGAGACGATCTGGATGACGGCGGCGTGCCCGTCAGCCAGGTCCTGTTCGATCGAGCGGATGAGCGTCGGGGTCTTCATGCTGGTCAGGAGATGGCCGAAGAAGCGCTGCTTGGCGCTCTCGAAGGCTGAGCGTGCGGCCGATTTGGCCTGCCGGTTCAGCGTGCCGATCGAGCCGGTGATGTTGGCGGCCTGCATCGCTGCATCGAGATGATTGTGGATGATGGCGAAGGCGCCGGCATAGGCGTCGTAGATTCGGGTCTGCTCGGGCGTGAGCTGGTGTTCGACCAGCTCGTATTCGACCCCGTCATAGGAGAGCGAGCGGGCCGTGTAGAGGCCGAGCGCGCGCAGATCTCGGGCGAGCACCTCCATGGCCGCAACGCCGCCATTGTCGACGGCTTCGACGAATTCTGACCGGTTAGCGAAGGGGAAATCCTCGCCGCCCCACAGGCCGAGGCGCTGGGCATAGGCGAGATTGTGGACTGTGGTCGCGCCGGTTGCCGAGACGTAGACCACGCGGGCGTTCGGGAGCGCGTGCTGGAGCCGGAGGCCCGCACGGCCTTGCTGCGACGGGGCAACGTTACCCCGTTCTCCCTTGCCGCCGCCGGCGTTCTGCATCGTGTGGGACTCGTCGAAAATGATCACTCCGTCGAAATCGGAGCCCAACCATTCGACGATCTGCTTGACCCGCGAAAGCTTCTTCCCACGGTCGTCGGACCGTAGCGTGGCGTAGGTGGTGAATAGGACGCCTTCGGGCAGCCGGATCGACGTACCCTGCGGGAAGCGCGACAGCGGCGTGACCAGCAAGCGTTCCATGCCGAGCGCCGACCAGTCGCGCTGGGCGTCTTCCAGCAGCTTGTCGGACTTGGAGATCCAGACGGCCTTGCGGCGTCCCTGCAGCCAGTTGTCGAGGATGATGCCGGCCGACTGGCGGCCCTTGCCGGCGCCGGTGCCGTCGCCGAGCATGAAGCCACGGCGGAAGCGGACCGCATTCGGGGCATCGTCCGGCGCGGCGGTGACGAGATCGCCGGTCTCGTCCACGGTCCAGGCCCCGGCGAGATATTCGCCATGGGCCTCGCCGGCATAGATGACCGTCTCGAGCTGGGCGTCGGACAGGATGCCGTCGGCGACGATCGGCGCCGGCAGCATCGGCCGATAGCTCGGCTTCGGCGGTGCCACCGAGGCCATGGCGGCGGACTGCACCAGCTTGGTCGGATGCGACTGCGCGCCCTCGATGCGGATCGACTGGAGCGCATAGGTCTCATAGATCGAGTCCGACAGGCTGCCGCTCTCCGGCGGCGTCCAGTCGATGGTCTCATAGGCGAGCGGCACGCCTTCGAGCTGGGCGATGCGACGGGCGGGCTGAGCAGTCGCCGTGCGGGCGAGATAGCCTCGCACCGTGCGCGGCGTGGTAGCTGGCGTCGCGGCGGGACGTGCGATCGAGAGCGGCAGGCGCGCGGGAAGCTGCGTGTCGATCCAGCCGAGCAGCGTCGCGACGTCGAGAGCGACGCCGGCGGAGTCCGGAAAATGCTCGGCGTCGCCGGCCGGCGCCTTGTCGATGACGGTCAGGCGCGTCTCGATGGTCGTGCCGTGCTTGGCGTAGACCGAGCCGGCGATCGCCGCAGTGAAAACGACGCGGCCGCGCTCCTGCAGGCGGACGAAAGCGTCCCGCCAGGCCGGAAGCTCGGGCGAGAAATTGGCGCCGGTGATGGCGACCAGGCGCCCGCCATCGGCCAGCCGGGCCAGCGCCGAGGCGATATGCCGATACGCGGCGTCAGCGACCCGCCCGGTGACGTTCCCCATCACCGAGAATGGCGGATTCATGATGACGACGCTCGGCACCGCGGCCGGATCGAGATGGTCGTCGATCTGCGCGGCGTCGAAACGCGTGACAGGAACGGCCGGAAAGAGAGAGGCGAGAAGATCCGCGCGGGTCTCTGCCAGCTCGTTGAGGATGAGCGATGCGCCGGTGGTCTCGGCGAGGACGCCGAGCAGTCCGGTGCCAGCGGACGGCTCCAGCACGTGGTCGGCCGGGGTCAATGTCGCCGCCGTCAGCGCGGCAAGGCCGAGCGGAATCGGTGTCGAGAATTGCTGGAAGGCCTGCGCCTCCTCGGATCGGCGGGTGTGCGTTGGCAGCAGCCCGACGATCTTGGCGAGAGCCGACAACCGTGAAGCCGGCGATGCGGCTTTGCGGAAAAGCGACTTTCCGTATTTGCGCAGGAACAGGACGGTCGCGGCCTCGCAGGCGTCATAGGCGGTTTTCCAGTCCCAGGCGCCGGCAGTGTCGGACGCGCCGAAGGCGTCCTCCATGGCGCTGCGCAGCATGGCGGCATCGACGGTGTGGCCCTGTTGGAGGTGGGAGAGGATGCGCTCGGCGGCGGCAAGGATGGCGGCGGCTGGCGGAGGGGAGGAGCCAAGCGGAAGCGAAGCCGCCTCGACGGCGGGGATCGGAGCATGGAGCATGAGGGGAACCTCGGAGAGCGGGACAGGAACGAGCCGGCTCGGCGCTCTCTCTCGACCGGACGGGCTCAAACCCGTCCCGGCCATCCTCTCACTCTGGCGCGGGCGGAACCCGGCCTGTCGCACCGGTTTCCGGTGGGCTGTAGATCTCGAAGGGATTGCCGTTGGCGAGATGGCAAAACGGCGTGAAGACGAACTCGCCGTGATCGCGGCCGACGGCGCAAATGACGTAGCGCGGCTCGCCGGTCGCCGCGTCGGTGCATTCCATCAGCGCCAGGTCGCCACTGTTCGCGGCGCGCAGCAGCGTCAGGAAGTTGGCGCGGGCATGGTCGGGAATGCTCATCGCGCATCTCCCTCGGCAAGCCGGTCGGCGAGCCAGCGGCCGGTGCTCGTCCAGGCGATCGTCTCGCCTGTGGCGAGATCGAGCACATAGGCGCCGCCCGAGAAGCCATCGATCACGGGATTGGAGGCGATGCCGGCCCATTGGAATCCCCAACGGCCGGTCAGCCCGAACGCCTCGGCGCAGCGCGTCACGAAGGTGATCGCAAGCTGCTGATCTGCGGTGCCGGGATCGCGCAGCCAGAGCCGCGACGCACCGTGGTCGGGCGTCACCGACAGATGAAACGGCTCGGCCGGCGGGTCCTCGCGGCCGTTCTCGGCCATCAGCGCGGCGTAGATGTCGAAGGCCCGGACGACGTTGGCGGAGGTGCCGACGTCGAGCAGGCAGGAATAGCGGGTGAAGAAATCGGTCATGGCGGGCTCCGAAAACGAAAAGAGCCCGGCGCTGGGGCCGGGCTCGGAGTGGGTTCGGGGTGGCGGCGGCTAGTAGCCGAACTGCCAGGATGGCCAAGCTTGGCCTTCGTCGGCGGCGCGCACGGCGTCGGTGAGATAGGCGGGATCGCCTTCGACGACGACGGGATCGCGCACCGGGGTTTCGTCGATGATCGTCACGCAGACGACGATGCCGTCCTCGACCTCGACATGCACGGGAACGACGAACTGGAAGACGACGCGGCGTGGCGATGGGGTGGTTCGCGGCATGGCGATGCTCCTTCGATCGGGGAAAGGACCGGAGCGGCCGAAGCCGCTCCGGGTGCTCGTCATTCGGCCGCGACAAGGTGCGGTTCATCGGCGTCGGTCTCGGCTGTGACCTCCTCGTCGTCACCGGCGAGGAATGCGGGCAGCGCCGCATCCTCGTCCTCGCTGACGGCCTCGACCTCCGGCGCGGGCACCTCGGCATCGTCGATGAGGCGCAGAGGCTCGGGCAGCCAGCCGGTGTCGGCCAGCAGCCGCTCGGCCTCCTTGGCCATGTCGCCCTTCTTCAGGTGGTCGATGAGCTGCGCGGCCTGCTCGCCGACGCCCTCGCGAACCGCCTGCAGGATGCGGGGCTTGGTGACGCGGTTGAGGTAGTTGCCGAAGGTCGGGCGCCAGCCGGCCTCCACCAGGTCGAGGCCCGTCGCCTTGGTCAGGCGGTCGGCCTGGGCGAGACGCATGTCGAGCGTGTGCTGCGACACGCCGCCGGCGCTGTGCGGGTTCGGCCGCTCATAGAGCGCGTTGACGCCGTAGCTGACGCAATGCGCCAGCAGCGCCATCCGGCTGGCGTCGTCGAGGTCAACGAGCCAGTCCCACAGAGCGTTGTCGTCCTTCGGGATCTCGCCGGCCCAGGCAGCGTGCCGATCCTGGACCGCGCGCGCCGAGGGGCTGTCCTTCAGCGCATCGTCCTGCGCGGGGAAGAAGACGTGCTTCACCCCGGCCTCAATGGCGCCGGTGTACATGCGGGTCATGAAGGTGTCCGAGACCAGCTTGTGGAGAAGCGCGGTCATCGCGACGTGCGGGTTTTCCGCAACAGCGTTGCGCAGTGCGAGCGTGCGGTAGGCCGTCAGCTCGATGATCAGGCGCTCGGGCAGCGGCTTGATCGCGTCATCCTCCTCGTCGTCCTCAGCCTCGACGGGCTGGCCGCCGATGGTGATGACGGCGCGCTGCACGACCGGCGCACCGGGCTCGCCCTGCTGGCTTCCGGTTTCGTCCCCATCGGTCTCGGCGCTGGGTTCGGGAGCCTCGTCCTCGGCGCGGACGTAGCCGCGATCGATGGCGACGCTGCCGTCATGGGCGATGCTGACGAATACGCCCGCGCGGGCAATGTCGTCGGCGTCGAAACGGACTGGACGGGTCTCGAAGGCGGAAAGCGCCGTCTCGATCTCGCCAAGCCGCTGGTCGACCTCGTCGGGCAGTTCGTCGGCGTCCTCATACTCGGCCTCGATCTTCTGATATTCGGCATTGAGCGCTTCGATCGTCGCCTGTTCTTCCGGCGTCAGGTCGAGCGGCTCGCCCTGCAGCTCGCGCAGGCCACGCGTGGCGTCGTAGGGGAAGCTCACCGCGACCTCGATCCACTTCCAGCCCTCGGCGGCGATCGTCTCGGCCGTCGCCTTCAGTTTCTCGGCGACCAGCCGATCGAGCAGTGCCGCATCTTGCAGCCAGCCACCGTCGTCGGACTGGAACAGGTCGCGCATGACGATGCCGCGGGCGGCCTCATAGGCGTCGACGCCGACAAAGACAGCGCGCTTGTCCGAGGCGCGCACCGTCGTCTCGGTCAGCATTCGACGGATCTGATAGGGCTCCTTAGACCAGGCGTCCTTGATCGCCTCCCAGACCTGCTCCTGGCGAGCATGGTCGTCGGTGACGGTGAAGGCCATGAGCTGGTCGAGCGTCATGCCGTCCTCGGCATAGATGTCGAGCAAGGTCGGCGATGCCGTCGCGAGCCGCAGGCGCTGCTTGACCACCTGCACAGGGACGAAGAGCGCTGCGGCGATCTCCTCCTCGGTCTTGCCCTTCACCCGCATGTCCTGGAAGGCGCGGAACTGGTCCAGCGGATGAAGCGGCGCGCGGTCGATATTCTCGACCAGCGACACTTCCTCGGAGAGGACCTCGTCGTCGCGCTTGCGCACGACGCACGGCACGGGGGCGATCTTGGCGAGGCGCTTCTGCTTCACCAGCAGCTCCAGCGCGCGGAAGCGCCGGCCGCCGGCGGGCACCTCGAACATGCCGGTCTCCTGGCCTTCGGCATCGACCACAGGCACGACGCTGAGGCTCTGGATGAGGCCGCGCCGCGCGATCGAGGCCGCCAGATCCTCGATCGATACGCCAGCCTTCACGCGCCGGACGTTGGACTGGCTGAGCACCAGCTTGTTGAAGGGGATGTCGCGTGAGGACGACAGGACGATCTTCTGAACTACAGTAGCCATCGGGATTTACTCCGCGACGGGCGCCGAGAGACTCTCTCTCAGCCCTGAACCCGTCACGAAGCGAAGCGCCGCCCTCTTCCTCTAAAGGGGGCAGCGCCACGGACAGTGAAACCTGAAAGGCACGGACGCGCAGAGCCGGAGACACGGAAAACCGCATCTCCGGCCTTGCGGAGATCAGGCCGCCCGATCGAGCAGCTTCTTGGCCTTGGCCTCCATGTCGAGGCGGGCATCCTGATGCGGCTTATCGCGGGCGACGGCGGTGATGCCCTGGACGAAATCGAAGATCGACTCGGGCGGCCGGCCTTCCTCTGACAGCACCGTGTCGATGATCTTGCCGGTCTCGGCCTTCGAGAAGCCACGGCGGCGCAGGAAGTCGGTACGGTCCTCATCGGTGCGTGCCACGATCCTCTCGCGGGCCGCCTTGATGCCGTTGACGAAAGGCAGAGCTGAGGAATTGGCGAAGTTCGCCAGCGCCGGCGCCGCCTCATGGGCGAAGCGGTTGGCGGCATATTTGGAGTGGCGGATAGTGATTTCCTCGAAATTCTCCACGCCCCAGAGATTCCGGTTCTGGCAGACCGCGCGCAGGTAGAAGCTCGCCATGCCGAGAGTCTTGGCGCCAACCTCTGAGTTCCAGCAGTAGAAGCCCCTGAAGTAGAGGTCGGGGGAGCCGTCCGGCAGGCGACCAGCTTCGATCGGGTTCAGATCGTCGACGAGGAACAGGAAGACGTCCCGATCGGAGGCATAGAGTGTCGTGGTGTCTTTGGTGATGTCGACGCGTGGATTGTAGATGCCGGTCGACCAGTCGAGCACGCCCGGCACCTTCCAGCGTGTGTCGCCCGTACCGTTGCCGGCAATGCGCTGCACGGCCTCGACCAGCTCGTGGTCGAAGATGCGGCCATAGTCCGGGCCGGTAACGGCCCGCAGTTCCACACGGCCGTTATCGGTTTCGAGCGTCTTGATCTGCTCGGCCCGATTGGACGTCAGGCCATATTGCAGGTTGATTGCGGCGAGCGGCGCCGGGAGCTGGCGCAGATAGGCGGCCGGCGCGCCGACCAGGCTGGCGAGCTGGCCGAAGCTCCAATGGGTCGGGGCGATAGGCGTATCCGTGCCAGGCAGGATCAACGCCAGGCGTTCCAGGTCGCCGCGGTTCGCCTCCACATGGATTAGTGCGCTCTCCACGACACGCGTCCGGCTGCGGTCGGCCCGGTCGCGAACGGAATGCGCCAGCTCGGACAGAGATAGATAGCGCTCGTCGGCCGGACGCGAGAACCATTCGGACGAGACGCGGCCGATCCGCTCGCCACGGCTGACATCCACCTTGTAACCGCCACGCGTATCACGGCGCGCATCGAGAACCTGTATGTTCATGGGACCAATCTCCACGACGGGCGCCGGAAGCTCTCTCCCAGCTCTCAACCCGTCACGGAAAACCGGTCCGCACTCTCACGGGGCGTTGCGGGGTCTCCCCGCAGAAGGGGTCGACTGAGACTGACGTGCTCCCCTGAAATGGCGCCCTTTTTCGGTAGAGTCCGATCCAGCGAAGGACGGACGAATGAAGCGCAGCAGGTTCAGCGATGAGCAGATCATCGGGATATTGAAGGAGCAGGAGGCCGGTTCGGCGACGGCGGATGTGTGCCGCCGATACGGCATCAGCGGCGCGACCTTCTACAAATGGAAGGCGAAGTTTGGCGGCCTTGAGGTGACCGAGGCCAAGCGGCTTCGGACGCTGGAAGAGGAGAACGCCAAGCTCAAGAAGCTACTGGCGGAGGCGATGCTGGACATCGCGGTGCTGAAGGACATCTCGACAAAAAAATGGTGACGCCCGGCGCGAAGCGAAACGCAGTCGCCCATGCCCGGGGGTGTCACGGGCTGAGCGAGCGTCGGGCGTGTGATCTGATCGGCATTGCCCGGCGGGTGGCGCGGTATCAGCCGAGCCGATCGGACGATGCTGACCTGCGGCGGAGGCTGCGGGAACTGGCGGCCGAGCGGCGGCGGTTTGGGTATCGGCGCCTGGGCTATTTGCTGGCCCGCGAGGGCCTGGCGCCGAACCACAAGAAGCTCCTGAGGATCTACCGAGAGGAAGGGCTCAAGGTGCGCCGCCGTGGTGGCCGGAAGCGGGCGCTGGGCACTCGAGCGCCAATGACGCTGCCGCAGGGGCCGAACCACCGCTGGTCGCTGGATTTCGTCTCTGACGCGTTGGGCTGTGGTCGGCGGTTTCGTATTTTGTGTGTGGTGGACAATTTCACGCGCGAATGTTTGGCGCTGGTGGCCGACACCTCGCTCTCGGGTGCCAGGGTGGCGCGTGAGCTTGACGCGATTGTCGCGCTCCGCGGCAAGCCTCTGGCGGTGGTCAGCGACAACGGCACGGAGCTGACCTCATCCTCGATCCTGCGCTGGTCGCAGGAGCGGCAGGTGGAGTGGCACTACATCGCACCTGGGAAGCCCACCCAGAACGCATTCGTCGAGAGCTTCAACGGGCGGCTGCGGGATGAGTGCCTCAACGAGACCTTGTTCACCTCGATGCCCCAGGCCCGGGCGGTGCTGGCCACCTGGCGGCAGGACTACAACACCATCCGGCCGCACTCGAAGCTGGGCGGGCGCACCCCCGCCGAGATCGCCGGCCAACGGGGTTGGGGGCATGCCCCCAACCCCGTTGCCATCCCATCATCCATCAGCCATCAACCCAGAGGATTCTCCGTCTGAGTGGATACATTCAGGGGAGCACGTCAAGACCTCGGCTCGGTCGCAGGGGAAGACTTTCCCCTTTAAGGCGACGTAGGAGGTCCCGGCGACGGTTGTGTAGCGGTCGATCCGCCTTCCGACAGTAGAGGTTGAGCGCATGAGGCAATGAGCATGCTTTGGGGGAAGCGCCATTATGTAGCGCTATGATCAGGCCAGTACCTCGAGGCCATGTATTGACGCCTGAGGGAAAAGGTTCTTCGCGGCGATCTCACCCCTCGCTGCGGTAACGTCGGGGACGAAGAGCACGACCGCCAAGTCTTTCACCGCACGCGAACAGCAGACGTAGAATAGACGCTGCGTACGATCGAGCACTGTTTCCTCGCCCGCATCGATCTTCGCCTGGTCATTGTCCGATAGCGGCACATAACCGAAATACTTTCCGTACGAATATTGGTGAAACGCCGCCTCTTCGTCGTCGACCACGACCAGAACGCGCTCAAACTGAGCCCCCTTCACGCCGTGATGAGTGGCGAACGGCGATTCTTCGGTGAAATAGCGCCGATAGGCCCAAAGCTCGCCGATCTCGCAGGCAAGGAAAGCCTGGACATTGGAGAAGCCGCTGCTCCCGTCATCAACCGGCTCGTCCACCAGATGCGGTCCAAACCGCTCGTCGAGACGCAGCAATTGGGTGTCGCGGATATGCCGCATCAGTTGTCGCACCGTGGCATGTGACCCATCCGCGAGCATCACGACCAAGGCGTCGAGCGCCTGTTGAAGCCCGGTCAGGATTGGAGCCGCCGCTAATCCACGCAGACGCTCCGGTTCGAGCTTTGGGCTTTCGCTGCGCAGGATCGACATGACCGCGAACCGGTCACCCTCGCGAGCGGCCATGACCAAAGGCAGAATATGCTGCGCAATCGGTCGTAGCGGCCAAGCCGAGCCGTCGGCTATCCCTTCGCTGAGGCTCATCGGGGCGCGGTCGTTAAGCGCGGAATATAGGTTTGGAAATCCAAGCCGCGTAGCCGCCATGCGATGGACAAGCACCAGCAGCCGAACATCACCTTCGCGTACGTCGCTTAGCCAGAGCGCGTCGTCAGTCTCTTCGGCGAGCCAAGTACGGACTGCAGCAAGGCGGGCGCTGCGCTGTTCGTCGGCCGGCAGAACGAAGAGATTGGCGGTGCCGACCACAGGCTGTTCGACATCGCCGACCTTGATCCGGCGGCCGCGAGTCTGAACTAGGCCATCGCCGGCGGCCCGGATCGCATTGACCACGCCGAGGACAGAGGTCGGGCAGCGAAAATTCTCGGGCTTGCTGATTTCGGCCCAGCCCAGACCGAGCGGCACGGCGCCGGTGCCGCTCATGTAGATTTTCTGCATTGGGTCGCCGAAGAAGCCGACGCACAGGCGTGGCTGCTCGGCTGCGATCGCGCGAAGCGCTTCGACGACTTCGGGATTTGTGTCCTGGCTTTCGTCAACGAAAATGAACGGAAAGCGGCTGGCGACGACCCGGCGCAGCAGCGGATGGGCGCCGACGCAATAAGGCGTCAGCTTCAACACATCGTCATGGCCAAGAATACCTTCGGCATAGCTGCTGCCGGTGCCGTAGATGAATTTCTCGACAGTGCCGATCGCAGCGAGCTGGGCTTCGAGTTCGGCAATCTCGATCTCCAGCCTTGCCTTGGTTCGCGCCTGCGTGCGCGGCCTGTCGTAATGTTCGCGGCGCTCGGCGATCTTCTCCTCGATGCGGATGGCGACCCAGGTCGCAATATCGCTTTGGAATGGCCGGATCACCGACCACAGGAAGCTGTGAATCGTGGAGATGTGGAACAGTGGCGAGACGCCGACATCGTCGGAGATCTCGCCGACCGCGACCTCGGTATAGGTGATGCAGGCAATTTGCTGCCCCGTGCGGCGCAGCGCTGGACCTCGGGTTCGGGCGAGGTGATCGAGCGCCTTGATCAGCGAAGTTGTCTTGCCAGAGCCCGCGCCCGCAACCATCACGAACGAGCGTGGGATTTTGGAATCGAGGCAAGCGCGAACCTCGATGTCTGCCGGCGTGTCGGGACTGCCGATGCGGCTGGTCACGCGGCGACCTCGCTATTCGGCTCTGGCGGCGCATGGGCGTTGGGCGCAGCGCCCGCTATCTCTTCTGCGTCAGCCTCGCCGTCGGGCTCAGGTTCCGGCGGTGCGATCTCAGCTTCGAGCCAGCGAAGGCCGTCAGCGATATATTGCGGAACAACCCAGGTTGTGGGGTCTTCGGCGAGCAGCGCGAGGGCAAAGTCGGTCTTGCTGAAACTCTTCGCCTGAACGCGTTTATGAATGCGACTAGCCAGCTCGCCGAGATCCTTCTCGTCATTCTTGGCGATGCGGAGCTGGAGCGGCTTCCGATCCTTGTGCTGGCACCAGTCGAGATTCTCCAGCGCGAACGCTTCCTCGAGCGTACGGCCTGCTAACGAGAGCGTGTCGCCACCCCACGTCACATCGATGCGGCATTGGTAGGCAACGCGAACAAGAGCGTCGTTGTCGTTAGCACGCGCCTGCGTCTTGTCGTCGGCAGTCGCCTCCCAGAGCGCTGCGACGGTGCCGCATTTCGGGAGCCATTGCAGAAGCGTCTGGTTGGAGGTCGCCGCTCCCGGATGGCCGGCGATGCAGGCCTTGCCTGGCTTTTCAGCCGGCACCTGACCCGCCGCTTCACCGTCTTCGTCTTCGTCTTCGTCCTCATCTCCATCCGCGTCCGCCACGGCGGCGTCGCCAGCCGCCTGCATAGGGCCGTCTCCTGCGGCTGCAGCCCCCTCGGCACCGGCCTCCGGCTGATCCGGCGTGCCGAAGACACTGTCGAGATCGGTGATGATGAGCGTGGTGAGACCGAGGAACTCGATCAACGCCTTGAAGCGATAGCCGAATGCGCCCCCGATCTCGAGGATCGTAAGATAGGTCGACTGGAGCCGCGGCGCGGCGGTTTCGATCATCTGCGGCAAGAGCAATCGCTCGACATTGCCTTCGACGAGCACGGCGGCATCGGCGAAGAAAAGATCGCAATGCGCGAGCTTGAGATAGCGCTCGAGGAAGGTGCGAACGTCGGGGTCGGTGCTGTCGTAGAAGACCGAGAGATTGAGGACGTCCGAAGTCGAGGTCGTTTCTGTCCGGCTACGCCGGAAATAGCGGATCGGACGAAAGCCGCGCTCATAGAGGATATGGGTCGAATGCGTGGTGACGACGACCTGACTCGTATAGGCGGTGCGATCAACGCCCTTGAGCGCAAGGATGTCCATGACCTTGCGGATGAATGCCTGCTGCAACTGAGCGTGGAGATGTGCCTCGGGCTCCTCGATGAAAATTAGATGAACCGGCGGGCGGTTCTCCTCGATCGCCAGCCACTGGGCGTGCAGATCGAGGAGCTCGACCACCATGAAGATGAGGTTCTTGAACCCCAGCCCATTGTAGTGGTCGGGCAGCGTAGGCGGATCGGGCGCGCCATCATCCGGACCGAGCGCGTAGTGGACCAGCGCTCCGTCGCGGCTGCTCATGATCTGTGCCGGATCGAGCGCGGATCGTATCATCATCCGCGGGTTAGACAGCCCGGGATAGCCGAGCTTGGCAAGACTCCTGAGAGTAGGCTCGAACACGCGCTCAAGATGCTCGTTGAGCGAAACCTCAGACGCGGCGAGCGCCCGGAGGGCCTCGAGATCATCACCCTTCTTTTCGAGATTGCGCCCGTAAAAGCGGCTGAGCACGCGCGACAGGTCCTCCGCTCGGGCACCTCCGGGGCTATCCGACAAATGACGCTGGGCGTTGAGGAAATCGATCCGGAGAATGCCGTTCAAAATTTCGCGTCCGCTGCGATCGCGTCCGTTGAGCGATGCCGGGACATAGCCTACTTCGGCGACCATATTGGCGTCGAACTTCGCCGGATCGAGCACGAAATAGCGTAGCTCATATTCGTCGTTAAGATGATCGCGCAGGTAATCGCGGAGGTGGCGCGGCGCGGGATCGAACACCGGCACATCATGCTCGTCCTTATCGACCGCAGCGAGTGCGCGTTGGCGAGCTTCGGTATATCTGGCGCGCGTGGCCTCAGGGTCGATCGGAGTATAGGCGACGCGCATCCCAACAAGCGTGCTGTCCCACGCGAGGCTCGGCAGCAGATCGATCGCGCGGTGTACGTCCTCGGCGCCTATCTCCAGCCAGATATCGACTTCCATGGTCGGCAACGCAGCGCCTTCCTCACCGCCGCCAAACGCGATGATACCCGGCCAAAACTGCGCGCTGAAATCATGGATGTTGAAGCGGCCGTGCCCCGTAAAGAGTTGAAGCGCGTGCCCGACCGAGGTTTTGCCGCTGTTGTTGGCGCCGACGAAGATTGAGATATCGGACGCAAGATCGATGACGACATCCTGCAACCTGCGAAAGTTACGGACGGCCAGCTTTTTCAGATGCATACTCATCCCCCCGGTTCACGTCATGCCGATGCTTCACGCAAACCGACAGGCAGATCTGTATCCTACCTCTATTCTCGATGTCGGGCGAGCATGGAGGTTGTGGATATTGCGTCAGATTGGATGAGGCCATCCCGCTCACGACGGGTCGCAGACTTGGTCGATGACCCCCGCTATCGACACGACGACACTCTGAAGACGACAGTCGCAAATGTCCTCGGCTCCGGTTCTTGCCGCCTGCTGAAAATCGCAGGGCTTGACTTAATCGCTTCGGTCGTTTGGCCCGTGATAATGGGACAAGCCGTTAGCTCGCGCCGCGCCCCACCATGGTGATGTTCCTCGGATCGATAAGCAGTTTCAGATCGAAGACTGCCGCCTGGTCGGCCGCATACTCTTCCAGGTCGTCAACCTTCCTGCGAACATCGACAGCTTCGAAGTGCGTCGACCGGTACTGCCAGTCCGGGTCTTCGGTCTTTGTGAAGAAGACCTTGGCGCTGAAGGTTATGCTGGTTTCGGCGAATGCCACGGAGTTGAAATACAGTCCTTCCGGGGGAGCCGTCGTCTCTTTAATCTCAAGAGATTGGAATTCAAAGCGAGCCTCGGACCGTGGGTTAAGCAGGATATCGACCGCCATCCTCGCTTCATTCGCCTCCCAAAAGGCGTTGAGCGGAAAGGCGGCGGGGGAACGCATGCCGGCGTTCGCGAGAAGACGGAGCCACCCGTCCGCAAATGCGGAGAGGAGCGGGATTTCATCGAGGTACGGTCCTGTAATGGGCTGATCGACTGGGAACGTAATCGGAGGAATTCGGTCGTTTCCAGTAATCGCCAGGGTCGCTCGGCCAGTTGCCATGAGCGTGAGCGCGCGAAGCAACTCCGCCCACTGCTCCAGGGTACATTGCACATCATCGATCGAGCCGACGCTTTCAAACTTGAGGCCCACCGGTGTCAGGCGGACGATAAAGTTCGAGGAGCGAATAAGAAGCTCTGGCCCATCAAGTTCCGCCAATGGTGGCCCGATAAACATCTCAGCGTCGAATCGTGCGGCTTGCCCGAAGCCGGGCCCGCGGATCGAAATCTCGCAGGGCCCCAGAGTCGGAGGGACGAGGTGCAACTCCTCGATGTCGTCGAAGAGTGTGCCTTGATAGGGCAGGCGTATGCCGAATCGGCTGTCGAACACGCGAAGGCGGTGCGGCTTCAAGGGCGCGAGGCCGAGCAGGAGATTGCTGAAATGCTCCGGACCGTCGATCTGGATCAGGGCCTCGGCCTCGAAGCGCCCGTTCTCATAGCCAAGTTCGGCAAGCTGCCGCTGCTTTTCGATTGTGTAAGCGCCGGGATTATCGCCGCAGGCCGCACTCAGGGCTGCGTACAAGCCGGTCGGAGTGGGTTCGAAGCGCACTCCGACTTTCTCGTAGTCGTAGCTGATATCGGTGTGGTTGATGTCGTGCGCTTTGCGGGCCTCTGCCAGTCTCAGCCGTCTGAGAACGCGAGCGAGCTCGTTTCCGATAAGGTGAACGAGAAACGCAGACTGGAGTTCTCCATCACCACGTAGCCGAAACACAATGACGAGCGCCGGCCGAGGGTCCTTGGCCAGGCGATCGATGGCCGACAGGCTGAGGCGGATACGGTTGCCGGTACGGCCGAGCGTAGATTTCAACTGAACTCGAGCGGCGTTGGTGGGGCGTTGATCGAGGGGTAGTGATGGCTGCCCGGCCGACGCCATCGGGAATTCGACGATAAAGTCCCATCCCATGATGTCGATGGCGCTTTTGTTGCAATAGAGACCAGCGCGTTCGCAGAGCATTTCGAACTGACGCTCGCCGATGCGACCGATGCGATCGGGTTCTAGGTCGTCGTCCATACAGCTCCCAAACCTCTCATCATCACGCGCGTGCCGGCATGTGGGCCGCGTCGAGGCGCCGATGAATCAGCGAAACGATCGACAGCAGGTCTTCCGCGTCTTCCTTGGACATTGCCCAATGTATCCGAGCCTCATGGGCAGTCGGGTTGCGGAACATGCCGAACGTGCCGCGGACCAGATTGGCAAAGCCGCTCTGCTCGCTGCGTTCGCTGGCTGTGGAAAGGGCGTTGACCGCCAGAAGGGGCGGGTTGCCAGAGAGAACGCGATCCACAAGCGCGGCTCCGTCATCGGTCAGCCCCGTCCGGTTACGCATCTTGTCGGCAACGCTTTTGACGGCTTCCTGCACTGCATGAAAGTAATTGTCGGCAAGAAGCTCGGCGCGGCAGAACTTCAGGACGTCTGGGTGCACGCCGCGACCTTCAAGATCCGCTCGCAAGTCGCGAGCGCGCCGCTGAGCCTCGGGCAAGGTCTGGGCGACGTCCGCCGACTTCAACGCGCCGGATTCGTCGACCACAAGTCCTGCGAACGCCAGCGCCAGGTTTAGGCGAGCCCGCATAGGCTCGTAGCGGTGCGGCTCACGGCTGTAGCGCGCCGGCTTCATGGCGCGCCGGATGAACTCGAGGATGTTGGTGCGGTTTCGTTTGGTGTTCTGGCATTCCGCGAAGGCGTTATAGATGCGGACGCGCTTCGTCATTGGCCCCGGATCGCCAATCTTGCACGACGCAAGCAGGTGCTCGATCTCTGGCCCGGTCAGACCCTCTTCGGTGTCGCCAAGCGCGCCAGCGATTGCTTCCAACTGGTCTTGCGAAAGGAACGCCATACCGGCCTCACTGACCATAGGCGAGGCGCCGCAGGAAGGTCCTGGCGGTGACGAGAACGACATGGAGGCGGAAGGTGCTGTGGTCTTCATCAGAGAGGCCCGGGTGCGAACCCTCCGTGTGGAGCATCTTGAAGAGGCCGTTGACGTAGTTCTTGCCGTCTTGGGTCCACTCGTTGCGATCCGTGGCAAGAAAGCCGATTTCTGCGAGCAAGGCGCGCCGGTTTTCTGAACTCGGCCGGTGAGCCGCTTCCTGCGGTCGAACGTTGCGCGCGATGTCGTCGAACAGGCTTTCCAGGAAGGTCCGGAGCTGGCTGTTGCAAGCCGCCCAATCGCCGCGCGTATGCGCTTCGACGGACTGGTCGAGATGACCGAGGGGGGTTGTGAAGCCGAAGGACTTGAGAAGCTGATGCACCTCGTCGTCCGTTTGGGGGAGCTGGATTTCGCCGGGCAATGCCGCGCGGATGGACGCGTCTCGCCCGTAGTCGTCCCACGCCAAAACGTATCCGTCACGCGCAAGACCTCGTGCGAAGGCCGTTTGCAGAGCGTGCGTGGCGTCTTGCTGCGCTAGCTGCGCAGCTTGCCGGATCACCGCCTCGCCCAGGGTCATGCTGCCGTCGAGCGTGTCGAGCACGGCCTCGGCCCGTTGCACAACGATCCGACCGAGTAGGGCGCACTTGTGGGCGACGCTGAGGGAGGTGCTGGAGGAAATCTCGTCCTCCAGGCCGAGGCGGAGGACCATCTGGTTGAACCGCGCCTGGCTGTGTTGCTCCAGCAACTCGACGGCGGCGACAAGGGTAGGACGGGTGAAGGGCGCAGATCGCATCGGCGCTCCTAGTTGAAACGAAGCCCGAACAACCCACCGGTGTCGGTCGCGTCGGTGAGTTTGGTCTCCAGGACATGGTCCCTGACTCTGAAGCCAGGTTTGAACCCCTCCTGGGGAAGAACGTCGGAATTCATCGTCACGATGTATTGAAAACCAGCGGCCTCGGCGCGCTCGGCGCCAAGCTGAAGGGCTTTGGCGACCTGGCGCTCGTCGACGCCATCGAACAGGTGGCTGTCGTGCAGGAGGAAGCCGGGCCCGCGACCCTGCTTCAGGCTGATCTCGGTGAGCATCAGGTCGAAGCAGAAGATTTGCATGTTGGTGATGCCCTTGCTCCGCTGCCCATCGATATGGACGTCGAACTGCGGCCCGCCGCCTGTCTCGGCGATGGTGAGGCTTCCGGCCTTCTCGTAGAGGGATTCCGACAAGGACTCGAAAGTAAGGATCGCCTCGCGCAGGATATCGTTGCGCTCGTGCAGGTCGTCCCGAAGCGCCTTGGTCAGATTGGCCCGCTCAATGTCCAGTTCGGCTTTGGTGCTCTCGATACGCTCGGCGGTCTCCAGGCGTTGGCGCAAACCTTCTACCTCTGCCTCGGCCCGACCGGCCTCCTCGCGCAGATTGGTGTAATGCTCCAGCGCGCCGCCCGAACTCAGCACATTCATGATCTGACGACGCCGGCGATCGCGCTCGGCGGTGCGCTGATCGCGCTCGGCGATACGCGCTTCGGCGGAGGTGATCTCGGCACTCAGGTGGGCGCGGCGGTTCTCGATGATCGAGCGATGAAACCGTTCTACCTCGTCGAAACGCCGCCGAACCATATCCGGCAAGACGACGCCGGCTTCCGCGTAGAGCTTAGTGACGTCGCCCAGATCGGGGGCGCCTTCTTCACCGAGTGTGGCGCGAAGTTGTTGAAGCAAGTCGCCGTCCATGACGTTGTCGACATTGAGTGCGTCGATCTCGCGGGTGATGAGGTTGGCTTCGCGTTCAAGCTCCTTGTATTCCGGCACGACCTCGAAGGAAGCCAACTGTTCGCGCAGCCTGATGGCGCGGGCCTCGGCGATGGTGAGGCGTGTGCGCAGATCGGCGGCCTTGCCGAAATAGCGGCCGAGGTCGCCGCTCTTGGCGGCCTTGCGCAATTCCTGGGCGACCTTCTCCTGCCCGCGCAGTTCCTGGAATTTGCCCGGAATGGTCCAGTCGAGGCCGAGGAGATAACAGATCGAGACCTGCTGGTCCCATGCCTGTTGCATCGTGGAATGCTGCATCGGCTGCTGGAAGCCGCCGCTGAGCTGGCGGCGCGCGAAATAGGAGAACAAGGAGCGGAAGGATGGCTGGAAGCGTTCGCTTTCGTCACCGGCAGCCAGCGGCAGGCCGAACCAGAGCTTGCCGAGATTGGCCTTCCACTGTTCGTTCGAAAGCTCGAAATGTCCGGCCGCCAAGTCTAACTGCGGTGCAAGCGGCCAGTTCTCGACGGCGCCGTTGATCATGAGCCGGCTCGGCTTGGCGCCGCTGCGGGCCGCGGATATCGCCTCGCCGGCGACGTCGACCGCCACGTCGAAAGTCCATTCGGTGAGAGTCTCGGACCGGAAGATGCTTTCCTTACGGACATCGGCGCCGAACAGGAAATGCACCAGCTCCACGAAGCTGGTCTTGCCAGCGCCGTTGCGAGACTGGCGGTCGTTGGCGCCCTCGCTCTTGTCGGCCAGCAGGATGTTGAGGCCCGGCTTGAAAGCGAGGGTCTTGAAGGAAGCCAGGTCGCTGCCGAAACGGCGAATCATGACGCGACCCTCCGCACGAGGCCGCGCTCGAAGTCGAGCGCCCCGATCGTGTAGAGCAGGTCCAGCGCCAGGATGAACCATTGATAGTCGATCGGCGCGTTGGGGGCATGTTGCGCCCGCCGCCCGCGCACCTCGTCCCACAGGCGGGACATGGTCATCGGTCGCTTCAGGATTTCCAAGACTTCGGCGCCGACGCCGATGAGCGCGCGGTCGGGACGGACATGCTTGGTCGGCAGGATCATGACGCCTCCACGGAGACGAGAGGATCCTCGAAGATGTCGCAGCTATCGAAGAAATAGGCGAGCACGGCCAGCGCGGCGCCCTGGCGCTTGGGTTCGCCATTCATGCCGGCATAGTCCTGCAAGTGCTTGAAGATCGTGTCGGCCGGAAGTTCGAGGGCTTTCAGTTCGGCGTAGCGCATGCGGAACGCCTCTGCGATCCGCTCGCCGAGATCCGGCCGAGGGCTTTTGCGGAAGAAGGTGTCGACGAGGCTGGACTTGCGCCGGCCGATCCGCAGCAGGAGGCCGGATTCATCGGACAGCGCGTTCTTTTCCAGCTTCTCCACCGACGGCGGGGTAAGCGGTGGATCGCCGGCATTCGGCTCCTGACGTTGCAGCGCTTCGATGATCGGCACGAGGTCGGCCATGACAAGGCGATCGACAATGGCGATCGACGCTGCGGGACCGAACAGCGCCTGCAAGGCGGCCAGTTCGAGGCCCATCGCGAGCTTCAGGAGTTCCGGCTCCGACCAGGTCTCAATGGCAAGCGGCGCATGCGCCTGGCGCAGCCCATCGATATGCTGGACCGCGTTGGGCGGGAGGCCGCGGCCATCATTATGGACGAAGACCCATTCGGCCATATCGGCATTCCAATGGCCGCGTGCGCCATGGAAGTCCTCATCGACCTTGGCGATCAGTTCGGCTTCTTTCATGGCGTCGGGGGCATAGCACTGGAAGACGGACTTGGTGCTTATGCGGCGACCGTCGCATTTCAGATCGCCATAGGGGCCATAGGGCCGCACTTCCTCGAAATCGGCCCCAAAAGCGTAGCCCGCGAGGCGAACGAACCAGTCCTGGAACGCCGTGCCGCGCTGGGTGTGGAAGGCCAGCCGAAAGCGATCGACATAGATGGAGTGCTGCAGTTCATCCATGGCGCTGTTTGGCCGACCGGATTGGCTTTGGCGCACGCGCCGTCGGTGCGACGTCACCCAGATGATGAATGCGCATGGCCGGCCGCTTCGGCAGTTTCACCATGAGTTCCAGCTTGCCGCCGACTGCCTCTACATAGCTGCGGAGTGTCGAGAGATACATGTCGGCCTGCTTCTCGATCTTGGAGACCGACGGCTGTTTGATGTTCAGCGCGGTGGCGATCTCGGCTTGCGCCTTGCCGGCGATCTGGCGCAGTTCCCGAAGGCCTTCGACTTCCTGCTTGAGCTCCTGATAGCGTGCCTCGATGTCGGCCTGGCGCTCCGGCGGCAGCTCAGCGATGATGTCGTTCAGGCTCCGTGCCATCTCACTTTTCCTTCTTTCCGGATTTCAGGCTTTCCAGATGATCGGAAAACCGCAAATCCGCTTTTGCGATCAGGCTCCTGTAGAAGCGCTTCTGGCTTCCACCCGACTTGTCGCCGGCCACGAGCACGATCGCGTTCCTCTCCGGGTCGAAGGCGAAGGCTGCTCGCCATTCGCCATCGGCCGCCTCGAACCGCAACTCCTTCATATTGGCGTGTTTCGATCCCTTCAGCGTATCGACATGCGGGCGGCCAAGTTGCGGACCGAAATCGGCAAGCACCTTGGCGACCACCAGCATGGCGTCCTGAACGGCCGGCTCGAAGGCCTGAAACTCCGCTTCGAAGGCATGGTGTAGTTTGACTTCCCACATATCGATATAGCCTAGGGGCTATGTTCGGTCAATGGGAAGGATGCGCGGAGCGGCCGGCGAAGCCGTGGTCACGCGACGGCAACTTTCGGCCCAAGCGTCGAGATCATCGACCGCGTAGCGGACCCATTTTCCAAATTTATGGAAAACCGGTCCGCCGCCCAGCGAGCGGTAGCACTCCAGCGTATGCGCCTCGAGAGCGAGGTAGCGGGCAGCCGCTTCGGTATCGACGAAGCGGATCGGTCCCGCGTCGTCGACGAACCTGGCGCGACGCAGAATGTCGGGCGTTGGCCAACGGCGCTGCGGGTTGGCGTCCTTACGCATGGCTCGCCTCCTTTCGCTCATCGCGCTTGGTGCCGGGAGGGACGGCGCGGTTTTCACCGGAGCGATGCCGGAACGGCCGGTAGTTTCCGAGCTTGGTGCGCGAGGCGTATTGGCCGTCCTCGAAGCCGAGGGGCTTGCCGGCCGCTGTCAGCACTGGCTCGATCACCTCGACGTCAGGCGCAACCGAAGGGACATCCACGACCGGCGCCGGCGTGGAGATCGGAGCCGGGCTCGCTGGCTGGCCGCCCAGCAACGCCTGGCGCCGCTGGTTGACCGCCTCCGCCGCAGCGCGCACCGGGTCGTCCTCGGTGTGCACGTACTTCATGAACATGGTCACCGTCTTGTGGGCGGTGAGCGCCATGCCGACCTTCACCGGCACGCCGGAGTTGGCGATATCGGTTGCCGAGCGATGTCGGATGCCATGCGTTCCGATATGCGGGAGCCCGGCGCGCTCAAGAATGCGCCGCCAGCCCTGGTAATAGGTGTGCTTGGACATCGGCAGGTTGGGATCGAAGACCGATGGGCAGACGAACGGCGATTCCTCAAGACGCGGCGCGGTCTCGAACAGCCGTTGCGCTTCGGCGCTCATGGGCTTGGACATGCCGCCGGTCTTGCTGTCGGGCCAGACCACCCGGCGATTGTCGTAATCGATCCACGACCATTCGAGCTGGAGGATCTCCGACATCCGCGCGGCGAATTCGAACTGGAGCCGGATTGCGAGGAGAATGAAGGGATGCTCAAGACCCTCAGCCTCCGCCCGCGCGAGGTAGGCGAAGAGCTTCTTCATTTCGCTGTCGGTGATGAGCCGGGTCTTTCCCCGTTCCGGGAACTTCGGGACGTGGCGGCACGGGTTCGACCCGTCCGGGCGCATGCCCCAGACCTCGGCCATGTTGAACATCTTCCGCACGGCTGCGAGAACGCGGTTCGCGTTGGTCGGCTTCTTCGACATCTTCTTCATCAGGTTCGAAATGTCGGCGCGCGTGACGTCAGGCACCTTCAGTTGGCCGAGCACCGGGATGATGTAGCGCTTGCCGTAGCCGCGGTTCGACTCGACGGTGGACGGCTTGTTACGGGTCTCCGAGTAGTCGGTGATGAAGCGGTCGAAGAGTTCCTTGACCGTGGGCGCCTGGCGGGCGGTCGCTCGTTCGGCGCTTGGATCGACGCCGCGGCGGACCTCGGCCAGCCAGTCCTGGGCGATCCCCCGAGCCTGCTCGACAGTGATCTCACCGTAGCGGCCGATAGCGGGCTTTCGGCGCTGCCCGTTGTGAGCGACATAGGCCACCATGAAAATCTTGCGGCCAGCCGGAGTGACCTTGACAAGGAACCCGGGTATCGTCGTATCGCGGAGTTCGTAATCGCGCTCCTGCGGGGTTGCGGCGTCGACAGCGGTCTTTGTGAGTTTGATTTTGGGCATTCCTAACCTCCGTTGAGGTCGGATTTCAGGTGCAACATAGGTGCACCTAGAAAGCCAACCGTAGCGTACGTCCGGCTAGGTATGTGTGATCTGAGAACCGAAAAAAGCTAGTGCGGACAATCGGTTATCGGGAAAACGGATACTGCCGGATACACAAAGGATAGGGCATATCCGCTCTCTCAAAATCTGTTGCCTTCACGGGCGTGCTGGTTCGATCCCGGCCAGGGGCACCATTTTCCATATCTCACGCGAGTTCGCTTCGCTCACCGCTCCGATGGGGCGGCCTGTTCGGCCGACGGGCGGTCGCCCTTGCGAACCCTGCGGGTTCGATACGCCTCCGTCGAGGCGCACCATTCCCATCTCTGCGACAAAGGTTCAGCGCCGGATCAGCGAACGCACCCGGTTGCGCAGCGCCGAGGCGAGGTTGCGCGTCTCGCGGTAGAGATGCAGTTGCGAGGCGGCCTGCCGCGTCGCGCGTCCCGCGTCCGGCGTGGTTCCCAGCAGGATCGTGCCGATCGGCCGGCGCTCCGACCACAGCCGGTCCATGACCGGATGGCCCGGGACCGCGCAGGAATCCGTGACGACGATGTTGGGATCGTCCAGATGCTGCTTGGTGACCTCGATCATCAGCAGCGTGCCCGGCGAATAGGCCGAGAATGCCTCGTCATAGGCCGTCTTCCACGTATAGCCGATGCCGGCCTCGATGAAGACGATCAGCGAGGCGATCAGCTTGCCGTCCAGCGTCAGGGAATGGACGCGGGCGAGGTCGAGCTCGGCCAGCCCGTGCACGGCCTCCCGCGCGAAGGCGGCGCGGAAGCGGTCGATCGCCATGGCGCTGTGCTCGCGCCCCTTCCAGCCGGCCGCCTCCAGCGCCAGATAGGCCTCCGTGGCGTGGAACACCTCCTCGGCCGTGCGTGCGACGTGGTATTCGAGGACGCCCTTGTCCGCCAGCCGGCGCTTCAGCCGGCGGAACTCGCGGTAGTGATGCGAGCGCAGCGACTGCTTGAGGTATTCGTCGCCGTCCAGCCGGCTGTCGAGGAAGGCGCGCTCCACCGACGGCATGGTCTCGATGGGCAGATTGCCCGTTTCGGCCATGCGCCGCAGCACGGCGACGAAGGCTCCGTCCAGGCGCAGATCCGGCATGACCATCACCTTGGGCAGCTTGAGATGCGGTCGCGACAGCATGGCGAAGAAGTCGCGCAGCACCCCTTCGGGGTCGTCGCGGTCGACGAGCGGCGTGCCGAGCGGGCCGAACGGATTGGCCCAGACCCGCATGATGGACGACGCCAGCGGCACCGGCGCGCGCTCGACCGAGAACGGCACCAGAAGCCGCAGCCGGCTTTTGTCGTCGCCGCCGTCGCGGATCACCGCCAGCCGCACCTCGCGGTCGTCGAGGCGCGGCATGGCCGGCGCCAGGAAGCGCGGGTTGAAGAAGATGTTGGATTCCAGCGTGCGGACGGCCAGATGGTCGAGCTCCTCCACCAGGTCGAAGCCGGCGGATGCCTGGTAGATCGCCAGCTTGCGCTGCGGCAGGCCGTCATCCGCCATCTCGATGCGCGCCAGCTCGGCCGGCTTCAGCGGCAGCCCGGCAAGGCCCGCGATCATGGCCCCCGAGGGCCCGCCGCTGACCTCTTCAAGCAGCGGTGTGGCCGCCATCAGCCTTGTCTCCGATCGATATGCACGGACATGGAACTCCTGTCCGGATCGTTAGGCCAAACTCTTTAAGAAACGGTTGGGCGGCCGGCGCGAATTCGATCAGGGTTCCAGTTCGACGTCCCAGTAGAGATAGTCCATCCAGCTTTCGTGCAGGTAGTTGGGCGGGAACAGGCGGCCATTGTTGTGCAGATCGTGCACGCTCGGCTTGTAAGGCTTTTGCCGCGGCCACATCCTGGCCTGCGCCGTCGTCATGCCGCCCTTCCTGAGATTGCAGGGCGAACAGGCGGCGACGACGTTCTCCCAGGTGGTGGCGCCGCCGCGATGGCGCGGGACGACGTGGTCGAAGGTCAGCTCCTCGCCGGTGCCGCAGTACTGGCACTGGAAGCGGTCGCGCAGGAACACGTTGAAGCGCGTGAAGGCCGGATGGCGCGACGGCTTCACGTAGCTCTTCAGGCTGACCACGCTGGGCAGCTTCATGGAGAAGGAGGGCGAGCAGACCTGCTGGTCGTATTCGGCGATGATGTTGACGCGGTCGAGGAACACGGCCTTGATCGCGTCCTGCCACGACCACAGCGACAGGGGATAGTAGCTGAGAGGCCGGTAGTCGGCGTTCAGCACCAGCGCGGGAAGGCCATCCGGCGACACATGGACCGTCACGTTTCTGATCACCTTCGGGAAAACGTCAGGAACGATGCCGATACTGTAAGCCCGACATGACGGGAATGTGAAGCGCCTTCGCGCATGCACTCCCTGTCAAAACAGCACGGTTTTCAGCCTTTTTCGCGCAACTCCACCGGAGGCGCGCCGTCGCGGCCCCGCATATGGGCGTAGTAGGCCCATAAAAGCCGCGCCGCCGAGGCGCGGTGCGGCGCCCATGATTCGGCCATCGCCGCCAGCGCCCGGTCGCCCGGCCGCCGCTCCATCCCGAAGGCGTGGCCGACCGCGCTTTGCAGCGCGACGTCCTTGGCCGGGAAGACGTCGGGATGCCCGGCGGCGAACAGAAGGTAGCATTGCGCCGTCCACGGCCCGATGCCCGCCACGGCCGTCAGCGCCGCGATGGCCTCCCCGGCGTCGAGCGCGCACAGCGCCTCGAGGTCGAGCCCGTCGCGCACGGCGGCGGCCAGCGCCAGCACGGCGCGCTGCTTCGGCCGGGAGAAGCCGGCCTGCCGGAAGACCTCTTCCTCCGCCCGCAGGATCGCGTCGGGCGTCAGCGGGTCGAGAAGCCGCACGAACCGCCCCAGGATCGCCTCGGCGCTGGCGCGCGACACCTGCTGGCCGACGACGATGGAAACGAGGCTGGTCAGTCCGGGAGCCGTGCGCCGCAACGGCACCTCGCCGCCGGCCCGCCTCACCGCCGCGCGCACCGCCGCCAGGCGCGGATCGAGCGCATCCAGCGCGTCCAGGCTGGCGGCGAGATCGTCGGGGGTGGAGATCGGACGCATTTCCAGTCCTCGCGGTCGTCCGCCCTTGCTGGCGTCGATGCCAGGCAGTAGCAGTCGGCCGACAACGCCCACAACCCGAAAACCGCTCCGTCCCGACACGCACATGGGCACGCCCGTCTTCCGCTTCGCCCCGAGCCCCAACGGCAGGCTGCATCTCGGCCACGCCTATTCGGCGCTGCTCAACGCGCGGATGGCCGACGCGACGGGCGGACGCATGCTGCTGCGGATCGAGGACATCGACACGGCCCGCTGCACGCCGGACTTCGAGGCCGCGATCCATGACGATCTGGCGTGGCTCGGCATCGGTTGGGAAAGGCCGGTGCGGCGGCAGTCGGAGCATTTTGCCGACTACGGGCGGCTGCTGGAGGGTCTGATCGGCGAGGGGCTGGTCTATCCGGCCTTCATGAGCCGCGGCGAGATCCGCGCCTTCATCGCCGCGAGACCGCCCGAAGCCGCGCGCTGGCCGCACGACCCGGACGGCGTGCCGCATTATCCCGGCGTCGAGAAAGCGATGAGCCTCGCCGAACGAAGACGGCGCATCGCCGCAGGCGCTTCCTTCGCCTGGCGTCTCGACATGGCCGCCGCCCTTGCTCGCACCGGCGGCCCGCTGTTCTGGCACGAACTGACGGAAGGCGGCGAAGGGGAAAAGATCGAGGCGCGGCCGCAGGACTGGGGCGACGTGATCCTCGCCCGCCGCGACGTGCCGACCAGCTATCATCTGGCCGTGGTTGCCGACGACGCGCTGCAGGGCGTCACCCACGTCGTGCGCGGCCGCGACCTGTTCGCCGCCACGGCGGTGCAGCGCCTGCTCCAGCACCTCATCGGCCTGCCCGCGCCGCTCTACCGGCACCACAGCCTGATCCTCGGCGCGGACGGGCGCAAGCTGTCCAAGAGCGAGCGTTCCACCGGCCTCCACGCCTTGCGCGAGGCCGGCCGCACGCCGGGCGACATCCGCCGCATGGTCGGCGTCTGACGGTCCATGGCTCAAGCCTTTTGGCCGCCTGTCCGATTGCCCGCGCCGCCTGCGGCGGGTCTATCGGCGCCTCCCGGAGAATTCCGCCGACCATGAAACGCCTGTTGCCCGCCCTTTTCGTCCTGCTGTGGGCGACCGGCTTCATCGGCGCCGGCTATTCCATGCCGTGGGCGGAGCCGTTCGGTTTCCTCGCGGTCCGCTTCGCCATCGCCTTCCTGATCCTGGCGGCGGCCGCGGTCTGGCTCGCGGCGCCCTGGCCGGCCCCGCGCCAGGCGCTGTCCGCGGCGGTCGCCGGCGCATTGCTGCACGGCTTCTATCTCAGCGGCGTCTTCTGGTCCGTCCACAAGGGGCTGCCGACCGGCTTTTCCGGGGTCATCGTCGGCCTTCAGCCGCTGCTCACCACCCTGATGGCGGCGCGGCTGCTCGGCGAGAAGACGACGGCGCGGCTCTGGCTCGGCCTGGCGCTCGGCTTCGTCGGCGTGGCGATGGTCGTCGCGCCCCGAATGGGCGGCGTCGGCACCGGCGTCGACGCGGCGACGCTTTCGGCCTGCTTCCTCGGCGTCGTGGCGATCAGCGCCGGAACCGTCTGGCAGAAGCGGTTCGTCTCGTCGCAGAACCTCGTCACCGGCACCTGCTGGCAATACGCCGGCGCGGCGCTGGTGACCGGCCTCGCCGCG
>JAPUFC010000081.1 GCA_027492275.1 Mesorhizobium sp. | reverse complement strand
GGCATCTCCTCCCCTGCGCAGCGGGGGAGGGGGACCACGAAGTGGTGGAGGGGGCCACGTCCCGCCCTACCGCCGCACTTCCAGCACCGTCCGGCGCGACAGATGCGGCAGGAGCCGCCGCATCACACGCTCCGTCACGGCGACGCAGCCGGCGGTGGGCGAAAAGCCGGGCCGCGCGAGGTGGAAGAAGATGGCGCTGCCGCGCCCGATCCTGCGCGGCCGGATGTTCCAGTCCAGCACGATGCAAAAATCGTAGAGCCGGTCCGGCCGCTTCATCGTCTCGTGGCTGGCCGCGTAGGGTATCCGCACCGGCCGGTTGTAGTTGCGGTCGCCGGGCACCTCGCACCAGCCGAGATCGGGCGCGATGCACCGCATCGGCAGCCGCGTCGCGCCGACCGGCACATGGTCGGCGCGGAAATAGCCGCCGAGCAGCCGCATGCGCGCCAGCGGCGTCGCGCCGTCGCTTTCGCGCTTGCCGGCCGAGACGCCGCCCCTGCCCAGCGCGCAGGGAAACACCGATCCCCCTGCAACGAGAAGCCCCTGGCTGGCGTTACCGGGCCGCGCGCGTACGGTCAGGCGCGACAGCGCGCCGTCTTTCGCCGTCTTAGCGTTGCGCTCACGTTTTTTGCGGTATGATCGCATCGCGCGGACAAATCACCGTGATCGGCTGTGACACGGCGAAGCGTTCCGCATAAAGGGGCGGGGGTCAATTGATTATTGGTTGCAGAATAAGGGCCAGACAAGGAATTCAGCCATGACCTCGCGCACCATCCTGATCGTGGACGACGACGACGACCTGCGCTCGACGCTGGTCGAGCAGCTTTCGCTCTACGAGGAATTCGAGGTGCTGAACGAGGCCACCGCCGCCAAGGGCGTGGCCGCCGCCCGCGCCGGCGTCGTCGATCTGCTCATCATGGATGTCGGCCTGCCCGACATGGACGGCCGCGAGGCGGTGAAGCTGCTGCGGCGCGGCGGCTTCAAGGCGCCGATCGTCATGCTGACCGGCCACGACACCGATTCCGACACGATCCTGGGATTGGAGGCGGGTGCCAACGACTACGTGACGAAGCCCTTCCGCTTCGCCGTGCTGCTGGCCCGCATCCGCGCGCAGCTTCGCCAGCACGAGCAGAGCGAGGACGCGACTTTCACGGTCGGCCCATACACCTTCAAGCCGAGCCAGAAGCTCTTGATCGACCAGCGCGGCGGCAAGGTGCGGCTGACCGAGAAGGAGGCCTCGATTATCAAGTACCTCTACCGCGCCGACCAGAAGGTGGTGACGCGCGACGTGCTGCTCGAAGAGGTCTGGGGCTACAATTCCGGCGTCACCACGCACACGCTGGAAACGCATGTCTACCGCCTGCGCCAGAAGATCGAGCGCGATCCTTCCAATGCTGAAATTCTTGTGACAGAAAGCGGGGGGTACAAGCTGGTTCCCTGACGGCGGCGCGGTGGGGACGCGACGCAGAGGTTCGCCAGACAGGACCAGTTGGGGACCGAATGGCGCTGGATGACGACATCCGCATCCTGTCCGGCGCGAGGCTCTTCCAGGGCTTTGCGCTCGACCAGTTGCGCCTGCTCGCCTTCGGCGCCGAACGCACCCAGCTTCAGGAAGGGAAGAAGCTTTACCGCGAGGACGACGACGCCGACGCAGCCTATATCGTCGTGCGCGGCCGCATCGGGCTCTATCGCGAGCATGGCGGCGAGCGCGTCTCCGTCGGCAGCGTCGGCGAAGGCGCGATGCTTGGCGAACTGGCGCTGATCGCCGACACGAGGCGCATGACCTCGGCCTTCGCCGAGACCGATTCCGAGCTGATCCGCCTCGGCCGCCCCATGTTCCGCCGCATCCTGGAGGAATATCCGCAGACCGCGGAACTGCTGCACGACCGCATCGTGCAGGACCTTCAGGCGCTGGTCGACCGCATCGAGCAGGCCGCCTCGCGATTCGCGTCCTGATTCGCGCCCGAAAGCCTTGCCGCGATGCCGGACGGGAACCGCGCGCGCCGTTCGCGGGTTTCATCCGTGAAGATAAGGCAGGATGGAGCAGGGCATGGCCAAGGAAGTTCCCACCCAGAAGGCGCGGCAGGGCCGGCTCGGCACGCACGTTCTGATCGTGCTGGTGGCCGCCCTCATCCTCGCCATGGTCGCCTGGTGGGGAGCCGAGATGTTCGGCGTCGCCATCGCGCCCGACAATCCGAGCGGCCAGCCCGCCACCACGCCCACGCAATAGGCGGCGCCCACGGCGCGGAACAAACCGCGCCGTTTCGGCGTTTCCGGTCGTTGTTTGGGGGAGAGTGGCTTTGGCCCCGCGCGCATTGTGGAAGGGAACCCTCGCCGTCGGCGACCTCGTCTGCCCGGTCGCGCTCTACGCGGCCGCCAGCACGGCCGAACGGGTATCGTTCAACATCGTCAACGCCGGCACGGGACACCGCGTCCGTCGCGAATATGTCGACCAGGACACCGGCAAGCCGGTGGAGCGCGAGGATCAGGTCAAGGGCTACGAGACCTCGAAGGACCGCTTCGTCATCCTCGAACCGGACGAGATCGCCGCCGCCACGCCCGAAAGCGACAAGACCATCGGCGTCGATGCCTTCCTGGCGTGCGGCGACGTCGACACGCTGTTTTTCGACCGGCCCTATTTCCTCGCCCCTTCCAGCGACGCTGGAGAGGAAGCCTTCGCCCTCATCCGCGAGGGCATGCGGGCGAAAAAGGTCGCGGCCATCGCCCACGCCGTTCTGTTCCGTCGCTGGCGCGCCTTGGTCGTGCGTCCGCACGAGCGCGGCCTCGTCGCCAACACGCTGAATTTCGACTATGAAGTCCGGGATGCCGACAAGGTGTTCGGCGACATCCCGGCGATGAAGATCAAGGGCGAGATGCTCGATCTGGCGAAGCACATCATCGGCACCAAGAAGGGTGAATTCGACCCCTCCACATTCGATGATCGCTACGATGCGGCGTTGGCCGAGCTGGTCAAGGCCAAGCTGGAAGGCCGCAGGATCGAGAAGCCGAAACCCGAGCCCAAGGGTAAGGTCATCGACCTGATGGAAGCGTTGCGCCAGAGCGCCAAGGGCTCGAACGACGTCGCCAGGAAGCCCGCGCGGGCGAAGAAGCCGGCGGCGCAAAAAGCCCCTTCTCGCAAGGCTGGATGACGCCATGGCGCTTGAAACCTACCGCCGGAAACGCGACTTCACCAAGACTTCGGAGCCCGCTGGTGGCGCCAAGCGCAAGCGCAAGGCAGGCAACGGCTTCGTCGTCCAGAAACACGACGCCACGCGGCTGCATTACGATTTCCGGCTGGAGATGGACGGGGTTCTGAAGAGCTGGGCCGTCACGCGCGGCCCGAGCCTGGTGCCCGGCGAGAAACGGCTGGCCGTGCATGTCGAGGACCACCCGCTGGACTACGGCGATTTCGAAGGCACCATCCCCAAGGGCGAGTATGGCGGCGGCACCGTCATCGTCTGGGATCGCGGCACGTGGAAGCCCATCGGCGACCTGAAGAAGTCCTACGCCAAGGGCCATCTCGACTTCGAGCTCGACGGCGAGAAGCTCAAGGGCCGCTGGCATCTGGTGCGCATGGCCTCGCGGCCGCGCGAGAAACGCGAGAACTGGCTGCTCATCAAGGGCGACGACGCCTTCGCCCGCGTCGAAGGCGAGCCAGACATCCTGGAGGAGCGGCCCGAATCGGTGAAGACCGGCCGCCTCGTCGCCGATGTCGCAGGCGAAAAGCCTGGCTGGTCCTCCAGGACGGGCCGCATCAAGCCGAAGCCGGGCAAAAAGGCCGCGGCGCCCCCCGCCGGCAAGACCGACGCCATGCCGGATTTCATCGACCCGGAACTCGCCACGCTGGTCAGGACCGCCCCGGCCGGCGGCCGCTGGCTGCACGAGATCAAGTTCGACGGCTACCGCATCGAGGCCCGCATCGACGGCGGCAAGGCGCGGCTCTTGACCCGCAGCGGGCTGGACTGGACCGGAAAATTCGGCAAGGCCATCGCCGCCGCGCTGGCCGGGCTGCCGACGAAGCAGGCGATCCTCGACGGCGAGATCGTGGTCGAGACCGGTCCCGGCTCCTCCAGCTTCTCCGCGCTGCAGGCGGATCTGAAGGACGCGCGCACCGACCGCTTCGTCTACTACGTCTTCGACCTTCTCTACCGCGACGGCGAGGATCTGCGCGCCGCGCCGCTGATCGAGCGCAAGCAGGCGCTGCAAAAGCTCGTCGCCGGCGCGCCGGGCTGCCTGCGCTACAGCGAGCATTTCGCGGAAAACGGCGACCTCGTTCTGCGCCATGCCTGCCGCCTGTCGCTGGAGGGCATCGTCTCCAAGCTGCGCGACAGCCCCTACAATTCCGGGCGCGGCCGCGACTGGGTAAAGTCGAAATGCTCGGCGCGGCAGGAGTTCGTCGTCGCCGGCTATGTGCCGTCCACGGCCGCGCAGAACGCCATCGGCTCGCTCGTCATGGGCTATTACGAGGGCGGCGAGCTGGTGCATGCCGGCCGCGTCGGCACCGGCTACAGCAAGGTGGTGGCGGAAGACCTGTATCGCCGGCTGGAAACCATCCGGCGCGACGACTCGCCCTTCGCCGACAGGCTGCCCGCCGAGGCGCGGCGCGGCGTGCGCTTCGTGGAGCCGGAGCTGGTCGCCGAGGTGGAATTCCGCGCCTGGACCGCCGACCACATCCTGCGCCACGCCGCCTTTCGCGGGCTGCGGGAGGACAAGAAGGCGTCCGAGATCGTGCGCGAGGACGCGCCGGCCCCGGCGAAACCGGCACCAAAGGCTCCCGCGATCAAGGTCCGGCTCACCCATCCCGACCGCGTCTACTGGAACGATGCCGGCGTCACCAAGGAAGGGCTGGCGGAATATTACGCGCAGGTCTGGCCGTGGATGGCGCCCACCGTCGTGTCGCGCCCGCTGGCGCTGGTCCGCTGCCCGCAGGGCGCGGCCGGCCACTGCTTCTTCCAGAAGCACGACTGGAAGGGCCAGAGCCCGGAAATCCTGAAGGCGCGCGACCCGGCCGACAAATCGGGCGAAGCGATCGTCGCCATCGACGATCTGGACGGGCTCATCGGGCTGGTTCAGGGCGCGGCGCTGGAAATCCATCCCTGGCAGGCGACGCTGGCCGACCTCGAACGGCCGGACCAGATCGTCATGGACCTCGATCCGGGCGACGATGTCGCATGGTCCGCCGTCATCGCCGCCGCGCACGAGGTGGCCGAGCGCCTGCGCGCCGCCGGCCTCGCCACCTTCGTCAAGACCACCGGCGGCAAGGGCCTTCATGTCGTGTCGCCGCTGAAACCCTCCGCCGGCTGGGACGAGGTGAAGGGCTTCGCCAAGGCGATCGCCGACGCCATGGCGGGCGACAGCCCGGACCGCTACGTTGCCGTCGTCACCAAGTCGAAGCGCAAGGGGAAGATCCTTGTCGATTATCTGCGCAACGGTCGCGGCGCGACCGCCGTCGCGCCCTATTCCTCGCGGGCACGGCCCGGCGCGCCCGTCGCCATGCCGCTCAACTGGGACGAACTCAGCGACGCGATCCGCGGCAATCACTTCACGGTCGAGAACGCGCCGACCAGGCTGGCCAATCTGGCGGCCGATCCCTGGGCGGATTTCCGCAAGTCGGAGGTTGCGCTGGGCGCGGGAAAGAAGAAGCGGGCGGCGTGAGCCTTCGTCGCAGGCGCCGCAGCCAACGCAGCAAAACGATCAGCTCTTCCCTTTGCCCGTCTTCGTCTCCGCCTGAAGGCTTTTGCGCAGCGCGTCCATGATCGAGACCACGTTGCCGCCGGTGGGTTCGGGCGTCTCCTCCCTGGCCGGCAGCCTGGCCGGCTTTTTCTTCTTCTTGGCCGCGATGATCTTCAAAAGCCGGTCCTGCACCGGATCGTCCGCCATCTCGGGGTTCCACGGCCGGGTCCGCTCGTCGATCAGCTTCTTGACCAGCGTCATCGCCTTGGCATCCGGCTTATCCTTGTCGATGCCGGAAAAGGCATCCGTCTCGTCGCGCACCTCGTCGCCGTAGCGCAGCGTCCAGGCGACGATGCCCTTGCCGCGCGGCTCCAGCATCACCGCCCGCTCGCGCCCGTAGAGCACGACGCGCGAGATGCCGACGGTCTTCGTCGCCGCCATGGCGTCGCGGATGACGCAGAACGCCTCCTCCCCCACCTTGTCGTCCGGCGTCAGCAGATGCGCCTTGTCGAGCCAGATCCAGCCGATATCGTCGCGCGGCACGAACATGTCGATGTCGATGGTGCGCGTGCTTTCCAGCTTCACCGCGTCGAGCTCGTCCTCGTCCAGAAGCACGAACTTGCCTTCGCCCGTCGGATAGCCCTTGGCCTGCTTGTCGTCCGGCACCGGCTTGCCGGTCACCTCGTCCACGTAGCGGCTCGACACGCGATTGCCGGTCTTGCGGTTCACCGTGTGGAAACGCACCTTGTCGCCGTCACCGGTGGCCGGCGTCATAGCGATCGGGCACGTCACCAGCGACAGCTTGAGATAGCCTTTCCAGAAGGGACGCGGCGCCATGGATTCCCGCCAGATGTGCTCCAAACGCAACAAAACGGCCACAAGGGGTTGAGGTTCCCGCCCCCACGAGTTACAAAAAAGCATGATCTCCTCTCCGAGATATGCGTTTTCGGCAAGGCTCGCCGCTGGGAACCTTTCCGTGCGGAAGCGCTTTAGAAGCGTGGAACCCTCAAAAGCGCGCGCAAACTGATGTCGGACTTGCCTCCGCCATTGACCCTCGACCCGGCCCGGACTGCCATCTTCCTCGACTTCGACGGCACGCTGGCGGAGATTGTCGAGGACCCGACGAAGGCGTCCTGCCCGCCGCAGGTCCTCGCCTGCCTCCAGAACCTCTATTCCGCCTGCGGCGGCGCGCTCGCCGTCGTGTCCGGCCGCGCCATCGCGCAGCTCGACGACTTCCTTGGGCCTGCCCGCCTTCCGCTGGCCGGCATCCACGGGCTCGAGCGGCGCACGGCCGACGGCAGGCGCGAGACGCCGGTCATCGACGCGGCCGCCGTCACCAAGCTCTCGGCGCAGGCGTCCGCCTTCGTGGAGGGGCACAAGGAGCTGCTGTGCGAGTTCAAGATCGGCGGCGTCGCCATCCACTACCGCAAGCGGCCGGACCTCCAGTTCGAGGTCCTGCGCTTCGGCGAGCTGCTGGCCGAGGACCATCCGTCCTTCCGGCTGATCCGCGGCAAGATGGTGGTCGAGCTGGCCTTCGGCCATCATGACAAGGGCGGCGCCATCCAGGCCTTCATGAGCGAAAAGCCGTTCGCCGGCCGCCAGCCCGTGTTCGCAGGCGACGACGTGACCGACGAGGACGGCCTGCGCCGCGTCGGCCAACTCGGCGGCATCGGCATCAAGATCGGCCCCGGCCCGAGCAGCGCCGCCTTCCGCCTCGCCTCGCCCCGCCAGCTCTGGGCATGGCTGCTGGCCGTCGAGCAGGACTGGAGCGCCAGCAAGGCCGCCGGCCCCGCACTCGAACAAGCAGCGGCGGGGTAAGAGTATGTCACGTCTCGTGGTGGTATCGAACCGGGTCGGCGACCTGCGCAACCCGACGCAGACCGGAGGCCTCGCCGTCGGCCTCGCCGACGCGCTGAAGCAGCGCGGCGGCCTGTGGTTCGGCTGGGACGGCGAGCTGCTCCAGGGAAAGCCGGGCGACATCACGGTGGAGGAGATCGGCAATGTCCGGCGCGCCTGCGTGCCGATGACGGTGGAGGACTACGAGCAATATTACGTCGGCTACGCGAACAGCGTGCTGTGGCCGCTGTTCCACTACCGTCTCGACCTCGTGCGCTACCAGCCCGAGTTCTACGAGGGCTATTGCCGCGTCAACGCCAATTTCGCCGCCTTCCTGATGCCCTTGCTGGAACGGGACGATCTCGTCTGGGTGCACGACTATCATCTGATCCCGCTGGCCGACAGTCTGCGCAAGCTGGGAAGCCGGCAAAGGATCGGCTTCTTCCTGCACATTCCCTTCCCGCCCGCCGATCTGGTGTCGGCATCGCCCAACCATGTGGAGATGGTCGACGCGCTGCTGCAATATGACGTCGTCGGTTTCCAGACCAGTTCCGACCTGTCGAACTTCCTGCACTATTTGCGCCAGAACACCGGCCACGAGGTCGAGGACGACGGCGCCATCCATGTAGGCGGGAGGCTCGTTCAGGCCAGCCGCTTCCCCATCGGCATCGATGTCGACGCCTTCCACGACATGGCGCTGGAATCCTCCGACGACATCCGCATCGACAAGATGAAGCGCGAAATCCTCGGCGTGAAGCAGATCATCGGCATCGACCGGCTGGACTATTCCAAGGGCCTTGCCGTCCGCTTCCAGGCCTATGCGCGGCTGCTCTCCCAGCATCCCGAGCTGGAGAAGAGCGTGTCCTTCCTCCAGGTCGCGCCGCCGACGCGCGAGGACATCAGCGCCTATTCCGAGATTCGCACCGAGCTGGAAGGGCTGGCAGGCTCCATCAACGGCAAGTTCGCCGATTTCGACTGGACGCCGATCCGCTACATCCATCGCACGGTGGCCCGCGACAAGCTGGCGGCGCTGCTCAGGGCCAGCCAGGTCGGCTTCGTCACCCCGCTGCGCGACGGCATGAACCTCGTCGCCAAGGAGTATGTCGCGGCCCAGAACCCCGACGACCCCGGCGTTCTGGTGCTGTCGCAATTCGCCGGCGCGGCCGAGGAGATGCAGGAGGCGCTGCTCATCAACCCGCACGATGTCGACGACATGGCGCGCAGCCTCTACGCCGCGCTGGTCATGCCGCTCGACGAGCGGCGCGACCGCCACCGCGCCCTGCTCGGCCGCATCCGCCGCGACGACGCCAAGGCTTGGCTGGACGGCTTTCTGGACGTGCTGCGGCGGGGCAGCGGCGGCTCCCGTGCCGCCGCGCACGAGCCGCCGCCCTTGCGGGTCGCCTCGTGACGCCTGGAACCACTTGCGGCCGGCCGCCGTTGCCTGCCCGACCGGCCGCGAACCGGAAATCCGTGACAATAGGTGCCGCCACCAGGAAAGGGTGATCCGATGACCGCCTCCGCCGAGAATTTCCTCAAGGCTGCGCAGCAGCTCGAACGCCTGAATCTCGACCTCGCCCTGTCGGCGGGCGAGTTCGGCGAGGCGATCGCCGCCTCCCTGGCGCAGGATCGCGGTCACGCCTCCGACGCCATTCGGCGGCTCGAGGACTTCGCGAAGGCCGGCGGCCTGCCGGATGTGCCGGAGGAGGAGGCGCGCGCCGCCGCGCTGAAGGTAGCGCACGCCTTGCAGAAATCCTCCATCGCCCTCTACGGCCTGTTGAAGGAGGCGGCAGAGAAAGACGGGAACAGCGCCTTGGCCGTCTTTTGCGCCGAAGCCGTCGCCGGCAAGGAGGTCGCGGCCGCCACTCTGCGCGACAGGCTTGCCGCCGCGCAGGATAGGCCCGCCTCCCCCGCCATCGCGCTGAAGCAGGCTTCGCCGGCCGATCCGTCGGGTTTGCGCATTCCCGAGACCATGGCGAGCAAGGCCGTCCGCTACTACCAGAAGGGCGATGGCATCGAGGTGGCCATTTCCCTTCGCGTGAAATCCTGGAAACACCAGACCACGCCGCGCGTGCTCGCCAAGGCGTGGATCGCGCTGGCGGAGGCGATTTCCGCCAGCCGCAAGCGACCGCTGCGCAAGTCCCCGGTCAAGACCGCCATTGCACCGACGCAGCCGATCAACGAGGCGGCCCATCCGACCGGCTCGGGCGCCTGGTGGCAGTTCTGACCTATTTCGGCTGAGCCGGCTGCTGCTGCGGCAGGGCGTCCGGAGGGATCACCGGCGTCTTGCCCGTATCCGGCGGCGGCTCGACGATCTTGCCGTCGCCGGTCGCCGGCGGTCGCAGCACGCCCCGGCATTTCTCCAGCATCTCGCTGAGCTTCTGGTCGCCATCGGCCTGCGCCTGTCCGCCGGGCTGCTGCTCGCCGGGCTCGACATGGCAGTCCTGCGGCGTCGCGTCCGGCGCGGGCGGGGACGGAGCCTGCGCCATCACCGGCCCGGCCATCAGGGACGAGGCGACGAGGGCATTCGTCAGAATATCGCGCATCCGCATCGAAATCTCCTTTTGCACCCTAACCGCGCGTGATGCGTGAGGTTCCGGCTCAACTCCTCCCCTGCGTTTCCAGCCAGCGCAGCAGCACCGCCTCCTCGCGGTCCAGGCCGCGCGGCGCGCGGCGCACGCGGCGGCGGATCTGCGCCAGCTCCGGCTCCAGCCGCCCCTCCGTCCAGGCGTCGATGACCAGCGGATGCACGTAGCAGCGCCGGCAGACCGCCCGTGTGTTGCCGAGCCGCCCCGCCACCGTGTCGATCACCCCGGTCAGCGCCCGTTTCTGCCCGGCCTTCGTCTCCGGCACAGGAATCTCGGCCAGCAGGCGCGCCGCGCGGACGGTTCCGGCCCAGGTGCGGAAATGCTTGGAACTGATGTCGGGACCGCCGGCGGCGCGCAGATAGGCGTTGACGTCCTGCGAGGCGACGGCGCGGCGCTGTTCTTCCTCGTCCAGATACTGGAACAGATGCTGGCCCGGCAGTTCCTGCACCCGCCTCACCAGCGGCGCGATGCGACGGTCGGAAACCTTGAGGCTCCATTCCTTGCCCGACTTGCCGCGAAAGCTGAAGCGCGCCGTCGCGCCCGAGACCTCGACATGCCGGTCGCGCAGCGTCGTCAGGCCGAAGCTCTTGTTCTCCTTCGCATAGGCGGCGTTGCCGACGCGGATCAGCGTGTGGTCGAGCAGCCACACGACGATGGCCAGCACGCGCTCGCGCGGCAGGCCGCGCCGGGCGAGATCGGCCTCCACCCGCCGGCGTAGCGCCGGCAGGGATCGCGCGAAGGCGGCCAGACCCTCATACTTCACCTCGTCGCGGCAACTCGCCCAGCGCGCGTGATAGCGGTACTGCTTGCGTCCCCGCGCATCGCGCCCCGTCGCCTGGATATGGCCGTCCGGGTCGGGCGAGATCCACACGTCTGTCCAGGCCGGCGGGATAACCAGCGCGCGGATGCGCTCCAGCACCCCGCCTTCGCCGATCGGCCGGCCCTTCAGGTCCAGGTAGCGGAAACGCGCGCCGGCGCGCCTGCGCCTCAGCCCCGGCTCGGCGTCGGACACATAGGTGAGATCGGCCGCCTCGGCCGAAGCGGCCATCAGCACGGTCTTGGAGGTCTTGGAGCAGCCTTCGTCGAGCACGGGAGCAATCCTGTCGGGCCGGCGAAACGTCCAGCGGCGCGGCAGGGTTCCGGCGCATGTTTTCGGCCGGAACATTCCCTCCCGTTCCGCCGTTGTCGTCGCATGCGAAACCGAGGGAGATCGCATGGCGGGGCCTTGCTCATACCGGACGACAATCAATGCGGACACTCTGGCAGCGAGCCGCGGCCGGCGATGACCAGAGACAACCCGTTCCTGCTCGCGCTCCAGCGGCGCGACGCGCTGTCGCCGGACGAGATGGCGATCATCGAGAAGATCTCCTCATGGCGCAGCAACCTGCCCGCCAAGTGGGAGATCGTCGGCGAAGGCGATACGCCGACGACAAGCTGCCTTCTCCTGTCCGGCTTCGCGGCCCGCTACAGCGTGCTGGCCGACGGCCGCCGCCAGATCACCGCGATCCACACCGCCGGCGATTTCGTCGACCTGCATTCCTTCCTGCTCGCCCGCATGGACCACAGCGTCACCCTGCTGACCGACTGCACCGTGTCGAAGGTGCCGCACGCCTATCTGCGCGACATCACCGAGCAACACCCGCATTTCACCCGGCTGCTGTGGCTGCTGACCATCATCGACGCCGCCACCTACCGCCGCTGGCTGCTGGCCGCCGGCCGGCTGTCGTCCGCCGGCCAGATCGCGCATTTCTTCTGCGAGATGTTCGTGCGCCTTCAGGTGGTGGAGCAGACGGACGGCTTCGTCTTCAGCCTGCCGATCAGCCAGAGCGAGCTCAGCGACGCCATGGGCCTGTCGATCGTGCATGTGAACCGGACGCTCCAGGCGCTGCGCAGCCGCAAGATCATCAGTTGGCAGGGCGACGAGTTCCGCATCCTCGACTGGAACGCGCTGAAGGCGCTGGCCGAGTTCGACCCCACCTATCTCAACCTCCATGCGAAGGCGCGCTGATATGCCGGACTATCGCTTTGAATTCCATGAAGGGCCGGCGGTAGAGACCATCGACGGGGTCAGCCTCGCGGACGACGCCGCCGCGCGGCGCGAGGTGATGCGCTATGCGCGCGAGACCATGGCGGACGGAATTCTGGAGGGCATCGACCGGTCGAGCTGGAGCGCCAGCGTCTACGACGCGTCGGGCAGGCTCGTCGCCGAGGTCGAGTTCTCGAACCTGCTGAAGAAACCCGGTTCCCTGGAGTAGCGGCGGCAGCTCCCGTTAGAGCATTTCCAGCAAAAGTGCGAAGCGGTTTTGCGTCCGGAAATGCGGCTAAAACAAAGAGATAGAGCGGTTCTGCCGATTCCGTGAAAATCAGAACCGCTCTAGCCCCGGCAGGAAAGCAAAAGGCCGCCCGATGGAGCGGCCTTTTTCGTTTGGTCTCTCGTCGGCCGTCTCAGGCCGGAATGACGACGCCTTCCAGCGTGGTGAGCTGGTGCAGGAACTCTTCCGCCTTGGTGCGCGAATGGTCATCCTTCGCCTCGGACAGATCGGCGCGGGCGGCCTCGATGCGCCGCGCCAGCAAGGCGCGGTCGATATCCTTCGCCGGTGTCGCCGATTCGGCGAGCAGCGTGCAGCCGGCCGGCACGATGTCGGCGAAGCCGCCGAACACCACGTAGCGCTCCTCCGAGCCGGACACTGCCTTCACGGTCACGACGCCCGGCTTGACGGTGGTCATGACCGGCGCGTGATTGGCCATTACCGTCATCTCGCCTTCCGTGCCCGGAATGACGACGGATTCGACATCTGCCGACACCAGCAGGCGCTCGGGGCTGACGAGTTCGAATTTGAAAGCGGCCATCAGACTTCAGTGAATGGTGAATGGTGAATGGTGAATGGTCGTCGCCGATCCATCTGCCGCCCTCACATTCCCCGATTCACCCCTCCATTCACCATTCACTATTGACCATTCACCGCTACGCGGCTTCCGCCGCCAGCTTCTGCGCCTTGGCGACCGCCATGTCGATGCCGCCGACCATGTAGAAGGCGGCTTCCGGCAAATGGTCGTACTCGCCGTTGACGAGGCCCTTGAAGCTCTTGATCGTCTCTTCGAGCGGCACGAGCTGTCCCGGCGAGCCGGTGAACACCTCGGCGACGAAGAAGGGCTGCGACAGGAAGCGCTCGATCTTGCGGGCGCGCGCCACGGTCAGCTTGTCCTCTTCCGACAGCTCGTCCATGCCCAGGATGGCGATGATGTCCTGCAGCGACTTGTAGCGCTGCAGCGTCTCCTGCACCCTGCGCGCCACGGCGTAATGCTCCTCGCCGACGATCATCGGGTCGAGCATGCGCGAGGTGGAGTCGAGCGGGTCCACCGCCGGGTAGATACCCTTCTCGGCGATCGAGCGATTGAGCGTCGTCGTCGCGTCCAGATGGGCGAAGGAGGTGGCTGGCGCCGGATCGGTCAGGTCGTCGGCGGGCACGTAGATGGCCTGCACCGAGGTGATCGAGCCCTTGTTGGTGGAGGTGATGCGCTCCTGCATCTGGCCCATGTCGGTGGCCAGCGTCGGCTGGTAGCCCACCGCCGAGGGGATGCGGCCGAGCAGCGCCGACACTTCCGAGCCCGCCTGGGTGAAGCGGAAGATGTTGTCGACGAAGAACAGCACGTCCTGTCCCTGGTCGCGGAAATGCTCGGCGATGGTCAGGCCGGTCAGCGCGACGCGGGCGCGGGCGCCGGGCGGCTCGTTCATCTGGCCGAACACCAGGGCGCACTTCGACCCTTCCGTCGAGCCGTTCTCGTGCGGGTCCTTGTTGACGCCCGACTCGATCATCTCGTGATAGAGGTCGTTGCCCTCGCGCGTGCGCTCGCCGACGCCGGCGAACACCGAGTAGCCGCCATGCGCCTTCGCGACGTTGTTGATCAGCTCCTGGATCAGCACCGTCTTGCCGACGCCCGCGCCGCCGAACAGGCCGATCTTGCCGCCGCGCGCATAGGGGGCCAGCAGGTCGATGACCTTGATGCCGGTGACCAGAATCTGCGCTTCGGTCGACTGGTCGACATAGGCGGGGGCGTCCTGATGGATGGCGCGCCGGGCCGTGGCGTTGACCGGGCCGGCCTCGTCCACCGGCTCGCCGATGACGTTGAGGATGCGGCCGAGCGTCTCGTCGCCGACCGGCACGGTGATCGGTCCGCCGGTGTCGCGAACCGGCTGCCCGCGCACCAGGCCTTCGGTCGTGTCCATGGCGATGCAGCGCACCGAGTTCTCGCCGAGATGCTGGGCGACCTCGAGAACCAGGCGGTTGCCGCCGTTGTCCGTCTCGAGCGCGTTCAGGATCGCCGGCAGCTCGCCGTCGAAATTCACGTCCACGACCGCGCCGATGACCTGCGACACGCGGCCCCGTCCGCCGGCCGCCGCCACGGCGGGCGCGCCGAACGATGCCGGGCTCGCCGCGGCCTTGGCCGGAGCCTTCCTCTTCACCGGAGCCTTCTCGGCCGCAGGGGCCTTGGGGGTCGCTGCCTTCGCCATAGTGTCCTCTTCGTCCTAGAGCGCTTCCGCGCCCGAAATGATTTCGATCAGTTCCTTGGTGATCTGCGCCTGACGCTGACGGTTGTACGTGATCGTCAGCTTGCCGATCATCTCGCCCGCGTTGCGGGTCGCGTTGTCCATGGCGCTCATCTTGGCGCCCATCTCGCCGGCGGCGTTCTCGAGCAGCGCCCGGAAGACCTGCACCGAGATGTTGCGCGGGATGAGGTCGGAGAGGATCGCGCCCGGCTCCGGCTCGTATTCGTAGATCGCCGCCGCGCCGCCGTTCTGCGCACTCGCCGCCGTCTCCGGCGCGGAGGCCGGGATGAGCTGCTGCGCCGTCGGGATCTGGCTGATCACCGACTTGAACTCGGAATAGAACAGCGTGCAGACGTCGAATGCGCCCTGGTTGAAGAGCTGCATGATCTTCTTGCCGATCGCGTCGGCATGGGCGAAGCCCACCTGCTTGGCGTCGCGCAGGTCGACCCGGTCGATGATGAGCGGGGCGAAGTCGCGGCGCAGGATGTCGAATCCCTTCTTGCCGACGCAGATGATCTTCACCGTCTTGCCGGCCGCCTGCAGCTTGCGGATATGGTCGCGGGCGAAGCGGGCGATCTGGCTGTTGAAGCCGCCGCACAGGCCGCGCTCGGCCGTGCAGACGACGAGCAGGTGCACGTCGTCCTTGCCCGTCCCGGTCATCAGCGCCGGCGCCTCGCCGCCGCCGCCCACCGCCTCGGCGATGTTGGCGAGCACCGCCGACATGCGCTGCGAGTAGGGACGCGCGGCTTCCGCCGCCTCCTGGGCGCGGCGCAGCTTCGCCGCGGCGACCATCTGCATCGCCTTGGTGATCTTCTGCGTCGCCTTGACCGAGGCGATGCGGTTGCGGAGGTCTTTCAGTGAAGGCATGCGCGGTTCCCGCCTATCCCGTCGTCAGCCTCAGGCGAAGGTCTTGGCGAACGCGTCGAGCTCGGCCTTCAGCTTGGCCTTGAGATCGTCGGAGATCGCCTTTTCCTTGCGCAGCGTGTCGAGGATCGGCTTGGCCGAGCCGCGCATATGGGCCAGAAGCCCCTGCTCGAACTTGCCGACCTGCGCCACCGTTAGCTTGTCGAGATAGCCGTTCACGCCGGCGAAGATCACGACCACCTGCTCCTCGGTCTTGAGCGGCGAGAACTGCGGCTGCTTGAGCAGCTCGGTCAGGCGCGCGCCGCGGTTCAGCAGGCGCTGCGTGGCGGCATCGAGGTCGGAGCCGAACTGCGCGAAGGCGGCCATCTCGCGGTACTGCGCGAGCTCGCCCTTGATCGAGCCGGCGACCTGCTTCATCGCCTTGACCTGCGCCGAGGAGCCGACGCGCGACACCGAAAGGCCGACGTTCACCGCCGGGCGGATGCCCTGGAAGAACAGGTTGGTCTCGAGGAAGATCTGGCCGTCGGTGATCGAGATCACGTTGGTCGGGATGTAGGCCGACACGTCGTTGGCCTGCGTCTCGATGACCGGCAGCGCCGTCAGCGAGCCGTTGCCGTTGTCGTCGTTCAGCTTGGCGGCGCGCTCCAGCAGGCGGGAGTGCAGGTAGAACACGTCGCCGGGATAGGCCTCGCGGCCGGGCGGACGGCGCAGCAGCAGCGACATCTGGCGATAGGCGACGGCCTGCTTGGAAAGGTCGTCATAGGCGATCACCGCGTGCATCTTGTTGTCGCGGAAATACTCGCCCATGGCGCAGCCGGCGAACGGCGCCAGGAACTGCATCGGCGCTGCGTCGGAGGCGGTGGCGGCGATGATGATCGAATATTCGAGCGCGCCGCGCTCCTCCAGCACCTTCACGAACTGCGCGACGGTCGAGCGCTTCTGGCCGACGGCGACGTAGACGCAATAGAGCTTCTGGCTATCGTCGGTGCCCTCGTTGAGCGGCTTCTGGTTGAGGAACGTGTCGAGGATGATGGCGGTCTTGCCGGTCTGGCGGTCGCCGATGACCAGCTCGCGCTGGCCGCGGCCGACCGGGATCAGCGCGTCGATGGCCTTGAGGCCGGTCGACATCGGCTCGTGCACCGACTTGCGCGGGATGATGCCGGGCGCCTTGACGTCGACGCGGCGGCGTTCGGCCGCGACGATCGGGCCCTTGCCGTCGATCGGGTTGCCGAGCGCGTCGACGACGCGGCCGAGCAGGCCCTTGCCGACCGGCACGTCCACGATCGACCCGGTGCGCTTGACCGTGTCGCCTTCCTTGATGTCGCGGTCGGCGCCGAAGATGACGACGCCGACATTGTCGCTTTCCAGGTTCAGCGCCATGCCTCGGATGCCGCCGGGGAACTCCACCATCTCGCCGGCCTGGACATTGTCGAGACCGTAGACGCGGGCGATGCCGTCGCCGACCGACAGAACCTGACCGACCTCAGAGACCTCGGCCTCCTGGCCGAAATTCTTGATCTGGTCCTTAAGGATTGCGGAGATTTCCGCGGCGCGGATGTCCATCAGCCGACCTCTTTCAGTGCGAGCTTGAGCGAATTGAGTTTTGTTCTGAGCGACGTGTCGATCTGGCGCGAGCCGACCTTGACCACCAGGCCGCCGAGCAGCGACGGGTCGACCGTGAGCTGGATCGCCACGTCCTTGCCGGACATGGCCTTGAGCGCCGCCTTCAGCTCGGCCTCCTGGGCCGGCGACAGCGCGTGCGCCGACGTCACCTCGGCGGACATCTCGCCGCGCTCGCGCGCGGCGATGTCGCGGAAGGCCCTGATCATGGACGGCACGGCGAAGAGGCGGCGGTTCTGCGCCACGACGCGCAGGAAGTTGCCGGCCAGGCCGGAAATGCCCGCCCGGTCCAGGATGGTGGAAATGGCCTTGGCCTGCTCTCCGGCCGAGAAGACCGGGCTGGTCACCAGCCGTTTGAGGTCGTCGCTTTCGGAAAGCATGCGCTCGAAGCTCGCCAGCGCGGCCTCGACATTGGCGAGCTGGCCGGATTCCCTGGCCAGCTCGAAAAGCGAGCCGGCATAGCGTTCGGCAATAGCGGAGACTGGCGAGCTGGACTGTGCCACGGACCGTCTTTTCTCTCGTCTGGATGGCCCAGGACTTTGGCGTCAACCGTGGCGGTCGGCTAAGTCCTTGGCCTTTATGCTGATTCTCGACCGCGAGCGAATGCGCCACGCCTTCCCCCGTCGAGGGTCGGGTTGCCGTCTAGCACAGGCCTTTCGATACCGCAACACGCTGGCGGAGCGCCGTTTCGGGCGGTTTTGTCGCATCCCCTCCGCGAGGGGCTTTTTTCAGCGCACGAGGCCGAGCGCGAAGACCAGCGCCATGCCCGCCAGGACGAGCTCGGCGGCGAGCCATGCGAGGTTTCCCGGCGTCGCTCCCCGGTCCGACAGGATCGACACCAGCCGGCCGAAGGCGGCGAATGCCCAGGAGAAGCCGAGCGCCAGATAGATCAGCGGCTGCGCCAGCAGGAGACAGCTCAGGCCGAGCCCGAGGAGGAAGCCGGCCATGCTGGCGCGGCCGGTGGCGATGCCGTTCGGATGCGCGTCGACCGGCTGGATGCGATAGAGCCGGAAGGCGACGAGCGGCGCGAACAGGAGCATCAGGCCGAGCAGCACCGTGACCGATGCGCTCGCGAAGGCCATCCATTCGCCGTTGCTCACCGGCCAGGGGACGGAAAGATCCATGCGGGGGCTCCCGAATCGTTTGCGCCGGGATAGTAGACCGGACGCGCGCGGACGCCAGCCCCGTCCGCGTCCGGGCGCGGCCGCGTTTGTTGACAGGGAGCCCCCGCACCCCGAATATCGTGCGCGGTGGTCGCGTCGAAGAGGAGGAGTTCGTCCTGCGTCACTCCCGCCTCACATGCGGCCTCGCGCAGACGGTCCTGGCGCTGTTCGCGCTGCTCGTCTGCCTCGCGCCGGCGCTCGCCGCCGCCCCCTCCGGCGGGGCCGAAGAGCATTTGTGCGCGCCCGCCGCCCCGCGCGCCGACATGACGGGCGTGTCGCTCGGCATCGCCGGCGATGCCGAGGAGGACCCCGACGAGCCGGACGCCAGCGTCGCCGCCGCCCAGATCGTGGCCTCGGAGTCTGCGCCGGACGCCGAGGACCGGCGCGCCGAAACCGTCCGGACGCGGCCGCGACGCCTGCCGGGACCCTTCGGCACGGGCCCTCCGACGCTCTGAAGCCTTGCGGCCCGCGCCTTCGCAGGCGTCGCCGGCCGCCCGTCCGCGACCTGAACCGTGACGCCCGGGGATATCCGGAGCGCCGGCAGGCCGCATCCGCCGCCGTCGCGGCGCTTCGGAGTCAATTCTATGGATATTTTCGGCGCCGAGCTGCTCAAGCTCGTGCAGATCATCTGGATCAACATCATCCTGTCGGGCGACAACGCCGTCGTCATCGCGCTCGCCTGCCGCGGCCTGCCGCCCGACAAGCAGCGGCCCGGCATGGTGCTGGGCGCGCTCGTCGCCGTCGTGCTGCGCATCGTCTTCACGGTGCTGGTCGCGACGCTGCTGTCGACCCCGTTCCTGAAGATCGTCGGCGGATGCCTGCTGGTGTGGATATCGGTCAAGCTGGTGCTCGGCGACGACGCCGAAGGCGACGGCCAGGTGCGGCAGACGGACAAGATCTGGCATGCGGTGCGCACCGTCGCCATCGCCGATGCCGTCATGAGCCTCGACAACGTGCTGGCCATCGCGGCCGTGGCGCAAGAGTCCACCACGCTGCTCATCATCGGCCTCGTCATCTCGGTGCCGCTCATCGTCGCCGGCTCGGCCGTCATCATGGCGCTGCTCGGAAGGTTGCCGATCCTCGTCTGGGCGGGCGCGGCGCTGCTCGGCTGGGTCGCCGGCGAGATGCTGGTGTCGGACCCCTGGCTGGCCGGCCGCTTCGGCGAGGCCGTCATCCACCGCATCGAGCTGCCCGTCGCCGCCGCCTGCGCGCTGTTCGTGCTGGCGCTCGGCTATGTGCTGAGCCGCCGCGCCGCCCGCCACGCGGCGAAGGAACAGGAGATCTGACGATGCAGCCCTTCGTCATCCCACTCCAGATCTGGATCAATCTGGCCGTCTTGGTCGCGGCGGGGCTGTTCGTCTGGATCAGGCTCGCGGCCGCAGCCAGGACGGAGCGCCGCAAGCCGAAACCCATGCCGAAATCCGTGGCGGACCGGCCTGCCCGCTAAAGGAAGCTCTGCGGATCGATGTCGACCGCGACCCGCACCGAGCCGCGCACCTTCGGCCCCGCCGCCAGCAGCGCGCGCAGGAAACCCTGCATGTCGGCGCCGCGCTGCCCCTGCACCAGAAGCCGGAAGCGGTGCCGGCCGGCGAGCAGCGCCAGCGGCGCTTCCGCCGGCCCCAGCACCTCGATGTCGGCGCAAGCCGGCGCGGCGCGGCGCAGCGCCCGGGCGTGGCTTTCGGCCTCGCCGCGCGTCTGCGCGCTGACGATGATGCCGGCCAGCCGGCCGAAGGGCGGCAGCCCCGCCTTTTCCCGCTCCGCCGCCTCGCGCTCGTAGAAGGCTTCCGCGTCGCCAGACACGATGGCGCGCATGACCGGATGATCGGGCTGGTAGGTCTGCAGCAGGCCCCGGCTGCGCTTGCCCGTGCGGCCGGCGCGCCCCGTCACCTGGCTCAGCAGCTGGAAGGTGCGCTCCGCCGCACGCGGGTCGCCATTGGCGAGGCCGAGATCCGCGTCGACGATGCCGACCAGCGTCATGTCCGGGAAATTGTGCCCCTTGGCGACGAGCTGCGTGCCGACCACGATGTCCGCCTCGCCCTTGGCGATGGCCTCCAGCTCCAGCCTCAGCCGCCGCACGCCGCCCAGCATGTCGGAGGACAGCACGATGGTGCGCGCGTCGGGAAAGGTTTCGACCACCTCCTCCGCGATGCGCTCTACGCCCGGCCCGCAGGCCACCAGATGGTCGACCGTGCCGCAGTCCGGGCAGGCGTTCGGCCTAGGCTCGGCATGGCCGCAATGATGGCACATGAGCTGGCCGCGAAAGCGGTGCTCGACCAGCCAGCTCGCGCACTCCGGGCACTGGAAGCGGTGGCCGCAGGAGCGGCACAGCGTCAGCGGCGCATAGCCCCGCCGGTTGAGGAACAGCAGGCTCTGCTCGCCGCGCGCCAGCGTCTCGCGCATCGCCTGCACCAGCACGGGCGACAGGAAGGACCCCCGGGCGGGCGGCGCGCGGCGCATGTCGATGGTGGCGAGGTCGGGCAGCGCCGCCTCCGCGAAGCGCGCCGGCAGCACGGCGCGGGCATATTTGCCGGTGAGCGAATTGACGCGGCTTTCCAGCGACGGCGTCGCCGAGGCCAGCACCACCGGGAAGCGGCCGATGCTGCCGCGCACCACCGCCATGTCGCGGGCGTTGTAGTAGACGCGGTCCTCCTGCTTGTAGGCCGGGTCGTGCTCCTCGTCGACGACGATCAGCCCGAGCTCGGCGAACGGCAGGAACAGCGCCGAGCGCGCCCCGGCCACCACGCGCACGCGACCCTCCGCCACCTGCCGCCACACCTTTTCGCGCATGCGCGGCGGCAGGTCGGAATGCCATTCCGCCGGCTTGGCCCCGAACCTCTCCTGGAACCGCTCCAGGAAGGCATGCGTCAGCGCGATCTCCGGCAGCAGGATCAGCACCTGCCGGCCCGTCTCCAGCGCCGCCGCCACCGCCTCGAAATAGACCTCCGTCTTGCCCGAGCCGGTAACGCCGTCGAGCAGCGTCACACCGGGCTTGCCGGCCCGCATGCCGGCCACCAGCATGTCCGCCGCCTGGCGCTGGCCGCCGGAAAGGTCGGGCGCGCCATAGGCCGGGTCGGGCGCGGCGACGACCGGGCGCGGCGGGATCATCACCGTCTCGAACACGCCCTGCGCCCTGAGCCCGTCGATGACGGAGGAGGTTACCCCCGCCGCATGGGCGAGGCCGGACCGGGTCCAGGCCCCCGCCTCCTCGGCCAGCGCCAGGACGCGCGCCCGCGCCTCCGTCATGCGGTCCGGCTTCTCGCCGGTGGCCGAAAGTCCCTCGATCCACGGCTCGGGATCGAACGCCTCCGGCGCGCGCAGGATCATGCGCGCCACCATGCCGGGCGCCGACAGCGTGTAGGCCGCCACCCAGTCGACGAAACGGCGCATCTCGGCCGGCACCGGCGGGCAATCGAAGACATGGCTGATCGGCCTGAGTTTTTTGGGGTCTATCCCGTCCGCCGCGCCGTCCCACACCACGCCGGCCACCTCGCGCGGCCCCAGCGGCACGCGCACGATCGAGCCCGGCCGCACCTGCGATCCCTCGGGAACACCATAGCTGTAGGCGCGTTCGGCCGGCATCGGCACCAGCACGGGAACAGCTTTGGGGAAGCGCGAATCGAAGCTCATCGCGCGTGACCTTGCCCGCGCTTTGGGCTAGAGCAAAGCACGTTTGCGCGGAAGACACGCGCGCTGCAATGTGAGGATACGGCCATGAAGTTTTTCGTCGACACGGCGGACGTGAAGGAAATCAGGGAGCTCAACGAGCTCGGCCTGCTCGACGGCGTGACCACCAACCCGTCGCTCATCCTCAAGTCCGGCGGCAGGATTTCCGAGGTCACCAAGCAGATCTGCGACATCGTCGAGGGGCCGGTGTCGGCCGAGGTCACGGCGGTCGAATACTCCGAAATGATGCGCGAGGCGGAAGTCCTGTCGAAGATCGCCGAGAACGTCTGCATCAAGGTGCCGCTCACACTCGACGGGCTGAGGGCCTGCCGCGCGATCCGCAACGATCTCGGGCGCCTTGTGAACGTCACGCTTTGCTTCTCCGCCAACCAAGCGCTGCTGGCGGCCAAGGCGGGTGCGAGCTTCATCTCGCCCTTCATCGGCCGCCTGGACGACATGGGTTTCGACGGCGTCGAGCTGATCGCCGAGATCCGCCAGGTCTACGACAACTACGCCTTCGACACCGAGATCCTCGCCGCCTCGATCCGCACGCCGGACCACGTCAAGCGCGTCGCGCTGATCGGCGCCGACGTCGCCACCGTTCCGCCCGCGACGCTGAAGGCGCTGGTCAAGCACCCGCTCACCGACAAGGGGCTGGAGGCCTTCCTGGCCGACTGGGCCAAGACCGGCCAGAAGATCGGATAATTTTACTCCGGTGCGTGCTTCGAGGCTCGCTTCCGCTCGCACCTCAGCATGAGGAGAGTTGGCATCCTTCCTCCCTCATCCTGAGGTGCCCTGCGAAGCAGAACCTCGAAGGACGCACGATATCCCGACGATCAGCCCGCCCGGCGCAGTTCCTGCGAGATGGCGAGCTTCAGCAGCTCCGCCATCTCGCGCGCGGCGCGGTTCTCGGCGTCCCGCTCGGCGCGCACATTGGCGAATTCCTGGCGCGGGACGTCGTAGTTCGCGGTGATCTGCCGCCGCCCGCTGGCGATCGGCCTGGCCGTGGCGGCGTCGCTGACCACATATTCCGCGATCAGCGTGATGGTGCCGGCCGACGGCACGTTCTCGTCGGCGACCTGCGTGACCAGCCCGTCATCCTTGATGCTGGCGACCTTAAGCGTCATCTCGTATCGCGGCGCGGCCGGCTGCCCGGCGCCGCCGTTGAAGGCGAAGATCAGATGGTTGCGAACCTCCTGCGCGGCGCGCGTGTCCACCGGCTTGATGCCGATGCTGTTCAGCGCCTGCAGGCCGCCGCCGGCCGCGTAGGCCGACGCTTCCGGCTTGGAATAGAGCGGCTGAACCGTGCAGCCCGCCGCCGCGACGGCGGCCAGCAGCAGGCAGGCGGGCAAGAGCCTAAACGACGACATTGACGATCCTCTGCGGCACCACGATCAGCTTGCGCGGCTTCCTGCCTTCCAGCGCCTTCCGGACGAAGTCGAGGTCCATCACGGCGCTTTCCACGGCACCTTGGTCCGCATCGCGGGCGATTGTCAAATCCCCCCGCTTCTTGCCGTTGATCTGCACCGGGTAGACGAACTCGTTGTCCACCGTCAGCGCCGGGTCGAAGGCCGGCCAGGGCTGCTCGGCCGCCAGCCCCTCGCCGCCGAGCGCCGCCCGGCACTCCTCGGCCAGATGCGGCATCATCGGCGCGATCATGGCGACCAGCATGTCGAGCGCCTGCCGCGCCGCCGCCTTCTCCGCGTCGGAAGCCTTGCCGGCGGCGATCTCCGCCACCGGGCCGGACAGCGTGTTGGCGAGTTCGTAGAGCCGCGCCACCGCCTTGTTGAAGGCCAGCTTCTCGATGTCCTCGCCGACCGCCTTCACCGCGCGGTGCGCCGCCTTCGACACCGCGCCGTCGCTCGCGGCCGGCGTCACGCCGGCCAGCGCCGGCGCGGCCTCCGAGACGATCCGCCACAGCCGCTGCACGAAGCGGTGCGCGCCTTCCACGCCGGCCTCCGTCCAGATCACGTCGCGCTCGGGCGGCGAATCGGACAGCATGAACCAGCGCGCCGTGTCGGCGCCGTAGGAAGCGATGATGTCGTCCGGGTCGACCACGTTCTTCTTCGACTTCGACATCTTCTCGATGGCGCCGATCTCGACCGGCGAGCCGTCCGACAGCAGCGTGGCGCGCCGCCGGCCGTCCGTCTCCTCGATCCCGATCTCGGCCGGCGTGATCCAGCCCTGCGGACCCCTGTAGGTCTCGTGCACGACCATGCCCTGCGTGAACAGGCCCTCGAACGGCTCCTCGACCGTGTTGACATGGCCGGTCGCCTTCATCGCGCGGGTGAAGAAGCGCGAGTAGAGCAGGTGCAGGATCGCGTGCTCGATGCCGCCGATATACTGGTTCACCGGCAGCCAGCCCTTGGGCCCGTCCACGACCGGGAGGGTCGTCGGCGCGGTCTCGTTCCACGGATCGGTGAAACGCGCGAAATACCAGGAGGAATCGACGAACGTGTCCATCGTGTCGGTGTCGCGCAGCGCGTCCCTGCCGCATTGCGGGCAGGCGGCATGCTTCCACGTCGGATGATGGTCGAGCGGGTTGCCCGGCCGGTCGAACGTCACGTCGTCGGGCAGCAATACCGGCAGTTGCACGGCCGGCACGGGCACCGCGCCGCAGGCATCGCAATGGATCACCGGGATCGGGCAGCCCCAGTAGCGCTGCCGCGAGATCAGCCAGTCGCGCAGGCGGAACTGCACCTTGCGCTCGCCCTGCGGCCGGTTGCCGATCGACATGCCGGCCAGCCGCGTCGCCACCGCGTCGAAGGCGGCGGCCGGCTTCATGCCGTCCAGGAAGCGCGAATTGATCATCACGCCGTCATCGGTATAGGCCTCGTCCGTGACCTGGAAGGTCGCCGCGTCGGTCCCTTCCGGCATCACCACCGGGACCACGGGCAGGCCGTATTTGTTGGCGAAGTCGAGATCGCGCTGGTCGCCGGAGGGACAGCCGAAGATCGCGCCCGTGCCGTATTCCATCAGCACGAAATTGGCGACGTAGACCGGCAGCGTCCAGTCCGGGTCGAACGGATGCGCCACGCGCAGACCGGTGTCGAAGCCCAGCTTCTCGGCCGTCTCCAGCTCGGCCGCCGAGGTCCCGCGATGCCGGATCTCCTCGATGAAGGCCGCCAGTTCGGGGTTGCCGTGCGCCGCCGCCTTCGCCAGCGGGTGGTCCGCCGCGATCGCCATGAACGACGCGCCGAAGATCGTGTCGGGACGGGTGGTGAACACCTCCAACTCGGAGAAGCCGGCCGGCGGATTGGCCAGCGCCCAGCGCAGCAGCAGGCCCTCCGAGCGGCCGATCCAGTTCGACTGCATCAGCTTCACTTTTTCGGGCCAGCGGTCGAGCGTGTCCAGCCCGTCGAGAAGCTGCTGGCTCATCGACGTGATCTTGAAGAACCATTGCGTCAGGTCGCGCTGCTCCACCGGCGCGCCGGAGCGCCAGCCCTTGCCGTCGATCACCTGCTCGTTGGCCAGCACGGTCATGTCGACCGGGTCCCAGTTGACCTTGGCCGATTTGCGCTCGACCAGGCCCGACCGCCAGAAATCCAGGAACATCTTCTGCTGGTGGCGGTAGTAGGACGGGTCGCAGGTCGCCACCTCGCGCGCCCAGTCGAGCGACAGGCCCATCGTCTTCAACTGGCCCTTCATCGTCTCGATGTTCCTGTAGGTCCAGTCCCGCGGGTTCACGCGGTTGTCGCGCGCGGCGTTTTCCGCCGGCAAGCCGAAGGCGTCCCAGCCCATCGGGTGCAGCACGTTGAAACCCCTGGCGCGCTTGTAGCGCGCCACCACGTCGCCCATCGTGTAGTTGCGCACATGGCCCATATGGATGCGCCCCGACGGGTAGGGGAACATCTCCAGCACGTAGTATTTCGGGCGCGGATCGTCGTTCCTCGTCTCGAAGAGCTTTTGGGCATCCCAGGCCTTCTGCCATTTCGGCTCGGCCGCACGGGGATTGTAGCGTTCGACGATGCGTTCGGTTGCCATGACCGGAAATTCACTTGGACGTTGACGTCACTTTAAAGGTGACTTTGCGGCGGACCTTCACCATGGTTTGTCGGACCCGTCAACCTGCGCGAGCCGGCGAGACCCGATGCACGATACCGTCCAGCACCTGAACGCGGTTCGCGACGCCATCGCGGCCGCCGAACGCGAATCGAACCGGCCGGCCGGCTCTGTCACGCTGGTCGCCGTGTCGAAGACCTTCGACGCGCCGGAGATTCGCCCAGTGCTCGAGGCCGGTCACAGAACCTTCGGCGAGAACCGCGTGCAGGAGGCGCAGGCCAAATGGCCGGCGCTGCGCGAGGAATTCCCCGGTATCGAGTTGCACCTGATCGGCCCGCTGCAATCGAACAAGGCGAAGGAAGCCGTCGTGCTGTTCGACGTGATCGAGACGGTGGACCGGGAGAAGATCGCCGCCGAGCTGGCCAGGGAGATGTCCCGGCAGGGCCGCGCGCCGAAGCTCTATGTCCAGGTCAACACCGGGCTGGAGCCGCAGAAGGCCGGCATAGCGCCGCGCGAGGCCGCTGCCTTCGTCCGGCGCTGCCGCGAGGCGCACGGCCTCGCCGTCGAGGGGCTGATGTGCATTCCGCCGGCGGACGAAAATCCCGGCCCGCATTTCGCCCTGCTGGAAAAGCTGGCTGGCGAGGCCGGCGTCGAGAAACTGTCGATGGGCATGTCCGGCGACTATGCGCTGGCGATCCGCTTCGGCGCGACCTCGGTGCGCGTCGGCTCCGCCATCTTCGGCGGCCGGTAGCCTGCCGCCGGGATCAGTGCCGGAAGTGCCGCACCCCGGTCATCACCATGGCGATGCCGTGCTCGTCGGCCGCCTTGACGACGTCCTCGTCGCGCATCGAGCCGCCCGGCTGGATGACCGCCGTCGCCCCGGCCTCGACCGCCGCCAGCAGCCCGTCGGCGAAGGGGAAGAAGGCGTCGGAGGCGACCACCGACCCCTTGGTCAGCGGCGTTGCCAGCCCCGCCGCCTCGGCCGCGTCCAGCGCCTTGCGCGCCGCGATGCGTGAGGAATCGACGCGGCTCATCTGGCCGGCGCCGATGCCGACCGTGGCGAGGTCCTTCGCATAGACGATGGCGTTGGACTTGACGTGCTTGGCGACGCGGAAGGCGAATTTCAGATCGGCAAGCTCGGCCGCGCTGGGCGCGCGCTTCGTCACGATCCGGAGATCGAGGTCGTCGATCACCGCGTTGTCGCGCGACTGCACCAGCAGCCCCCCGGCCACCGACTTCACCGCCATGCCGGCGGCGCGCGGGTCCGGCAGCGCGCCGCATAGAAGCAGCCGCAGGTTCTTCTTCGCCGCGACGATCGCCATCGCCTCCGGCGTCGCGTCCGGCGCGATGATGACCTCGGTGAAGATCTTCACGATCTCCTCGGCCGCTTCCGCGTCCAGCATCCGGTTCAACGCGACGATGCCGCCGAAGGCCGACACCGGATCGCAGGCCAGCGCCTTCAGGTAGGCGTCCTTCAGCGACCCGCCTTCGGCCACGCCGCAGGGATTGGCGTGCTTGATGATGGCGACGCCGGCGGTGCGCGCCGGATCGAACTCCGCCGCCAGCTCGATCGCCGCGTCGGTGTCGTTGATGTTGTTGTAGGAGAGCTGCTTGCCCTGAACCTGCCGCGCCGTCGCCACGCCCGGCCGGCCGTCGCCGGTGACATAGAAACCGGCCTGCTGGTGCGGGTTCTCGCCGTAGCGCATGACGCTGTCGAGCCTGCCGCCGAAGGCGCGCCAGGTCGGGTGCTCGATCTCCAGCGCCTCGGCGAACCAGCCCGAGATGGCCGCGTCGTAGGCGGCCGTGCGGGCGAAGGCCTTGGCGGCGAGCTTCTTGCGGAACGCCAGCGACAGCGCGCCGAAATTCGCCTCCAGCGCGGTCAGCACGGGCGCGTAGTCTTCCGGGTCGGTGACGATCGCGACATAGGCGTGGTTCTTCGCCGAGGCGCGCACCATGGCCGGGCCGCCGATGTCGATGTTCTCGACCGTCGCGGCATAGTCGCCGCCGGTCCGGCGAACCTCCTCGAACGGGTAGAGGTTGACGACGACGAGGTCGATCGGCTGGATGGCGTGCGCCTCCATCGCGGCCACGTGCTCGGCGTCGTCCCGGATGCCGAGCAGCGCGCCGTGCACGCCCGGATGCAGCGTCTTGACGCGGCCGTCCATGATCTCGGGAAAGCCGGTGAGTTCCGACACGTCGCGCACCGGCAGGCCGGCGGCGGCCAGCGTCCTGGCGGTCCCCCCGGTCGACACCAGCTCGACGCCGGACTTGACCAGCGCCGCCGCGAAATCGACCAGCCCGGTCTTGTCGGACACCGACAGCAGGGCGCGGCGCACGGCCACGAGGTTCGGGGCGGGAATGTTCTTCGAGGCGACGGCCATGGCGTTCGATACTCCGCGCGGCTGACTGGAAAGGAAGACCGGCCGCGTAGCACATGACGCCCGGAAATCAAGCCGCCGCGCGAACAGGCTCAGGCCGACGGCCACAGCCCTTCGCGCGCCAGCAGGAAGCTCCAGCGCACTTCCGGCTGCTCGGACGGCTTGACGGTCAGCACGATCTGGCGCGAGCGACGCGGTCCGCCGAGCCCGGCGAAGAAGATCGATTCCTCCACCGTCGGCTCGACCTCGCCGCTCGCCAGCACCCAGCTGTCGCCCTGCGGCGCCGACAGCACCAGCCGCTGCTCCGAATCGCGGAACAGGCCGACATCGGGATGCAGGTGGAAGCGGATGGCGGCGACGTCCTGCGTGTTCCCCCGCGCCGCAGCGCCGGCGCGCAGGAAGCGGTCGAGCCCTTCCAGCCGCGTGCCGCCAGCCGACAGCGTCAGCTCGCGCTCATGGTAGAGCCCGAAGCGCTGCACGTAGCCGTCATGGCTGGCGATGAAGCCCTGCGAGCCCGGCGCGTCGGTGCGCCGGCACGGCACCTGCCCCGGACCGCCGATCAGCGGCGCGCCCGCGCGTCCGCCGAAGCGGATCGTGTGGTCGAAGCGCGCCGAGGACGTGTCGTTGAGCGTCACCGTCGAATGCGCGGCGGTGGCGCGTCCCAGCGGGCGGAACTCGCCCGCGCCGTAGGTGTCGACGCCGCAATTGACGATGAAGGGGTGCAGCCCGGACGACAGTTCGAAGGACAGGCAGCCGGCATGCGCCTCGGTCGACACCTCCACCGGCGGCGGCAGGCCGGTGTCCGCCACGACCGTGGTTTCGCCGAGCGCCAGGCGCTCATAGCCCGAATGCGGCGCATGCAGCAGCGGCGCGCCCGCCGTGTCGTCGTGGCGCAGGATGGCGGCGATGCGGTCGTGGATGGTGACGCCCATGCCGTTGAAGCGCGCCAGGCTGCCGTCGCGATGGCGGAAGAAGCGCAGCGCCGGCAGCATGCGGTCGATCGCGTTGACCAGCGCCGGCGGCGGCGTCTCGGCCTGGTTGTTGTAGGTGTAGCGCAGCGGCAGGAGGTCGGCGAGCAGTTCCATCACCGTCAGCGGATCGCGCAGGATGTGGCCGCCGTCCGGCAGGATCTGCCGGTCGAGCTCCTGCGCCAGCGCCCGCGACGCGTTGCGCAGCGCCGAGGGCGGCACGGGCAGCGACAGCGCCGAGAAGGCGAGCGCGGCGCGCGCGCGCAGCAGGTCCTTGCTCGCCGGCATCTCCTTGGTCACCGAGCGCAGGTAGCGGATCTGCATGGCCAGCGACTTCAGGAAGGCGCGGTAGAAGGCGAACTCGGCGCCCTGCAGCACGACGGAGGAGTGCTGCAGCCAGGCGATCACCCGCTTCGCCGTGGTGCCGGGCTCCCAGGCGACGCCGGCGATACGCCCGCCATGGGTGACGATCCAGTCGGACACCAGCGCCCGCGCATTGGCGGCGGCCAGATCGGATTCGGCCGCCCGCATGTGCCGCAGCCAGCGGAAGCCGTGCAGGCTCTTGCGCCAGCCGCGGTTCTGCACGTTCATCTGGAAGGGCGACTTGCCGCCCGTCTCGACCAGATGACCGGCAAGCGGGAAGCGTCCGTAGTAGATTTCCAGCGCGATCTGGGGGTCGGCGAGCCGCAGGTCGGGCGGCGCGATCAGCACGCGCTCGGGCGTACGGCCGGAGTATCGCCAGCGATAGGCGGGGCCGGCCCGCAGCCAGCGGCGTGCCCTGCGCCACGATTCCCGCGCGACGAGCGCCCATAGGCGCGTCGTGTTCCCCGTGGCGGTCGCCACATAGTCCTCCTGAAGGCCGGCTGGCGAAACGCGCGCCGGCAGTGAGTCGGGACCTTATACGCTCGGTAAAAATTTGTGAAAGAAACGGAGGCCCGTCTGTCCTCACATTCTTGCAAAGCGGGCGGCGAAGAACCCGTCCAGACCGGAAAGCGCCGGATCGCCGACATCCATGCCGGCGGGCGTCGTCCTGAGCGCGCCGTCTTGCAGGAATTCATCGACGCCGACGACTTCGCCGGGCCGGATCGGATCGTCCGCCAGCCCGACGCCGGCGGCCAGCACGGCCTCGCGCAGCCGCTCGCCCTCCGAAGGATCGAGCGAGCAGTTGGAGAAGACGAGCCGCCCGCCGGGCTTGAGAAACGCCGCCGACGCCTCGATCAGGCGCCGTTGCAGCGCCGCGAGTTTTTCCACCACCTCGGGCGACTTGGTCCACGGCACGTCGGGATGCCGGCGCACGGTGCCGGTGGAGGAACACGGCGCGTCGAGCAGAATGGCGTCGAATTTTTCCGGCGGCTGCCACTCGAGAATATCGGCCTTGACGATCTCCGCCTCGAGTCCGAGCCGCTCGAAATTCTGCGCCAGCCGCCGCAGCCTGCTTTGCGAACTGTCGACGGCGGTGACGGCCGCGCCGGCCAGCGCGAGCTGCGCCGTCTTGCCGCCGGGCGCGGCGCAGAGATCGGCGACCCGCCTGCCCGCCACGTCGCCCAGGAGCTTAGCGGGCAGGGCCGCCGCCGCGTCCTGGACCCACCAGGCGCCCTCGGCGAAACCCGGCAGCTCCGGCACCGACGCGGTCAGGCGCGCGACCCGCACCGAGCCGGTCGGCAGCACGATGCCGCCGAGACGCTCCGCCCACATGCCGGGATCGGACTTCACCGAGAAGTCGGTGGGCGATTCCAGCCGGTGCATGGCCAGGATCCTGCTCGTCCGCGCCGCACCATAGGCGGCTGTCAGCCGGCCGGCGAACCAGTCCGGCGCATCGGTGGCGGCGGCGAGAGCCGGCTGCAATTCGCCCTCCTTGCCGCGCGCCAGCGCGCGCAACACCCCGTTGACGAGGCCGGCGAAGCGCACCGTGCGCGGATCGCTCTTGGCATGGGTGACGGCGAGATCGACGGCGGCGCTGTCGGGCACGTCGAGGAAGAGGATCTGGGCCGCCGCGACGTGCAGGATGTGCGACAGCGTGGCCGCATTGGCGGGCAGCGGCTTTTCCAGCCGGCGCGCGAGCAGCGCGGCGATGGTGCGGCGGAACCGCAGCGCCGCATTGAGGATGGCGCGCACCAGCGCGCGGTCGCGCGGCTCCAGCGCCCGATATTGCGGATGACCGTGCTCGGGGTCGGTCAGTCCGTCCAGCGGCGTCGCGGCGTCGATGACGGCGGCCAGCAGCCGCGCCGCCGCCATGCGCGCCGCCAGGCCGGGAGCGTCCGGCCTTGCCGGTGCGGGGCCTGTCTGTCGCCTGGCGCGCGCCGTCGCGGCGCCGCTCACCAGCGGCTGCCCTTCTTCGGTCCTGTCGGGTTGCGCCCCCATGGATTGGGCTTCCGCTCCTGCGGCGGCGGCGCTTCGGCCTTCGGCGCGCCGCCCCACGGCCCGGAGGTTTCCGGCGCGGGCGGGCGCGGCGCGGACGGAGCGGAAGGACTGGTGGGCGTCACGACAACGCGGTCGAACTCGGCGGCCATCGCCTGCAGGGCGGCGATGCGGTTCTCCGTGTTCGGATGCGTCGAGAACAGATTGTCCATGCGCTCGCCCGACAGCGGGTTGATGATGAACATATGCGCGGTGGCCGGGTTGCGCTCGGCGTCGTCATTGTGGATGCGGCCGGCGGCGCGGGCGATCTTGCCGAGCGCCGAGGCCAGCCACAGCGGATGGCCGCAGATTTCCGCGCCGCGCCGGTCGGCCGAATATTCGCGGGTGCGGCTGATCGCCATCTGCACGATCATCGCGGCCAGCGGCGCCACGATCATCGCCACCAGCACGCCGATGCCGCCGAGCGGGTTGTTGTTGCTGTCGCGGTTGCCGCCGAAGAAGAAGGCGAAATTGCCGAGCATGGAGATGGCGCCGGCCAGCGTCGCCGTGATCGTCATGGTGAGCGTGTCGCGGTTCTGCACATGCGCCAGCTCATGCGCCATCACGCCGGCGACCTCCTCGTAGCTGAGGCGCTGCAGCAGGCCCGTGGTCGCCGCCACCGCAGCGTTCTGCGGATTGCGGCCGGTGGCGAAGGCGTTCGGCTGCTCCTGATCGATCAGGTAGACTTTCGGCATCGGCAGGTTGGCGCGCGCGGCGAGGTCGCGCACGATGCCGTAATATTCGGGCGCGCTGCGCTCGTCGACCTCGACGGCGCGGTTCATGCGCAGCACCATCTTGTCGGCGTTCCAGTAGGAGAAGAAATTCATGCCGGCGGCGATCAGGAAGGCGATCATCATGCCGCCGCTGCCGCCGATCAGGTATCCGACACCCATGAAAAGCGCCGTCATGAAGGCCAGCAGCATGGCGGTGCGAATAACGTTCATCCGGTTCTCCTCGGTTGCCGGGCGGGCTCGCATCCGGCATGGGTCAGATTATATGATGGGAAGTCGCGATCGGCGATTCAATAACGGGCCGGACAGGCGGAGATCGGACGGATGAGCGAGGAAGAGACACCGGCAGACCCCGTGTTCAGGCAGGTTCCGGTGGAAGGGCGGCCCTTGTCGCCGGCCGCCCGGCGGGCGCTGGAGGAGGCCGCTCGGCGGCGCGAGGCCTACAGCCAGGCGGAGGCCGGGCGGCCCCGGGAACTCGGCGGGCGTGGCGGGCTGGAGCCCGCCCGCTATGGCGACTGGGAGATCAAGGGCATCGCCAGCGATTTCTGATCGCCGCCCGCGACGGAGCCGCCGCCGCGCCGAGAATCGTCGTTGCCGCGGGGAACCATCGTCGCGGACGGGCGTTCTGCCGAAAATCTCCTGCAAAACGTCTTGATCTCGAGGTGCGGCGATGCTCATCCGGCTCGGCTACGAAATAGCAATCGAATGTCCGCAGCCCACCCCCCTGATCTCCCTCCTCGAAATCCATCCCGACCGGCAGGGCACGATCCAGCGCCAGACGCGCGTGCTGACCTCGCCCGCCGTTCACAGCACGGTCTACACCGACATGTTCGGCAATGCGTGCCGGCGCTTCATGGCGCCTGCCGGCACGTTCCGCATCCTCTACGACGCCGTCGTCGAGGACAGCGGCGAGCATGACGAGGTGAACATGCTCGCGCGCGAAACCCCCGTCGACCAGCTTCCCGCCGACACGCTCTGCTACCTGCTCGGCAGCCGCTACTGCGAGACCGACCATCTCGGCTCGCTCGCCTGGAACCTCTTCGGGCATCTGCCGTCCGGCTGGGCCAAGGTGCAGGCGATCGTCGACTACGTGCACCAGCGCCTGTCCTTCGGCTACGGCTATGCGCGCTCAACCCGCACCGCCGCCCAGGCGCACGAGGAGCGCGTCGGCGTCTGCCGCGATTTCGCGCATCTTTCCATCGCGCTGTGCCGCTGCATGAACATCCCGGCGCGTTACGTGAACGGCTATCTCGGCGACATCGGCGTTCCGCAGGATCCCGCGCCGATGGATTTCTCCGCCTGGTTCGAGGTGTTCCTCGACGGCAAATGGTACGCCTTCGACGCGCGTCACAACAAGCGGCGCATCGGCCGCATCGTGATCGCGCGCGGCCGCGACGCCACCGACGTGCCGCTGCTGCACAGCTTCGGCCCGCACCAGCTCACCACCTTCAAGGTGTGGACCTACGAGCAGGAAAGCCACCCCGCGACGCCGCCCTATCACGGCGTCGACCGCACCGCCGGCGTCCACCTCATCGCCTGATCCGAAGGTTCCCGGATGCTTTACGATGGCACAGAGTTCCTGTGCCATTTCGATGCAGGCCCCGGCGACGTGTCCGTTACGTGCGCCTTAACCTTAACGAATTCCCCTCTCCGCCAGCCGAAATCCCGCCGATTTACCGAGTCTTAACCATAGTCTCGTCCCGACGGCCGTGAAATCAATAGCTTAGCGGGCCGGCATCGTCCCGACTCCCGGACCGTGCCTCCATGGCCGGAATCCTGCAACCGCATGGGCAGCGGCCACAGGAGACCAGCGATGCGGCACATCATCCGACTTGCGGGCAGTTTCTCGACAGACAGCCGGGGAAACTTCGCGATCCTGACGGCGGCGACGGCCTCGATGCTGGCCATCGTAGTCGGCTTCGGAGTCAACACGGCGCAGGTCTACAACATCCGCAGCGGGCTGGGGCAGGCGCTGGACGCCGCGGTGACGTCGACGGCGCGCGACCTCACCACCGGCATCATCAAGCCCGCCGACGCGCGCGACTGGATCGAGCGCTTCCTCACCGCCAACGGCGACCCGGAGTTCACCTCCGACGACCGTCTGGTGCTGGAGAACATCGTCGTCGACCAGGCGAAGAAGACCGTGCAGGCCACGGCCTATGTCGACACCACCGTCTTCTTCCCGCTCTTCACCACAAACCATCCGCGCGTGCGCGCCACCTCGGCGGCGATCTATTCCGACAAGCGGGTCGAGATCGCCATGATGCTCGACGTCACCGGCTCGATGGCCAAGAGCGGCAAGGTCGACAAGATCGGCGACCTGAAGACGGCGGCCAGCAACGCCGTCAAGACGGTGCTGAAGAACCAGGACGCCAAGAACCCGCGCGTGCGCGTCGCGCTGGTGCCCTACGCCTCCGGCGTCAATGTCGGCGGGCTGGCCGCCAACCTCTATGCGGAGAAAGCGTCGGCGTCGGACCTTCCGCCCGTAACCGGCACGGCGATCGTGGGCAAGACCCTGCCCTCCTATGCCGACTACCTCACGGTGGTCGCCAAGGAGTTCCCGCGCGGCGACGCCTGCGCCACCGAGCGCAAGACCGCCAACGGCAAGCCGGACATGAGCGCCGACGGACCCGACACGGTTCGAACCGACAAGAACGGCAAGAAATACTATGCGCTGGTCAACCGCGACGACAACCTCACCGGCTCCGGCATGAACAAGTGCCCGGACGCCAAGGTCATCCCGCTGACGGCCGATTCCAAGGCGCTGCTCGATTCGATCGACGACTTCAAGGCCAACGGCTACACGGCCGGCGCCATCGCCATCCAGTGGACCTACTACATGCTGTCGGCGAGCTGGCGCGGCGTCGTCAAGGGCGCGGGGCTGGGCGACGGGCCGGCCGACCGCGACGACAAGAAAATCCACAAGGTCGCGATCCTGATGACCGACGGGCAGTTCAACACCGCCTATGCGGGCGTGACCGGCAACTTCAACAGCCAGGGCTCGACCTCGCGCGGCAACGCCGAAAGCCTGTGCACCAACATGAAGGCCGCGGGCATCGAGATCTTCACCATCGGCTTCGACCTGAACAACAAGAGCATGAGCCAGAGCGAGCGCGACCAGGCGAAAGGCGTCCTGAAAAACTGCGCCTCTGCCGACGCCTCCGCCATAAAGCACTATTTCGAGGTCTCCACCGGCGCCGAGCTCGACGCCGCCTTCCAGGAGATCATCTCCAACACCGAAAAGCTGGCTTTGACCCAGTAGCGAGTTGCACGTCCGCCCAAAGCAAAGGGGCCGTCCAGAAGGACGGCCCTCGTGCTTTCGTCCGCGGCGCGGCTCGTGGCGGTGGCCCGGTCATCGTGACCGGCCGCCCGCCGCGCGTCAGGCCCGCATCAGGAAGGCTGCTTCCCGAAAGGGCGATCCGCCGAGACCACGAAACGGAAACCGAAACCACTCGACATCGGATCACCTCCTCTCAGTTCGTTGAACACGCATTGATAGTGGGGTCGGCGCGAGCGGATTGCAAGCCGCTACCGCGCCGTCATTCCGGGTTCCGCTTCGCGGCACCGGAATGACGAAAGAGCAAGGCTCTACTTCTTGTTCTGCCGGTTGGCGACCAGGTCGTCCACGACCGCCGGATCGGCCAGCGTCGAGGTGTCGCCGAGCGCGGAAAAGTCGTCTTCCGCGATCTTGCGCAGGATGCGGCGCATGATCTTGCCGGAGCGCGTCTTAGGCAGGCCGGGCGCGAACTGGATCTTGTCCGGCGCGGCGATGGCGCCGATCTCTCGGCGCACATGCGCGACGAGGTCCTTGCGCAACTCCTCCGTGCCCTTCTCGCCGGCCATCAGGGTGACGTAGCAGTAGATGCCCTGCCCCTTGATGTCGTGCGGATAGCCGACCACGGCGGCTTCCGACACCTTGTCATGGCTGACCAGCGCCGACTCGACCTCCGCCGTGCCCATGCGGTGGCCCGACACGTTGATCACGTCGTCGACGCGGCCGGTGATCCAGTAGTAGCCGTCCTCGTCGCGGCGGCAGCCGTCGCCGGTGAAATATTTGCCCTTGTAGGTGGAGAAGTAGGTCTGGATGAAGCGCTCGTGGTCGCCATAGACCGTGCGCATCTGGCCCGGCCAGGAATCGGTGATGCACAGATTGCCGGAAACCTCGCCCTCAAGCACCTCGCCTTTCTCGTCGACCAGTTGCGGCTTGATGCCGAAAAAGGGCCGCGTCGCCGAGCCGGCCTTCAGGTCCGTCGCGCCCGGCAGCGGCGTGATCAGGATGCCGCCCGTCTCGGTCTGCCACCAGGTGTCGACGATCGGCACGCGGCCGTCGCCCACCGTGTTGAAGTACCACTCCCAGGCCTCCGGATTGATCGGCTCGCCGACCGAGCCCAACACGCGCAGGCTCTTGCGCGAGGTCTTCTTCACCGGCGCGTCGCCCGCGCCCATCAGCGCGCGGATGGCGGTGGGCGCGGTGTAGAAGATGTTGACCTTGTGCTTGTCGATGACTTCCCAGAAGCGCGACACGCTCGGGTAGTTCGGCACGCCCTCGAACATCAGCGTCGTCGCCCCGTTGGCGAGCGGCCCGTAGAGGATGTAGCTGTGGCCCGTCACCCAGCCGACATCGGCCGTGCACCAGTAGATGTCGCCGTCATGGTAGTCGAAGACGTACTGGTGCGTCATCGAGACGTAGACGAGATAGCCGCCCGTCGTGTGCAGCACGCCCTTCGGCTTGCCGGTCGAGCCGGAGGTGTAGAGGATGAACAGCGGGTCTTCCGCCTTCATCTTCTCGGGCTTGCACTCGGGCCTGACCGTGGCGACCTCGTCATGATACCAGAGGTCGCGTCCGTTCGCCCAGCCGACCTTGCCGCCGGTGCGTCGCACCACGAGCACGTTCTTCACCATGAAATGGTTTTTCGCCGCGATGTCGACCGCCTTGTCCGTGTTCTCCTTGAGCGGGATCGTCTTGCCGCCCCGCAAGCCCTCGTCGGCGGTGATGACGAAGGTCGATTCGCAGTCGACGATGCGGCCGGCGAGCGCGTCGGGCGAGAAGCCGCCGAAGACCACCGAATGGATCGCCCCGATGCGCGTGCAGGCGAGCATCGCGTAGGCCGCCTCCGGGATCATCGGCATGTAGATGGTGACGCGGTCGCCCTTCCTGACGCCGTGCTTCTTCAGCACGTTGGCGAGGCGGCAGACATGCTCGTAAAGCTCGCGGTAGGTGATCCGCCGGTCGTCGTAGGGATTGTCGCCCTCCCAGATGATGGCCGTCTGGTCGCCGCGCTTCTTCAGATGGCGGTCGATGCAATTGTGCGAGACGTTGGTGCGGCCGTCCTCGAACCACTTGATCGAGACCTTGCGGTCGAACGACGTGTTCTTGACCTTGGTGAAGGGCGTGAACCAGTCGATGCGCTTGCCGTGCTTCGCCCAGAACCGCTCCGGGTTCCTGACGCTCTCGGCATACCATTTCAGGTAGGTCTCGTTGTCGATCAGCGCGTCCTTCTTCCAGGCCGGCTGGACGCGATGGATGTGGACCTCGGACATGTTCCCCTCCCAGGACTAGCCGGCCGCCATGCGGAACGGCCGGACGCACTCGACGGGATTACTATCAATTCACCGGCCCCGGCAACATCAGACCTTCGGCGAGATAAGACGAAGGTTCAGTATGCGGCCGCCGCGACTGCTAGCACTCGGCCGAAAACGCTGCCAACATATTGTTTTCACGGAATTATTGCGATCATCGCCGAAAAATTTCGATGGACGGAGCGGCAACTTGGCCGCATCATTTCCGTTGGGAGGAGGTGATTCACCTCCGGGGATAAGCATGAAGGACCATTCCGAACTGCGGCGTCTTCTCGACGGCTACGGCCTGACCACCGCCCAGATCCTGTATCGCCTGCCCGACCATCCGCATGTCCTGCAGACCTATGTCTGGCAGGAATACGACCTCGCTCCAAAATTTCCCGTCCTGCTGGAATTCATCGATTTCTGGCGGGAGAAGATCGAGGGTCCGCTGCATTCGGTGATCTACACGCATCGCCGGCTGATCGCCGCCAACGAATGGCGCCGCGTCGACGGGGAGCTTCTGGTGCATTGAGAGCGCGCTCTCAGCCCGCCCTGTCGGCCGGATAGGGCGTCCTCAGCAGCAAGGCCAGCCCGACGCCGAGGAACAGGATGATGGTCGCCATGCCGAGGCGCGGCGAGCCGCTCACCGCCGTCACCGTCGCCACCGTGAACGGCGCCAGGAAGCTGGTGGCGCGGCCGGACAGCGCGTAGATGCCGAAATAGCGCCCGGACTCCTCCGCCGAAACGCTGCGCGCCATGTAGGAGCGCGACGAGGCCTGCACCGGCCCGAAGGCCAGCCCGATCAGCAGGCCGAAGACGATGTAGGCCTTTTCCGCCGCCGTGCCGAACAGCCCGCCGGAATCAGCCGTCGTCAGCGGCAGCAGGCCGAACAGCGTGTAGGCGGGTCCGGTGGAGATCAGCCCGATAGTTGCGACCATCAGGATCACCAGCGACATCATCACCACGGCCTTGGAGCCGAGCGCGGTGTCGATGCGGCCGGCGACCAGGCAGCCCGGCACGGCGACGATGTTGAGGATGATGCCGAAGATGCCGATCTCGGTGATCGACCAGGAGAACATCAGCGCCGCGAAGGTGCCGCCGAGCGCCACCAGCGCGGTGACGCCGTCCTGATAGATCATGCGCGCCACCAGGAAGCGTAGGATGCCGGTGCGCCGCCGCACCTCGGCCAGCGTCGACCTGAGCTCCGAGAGCCCGGCGCTGACCGCCGGCCCTATTGGCATGCCGCGCTTCGCGTCCGGGGTGAAAAAAAACATCGGCAGGATGAAGACGAGATACCACAGCGCCGCCATCGGCGCGGTGACGCGCGCATCCTCGCCCCGGCCCGGATCGAGCCCGAACAGCGGCTCCGTGCCGATGATCGTCCGGCCCGTGTCCGGCGAGCCCGCGATGAACAGCACCACCACGATCAGCATGATCATGCCGCCGAGATAGCCGAGGCCCCAGGCGACGTTGGAGACGCGGCCCGTCTCGTCCTTCGCCACCAGCCGCGTCATCATGGAATCGTTGAAGACGGTGGAGAACTCCGCCGCCACCGACGCCAGCGAATAGACCGCGACGACCCAGAACAGGGCCGAGCCGGGCGCCGCCCACCACAGCACCATGAGGCAGGCGATCTTGACGGCGGCGAAGCTGGCGATCCACGGCTTCCTGGGACCGGTCTGGTCGGCGACGGAACCCAGCACCGGCGACAGGATGGCGATGGCGAAGCCCGCCGCCGCGATGCCGTAGCCCCAGGCCGCCTGGCCCTGCGCCGGGTCGGACGCCATGCGCGACACGACATAGGGGCCGAAGATGAACGTGGTGACGACCGTGAAGAAGGGCTGCGCCGCCCAGTCGAACAGCATCCAGCCCCAGATGCCGCGCCGGTTCGCGGGCGGCGTTGCGGCGTGCGGCGTGGCCGTCGGTTCCGGCATTCTGGTCCCCATGCGGCGGCGAATCGCCGGTTGCCGGCACTAAGCCACGCTGCGGCGGCCGGGCGCAAGCGCACTCAGCCGGCCGTCAGGTCGCTCATCAGTCCGGCGGCGACCGACAGCTTGGCGACGGACAGGTCGCCGCCTTCGGTCAGCGCCTGCAGCCTTTCGCGCACGCGCGCCGTGCGCTCGCCGGCCTGCGCCAGCCAGGCCGCCACCGGATCGGCGGCATCGCCGTCCGCCGCCAGTGCCTGCACGGCGATGCCGCGCCGCGCCGCGCCGATGGTCTCGGCGGCGCGCGCCAGTGCCAGTCCGTCATAATAGTCGGTGACGGGGATGCCGCGCATCGCCGCCTCGATGCGGCCGATGCGGAACGCCTCGCTGACGCCGAAGAAGGCCTTCGCCGCCGCATCGAGCGTCACGCCCGCCGCCTCGCCGATGCGGGCGATGTCGGGAACCACGCCGGACAGCTCGATCGCCGACAGGCGGGCGGCGAGAGCGTCCGGAACGCCCTGGCCGACGAGCCCGACCCGGTAGCCCTCGATCAGATCGCGGGCGAAAGGCGAGACCAGCGGCAGGAGTTTCGGTTCGACCGCCCTGCGGGCCTCGCGCAACGCCGCGATGCGTTCGCCGAGCGGGCCTGCGCGGTTGTCGTTCTTGAGCAGCCAGCCGGTCGCCGACAGGATCAGCCGGTTGACCGACGCGTAGAGGCCGAGCTGCGCCTGCCCGTCGATGCGGTTGTCCAGCGCGTCGATCTCCGCGAACAGCGCCGGCAGGCCGTAGCCCTCGCTGACCACGGTGTAGGCGCGGACGATATCGGCCACGCCGCAGCCGGTGGCCTCGTGCAGCCGGCTGACGAAGGCCGGACCGCCGCGATTGATGAGATCGCTGGCGACGACGGTGGCGATGATCTCGCGCCGCAGCCGGTGGCCGGATATCTCGGCGGCATATTTCTTCCGCATCCTGTCGGGGAAATAGCCGACGAGATCGGCCTCGAAATGCGGATCGTCCGGCGCGTCGCCGGCCACCATGTCGGCGAACAGCACGTTCTTGGCGTAGGCCAGCAGAACGCCGAGCTCGGCGCGCGTCAGCGTCTCGCCGCGCGCCTCGCGCTCGGCAAGCTGCACCGGCGTCGGCAGCGCCTCGACCGCCCGGTCGAGCAGGCCCCGGCCATCCAGCGCCAGCAACAGCCGGGCCTAATGCGGGAGATCGGCCTTCGCGC
>JAPUFC010000080.1 GCA_027492275.1 Mesorhizobium sp. | reverse complement strand
AGGGCACGATCAGCGTGCCGGCTCCGTGTTCGGTGAACAGTTCCAGCAGCACGGCGTGGGCGGTCTTGCCGTTCAGGATGACGACGCCCTCCACGCCGCGCTCGATCGCCTCGATGCAGGTCTCGACCTTGGGGATCATGCCGCCCGAGATGGTGCCGTCGGCGATCAGGTCGCGGGCCTGGGCGACCGACAGCCTGGGAATGAGCTTCCCGTCGGCATCGAGCACGCCCGGAACGTCGGTGAGGAAGAGCAGCCGCGAGGCCTGCAGCGCGCCTGCGATGGCGCCCGCGAAGGTATCGGCGTTGATGTTGTAGGTGTGGCCGTCGCGGCCCGGAGCGACCGGCGCCAGCACCGGGATCATCTCGGAGCGGGCAAGAAGGTCGAGCAGGGTGCGGTCCACCTCGGCCGGTTCGCCGACGAAGCCGAGGTCGAGCACGCGCTCGATGTTGGAATCGGGATCGGTGACCGTCTTCCTGGCCTTCTCGGCGAAGACCATGTTGCCGTCCTTGCCGCACAGGCCGATGGCCCATTCGCCCTCGGCGTTGATCAGCGCGACGATCTCCTTGTTGATCGAACCGGCCAGGACCATCTCGACGATCTCGACGGTCCTGCGGTCTGTGACACGCAGGCCGCCCTCGAACTTCGATTCGATGCCCATCTTGGCCAGCATGGCGCCGATCTGCGGGCCGCCGCCATGCACGACGATCGGGTTGACGCCGGACTGCTTCAGAAGCGCGATGTCGCGGGCGAAGGCGCGGCCGAGCGCGATGTCGCCCATGGCGTGGCCGCCATATTTCACCACGACGGTCTTGTCCTCGTAGCGCTGCATGTAGGGCAGCGCGTTGGACAAGAGCCGCGCCTGTTCGGAAGCGTTGTCGGGATTTTCCGTCGGCATCGCGGGCGGCTCCTGGCGCGGTGAGGGATCGGCGCGGTCTTAGCCAAATTGCATCGAGGAGCAAAGGGGTGGCATACGCGGGCGCGGCTTTTTCGGATCAGGTGTGACTCCGCAACTTATAGTGATGAACCACCGCAGAACCGGTCCGCTCCCGGCCCCGTACAATCGACGGTAAAGCAAGCCCAGGGAGCGAACCCATGAAACGACTGTTGTCTGCCCTCTCCATCTGCACCGTCCTCGTCACGACCGGGGCGGCGCTCGCCGAGAACCCCATGGTCGGCGGGGCCGCCATGTATGCCGACAAGAATATCGTCGAGAACGCGATGAACTCCAAGGACCACACCACGCTGGTGGCGGCGGTGAAGGCCGCCGGGCTGGTCGAGACCCTTCAGGGGGCGGGACCGTTCACCGTCTTCGCGCCGACCAACGAGGCGTTCGCAGCACTTCCGGCCGGCACGGTCGACACGCTGCTGAAGCCGGAAAACAAGGACCAGTTGACCAAGGTCCTGACCTGCCACGTGATCGGCGCCAAGGCGATGGCGGCCGACGTCGCCAAGATGGTCAAGGACGACGGCGGCATGCACAAGGTCAAGACGGTCGGCGGGTGCGAGCTGACGCTCAAGGCCGATGGCGGCAAGGTCACCGTCACCGACGAGAACGGCAACGTCGCCAATGTGACGATCGCCGACGTGGCGCAGTCGAACGGCGTCATCCACGTCGTCGACAAGGTGCTGCTGCCCAAGATGTGACGTGGAAACGCGGACATGGGCGGCGCCGGAGCGCAGCCCGTGTCCGCTACCGGCCGTTGACCGCCGCCAGAATCGCCGCGCGGAGATCGTCCAGCCCATCGCCCTTCTCCGACGAGGTGGCGACGATGGCTGGGTAGGCGGCGGGCCTTTTCCTAACCTTCTCCTGCGTCTCGGCGACGAGTTTTTCCACGCCCGCGACCTTGATCTTGTCGATCTTGGTGAGGACGATCTGGTAGGAGACCGCCGCCTTGTCGAGAAGCGACAGAACCTCCTCGTCGTTCTTCTTGATGCCGTGGCGGGAATCGATCAGCACGTAGACGCGCTTCAGCGACACACGGCCCTTCAAATAGTCGAAAACCAGCTTCGTCCACGCGTCGACCTTGTCCTTCGGCGCGGCGGCGTAGCCGTATCCCGGCATGTCGACCAGCGCCATCGGCGGCAGGTCGCCCGGCTGCCCGGAATAGCCGTCCGGCACGAAGAAGTTCAATTCCTGCGTGCGGCCGGGCGTGTTGGACGTGCGCGCCAGCCCGCCATGGCCGACCAGCGCGTTGATCAGCGAGGATTTCCCGACATTGGACCGTCCGGCGAAGGCGACTTCCGGCGGTCCCTCCGGCGGCAGGTGGCGCATGTCGGGAACGCCGCGAATGAAGGTCCACGGCCGCAGGAAGACGCCGGCGTCGGGCTCACGGGAAGAACTCAAGCCGCGGCCTCCAGCGCCCCGATGTCGCTACCGCGTATGGCGTCGAGGTTGCGGCCGATCCTGTCCGCCGGCCAGTCCCACCACGCCAGCGCCAGCAGGCGGCCCACCGTTTCCTCGTCGAAGCGCATCTTCACGATCCTGGCCGGATTGCCGGCGACGATGGCATAGGGCGGCACGTCATGGGTGACGACCGATTTCGCGCCGACGATCGCCCCGTCGCCGATCCTGACGCCGGGCATGATCACCGCCTCCATGCCGATCCACACGTCGTTGCCGACGACCGTGTCGCCCCGATTCTCCTTCTCCCAGCTCGCCTGGTCGAAACCCTTCTCCCAGCCATGCCCGAAGATGTTGAACGGATAGGTGGAGAAACCCGACATGGCGTGATTGGCGCCGTTCATGATGAAGCGCATGCCTTCGGCCAGCGCGCAGAACCTGCCGATCACCAGCCGGTCGCCGACGAACGGATAGTGGTGGAGCACGCACCGCTCCAGGAATTTGTCGGGCCCGGCCGGGTCGTCGTAATAGGTGAAGTCGCCGATCTCGACGTTCTCGGCCTCCACCAGCGGCTTCAGAAAGCCGACGCGCGGATGGATCGGGATCGGATGCTTGATCGACGGGTTGGGGCCGTCCATCACGCGGCCTCCCGCCGCGTCCAGCGCACCGTCTCGCCGGCGAAGAGCGGGACGAGCGAGCCGTCGGAACCGGCATCGATGCTCTTCTCCACGCGGCGCTCCTCGCGCGCATAGGTCACGGTTTCGCGCGCCGGCTCGAGGCCGTAGAAGGCCGCGCCGTTGAGCGAGGCGAACGCCTCGAAGCCGTCCAGCGCGCCCTCCTCCTCGAAGACGCGCAGATAGGCCTCGACCGCCACCGGGGCGGAGAAGACGCCGGCGCAGCCGCACTCGCATTCCTTGAGGTGCTTCATGTGCGGCGCGGTGTCGGTGCCGAGGAAATAGTTCGGCAGGCCGCTGGTGGCGGCGGCGCGCAGCGCCAGGCGATGTTTCTCGCGCTTGAGGATCGGCAGGCAGTACATATGCGGGCGCAGGCCGCCCTGGAACAGCGCGTTGCGGTTGTAGATCAGGTGCTGCGGCGTGATGGTGGCCGCGACCCGCGACCCGAAGGAGACGGCCGCCTTGGCGCCGTCGTCGGTGGTGATGTGCTCCAGCACCATGCGCAGGCGCGGGAACTTCGCCAGGGTCGGGATCATCACCTCCTCGACGAAGCCCTTCTCCCGGTCGAAGATGTCGATCTCGGAGCCGGTCAGCTCGCCATGGGCGAGCAGCGGGATGCCGTTCTCCTCCATCGCGCCGAGCACCGCCTCGATTCTCTCCACCGAGGTGACGCCATGGCTGGAATTGGTGGTGGCGTGCGCGGGGTAGAGCTTGGCGGCGGCGAAGATGCCGTCGCGGTGGCCGGCGACGAGGTCGGCCGGATCGGTCGAATCGGTCAGGTAGCAGGTCATCAGCGGGGTGAAATCGACGCCATCCGGCACCGCCGCCAGGATCCGACCGCGATAGGCGGCGGCCATGGCCGCCGTGGTGACGGGCGGCGTCAGGTTCGGCATGACGATCGCCCGGCCGAAGGCGCGCGCCGTGAAGGGCACGACCGCCCGGAGCATGTCGCCGTCGCGGAAATGGACGTGCAGGTCGTCGGGACGGCGGAACGTGATCGTCTGCATCGAGCGTTTCCCCGGTTCAGGCCTCAGCGACGCTTACAGCACCGCTTCGGCCCAAAAGTCCAGCGAAACGCTATTCGACCTGCTGGCGCGGGCTGTCGCCGAAGATGCCGCGCTCGGAAACCTGCATGCCTGCCGGCCCCAGGATGACGGCGAACAGGACGGGTAGGAAGAACAGGATCATCGGCACGGTGAGCTTGGGCGGCAGCGCGGCGGCCTTCTTCTCGGCTTCGTTCATGCGCATGTCGCGGCTCTCGGCGGCCAGGACGCGCAGCGCGTGCGCCACCGGCGTGCCGTAGCGCTCCGCCTGGACCAGCGCCTGCGCCACCGATTTCACCGATTCCAGCCCGGTGCGGGCCGCCAGATTGTCGTAGGCGGTCTTGCGTTCCTGCAGGTAGGACAGTTCCGCATTGGTCAGGATCAGCTCCTCCGCCAGCGCCACGGACTGGCTGCCGATCTCCTCCGCGACACGCTTGATGGCGGCCTCGATCGACATGCCGGACTCGACGCAGATCAGCATCAGGTCGAGCGCGTCTGGCCAGGCGAGCTGGATCGACTGCTTGCGCTTGGTGGCGCGGTTGCTGACGTAGAGGACCGGCGCGTAGAAGCCGGCATAGGCGGCGACGATGCAGACGACGGCCTTGATGAAGAAGGGCTGCGTCGGCATCAGGTCGAGCACGAAGATGTAGACCACCGCGCCGGCGAAGAAGACCATCGGCAGGACGAGACGGAAGAACAGGAAGCGGGTCAGCGGGTTCTGGCCGCGGAAGCCGGCCATTCTCAGCTTGGCCATCGTGCCCTCGTCCGCCAGGGCGCGGCGCAAATCCAGCCGGTCGACGATGGCGCGCATGCCCAGCGACTGCTTCTCGCGCAGGCCCTTGCGGCGGCGGTCCGCCTCGGCGGCGAGCTGCATGCGCTGCTTGGCGCGCAGCTCCTCGCGCTCCAGCGCGACCGCCTTCATGCGGGCCTTGAGCGGATTGCCGCCGATGTTGGGCACCAGTGTGAACATGGTGGCGAAGACCGCGATGCCGACGAGAATCGCGATGAGGAAAGCGGGATCGGTGAGGGTGCGGACGAGGCTCATCTGCGCCCTCCTACACTTCGAAGTTGATCATCTTGCGCATCACCAGCAGGCCCATGCCCATCCACAAGCCGGATATGCCGAGGATCAGGTGGCCGGTGCTCTTGGTGAAGAGCGGCATGATGTAGTTGGGGCTGGACATGAAGACCAGGAAGGCGACGATGAAGGGCAGCGCGCCGATGATGGCGGCGGACGCCTTGGCCTCCATGGAGAGCGCCTGCACCTTCGCCTTCATCTTCTTGCGGTCGCGCAGCACCCGCGACAGGTTGCCGAGCGCTTCCGACAGATTGCCGCCGGCCTGCTGCTGGATCTGGATGACGATGCCGAAGAAGCTGGCCTCCGGGCACGGCATGGATTCGGGCATGCGCATGCAGGCTTCCGGGATGGTCATGCCGAGCTGCTGGGCCTCGACGATGCGGCGGAATTCCGAGCGGACGGGCTCGGGCGATTCGCTGGCGATCAGCCGGATGGCGTCGTTGAGCGGCAGTCCCGACTTGATGGCGCGCACGATGATGTCGAGCGCGTTGGGAAATTCCTTGAGGAAGGCCTTCACGCGGCGGCCGCGCCGGAACGAGACGAACCACCGCGGCAGGCCGAGGCCGGCGACGAGCAGGACGCCCGGCAGGACCATCAAAGGCAGGCCGGCGACGAAGGCGATCATGGTCATCAGCACGCCGAACACGGCCGAGTAGATGTAGAAGCGCTCGATCGTCACCGTCATTCCCGCCTGGCGAATCTGCACCTTGAGCGGCGGCTTCTTGACGTTGACGTCCTTGACCTTCTGCTTGGCGTCGAGGTCCTTGAGCGAGTCCTGGATGGTCTTGCGGCGGCGGGCGACCTCGGCCATGCGGTCGCGCGAGGCCTTGACGGCCATCCGGTCGGTGTCGGCGTTCTTGACCGTGACCAGCCGGCGCTCGGCGGCCCGCTCGTCGGCGATCCTGTTGAACAGGAAGGCGTAGGCGATCGCGCCGGCGCTGCACGCCGCGAGAACGATGAAGACCAGGGTGGCGCCATCCAGTCCAAACATCAGTCGGCCCGTTTCTCCATCGCGTCCAGCGCGGCGGCGAGGCGCTGCTCCTCGCCGAAATAGCGCGCGCGATCCCAGAAATGCGGCCTGCCGATGCCCGTCGAGACATGGTGGCCGATCAACCTGCCCGAGGCGTCCTCGCCCTTGATGTTGTAGAGCACGAGGTCCTGCGTGATGATGACGTCGCCCTCCATGCCGATCACCTCGGTGACGTGGGTGATGCGGCGCGAGCCGTCGCGCAGGCGCGCGGCCTGGATGATGACGTCGACCGAGCCTACGATGATCTCGCGCACCGTGCGCTGCGGCAGCGTGTAGCCGCCCATGGCGATCATGGATTCCATGCGGTTCAGGCATTCGCGCGGGCTGTTGGAGTGGATGGTGCCCATCGAGCCGTCGTGGCCGGTGTTCATGGCCTGCAGGAGATCGAACACCTCCGGCCCGCGCACCTCGCCGACGATGATGCGTTCGGGACGCATGCGCAGGCAGTTCTTGACCAGGTCGCGCATGGTCACCTCGCCCTCGCCCTCGAGGTTGGGCGGGCGCGTCTCGAGGCGCACGACGTGCGGCTGCTGGAGCTGCAGCTCGGCCGAGTCCTCGCAGGTGATGACGCGCTCCTCGCGGTCGACGTAGTTGGTCAGGCAGTTGAGCAGCGTCGTCTTGCCGGAGCCGGTGCCGCCCGAGATGATGACGTTGCAGCGCACCCGGCCGATGATCTTCAGGATCTCCGCGCCTTCGGGCGAGATCGAGTTGTAGCGGACGAGCTGGTCGAGGGTCAGCTTGTCCTTCTTGAACTTGCGGATGGTGAGCGCGGTGCCGTCGATGGCCAGCGGCGGCGCGATGACGTTGACGCGGCTGCCGTCGGGCAGGCGCGCGTCGCAGATCGGCGAGCTTTCGTCGACGCGGCGGCCGACCTGGCTGACGATGCGCTGGCAGATGTTCAGGAGCTGCTGGTTGTCGCGGAAGCGGACCGAGGTCTGCTCCACCTTGCCGTTGACCTCGATATAGACGTTGCGCGAGCCGTTCACCATGATGTCGGCGATGTCGTCGCGCGCCAGCAGCGGCTCCAGCGGGCCGTAGCCCAGCACGTCGTTGCAGATGTCCTCGAGCAGCTCTTCCTGCTCGGCGATGGTCATCGCGAAGTTCTTGATGGCGATGATGTCGTTGACGATGTCGCGGATTTCCTCGCGCGCGCCTTCGGGATCGAGCTTGGCGAGCTGCGACAGGTCGATCGTGTCGATCAGCGCCGAGAAGACCTGGCTCTTGGTGTCGTAGTAGCTTTCGCTGCGCTCGCGCTGCGCCCGGGGGGCCTCCGGCGCGAGGGCCGGCGCCTCGACAGGGCGGCGGGCCGGCGCGGATGCGGCCTGGGTGGCGGCCTGCGTGTAGACCGGCGGCGACTGCGGGGGCGAAGCGACGGCCGCGGCGGCCGGCGGCGCTCCCAGCGGCCGGAAGTCCGGCCTGGGCCGGCCGCCGTCTTCATTGCCTCTCTTGCCGAACATGGGGCCTCGATACTCCGATCTCGCTACCGGATCACTTCTTGCGCCTGAACCTGGCGATCAGGTCGCCGAGCGCGGGCTTCTTCTTCGTCTTGATCTCCGCGCGCCCGGTCAGGACATGCGCCATCTCGGCGATCTGCTGGGTGATCGCATTGGCGGCGTCCATCTCGCCCAGCATGCGGCCGTTGTTGGACGCGTTGCCGAAGAGCTGCGGGTCGAAGGGGATCGTGGCCATGGGCGTGATGCCCAGCGGCTCGGCGAAGTCGGCGGCGCTGATCTCGGGACGCTTCGGCACGCCGATCTGGTTGATGATCAGCTTGGGCGGCAGGTCGTTGGGGCGCAGCCGCTTCAGCATGTCCACCAGGTTCTTGGTGTTGCGCAGGTTGGCAAGCTCGGGCGTCGCGGTGATGACGATCTCGTCCGCCTTCATCAGCGTGTTCTTGGTCCAGCCGTTCCAGATGTGCGGCACGTCGAGGATGACGACCGGGGCGCTGCGCTGGGCGATGTCGATGATGCCGGCAAAGGCCTCCGGGTCGAAATCGTAGGTGCGGTCGAGCGTCGAGGGCGCCGCCAGCAGCGACAGGTGCTCCGCGCACTGCGCCAGCAGGCGGTCGAGATACACCTCGTCGATGCGCTCCGGGGCATAGACGGCCTCGGCCACGCCCTGCGCCGGGTCCTGATCGAAATTGATGTTGGCGGTGCCGAAGGCGAGGTCGAGGTCGACCACCACCGTCTCCGACTTGAAGAGGCTGGATACCGCCCAGCTCACATTGTGGGCGATGGTCGAGGAGCCGACGCCGCCCTTGGCGCCGATGAAGGCGATGGAGCGGCCGATGGGCTCGGCATCGGGATCGACGAAGATGGTCGAGATGACGCTGACCACGTCGGCCATGGAAACCGGCGCCACGACATATTCCGAGACGCCGGAGCGGACGAGCTCGCGGTAGAGCCCGACGTCGTTGTAGTGGCCGATGACGACGACCTTGGTGGTCGGATCGCAATATTCCGCGAGCTGGCCGAGCTGCTCCAGCATCTCGCCCGGCTCGGCGCGCGATTCCAGGATGATCAGGTTCGGCGTCGGCGCGCTCTGGTAGAACTCGATCGCCGTGGCGACGCCGCCCATGTGCACCTTGAGATGGGCCTTGCCCATGCGGCGGTCCTCGGCGGCGCGCTCGATCGGCCCGGCCACGCTCTCCGTCTCGCAGAAGGCCTGCACCGAGATGCGCGGCACCGGACGAAGCGCCTGCATGGCGGCGACGTCCTGGTGGCTGGCGCCCTCTTCGGCCTGATCGTCGTAGGCAAGGTTGCTCATGATCGTCTCCGGGTCCTACGCGGGCCTAGTAGCGGGTCTCAGGCTGCCAATCGTCGGCGACGTTGTTCGGCGTCCTGCGATAGTCGTCGATCACGCGCGAGCGGTTCTCGGCGTCGATCGGCGTCTGCTTGCGCGGTCCGAGCAGGTCGTTCGGGTTAGCGATCTGGGCCGCGACGTTGTTCTGGTAGGAGCAGCCGAAATTGGCGTAGTGCTTGTTGTCGGCGTTGTCGAAAAGGTCCTTGGGCCAGCGGCCGCATTTATTGGTCTGCGCCTTCACCGCCGTGAAGGCGACGCGCACCGGCGCAGCCGTCTCGGCCGCGTCGGCCTGATAGGAGGTGACCATGACGCGGCTCGCCGGCACGCCGTTCTTCTTGGCGACCGCGGCGAAATCCCGGGCGGCGTCGGCCGCGGCGAGCGAATTGGCCGATCCCCTCGGCGCGTAGATCTTCAGCACCGGCGCGGCGCTCCTGTCGTAGCCGGACAGGAAGCCTTCCAGCGTCGCCTTCTGCTGCGTGGTGGCGCCGCGGTCGCTGGTGCCGACGACCAGGTCGATCACCTGCTCCTTCTCGGCGATGACGATCGGGTGGTTGGTGCGGTAGTCGTCCGGGATGGAGCCGACCACCACGGAGTCGCGCTGGTTGGCGCAGGCCGCGAGCAGCCCGGCCAGAACCAGGGGAGCGACGGTCCGCAACAGAGCGGGGCGGCGGGCCGGCCCGGATTTCAAGGCAAGATCAGGCATGGTTGTCCCCGTCACTTGTAGATGTAGCCGACGACGCCGTGGTAGCGGCCGTCCGGCCTGTCCGTTTTCATCGTGCCGTAGACGCGGTTGACGCGGCCAAGGAACATGCCGGCGCCGTCACTCGCGGCGTTGAAATTGTCGTCGGGCTTGGCGAGGTCGCGCCGCGCCGTCGGCTTGGCCAGGTAGGGCGTGACGATGATGACCAGCTCAGTCTCGTTGCGCACGAAGTCGCGGCTGCGGAACAGCGTGCCGAGCACCGGCACCTTGGAGAGGCCGGGCATGCCGTTGACCGCCTGGCGGATGTCGTCGCGGACGAGGCCGGCGATCATCATGGAGCCGCCGGAGGGCAGCTCGACCGTCGTGTCGGCCAGACGCTTGCGGATCGACAGGACGTTCGTGCCGGGCAGGTTGCGGCGCGGGTCGAGATAGCTGAACAGGCCGGAACGGCCGCTCGGGCCCGCTTCGAACGGGACGCTGCCCTCGGTCGTGGGCTCCGAGACGGAGGTGCGGATCTTGAGGCTGATGCGGCCGGCCGACAGCACCACCGGCTTGAAATCCAGGCTGATGCCGTATTCCAGCTTGTCCACGTCGTAGGTGACCTTGCCGTCATTGTCGGTCGATCGCCCGGAGACGAGGTTGAACTCGCCGCCGACGCGGAAGGTCGCCTGCTCGCCCGACACGGCCGACAGGGTCGGCTCGGCGAGGGTCTTCATGACGCCGGCCTGCTCCATGGCGTTGACATAGGCGTCGATCATGGAGCCGCCGAGGGCGAAGCCGCCGGCGGAGAGCGGCTTGCCGAGGCCGTAGGACGATTCGGCGATCGCGCCCCAGGAGATGCCGTTGGCGTTGCCGCTGCCGATCATGTTGACGCCGAGCTGCTTCATGACGGTGCGGCTGACTTCCGCAACCGTCACCTTCAGCATCACCTGATCCTCGCCGACGATGCTGATCAGGTTGACGATCGAGGAAACCTGGCGCTCGGCGTCGGGGTTGTTGATGTCGACCCCGCCGGCCGCGTCGCCGCCGCTCGCGGTCTGCGAATACTGGCCGGTGGTCGCCTCGCCGCCCGTCACGAAGATGCGCGCGAGATCGGCGGCGCGCTTGGCGTCCAGCGGCGTCTCGACGGTGCCCGTCAGCACGACGTTGTCGTTGACCAGCTCGACCTTCACGTCGGAGGTGGGGATGAAGCGCTTGATGTAGCCTTCCAGCCCGGCCACGTCGCGCTCGACCGCCAGGTCGTAATGCCCGATCTGGCCGCCTTTGGCGTCGAAGATGAAGATATTCGTCTCGCCGACCGCCTTGCCGAAGATGTAGATGCGCCGCGACGTGCGCGTCACGGCGTCGGCGACGGCCGGGTTGGCGACGAGGATGTCGTAGGCGTCGGCGGGCAGTTCCAGCACGATCGCCTTGTTCAGGCCGAGCTTGATGCGGTCGCCTTCGCGCGCCATCACCTCGGACGCGGCCCCGCGCCCGTTGGCCAGGGCCGGCGCCGTCCACGACACGCCGCACAGCGCCGTGGCGGCCATCAGCAGGGCTGGAAGGCTGGCTGTGCGTGTCATGCGGCGCGCTGCGGGCAAAATCACCTCGGACCTCATTTGCGTGCCCCCACTTCGGAAATCTCGCCGGACTTGATCAGACGGACGGTGCCGCGCTTTCCGTTGCCCGAGACGAGATAGTCGGCCTCGTCGTCGATCTTCTCCTGCGCGTCGGCGACCGAGCGGAGCGACAGGCTCAGCCGGTCGGCCATCTGCTGCGCCACGGTGATGATCTCGGCCTGCTGCGGCGTCAGCTCCAGCGTCGCCGTCTCGCCGACCTTGGTCTTCTTGCCCTGCTCGTCCTCCTGGATGGTCTGGTCGATCGCCAGCACCCGGATGTTCTTGAGGATCGTCGCGGTGACGTAGCCGCTTGTCGCCGTGGCCGAATCGGAGCGGCGCGTCATGATGACGTCCACCGTGTCGTTCGGCAGGATGAAGCCGCCGGCCGAGGTGTCGGCGGCGATCTGCGTGGCCACAGCGCGCTTGCCCGCCGGCAGGACCGAGGACATGAAGGTCTGGCCCTCGCCGACCAGCTTGGAGGTGCGCAGCGGCTCACCGCTATAGAGGGCGACGCGGGCCACGGAATTCCGGTATTTGTCGAGCGCCTCGGGGTTGGCGGCGCGCGTGACGAAGGTCGGGTAGACGCCGCCGGACGGCCAGGCCTGCCAGGTCAGCGCGTTGCCCAGCGGCTCGCCCATGCCGACATCGTTCTTCAGCACCAGCACGTCGGTCAGCTCGATCGCCGGCTGGCGCGGCCCCTGCTCGACGACGACCTTGGGCGCCGGCGGGACGAGCATGTTCTTGGCGACGTAGCCGGCGCCCGCCGCCGCGACGACCGCGACGCCCAAAATGATCACACGGGATGCAGCCATGTCCCAACCTCTGCCCGGGCAAACCAAGAGCCCATGCGGCGGAGATTGCAGCGGCAATCGTCAAATTAGGGTTAATGCAAAGCTTACGATCGTGATTAATGCGAGGTTTATTCGCATGCGCGGGCGTTAACGGGTGGCGCGCCCGAGGATCGCAACCGTCAGTGTCCCGCCAGCGCGGCGCGCGCCCACAGCATCAGCGGCGACTCGGGATAGGTGAGAAGACCGCCGACGCCGAGCGCGATCCCGTAGGGAATGCCGACGCTCTTGTCGGAGAGATGGCGCAGGAAGCGGTTGTGGCCGGTATAGACGGCCAGCGGAGACGCGCGATAGCTCAAGATAGCCATGGTGAGCACGCCGCCGAACACGGAAGACGTCACCAGATACTGGACCAGGTGGACGTTGAAGCCCATCCACAGCGCCGTCGCGGCGATCAGCTTGGCGTCGCCGCCGCCCATCCCGCCAATGGCGAAGAGCGCGAAGGTGACGGACAGCATCGTGGCGCCGGCCGCGAAATGCATGCCGTATTCGGCCCAGCCCATGCCGGTCAGCGGCGCGACGAACGCGAAGGTGGCCACGAGGATCAGCGAGACCCGGTTGGCGATCGTCATCGACAGCATGTCTGAGATGGCCGCGAAGACCATGCAGAAGGGAAACACCACGAAGATCAGCGCCGCGAGCATGAACCTGGTCCCGATGGAAAATCGACGGTGCGGGAGCGCCAAGGGGCTCCCCGAAAAGAAAATGGCCGCCCTTTCGGGCGGCCGCTTCTCTGGCGCAGGACGCCTCGGCTTACTCGCCGCCGCCGCCGCCGCCGCCAGCGCCGCTGACCGAGGTGGCGATGCTCTCGAACTTCGAATTCAGCGTGGTGCCGAGCGTGGTGGCGCCGGCGACGATCACGAGGGCGATGAGGGCGGCGATCAGGCCATACTCAATGGCGGTGGCGCCGGACTCGTTCTTGACGAAACGTGCGAAAATCTTGGTCATTGCAGAGCTCCTGGTTCCTTCGTTACAGCACTTCCGTCAACTCTGTTCGGGTGGTTGATCGGAATAGCCACAACCTAGCGAGGAGCTGTTTCGAACGGCTTAAGAAACAGCCTTACCGATTCCTTTATTCCTCCAGCCGTTTCAAGTGGTTAACCGCCGGATAAGGCGATGCGGACGATTTTATACTTCCCCCTCGCCGGCCGCCGCGCGGATCGGCGCGTCTCGCGCACGCGCGCGGATTCCTGATCAAGGCCCATCGGAGCGGAGCAGCGCCCTTAACCGGATGCGCGACCCGATTAACCCTTGGTTCACCAATCTCCTTCATGATCCGCTTACGGGTATCCACAGGGTTCGGAGATCGCGATGTTCAAGCTTGCATGCCGGTTGGGCGCCGTAGGGCTCGTCTCGGCTGCCGCCATGCTGCCGGCGGGCGCGGGCTCCGGGCTGGAGGTGGTCATGAACCAGGCCAAGATCGTCAAGCTGGCGAGGCCGGCCGACACGATCGTGGTCGGCAACCCGGCCATCGCCGACGCCTCGGTGCAGGACTCCAGCACCATCGTGCTCACCGGCCGGGGCTTCGGCGTCACCAATCTCGTGATCCTCGACGCGGACGGCGCGCCCATCGTGGACGAGTTCGTCACCGTCGTGCGCTCGACCACCTCGTCGGTGCGCATCTATCGCCGCGCCGAGGTGCAGACGATGTCCTGCACGCCCTATTGCGAGGGCGCCTACAAGACCGACGCCGAGCGCACCTCCGAAGCCGAGATGAACGCCCGCCAGTAGCGTCGCGGCCGCCTGCGGCAGCGTGAACGCCGGGTAAAGAACTTCGCTCAAATCGCCGCGACCGTCAAAACCGGACCTCAATGTGTTTGGGTTAACGTCCTGCCCGTAGGTTACGGGATGGGCACGACGATGACACCAGATCTCTGCGAACAACCGGATTGCCGGCGGCAGGCGCGCCCCGCGCGACCCCGGCTGATGCGCCGCTTCGCCGGCGACAGGAACGGCGCGACGGCGGTCGAGTTCACGCTGTTGGCGCTGCCCTTCGCGCTGCTCGTCTTCGCGATCCTGGAAAGCTGCATCTCCTTCGCCGGACAGCAGGTGATGGCCAACGCCACCGACACGGTGGCGCGGCAGATCCGCACCGGCCAGCTCCGCCCCGCCCAGGCGACGGAAAGCGAGATCAAGAGCCGGCTGTGCGAGCTCATGGGCGTGCTGGCGGTCGGCGACTGCCAGTCGAACCTGATCGTCGACCTGCGCGAATACGCGACCTTCGCAGACGCCGCCAAGCAACGCATCAAGTTCGCCGACAAGGACATCGACACGACAGGGTTCGCCGTCAAGCCGGGCAAGTCGATGTCCAAGAACATGATGCGGGTGTTCTACAAATGGCCGGTGATGACCGACTTCCTCGCCAAGTCGACGTCGAACCTGGCCGGCAACAAGATCCTGCATTTCACGACGGTGACCTGGCAGAACGAGCCGTTCGACGACTAACAGCAAGAACAATGCATTCAGGGGTCGAAGCCATGTCCGTGATCAACACCGCAACCCATCTCGCCCGGCGCCTGCGCCGCAAGGCCGGCGCGCTCGCCCGCGACCGGCGCGGCATCGCCGCGCTGGAATTCGCGCTGGTCGCGCCGCTGCTCCTGTCCATGTATTTCGTGACTATGGAAGTGTCGCAGGGCATCGAGACCAACAAGAAGGTGAGCCGCGTCGGCTCCATGGTCGCCGACCTGATCACCCAGCAGCAGCAGTCCATCACCAAGGCCGAGATCGACGCCATCATGGCGATCGGCGAGTCGACGCTGCAGCCATACAACCGCAGCACCGGCAGCATCATCGTCACGGCCATCGAGATCACCGACGACACCACGCCGAAGGTGCAGGTCGCCTGGTCGCGCCAGATGGTGAAGGGCGCCTTCAGCGCGGCCGCCACGAAGGGCGACCCGACCACCGTGCCGGCCGCGCTCAACATCAAGGGCAGCTTCCTCATCCGGGTCGAGAGCGAGCTGAACTACAAGCCCGTGATCACCTGGGCGGCCGAAGGCAAGGGGACGCTCGGACTGGCCTCCGCCTTCGACAACATCGGGATGGGCGAGACCTATTACCTGCGGCCGCGCATGAGCCAGACCATCAACTGCGGCGACTGCTGAGGACCGGGGTTCGCCGGCGCCGATTGCCAGACGGGCCCGTTGATCCTATCTCTGGTTTCCCACCGCAAGCGGGAAACAGATGGCGCGGGCCTTCCTCTTCGTCCTCGATTCGTTCGGCACAGGCGGCGCCCCCGACGCCGCCCGCTTCGGCGATGCGGGCGCCAACACCTTCGGCCATATCGCCCGGGCCTGCGCGGAGGGCCGGGCCGACGCGGCGGGGCTGCGGGCCGGGCCGCTCGCCGTCCAGAACATGGCCTCGCTGGGCCTCGGCCTCGCGGCGGCCACGGCGGGAACGGCCGGAACCCTGCCGCCGGCGCGGCTGCTGCCCGGCGCGTTCCACGGCGCGGCGCAGGAGGTTTCCAGCGGCAAGGACACGCCTTCCGGGCATTGGGAGATCGCCGGCTGCCCGGTGCTGTTCGACTGGGGCTATTTCCCGGACACGCTGCCGGCGCTGCCCAAGCATCTCACGGACGCGATCGTCACTGAGGGCGAATTGCCCGGCATCCTGGGAAACTGCCACGCCTCGGGTACAGAAATCATCGAGCGGCTGGGCGAGGAGCATGTCGCCAGCGGCAAGCCGATCGTCTACACCTCGGTGGATTCGGTCATCCAGATCGCCGGCCATGAGGCGCATTTCGGGCTGGAGCGGCTCTATCGCCTGTGCGAGACGGTGCGCCGGCTGGCCGATCCGCTCAACATCGGCCGGGTGATCGCGCGGCCCTTCACCGGCCAGTCGGCCGCGACCTTCACGCGCACCGGCAACCGCCGCGACTATTCGGTGCCGCCGCCCGAGGCGACGCTGCTCGACCGCGTCGTCGCGCATGGCGGCCGGACCTTCGCCATCGGCAAGATCGGCGACATCTTTGCCCATCGCGGCATCACGCAGGCGCGCAAGGCGCATGGCAACATGGCGATGTTCGATACGGCGCTCTCGGCCATGGACGAGGCCGGCGACGGCGACCTCGTCTTCGCCAATTTCGTCGACTTCGACAGCGAATACGGCCATCGCCGCGACGTGGCGGGCTACGCCGCCGCGCTCGAAGCGTTCGATGCCCGTATGCCGGAAGCGCTGGAGCGGCTGCGCGAAGGCGATCTCATCATCCTGACCGCCGACCATGGCAACGACCCGACCTGGAGCGGCACCGACCACACGCGCGAGCGCATTCCGATCGTCGGGCTCGCGCCCGGCCTGCCCGGCGGCGACGTCGGCCTGCGCGAAACCTTCGCCGACATCGGCGAGACGATCGCCGCCCATCTCGGCCTGCCGCCGGGGCGGCACGGTTCCTCCTTCCTGTCAGCGATCCTGCCGCATGCCTGAACTGCCGGAAGTCGAAACCGTCGTGCAAGGACTGCGCCCGGCGATGGAGGGGGCGCGCATCGCCCGCGTCCAGCTCAACCGGCCCGACCTGCGCTTTCCGCTTCCGGAGCGCTTCGCCGAAAGGCTGGCCGGGCAGCGCATCCTGTCGCTCGGGCGGCGCGCCAAGTACATCACGCTCGATACCGAGAACGGCCCCGCCCTCATCTGCCATCTCGGCATGTCGGGGTCCTTCCGCATCGAATCCGACGGCGACGACGCCACGCCCGGCCGTTTCCATCACCCGCGCTCGCGCGCGTCGGGCCACGACCACGTCGTCTTCCACCTGGAGGATTCGCCGGCCGGCGCGGCACGCATCGTGTTCAACGATCCGCGCCGCTTCGGCTTCATGCTGTTCGCCGACGGCGCGGCCGCCAGCCATCCCATGCTGGCGGGGCTCGGCGTCGAGCCGACGGGCAACGCGCTGGACGGGCCGACGCTGTCGCGGCTCTTCGCCGGCAAGCGCGCGCCGCTCAAGGCGGCGCTGCTCGACCAGGGGCTGATCGCCGGGCTCGGCAACATCTACGTCTCGGAGGCGCTGTGGCAGGCCGGGCTGTCGCCGAAGCGCGAGGCGGGCACGCTCGCCGCCGGCCGGGGACACGCGGCCCGCGCCGGGCGCCTGGCCGACAGCATCCGCGACGTGATCCGGCAGGCGATCGCCGCCGGCGGATCCTCGCTGCGGGACTATGTGCACGCGGACGGGTCGCTCGGCTATTTCCAGCATACGTTCCGCGTCTACGACCGCGAGGGGAAGCCCTGCCCTCGACCGGGATGCGGCGGGCATGTAAAGCGTATCGTCCAGAGCGGACGCTCCACCTTCTTCTGCCCCGCCTGCCAGCGCTGAGGAGTTCCATGACCGGCTACGAGACCATCACCGTCGAGACCAAGGGCAAGGTCGCGCTCGTCACGCTCAACCGGCCCAAGGCGCTCAACGCGCTGAACGCGCAGGTGCTGCGCGACCTTCTGGACGCGGCCCGGCGCATCGATCTCGACGAGGCGGTCGGGGCCGTGGTGCTGACGGGGTCGGAGAAGGCGTTCGCCGCCGGCGCCGACATCAAGGAGATGCAGTCGCGCGACTATGCGGGGATGTACCGCGACGACATGTTCGCGGGCTGGGAGGACTTCTGCCGCGCGCGCAAGCCGGTGGTCGCGGCGGTTGCCGGCTACGCGCTCGGCGGCGGCTGCGAACTGGCCATGATGTGCGACTTCATCATCGCCGCCGACACGGCGAGGTTCGGACAGCCCGAGATCACGCTCGGCGTCATCCCCGGCATGGGCGGCACGCAGCGTCTCGCCCGCTTCGTCGGCAAGGCCAAGGCGATGGACATGATCCTGACCGGCCGCATGATGGACGCCGCCGAGGCCGAGCGCTGCGGCCTCGTCTCGCGCGTGGTGCCGGCGGACAGGCTGCTGGACGAAGCGCTGGCCGCGGCGGGCAAGATCGCCGACTTCTCGCTGCCCGCCACCATGATGGCCAAGGAGGCCGTCAACCGCGCCTTCGAGACGACGCTGGCCGAGGGCGTGCGCTTCGAGCGTCGGCTGTTCCACTCCATGTTCGCGCTCGATGACCAGAAGGAGGGCATGGCCGCCTTCGTCGAAAAGCGGAAGCCGAGCTTCAAGAACCGATAGGCCCGATATCGCGTTGACGCGCCGGAAAAGCTGAACTATAAGCCGCCCGACCGAGGCAGCCGGTGGCTGCCCTTTTTGTTTTGGATGCCGCATGGCATCTGCCAGCGGATACGAAGAGAGGCAACATGGCCAATACGTCATCGGCCAAGAAGGCGACGCGCAAGATCGCCCGTCGCACGGAAGTCAACAAGAACCGCCGCTCGCGCGTGCGCACCTTCCTGCGCAAGGTCGAGGAGGCGCTTGCCGCCGGCGACAAGGCGGCCGCCACGGAAGCCTTCAAGGTCGCGCAGCCGGAACTGATGCGCGCCGCCGGCAAGGGCGTCCTGCATGCCAACACGGCGTCGCGGAAGGTGTCCCGGCTTGCCCAGCGCGTGAAGTCGCTCGGCGCCTGAGGCTTTTCCGAACCCCCTGTCCAGATTCATGAACCCGGCTGATGCCGGGTTTTTGTTGCCTGCCCGACGGCCGGCGACATGCCTTGCCATGCCCGCAGCCGGGGCGCCGCCGATGCGGCGGCCTGTCCTTTGCCGGCGGCAAGATGCCGCCCCGCCCGGTGCCAGGCCCCGCGCATTCGGCAGGCCGTTTTCCCAAATCCTTGTTTTCCTTTTCTGATCATATATTTAGCTCATGGTTATCCACAGGCCGCGGAGGCTTTGTCGGATCGTGCGTCGGGCAAATTTCTGTCAAGCGATTTTTTTGAGAAAATTTGCGGGACGTCCGCTTATTTCAGCGGCCTTTGAAACAGTTTGAATCGCAATGGTTTTGTCGTCCGAGGCCGAGTTGGGGGGCGCTGTCAACGGCTTCAGGCGTTAAAAATCCGTTAGCCACGGCCTTGCCCTTTGGGCGCCGCATTCTGTAATGTCTGCTCATCGAAGGGGGCGGACAAGCCCGGCACAATCAGCCAACAAACGGCTTGCAGCACAGGGGCTTCGCGTCCGTGGACGGATCGCGTCCGTCCTCTTCACGAGTGGGGCAGTTGTCAGCAGCGTAGCGTGTGCGGATCGGCGCAAGCCGGGCTGAGGGTGTCTTCCTGTTGTTTGTGGCGTCATGCGGCGGCACGCGAGAGCGTACCGCCGGACGCCATTGGCATGTCCGAGGACATGCGCGACGGGGAACCACTGATTGACCGCGGCGAATGAGGACGCCGCGGCCGACATGGAAAGGAAACGACGATGCAAAGCGGCATGGAAAGGAGGGCGGGCGATGAGCTCTTCTTTCAAGGGACGATGATCGGGGACGCGAACATGACTGGCAGGCCGGATGCTGAACGGATCTTCGACCGCGTCAAGGCGCAGCTCAAGGCACGGCTGGGCGCCGAGGTCTTCTCGAGCTGGTTCGGGCGCGTGAAGCTGGCCGAGGCCTCGAAGGGGGTCGTGCGCATCTCCGTTCCCACGGCTTTCCTCAAGTCGTGGATCAACAGCCACTATCTCGACCTGTTCACCGATATCTGGAGACAGGAGGAGCCCGCGCTCCTCAAGGTCGAGGTGATCGTCCGCTCCACCACCCGCCCGGCGCGGCCCAGCGCCGAGGCCGAGGCGCAGCCGGCGGTGCGGCCGTCGCGCCCGGCGCAGACGGCGCTCGGCTCGGGCACGCTGTTGGGCGCGTCGCGGCTGGACCATGCCGGCAAGGCGGCCGCGCAGCCGCCTCGCAACGGCGCGCTCGGCTCGCCGCTCGATCCCCGCTACACGTTCGGCTCCTTCGTGGAAGGTCCGTCGAACCGGGTGGCGCTGGCGGCGGCACGCGCGGTGGCCGAATCCATGTCGCGCTTCAACCCGCTGTTCCTCCACGCCACGGTCGGGCTGGGCAAGACGCACCTGCTGCAGGCCATCGCGGCGGAATCGCTGGCGCAGCGGCCCTCCTCGCGCGTCGTCTACCTGACGGCGGAATATTTCATGTGGCGCTTCGCCACGGCCATCCGGGACAATGACGCGCTGACGCTGAAGGAACAGCTCCGCGACATCGACCTGCTCATCATCGACGACATGCAGTTCCTGCAGGGCAAGTCGATCCAGCACGAGTTCTGCCATCTCCTCAACATGCTGCTGGACAGCGCCCGGCAGGTGGTGGTCGCCGCCGACCGGCCGCCGGCGGAGCTGGAATCGCTGGAGCCGCGCGTCCGCTCGCGCCTCAACGGCGGCGTGGCGCTGGAGATGTCCGCGCCGGACTACACGATGCGGCTGGGCATGCTGCGGCTGCGGCTGGAACAGGCGAAGGCCGAGGACCAGACCGTCGAGATCGGCGAGGAGATGCTGGAGCATGTCGCGCGCACCGTGACCGGGTCGGGCCGCGAGCTTGAGGGCGCGTTCAACCAGCTCCTCTTCCGCCGCAGCTTCGAGCCCGGCCTGACGATCGAGCGCATCGACGAGATCCTCGGCCACATCTACCGCTCGGGCGAGCCGAAGCGGGTGCGCATCGAGGACATCCAGCGCATCGTCTCGCGCCACTACAACGTGTCGAAGACGGAGCTTCTGTCCAACCGGCGCACGCGCACCATCGTCAAGCCGCGCCAGATCGCCATGTATCTGGCCAAGGTGATGACGCCGCGTTCCCTGCCCGAGATCGGCCGGCGCTTCGGCGGCCGCGACCACACCACCGTGCTGCACGCGGTGCGCAAGATCGAGGATCTGTGCGGCAGCGACAACACGCTGGCGCAGGAGCTGGAACTGCTGCGCCGGCTGATCAGCGACCAGGCGAGCTGAGCGCCAACCAAGCGCCGTAGGCGTTGCTGCGCTTATCCCCAGAAGGGCGGGCCAAACGCCCGCGATCCGCCGCCGAAGGCTTGCTTTCGGCGGCATTTTCCTGTCAGTCTGCCACCCCATTCCGATGGGTTTTTAACGTGTTTGTCGCGGAAGTCCGGCCACCGGTTTCCGACTGTCTCGAAGCGGGCTTGTCATGCGTGTTGTCATCGAACGCTCCAACCTCCTGAAGTCGCTGAACCACGTCCACAGGGTCGTCGAACGGCGCAACACCATCCCGATCCTGTCCAACGTGCTGCTCGACGCCAAGGGCGCCAGCCTGGAGATGAAGGCGACCGACCTCGACCTCGAGGTGACCGAGGCGACGCCGGCCCGCGTCGACCAGGCCGGCGCCACCACCGTGCCCGCACATCTGCTCTACGACATCGTGCGCAAGCTGCCGGACGGCGCGGAGGTGATGCTGAAGACCGACGAGGACGGCAACGCCATGTCGGTGATGGCCGGGCGGTCGAGCTTCCGGCTGCAATGCCTGCCGCAGGCCGATTTCCCGCAGCTTTCGGCGGGCAGCTTTCCGCATATCTTCCGGCTCGATTCCCCCGCGCTGAAACGCCTCATCGAAAAGACGCAGTTCGCCATCTCCACCGAGGAGACGCGCTACTATCTCAACGGCATCTACCTGCACACCATCGAGAGCGCCGGCAAATTGAAGCTGCGCGCCGTGGCGACCGACGGCCACCGGCTGGCGCGCGCCGAAGTCGAGGCGCCGGCGGGGTCGGAAGGCATGCCCGGCATCATCGTGCCGCGCAAGACGGTCAGCGAGTTGCAGAAGCTGGTCGACGATCCCGACGTCGCGGTCACGGTGGAGCTTTCCGACACCAAGATCCGCCTGACCATCGGCAGCGTGGTGCTGACCTCCAAGCTGATCGACGGCACCTTCCCGGACTACCAGCGCGTCATCCCGACCGGCAACGACAAACGCCTGACCATCGACCGGCAGGCCTTCGCCTCCGCCGTCGACCGCGTCTCGACCATCTCGTCGGAACGCGGACGCGCCGTGAAGCTGTCCATCGGCGAGGGCCAGGTGACGTTCACCGTCAACAATCCGGATTCGGGCAGCGCGACGGAGGAGCTTCCGGCCGATTACGGCTCCGAGCCGATCGATATCGGCTTCAACGCGCGCTACCTGCTCGACGTGGCGGGACAGCTCGGCGGCGGCGACGCGCGCTTCATGCTGGCCGACGCCGGTTCGCCGACGCTGATCCAGGACACGTCGGACGAGAACGTGCTCTACGTCCTCATGCCGATGCGTGTCTGAGGCGGGACGGCTCTCCCCCGGCCTTGCGGGAAACCCGGCCGCTTGGCATAGCGAGGCGGCATGTCCCACCATAGCGCCGCCCGTGTTTCCGTCCGAAAGCTGACGCTCGCCGATTTCCGCAACTACGGTGCGCTGTCGCTTGACCTCGAGCCGGGCGCGGTGGTGCTGACCGGCGAGAACGGCGCCGGCAAGACCAACCTTCTGGAAGCGCTTTCCCTGCTCGCCCCCGGACGCGGCATGCGCCGCGCCGCCTATGCCGAGGTGGCGCGCGACGGCGGGGCGTCCGGCTTCGCCATCCATGCCCGCCTCGACGGCCCCGACGGCGAGGCCGAGATCGGCACGGGCACGGCGGGGCTGGAGCCCGGCGAAGGCGGGCGGCGCGTGCGCGTCAACGGAGCGAACCGGCCCGCCGACGACCTTCTGGAGTGGCTACAGGTGCTGTGGCTGACGCCGTCGATGGACGCGCTGTTCACCGGCCCGGCCGGCGACCGCCGGCGTTTCCTCGACCGGCTGGTGCTGACGGTCGACGCGCGCCACGGCCAGCGCGCGCTCGACTACGAGAAGGCGATGCGCGGCCGCAACCGGCTGCTGGCGGAAGGCTCGCGCGACGGGCGCTGGTTCGAGGCGATCGAGGCGCAGATGGCCGAGACCGGCGTGGCGATCGCCGCCGCCCGCGCCGAGACGGTGCGCCTGCTGGCCGCCATGACGGCGCGGCTGCCGGAGACGGGCCCCTTCCCGCAAGCCGATCTCGCCATCGCCGGCGCGCTGGAGGAGCGCGTCGGCCGGGAGGCGGCGATCGACACCGAGGAAGATTTCCGCCGCGCGCTGGCCGCCGGCAGGGAGCGCGACCGCGCGGCCGGGCGCACGCTGTCGGGCCCGCACCGCTCGGACCTCGTGGTGCGGCACCGGCCGAAATCCATGCCGGCCGAGCTCTGCTCGACGGGCGAGCAGAAGGCGCTGCTGATCGGCATCGTGCTGGGCCACGCGCGGCTGTGCGCCGGCATCGGCGGCAAGGTGCCGATCCTGCTTCTCGACGAGATCGCCGCCCATCTCGATGCCGGGCGGCGCGCCGCGCTGTTCTCCATCCTGGAGGAACTCGGCGGCCAGACCTTCATGACGGGCACGGAGGCCTCGCTGTTCTCGGCCCTCGACGGGCGCGCGCAGTTCCTGACCGTCGATCACGGCACGGTCCGGCCCACCGCCTGACTTTCGGCCCCGCCGCGTCTATATCTGCGGCATGGACAATCCCGCACCGCTGTCGGCGGAAGAAATCGAGCGCTACGCGCGCCACATCGTGCTGCCGGAGATCGGCGGACCGGGACAGCAGAAGCTGAAACGCGCCCGCGTGCTGGTCATCGGCGCGGGCGGGCTGGGCGCGCCGGCGCTGCAATATCTGGCCGCCGCCGGCGTCGGCACGCTGGGCATCGTGGAGGACGACACGGTGTCGCTGTCCAACCTGCAACGGCAGGTGATCCACGACACCGCTTCGGTCGGGCGGTCGAAGCTGGACAGCGCGCGTGAGGCGATAGCCCGCATCAACCCGCATGTCGCGGTGGAGGCGCATGCGCTGCGCCTGACGCCGGACAACGCGGCCGGCATCATCGAGGCGTATGATCTGGTGGTGGACGGTTCCGACAATTTCGACACGCGCTACGCGGTCGCCGATGCCTGCGCGGCGGTGGGGCGGCCGCTGGTGCACGCCGCCGTCGGGCGTTTCGACGGCTCGCTCACCGTGCTCAAGCCGCATGAGACGGGAACGGACGGGCGGCGCAACCCGTCCTACCGGGATCTTTTTCCCGAGCCGCCGCCGGCCGGCCTCGTACCCTCCTGCGCGCAAGCCGGCGTGCTCGGCGCGCTGACCGGCGTGATGGGCACGCTGCAGGCGCTAGAGGCGATCAAGCTGATCACCGGCATCGGCGAGCCGCTGGTCGGCCGACTGCTGCTCTACGACGCGCTGGGCGCGCGCTTCGACACGATCCGCTACGGGCCGTCTCACGGTGCGTGATAGTCACGCCTGGGCTTGTGCGCCGAGACCAGCAGCATCATCGGGCGCTCGAGCTCCTCGGCAAGTTCGGGCATGCATTCGACCTGCGTCGGCGTCGGCGCGAACTCCTCCACCCGCCGCAGGTCGAAGCCGGCTGTAATCAGCGTGTTGAGCGTCGTGCCGAGCGTGCGGTGGTACTTGACGACACCCTTGACGAACCAGTCGGTGCGCCGCTCGCCTTCGATCGAGTAGCCGTTGACGGGCCAGGTCCTGCGGCCGTCCTCGTCGAGGTTCCAGCGCGGATGCGCGGCCGCCATGAAGATCGGATGCTCGATGGTGAAGACCAGGCTACCGCCGGGAACCAGCGCCGCGTGGACGGTGCGGATCAGGCGTTCGAAATCCGCGACGTAGTGAAAGGCCAGGGCGCTGTAGACCAGATCGAACGCCGTCCCGGGCAGGGTCAGCGTCTCGAGGTCCGCGATGCGGTATTCGACTGCGGGGTCCGCCGTGTCGTCTTTCGCCCGGGCGATCATGGTGCGCGACAGATCGAGGCCGAGCACGGAGGCCGCGCCTTGCTCCCGCATCCAGCGCGAGGCCCAGCCGAAGCCGCAGCCCAGATCGGCGACATGCCTGCCGGTCAGCTCGGGCAGCATGGCTCGGACCGCGGGCCACTCGGGAGCGCCGTCGAGCCCGCGGACCTGGCGCGGCAACCGGCTGTAGCCGGCGAAGAAGTCGGGATGATCGTAGATGTTCTGCGCCATGCGAGGCAGGCTGCCTGTCACAGCTTCAGCGGCAGGACGCGGTCGGGCGGGCGGTGGCCGTCACAATGGGCGCGGATGTTGATGATGACCTTCTCGCCCATGTCGATGCGGCCCTCGATGGTGGCGGAAGCCATGTGCGGCAGCAGCACGACCTTGCCCTTGGCCGCCAGCTTGACGAGACGCGGATTCACCACCGGCTCCCGGGCGTAGACGTCGAGCCCGGCGCCGCCGAGCCTGTCCTCCTGAAGAAGCTTGATCAGCGCCTCCTCGTCGACGATGTCGCCGCGCGCGGTGTTGACGATGTAGGCGGTGGGCTGGAGCAGGGCCAGCCGGCGGGCGGACAGGAGGTGGTAGGTGGCGGGCGTGGACGGGCAGTTGACCGAGATGATGTCCATGCGGGCCATCATCTGGTCGAGGCTTTCCCAGTAGGTCGCCTCGAGCTGCTCCTCGACGGCCGGCAGGACGCGGTGGCGGTTGTGGTAGTGGATGGCGATGCCGAAGGCCTTGGCGCGGTGGGCCAGCGCCGTGCCGATGCGCCCCATGCCGACGATGCCGAGGCGCTTGCCCCTGATGCGGCGGCCGAGCATCCAGGTGGGCGCCCAGCCGCCCCATTTGCCGCCGCTCTCGATGATGCGCGCCCCTTCCGAGAGCCGGCGCATGACGGCGCAGATCAGCGCCATGGTCATGTCGGCCGTGTCCTCGGTCAAAACGTTCGGCGTGTTGGTCACGGTGATGCCGCGCGCGACGGCGGCCGCCACGTCGATCTTGTCGACGCCGTTGCCGAAATTGGCGATCAGCCTGAGCTGCGGCCCGGCCTGGGCAATCAGCGCCTCGTCGATGCGGTCGGTCACGGTGGGCACCAGCACGTCGGCCTGCTGCATGGCGGCGACCAGCTCGGGCTGTGTCATGGGATGGTCGTCGACGTTGAGGCGCGCGTCGAACAGCTCGCGCATGCGCGTCTCGACCGGGTCCGGCAGCTTGCGCGTGATGACGACGAGGGGTTTCTTCCTGCCCGCCATGTTTCCTCGACCCAAATGTTCTTTTTTTAGACGTCCTTAACCAAGACCGGCGAAACTGGCGGCAAGCCTTGGCAGGCATAGTCTCTAACAAGCGGGGCCCGTGAAGACAAAGCAAAAAGCCGCATGGCTGCCTTGCTTGGGTCTCGGGTGGTGGAAATGTCGGGATCGCTTCGCATCGTGTTCGCCATGACGCTCGGCGCCGCCGTGCTGGCGGCAGCGCCGGAGGCGCCGGCGCAGACGGCGGGATCGCCCACGGCGGCGGCCGTGCAGAACGTGACGCGCGGGCCGAGCGGCCTGCCGCTGCCGCGCTTCGTCAGCCTGAAGTCCGGACGGGTCAATTCGCGCGTCGGACCGGGCGTCAACTACGCCGTCGACTGGCTGTACCTGAAGCCGGGCCTGCCGATGGAGATCATCCAGGAATACGACAACTGGCGGCGCGTGCGCGACGCGGACGGGGCGGAGGGCTGGATCAACCAGTCGCTGCTGTCGGGCCGGCGCACCGCGATCATCGCGCCGTGGCAGAAGGGCAAGTCGGTGCAGCTCAACCTGCTGAAATCGCCGCAGGCGGGCGCCGGCGCGGTGGCGATGCTGGAGCCCGGCGTGATCGGCTCGATCGAGAGCTGCGACGGCGACTGGTGCCGCATTTCCGTCTCAGGCCATTCCGGCTGGCTGGAGCAGACCTTCGTCTGGGGCGCCTATCCCGGCGAACAGGTCAAGCAGTAGGGCGGGCCTTCCGCGCGCCCTACCCGCCCGAGCGGGCTTTCGAAGACCTGCGCTTCGACCTACCGCTTCGGCCGCAGCCGGATGACGATATCCACGTTGGCGATCTCCATGCCCTCCGGCGGCTCGGGCAGGTTCGTGACCTTGACCGGGCCGGGCGCGATGTCGAACACGGTGTTCTCGCCCTCGACGAAGAAGTGATGGTGGTCGGACGTGTTGGTGTCGAAATAGGTGCGCGCGCCCTCTACCGCCAGGATGCGCAGCAGGCCGGCTTCCGTGAACTGGTGCAGCGTGTTGTAGACGGTCGCCAGCGACACGTGGATGCCCGCGCCCAGCGCCTCGTCGTGCAGTTCCTCGGCCGAGATGTGCCGGTCGCCCTGCGCGAAAAGCAGGGTGACCAGTGCGACGCGCTGGCGCGTCGGGCGCAGCCCCGCCGTGCGGACCCTCTCATCTGCCGACAATCCGTGTTCGTGCATTCTCCGGTCCATTCCGCCGCTCGCCGCGCCAATCGGCGCGCTTCGCCGCCCCTATCGATCAAAGCAGATATATTCCGTCCCGGAAAGGCGATCAATAGCACGCATTGACCCGGTCCGGTCGTCGGGTTAATCGCTGGCACCCGGATTTTCGCCGGAACAAGAATCTTAGGGATGCGGGGCGGTCGCGAAACGCCTCGCGGGAACGGGAACGCGATCGATGGCGGTTTCGAAGTCCAGCTACGGCTACGAGGAGCTGCTTGCCTGCGCGCGCGGCGAGCTGTTCGGTCCGGGCAACGCGCAACTGCCCTACCCGCCGATGCTGATGTTCAACCGCATCACCGACATCTCGCAGTCCGGCGGCGATTTCGACAAGGGCTATGTCCGCGCCGAACTCGATATCCACCGCGACCTGTGGTTCTTCCCCTGCCATTTCATCGGCGACCCCGTGATGCCCGGCTGCCTCGGGCTCGACGCGCTGTGGCAGCTTGCCGGCTTCTTCCTGGGCTGGCTGGGCGAGCCCGGCAAGGGACGCGCGCTGTCCACCGGCGAGGTGAAGTTCACCGGCATGGTGACGCCCTCGGTCAAAAAGGTCGAATACGGCGTCGATTTCAAGCGGGTCATGCGGGGCAGGCTGGTGCTCGGTATCGGCGACGGCTGGTTGAAAGCGGACGGCGACACCATCTACAAGGCCACGGACCTCAGAGTGGGCCTGTTCAAGCAGGCCGAGACCGAGAAGCCGGCCTAGTCCGGCCAGGGGCTGCAGGAGAGCGCAGGATGAGACGAGTCGCGGTGACCGGACTTGGGATCGTATCCTCGATCGGCGGCAATGCCGAGGAGGTGACGCAATCGCTGCATGACGCCCGCTCGGGCATCAGTTTTTCCGAATCCTTCGCCGAGCACGGCTTCCGCTGCCGGGTGTGGGGCGCGCCGACGCTCGACCCGACCGAGCTGGTCGACCGCCGCGCCATGCGCTTCCTGTCGCAGGGCGGCGCGTGGAACCACGTCGCCATGAAGCAGGCGATCGCCGATTCCGGGCTGGCGGAGAGCGACGTCTCCAACAATGAGCGCACCGGCATCATCATGGGCTCGGGCGGGCCGTCCACCCGCACCATCGTGGAGGCCGCCGAGACGACGCTGAAGAACGGCAGCCCGAAGCGCATCGGCCCGTTCGCGGTGCCGAAGGCGATGTCGTCCACGGCCTCGGCGACGCTCGCCACCTGGTTCAAGATCCACGGCGTCAACTATTCGATCTCGTCGGCCTGCTCGACCTCGGCGCATTGCATCGGCAACGCGGCGGAAATGATCCAGTGGGGCAAGCAGGACGTGATGTTCGCCGGCGGCCACGAGGATCTCGACTGGTCGATGTCGAACCTGTTCGACGCCATGGGCGCGATGTCGTCCAACTTCAACGACAGGGCCAGCGTCGCCTCGCGCGCCTATGACGTCGACCGCGACGGCTTCGTCATCGCCGGCGGCGCCGGCGTTCTGGTGCTGGAGGAGATGGAGCGGGCCAAGGCGCGCGGCGCGAAGATCTACGCCGAGCTCGTCGGCTACGGCGCGACCTCCGACGGCCACGACATGGTCGCCCCCTCCGGCGAGGGCGCGGTGCGCTGCATGCGCCAGGCGCTGGCGACCGTGGGGGGCCCGGTCGACTACATCAACACGCACGGCACCTCGACCCCGATCGGCGACGCCAAGGAGATGGCGGCGATCCGCGAGGTGTTCGGCGAAAGCCTGCCCGCCATCAGCTCGACCAAGTCGCTGACCGGTCATTCGCTCGGCGCGGCCGGCGTGCAGGAATCGATCTACTCGATCCTGATGATGCAGGCCGGCTTCATCGGCGAGAGCGCCCATATCGAAAACCTCGATCCCGCCTTCGAGGGCATGCCCATCGTGCGCAAGCGCATCGACGGCGCCAGGATCGATACCGTCCTGTCCAACTCCTTCGGCTTCGGCGGCACCAACGCCACGCTTGTCTTCCAGCGCTTGAATTCATAGGACTTCCCACATGGCCCTTTTGATGCAAGGCAAGCGCGGGCTCGTCATGGGCGTCGCCAACGACCATTCGCTCGCCTGGGGCATCGCCAGGAAGCTCGCGGCGCATGGCGCGTCGCTGGCCTTCACCTACCAGGGCGAGGCCTTCGGCCGCCGCGTCAAGCCGCTGGCCGAGCAGGCCGGCTCCTCGCTGCTCTTGCCCTGCGACGTGGAGGACATCGCGAGCGTGGACGCCGCATTCGATACGCTGAAATCCGAATGGGGCCAGCTCGATTTCATCGTCCACGCCATCGGCTTCTCAGACAAGAACGAGCTGAAGGGGCTCTATGCCGACACCAGCCGCGAGAACTTCGTGCGCACCATGGTGATCTCGTGCTTCTCCTTCACCGAATGCGCCCGGCGCGCGGCCGCGCTGATGCCGGCCGGCGGCTCTATGATCACGCTCACCTATGCCGGCTCGACGCGCATCATGCCGAACTACAACGTCATGGGCGTGGCCAAGGCGGGGCTGGAGGCCAGCGTGCGCTATCTCGCCAATGATTTCGGGCCGCGCGGCATCCGCGTCAACGCGCTGTCGGCCGGGCCGGTGCGCACGCTCGCCGGCGCAGGCATCGCCGATTCCCGGCAAATGCTGGCCTACCAGAACCGCAACGCGCCGCTGCGGCGCACGGTGACGCTGGAGGATGTCGGCGGGTCGGCGCTCTATCTCCTGTCCGAGCTGTCGTCCGGCGTGACGGGCGAGGTGCACCACGTCGATTCCGGCTACCACATCGTCTCGATGCCGGTGCTGGAGGAATTGAAGCGTCTGGACGAGCCGCGCGACTGAATCTTGTCGTCAGCGGCGCGCCGAAAAGACCTGAAAACCGCCCTCGCGCGCCAGCTCGGCGACTTCCTTGAACTTTTCCGCCAGCACCTTGCCGTAGGGCAGGCCCCGGTTGGCGACCATGTAAAGCCTTCCGCCCGGCTTCAACGCGCCCGCGGCGGCGGCAATCATGGCCTTGCCGATATCGGGCTCGGCCGCCCTGCCCTGATGGAAGGGCGGGTTCATGACGATCAGATCGTAGCGGTCCCGCACCGTCTCGCCGACCAGATCATGCCAGTGGAAGCCGAAGGGCGAGAAAGCCATGCCTGACAGGTTTTCCCTGGCCGCTTCCAGCGACTGGTGGTCGGCCTCGTAGAGGTCGATGCGGGACAGGCCGGGGGAGCGCTCGGCCAGCATCGCGGCAAGGAATCCCCAGCCGGCGCCGAAATCGGCGGCCGCGCCCTTCGCGCCGACCGGCAGATGCGCGGCGAGCAGGCGCGATCCCGCGTCGACGCGCTCATGCGAGAACATGCCCGGCGCGGCGCGGAAGCGGTTCTCGACAACCTTTCCCGCATTGCCGGCGGCTAGGGCCGCGAACGCCGCGCCGTCGTCCGGCCGGCGGAACCAGAACGCGACGCCGTGATATTTCGGGACCGCCCCATCGAGACCGGCCAGGCGCTCGACCGTCTTGCGCAGCGTGGCGATCCCGTCGTCCCTGGAGCCTGCCACGAGGACGGTGCCGCCGGCGCGGACACGCGCCACGGCCTCCGCCACGCGCCGCTCGTTCTCGCCGCGATGCCGTCCGGCCAGCACGAGGCAGAGATCATAGTCCCCGCCCTCGGTCGTGGTCGAAACGTCATGCCCGAGGTTTTTCAAGGCGTTGAACCACGGGCGAAAGCCCTGGACCAGAGCCAGCCTGCCGGCGAAGCCCTCGGGCAGGCGAAAACCCGGCTCCGGGCCGAGGAAAAGGACGCGGGAGTCTTCTCCCGGCGGCGGCAGGTCGCCCGTGTCGAAGGGATGAAAGAGGGTTTTCGACGCGTCGCGGGTCATCGTCCGACGGTCCGCCGGACGGCTGGCATGAGGAAAGCAACGCAAAGGCCTGGCATCGGAACAACTCTTTCAAAGCAGAACGGGCGCGGCCTCATCAGCCGCGCCCGCCAGGAATTCCGGAAAAGCGATCGCCTCAGGCGGCGTCTTCGCTCTCTTCCTTCTTCTTTTCCCTGGCGATCTCCTTGCCGGTCGTCTGGTCGACGACCTTCATGGAGAGGCGCACCTTGCCGCGCTCGTCGAAGCCCATCAGCTTCACGAACACCTTGTCGCCTTCCTTGACCACGTCGGTCGTCTTGGCGACGCGCTCGTTGGAGAGCTGGCTGATGTGGACGAGGCCGTCCTTCGGGCCGAAGAAGTTGACGAAGGCGCCGAAATCCGCCGCCTTGACCACCGTGCCCTCGTAGATCTCGCCGACTTCCGGCTCGGCCACGATGGTGTGGATCCACTTCTTCGCCGCCTCGATCTCCTTGGCGTTCGAGGAGGCGATCTTGACCGTGCCGTCGTCCTCGATGTTGATCTTGGCGCCGGTCTTCTCCACGATCTCGCGGATGACCTTGCCGCCGGAGCCGATCACGTCGCGGATCTTGTCGGTCGGGATCTGCATGACCTCGATGCGCGGGGCGAACTCGCCGAGCTCGGCGCGCGCGCCGGTCAGCGCCTTGGCCATCTCGCCAAGGATGTGCAGGCGGCCGTCCTTGGCCTGCTTCAGCGCGACATCCATGATCTTCTCGGTGATGCCGGCGATCTTGATGTCCATCTGCAGCGAGGTGACGCCGTTCTCGGTGCCGGCCACCTTGAAGTCCATGTCGCCGAGGTGATCCTCGTCGCCGAGGATGTCGGACAGCACCGCGAAGCGCTCGCCCTCGAGGATCAGGCCCATGGCGATGCCCGCCACCGGCTTGGCCAGCGGCACGCCCGCGTCCATCAGCGCCAGCGAGGTGCCGCAGACGGTCGCCATCGAGGACGAGCCGTTCGACTCGGTGATCTCGGAGACGACGCGCAGCGTGTAGGGGAACTGCTCGGCCGACGGCAGGACCGGGTGCACGGCGCGCCAGGCGAGCTTGCCGTGGCCGATCTCGCGGCGGCCAGGCGACCCCATGCGGCCGGTCTCGCCGACCGAATAGGGCGGGAAGTTGTAGTGCAGCAGGAAGGTCTCCTTGCGCGTGCCGGTCAGCTCGTCGACGAACTGCTCGTCCTCGCCGGTGCCGAGCGTCGCGACCACGACGGCCTGCGTCTCGCCGCGCGTGAACACGGCCGAGCCGTGCGTGCGCGGCAGGACGCCGACTTCCGAGACGATCGGGCGGACCGTCTTGAGGTCGCGGCCGTCGATGCGCGAGCCGGTGTCCAGGATGTTCCAGCGGACGATCTTAGCCTGCAGCTCCTTGAAGACGCTCGACACCTGCTCCGAGGTCCAGGCCGGGGCTTCCGCGCCCTCGGGCAGCAGCGCCGCCTTGACCTTGGCCTTGGCCGCGTCGACCGCCGCGTAGCGGGCCTGCTTGTCCGTGTTCTTGTAGGCCGCGCGAAGATCGCTCTCGATCACGCCGAGCATGGTCTTCTCGAGTTCGGCCAGATCGGTGGCCTTGTGGTCGCGCGGCTCCTTGGCGGCCACTTCGGCCAGCCTGATGATCGCGTCGATGACCGGCTGGAAGCCCTTGTGGCCGAACATGACGGCGCCGAGCATGACCTCCTCGGACAGCTCGTGCGCTTCCGATTCGACCATCATGACGGCGTCCTGCGTGCCGGCGATGACGAGGTCGAGCTTCGATTCCGGCATCTCGTCGAGATGCGGGTTCAGAACGTACTCGCCGCCGATATAGCCGACGCGCGCGCCGCCGATCGGGCCCATGAAGGGAACGCCCGACAGCGTCAGCGCCGCCGAGGTGGCGACCATGGCCAGCACGTCCGGATCGTTCTCGAGATCATGCTGCAGGACGGTGACGACGATCTGCGTGTCGTTCTTGTAGCCCTCGGCGAAGAGCGGGCGGATCGGCCGGTCGATCAGGCGCGAGGTCAACGTCTCCTTCTCCGAGGGACGGCCCTCGCGCTTGAAGAAGCCGCCGGGAATCTTGCCGGCCGCGAAGGTCTTTTCCTGATAGTTGACGGTCAGCGGGAAAAAGTCGAAGCCCGGCTTCGGCTCCTTCATGGAGACGACGGTGGCCAGAACGACGGTCTCGCCGTAGGTCGCGAGCACCGCGCCGTCGGCCTGGCGCGCGATCTTGCCGGTTTCGAGGATCAGCGGGCGCCCGGCCCACTCGATTTCCACTTTGTGGTGATTGAACATGTCTTGTCCTTCAATTGCGGACGGCCGCGATGCGCCCTTGTGGCATCGCGCCAGACCGTCCCGGCTTCGTTCGGGCGAGCCATGGGCAAGACAGCGGGAGGTCCGGCGTGACGGCGATCGCCGGGCCTCCTGCAATCCTGCCCCATGACCGTCCATGGGCGGCTCCGTGCCCTTGTCCTTCCGGAGCCGTTTCGGGCCGCGCGTCGCGCGGCCCTCATGCAGGACCGGCGGGCCTTTAGGGGCCCGCCGGTCAAGTCGTCAGCGACGCAGGCCGAGTTTCTCGATCAGCGTCGAATAGCGTCCCCCGTCCTTGCCCTTGAGGTAGTCAAGGAGGCGGCGGCGCTGCGAAACCAGCGCGAGCAGGCCACGGCGGGAGTGGTTGTCCTTCTTGTGGTCCTTGAAGTGCTCGGTCAGATTCTTGATGCGCTCGGACAGGATGGCGACCTGCACCTCCGGCGAACCGGTGTCGCCCGACACGGTGGCGTATTCGGCCATCAATTCCTTCTTGCGCTCAGCGGTGATCGACATCGGATGCTTCCTTTCTCTATGAGGGAATGAAGACGCCCGCAGCCGGGATGTCGTCCAGCAGGGGCCGTTCGTGCATGGCGCACGCGCCACGCTGCGGCGCATATAAGGGAGTTTTGGCGGAAAAGCCAGCCGATTTCGACCGTGCGCCGGTCACAGCCATTTCTTGCGCCGGAAATAGATGAGCAGCGCCACGGCGATCGCCAGCATGAAGCCGAGCGCCGCCGGATAGCCGAACCAGGCGCGCAGCTCGGGCATGTTCCAGGGCGAGGCGTCGGGATCGAAATTCATGCCCCAGACGCCGACCAGGAAGGTCAGCGGAATGAAGATCGTCGACACGATGGTCAGGAGGCCGATGACGTCGTTGGTGCGCGCCTGGCCGAGCAGGAGATGCAGCTCGATCAGACCGGTTATGGTTTCGCGCTGCGTCTCCTCCATCTGGATCAGCCGGATGACATGGTCCAGCGTGTCGTTGAAATAGACCTTGGTGTCCGGCGCGATGCACTGCTCCTCGGTCCGCATCAGGGCCGCGACGGCATCGCGGACGGCCCATAGCACCTGCTTGCGCGCCGTGGTCTCGCGGCGCATGTCGTGAAGCTCGTGGACGTGATCCTGGCGCGGCGCGCCGAGCATCTCGTCCTCGATGCGGTCGATCCGGTCATTGGCGTTGTCGACGGGCGGAAAGTAGCTGTCCACGATCGCGTCGATCAGCGAATAGGCGAGGAAATCGGCGTCGCGGCTGCGCAATCCGCCGGGCACGGCCGCCTCCAGCCGCTTGCGCACCGGGTCGAACGGGTCCCCTTCCCGCTCCTGGAAGGAGACCACGTAGTCCTCGCCGAAGAACAGCGACATCTGCTCGTAGCGGCGGGCGGCGGCATCGTCGATCATGCGCAGCACCACGAAGGCGTGATCGCCGAAGAATTCGGTCTTCGGCCGCTGGCCGGTGTTGACGACGTCCTCGAGCGCCAGCGGATGCAGGTTGAAGACCTTGCCGATGTCGCGGATCAGATCGATGTTGGCCAGGCCGACGCAGTCCAGCCAGATCACCGGCCAGCGCTCGCAATTGGCCAGCACGTCGTCCATGCTAGCGTTCTCGATGACGCGGATCGCCTCGGGCGAATAGAGGGTCAGGCGCAGCTCGGAGCGGTTCGCCGCCGGATCGGCGATCAGCGTGCCGGGCGACGCGCCGATCGGCGAGCGCTTGGGCCGGGGCCGCTGCGCGCGCCGGGGCCGTTCGGGGCCGGATGTGTTGTCCTGCATCGCCCTCTCCGCGCCGGCCGCCGGGTCAGCCGGCGAAAACCCGCTTGGGCCTGAACATGCCCGTCTCGATGGAGCCTATCGCAACCAGCCGGCCGCGCGCCATGGCGCAGGCCTCCTCCGCCTCCACCGGGGCGTCGCGGCCGCGAACGACGATCGGGTTGCCCAGCCGCAGCCGGGTGGCCGCGTCGTCGGTGATGGCGACCTGCGGCAGGCATTCCAGCGCGGCGCCCGTGTCGATCAGCAGTTGGTCCGCGTCGGCGAAGCCACGATCGACGCGGCCCTCGCCCTCACCCTCGAAGCGGGCGGCCTCGATCTCGGCCACGGTGACGAAATCCTCGGCCGTGAACGGCTCGACCTCGGTGCGGCGCAGGTCGCAGACATGGCCGAAGCAGCCGAGGTCGCGGCCCATGTCGCGCGCCAGGCTGCGCACATAGGTGCCCTTGCCGCACTCGACCTCGAAGACGGTGCGGCCGTCGCCCCCCATGTCGACGATGTCGAGCCGGGCGATCTCGATCTCGCGCGGCGGGATGTCCACCGTCCCGCCCTCGCGGGCCAGATCGTAGGCGCGCTCGCCGGCGATCTTGATGGCGGAGAACTGCGGCGGGGTCTGCATGATGACGCCCGTGTAGCGCGGCAGCAGCGCCTCGACCTCGGCGCGCGCGGGGCGCTTGTCGGACTGTTTAGTCACCGGGCCTTCGAGATCGTCGGTGGAGCGCTCCTCGCCCCAGGCGACGGTGAAGCGATAGATCTTGGCGCCGTCCTGCACGTAGGGCACGGTCTTGGTCGCCTCGCCGAGCGCGATCGGCAGCATGCCGGACGCCAGCGGGTCAAGCGTGCCGGCGTGGCCGGCCTTCTCGGCCTGGTAGAGCCATTTGATCTTGGCCACAGCCTCGGTCGAGCCCATGCCGACCGGCTTGTCCAGGATGACCCAGCCGGAAACCGGCCGGCCCTTCTTCTTGCCGCGACGGGCCATCAATCGTCCTTTTCCGTATCGAGGTCGCGCGCCACCTCGGGCGACCGCAGCAGGTCGTCGATGCGCGCCATGTTGTCGTAGCTGGTGTCGAGCCGGAAGCGGAACTCCGGCATGTATTTCATCTGCCGCAGCGCCGGCGACACCTTTCCGCGGATGAAGCGCGCGTGGCGGTTGAGCGCGGCGATGACGGCCGCGTCGTCCTTCGCGCCGAGCGGCGAGACGAAGGCCGTCGCCAGCTTCAGGTCCGGCGACATGCGCACCTCCGAGACCGAAATCACGGTCGTCTCGACGAGATCGTCGCGCACCTCGCCGCGCTGGAGCAGGTCCGAAAGCGCGTGGCGCACCTGCTCGCCGACGCGAAGCTGGCGCTGGGAGGGACCAGCCGAAGGCATTCTGGACATGGAAGTCTCTTTTCTACCGGGTTCGAACCGTGTGGGCGGCCACTTAGCGTTCCTCCGCCCGCTTGGCCAGAGGCCGGGAGGTTTTTTCTCAGGCGACGGCGTCGGCGCTTCGCCGCTCCAGCGCCTCGCCGAAGGCCCGCATCGCCTCAGCGTCCTCGAAAGCGCGCAGCGGCACGATGGTCGGGCCGCCATGGTGCAGGATGAAGACGTGCCCCTCGCCGCCCAGCACCTTGCCGATCGTCTCGACGGCGAGCACGCGGGTTCCGGACGCCGTCCTGATCGCCAGGTGGTCGTACCACTCTTCGATCTCGACATTCCCGTCGCGGGCGGCCAGCGCCTTCGCCCTGCGGTGCATCAGGACCGTGCGGATCGTCATCACCGCGACGAGCCAGGCCAGGACGAGCAGCGCGGTGACGCCGTAGCGCCAGGCCGCCGGCCAATCCTCGACGAAGCCGTAGAAGCCGCCGACGGCCGCCAGCGAAATGACGAGACAGGCCTTCGCCCAGCCGGACAGCTCGCCCGGCAGGCGCTCATAGGCCAGCGCATCCGCCGGCGTCAGGGAGAAGCGAAGGATCGAAAGCGGAGCGCCGGCAGACATGGTTTCACCCGCCTGCCGGCAGCATTCCCTACAGCGTGCGCGTCACCATCTCGACGCGGAAGCACTCGATGATGTCGCCGGCCTGAATCTGTTCGTAGTTCTGGAAGGCCATGCCGCATTCCTGGCCGACGGGAACCTCCGGCACCTCGTCCTTGAAGCGCTTCAGCGTCTTCAGCGTGCCCTCGTGGATGACCACGCCGTCGCGGATCAGGCGCACGCCCGCGCCGCGCTCGACGCGGCCCTCGGTGACGCGGCAGCCGGCGACCTTGCCGACCTTGGTGATGTTGAACACCTCCAGGATTTCGGCATTGCCCAGGAACGTCTCGCGGCGCTCCGGCGACAGCAGGCCCGACATCGCCGCCTTCACGTCGTCCACGAGGTTGTAGATGACGTTGTAGTAGCGGATCTCGATGCCGGCCTGCTCGGCGGCGGTCCGCGCCTGCGCGTTGGCGCGCACGTTGAAGCCGATGATGGCCGCGCCCGAGGTCTCGGCCAGCGCCACGTCGTTCTCGGTGATGGCGCCGGCGCCGGCGAGCACGACGCGCGCCTGCACCTCGTCGGTGCCGAGCTTCTCCAGCGCCGTGACGATGGCCTCGATGGAGCCCTGCACGTCGCCCTTGATGACCAGCGGGAACTGCTTCAGCCCGGAGGACTGGAGCTGCGACATCATCTGCTCCAGCGAGCCGCGCTGGCCGGCATGCTTGGCCACCGCCTTGTCGCGCGCCAGGCGCTGGCGATATTCCGTGATCTCGCGGGCGCGGGCCTCGTTCTCGGCCGTGGCGAACTGGTCGCCGGCGCGCGGCGTGCCCTGAAGGCCGAGAATCTCGACCGGCATGGAGGGGCCCGCTTCCTTGAGATGCGCGCCCTTGTCGTCGACCAGCGCGCGCACGCGGCCCCACTCGCCGCCGGCGACGATGATGTCGCCCGGCATCAGCGTACCGTTCTGCACCAGAACCGTGGCGACCGGGCCGCGGCCGCGATCGAGCTTGGCCTCGATGACGACGCCCTCCGCCGTGCGGTCGGGGTTGGCCTTGAGGTCGAGGATCTCGGCCTGCAGCAGGATCGCCTCCAGCAGCTTGTCGAGATTGGTGCCCTTGGTGGCCGAGACCTCGACGTCGAGCACGTCGCCGCCCATGGATTCCACCACGACCTCGTGGCGGAGCAGGTCGGTGCGGACCTTCTGCGGGTTCGCCGACGGCTTGTCGATCTTGTTGATGGCGACGATGATCGGCACGCCCGCCGCCTTGGCATGGCTGATGGACTCCACCGTCTGCGGCATCACCGCGTCGTCGGCGGCCACCACCAGGATGGCGATGTCGGTGATGTTGGCGCCGCGCGCGCGCATCGCCGTGAAGGCGGCGTGGCCCGGCGTGTCGATGAAGGTGATCTTCTGGCCGTCCTTCTCGACCTGATAGGCGCCGATGTGCTGGGTGATGCCGCCCGCCTCGCCCGACACGACGTTGGCGTTGCGGATGGCGTCGAGCAGCGAGGTCTTGCCGTGGTCGACATGGCCCATGATGGTGACCACCGGCGGACGCGACAGCAGGTCTTCGGGTTTGTCCTCCTTGGTGATCAGGCCGCCCTCGATGTCGGATTCGGCGACGCGCTTGACCGTGTGGCCGAATTCGGAGGCCACCAGCTCGGCGGTGTCGGCGTCGATCACGTCGCCGGGCTTCAGGATCTGGCCCTGCTTCATGAAGAACTTGACCACGTCGACGGCGCGCTCGGACATGCGGCCGGCGAGCTCCTGGATGGTGATCGTCTCGGGCAGAATGACTTCGCGCACGACCTTCTCGCGGGGTTCCTGGACCAGGGAACGCTTGAACTTCTCCTGGCGACGACGCATCGAGGACAGCGAACGGGCTCGACCGTCGGCATCCGAGGTCGCCGCGCTCACCGTCAGCTTGCCACGGCGCCGATCGTCCTCGCCCTTGGCGCGGGTGGGCTTTGCAACCTCCGGCGTGACAGGCCGCCGGAGCGCCGGCGCGCCGCGCGGCGCCACGGCGCTTCTCGGCTTGGCCGCCTCGTCGTCGTCGGGGGCCATGTCGGCCAGCGGCGTGCGGCGGCGGGCATCCTCCTCGGCGCGGCGGCGAGCCTCCGCCTCCTTCTGGATGCGCGCTTCCTCCTCCGCCTGGCGGCGGGCGGATTCCTCGCGCTCGCGCTTGCGGCGCTCGTCCTCCTCCAGCCGGCGGCGGGCGTCCTCCAGCGCGCGCTGGCGGTCTTCCTGCTCACGCGCCTGCGAGCCTTCCAGCGCGCGGCGGCGGGCCTCGATCTCGCTGCGCGACAGGTCGTTCAGGACCATGCCGGAGCGCTCGACGGGAGCCGGGCGCGGCGCTTCGCGAACCACGGGAGCGACCGGCGCGACGACCGGTGCGACCGGCGCGGCGGCGGCGGGAACGGGAGCCGCCGTCGCCGCCGGACGGGCGGGCGCGGGCTGCGGGGCGGGAGCCGGCTTCTGCGTGAACACGGACGGCTCGGGCCTGTCGCCAGGCTTGACGAATTTGCGCTTCGTCTCGACAACGACGGACTTGGTCCGGCCGTGCGAGAAGTTCTGGCGCACCGTGCTCTGTTCCAGGCCGGGACGCTTCAGGGTCAGGGTCTTCTTCACGTTGACGCCAAGCGTCTTGTCGTCGCCCGATTTGGTGTCGCTCATTCCATATCCTCTGCGGCGTCTTCGCCGGCCGTCGCCGCAAACACGTCTCGTTCGTCGGGAGATCCGCCCCGATACCGGTCCAGCGCCTCGACGCGCTTCAAGGCCGCGCGTCCCGCATCGCCCGGGAGAACGGCTGCATGTATCACATTTGTGCCGCCCAATGCCAAATCCAATTCGGCCTGGGGGAAAAGTTTGTAGGCCGGAATACGGGGCCCTCCGGCGAAGGCCGTCGCCCGCCGCGCCTGCCTGAGCTTGCGCTCGCCGTCCGGCGCGGCCTCGCGGGCGTGAAGCACGCACAGCGCCTCGCCGCTGCGCACCTTCGCCTCGATCTTGGCGGCGCCCAGCGCGACCGATCCGGCCTTGCGAGCAAGCCCGAGCGCACCGCGCGCGCTGGCCGAGAGCAGCGCGTCGACCATGGCCCCGAGATTCTCGGGTACCGCCACCTCTCGCTTGAAGGCTCGGGCAAACGCGCCCTTCGCGGCGGCGCGCTCGACATGTATGCGCTCGGCGGCCACCCAGCAACCCCGGCCGGGCAGCTTTCTCCTGATGTCGGGAACGACGGACCCGTCGGGGCCGACGACGAAACGGATCAGATCATCCGCCGTGCCGGTCCTTCGCGTGACGATGCAGGTGCGATCGTTCATTCCGTCCAATCGTGCTCCCGGCCCGCTCCACCTTACGCCCCGGCGTCGGCGGCGGCCGGCTCCTCGGCTGCGGCTTCTTCCTCGGTGATCCAGCCGGCCCTGAGGCGGGCCGCCAGGATCATCTGCTCGGCGTCGGCCTTGCTCACGCCGACGTCGCTCAGCACACCCGGATAGAACTTGGTCTCGCCGTCCTTGCGTTCCTTCCAGCCGGTCAGGTCGTCGGCGGCGTAGCCGGCGAAGTCCTCGATCGTCTTCACGCTATCCTCGCCGAGCTTGACCATCATGGCGGTGGTGATGCCGGGAATCTCGCGCAGCTCGTCCTCGACGCCCAGCGCCCGGCGCTTCTCGTCCTGCTCGGCCTCGATCTTCTCCAGATATTCGCGGGCGCGCGTCTGGATCTCGCCGGCCGTGTCCTCGTCGAACCCGTCGATGGACGAGATCTCGTCGGCATCGACGTAGGCCACCTCCTCGACGCTGGTGAAGCCCTCGGAGGCCAGCACCTGGCCGACCATCTCGTCCACGTCCAGCGCTTCCATGAACAGGTTCGAGCGCTCGACGAACTCCTTCTGGCGGCGCTCGCTCTCCTCCTGCTCGGTGAGGATGTCGATGTCCCAGCCGGTGAGCTGCGAGGCGAGGCGCACGTTCTGGCCGCGGCGGCCGATGGCCAGCGAGAGCTGGTCGTCCGGCACCACCACCTCGATGCGCTCGGCGTCCTCGTCCAGCACCACCTTGGCCACTTCCGCCGGCTGCAAGGCGTTGACGATGAAGGAGGCGGCGTTGGGCGACCACGGGATGATGTCGATCTTCTCGCCCTGCAGCTCGCCCACCACGGCCTGGACGCGCGACCCGCGCATGCCGACGCAGGCGCCGACCGGATCGATCGAGGAATCGCGGCTGATGACGGCG
>JAPUFC010000079.1 GCA_027492275.1 Mesorhizobium sp. | reverse complement strand
CCGCCGGCTTCGATCTCCGCCGGCGCGTCGTGCGCCTCGGACAGGAGCCGGCGTTTCAAGGCCTCGAGTCTGAAGGCCCCGCCGAGCGCCCGCGTCTCGCCGCGCCAGCACGCGGGCGCCTGTTCCGCCATCGCCCGCATCAGCCGCGCGAGATCGCGCAGGAGCTGAGCGTTGAGGTCGATCGCCTGCGCGGCGCGCACCTGATCGTCGCGCAGGTCGCCGGCGGCGCAGGCCAGCGCGTGCAGCGCCTCGGTGGAGCGGGCGGCCTGTTCCAGCTCGCTCGCGATGCGCGCCATCAGCCGCCCGGCGGGGATGTCGGCGTCGTGGACACGGCTCTGGCATGACGGCGACGGCATGGCGGCTCAGAAGAGTTCGAGGTCGCCGGTGGAAGCCGGCATGGCGGACGCCGGCGCGTCGAGGGTGACGCGGCCGTCGATGAAGATGCGGCGCGAGCGGCCGGTCGCGGGCCAGTATTCGACCCGCCGCCCGCGCCCCCCGCCGAGATCGCCGCCGAGGCAGGCTATGCCCTCCATCGCCAGGAAGCGCCGCGCGAAGGCGGCGTTGCGGCTGCCGATGTCGCCCAGATTGTCGACCGTGTTGGCGCCGCCGAACAGTTTCGCCTCCAGCGCATGGCGGCGCGCGCCGCGCTTCAGCAGGCCGTTGACGAGAAGCTCCATGAGGAACAGCCCGTAGCTTTCCGCGCGCCCGGTGGCGTGCGCCTCGTCGCCCGGCAGCAGGAAATGGTTCATGCCGCCGATGCCGGCGCCCGCGTCGCGGATGCAGGCCGCCACGCAGGAGCCCAGCAGCGTCGTCAGCACCGCGTCGCCGCCGTCGACGCGCGCCTCGCCCTGCATGACATGCACGCGCCGCGGTGCCTGCATCGCAAATGCCGTCACTGGAGCCGCCCGATGACGGCCTCGATGCTGCTCTTCAGCACCGGCGGGGTGATCGGCTTGACGAGGAAGTTGTTGACGCCCAGCGACGCCGCCTTCTGGACCAGCTCCCTGTCGCCGCGCCCCGACAGGATGATGAAGGGCGTGCGCTGCGTCGGCCCGTAGGTGCGGATCGCCTTCTGCAGTTGCAGCCCGTCCAGCTTCGGCATGTTGAAGTCCGAGATGATCATGTGGCAGGGCGTCGCCATCATCGTCTTCAGCGCATCCTCGCCATCGCAGGCATAGGTGATCTGGTTGATGCCGAGCTCGGCCAGGGCGTCGCAGATGACCATGCGGCTGGTGCGGTGGTCGTCCACGACCATCACTTTCAGATGCTGCTTGAATATCATCGTCCCGTTCCTTTTCCTGTGCGGCGCATCAGCCGAAGATCTCCCGCGCCATGCGGCCGAGCGGCACCTGCCGTTCCGCCGCGCCGGTCTCGAAGGCGACGCGCGGCATGCCGTAGACCAGCGAGCTGGCCTCGTCCTGCGCCAGCGTTTTCGCGCCGCGCCGGCGCATGGCCAGCAGCCCCTCCGCCCCGTCGCGCCCCATGCCGGTGAGAATGATTCCGGTCGCCCGGCCGTCGAAATTCTGCGCCACCGAGCGGAACAGCACGTCGACGGACGGCCGGTGCCCCTGCACCGGCTCGCCGTCGCGCAGCAGCAGCGTGCGCCGCGACGGCGCGAGCGTGAGGTGGCGGCCGCCCTTGGCCAGATAGACATGGCCGGGCAGGAGCGGATCGCCGCTCCTCGCCTCGCCGACCTTGGCCGGACAGGCGCGGTCGAGCCGCGCCGCGAAAGGCTGGGTGAAGCTTGACGGCAGATGCTGGACGATGAGCGTCGGCGGGCAATCCTTCGGAAATTCGGACAGCAGCGCGATCAGCACCTCGACGCCGCCCGTGGACGAGCCGATGGCGATGAGGTCCGGCCACCCCCCGTGGCGCGCGAGCACCGGCGGGGGGCCCGCCGCGCGGCCGGGCCGCACCGCCGAGGCCAGCCGCGGCTTCGTCGCCGCCGCCTGCCGCAGCAGGCCGGCCAGCGCCTCGAACGTGTCGCCTGCGCCGCCGCCCGGCTTGGCCAGGCAGTCGAACGCGCCGAGCTCCAGCGCCGCGATGCTGGCCGCCGCGCCGGGGCTGGTCAGGTTGGACACCATGATGACCGGCGTCGGCCGCAGCCGCATGATCTTGTCGAGGAACTCCAGCCCGTTCATGCCGGGCATTTCCACGTCGAGCGTGACGACGTCGGGGTCGAGCGCCTTGATCTTGGCGCGAGCGTCGGCCGTGTCGGCCGCCTCGCCGACGATCTCGACGCCCGGATCGCCCGCCACCGCGTGCCGCAGCAGCGCCCGCATCGTAGCGGAATCGTCGACGATGAGCACGCGGACCGGCGTCATCGGGCCGCCCCGCCGATGAAGCGGTAGGCCGTCGTGCCCTCTAGGTCGAACAGGCCGGCGGCCGGCCCCGCCAGCCGCTCGGAATGGCCGACATAGAGCCAGCCGCCAGGCGCCATCGTCCCGGCGAAGCGCCGCCAGACCTCCTCGCGCGTCGGCGCGTCGAAATAGATCGTCACGTTGCGGCAGAAGATGGCGTCGAACCGGCCGCGCATCGGCCACGCGCCGATCAGGTTCAGCTCGCGGAAGACGACGAGACGGCGCATCTCCGGCGCCACCTCGGCGCGCCTGACGCCGTCCGGTGTGACCGGCCGCCGCTGGAACCAGCGCGCGCGCAGCCCCTTCGGCACCTCGGCCAGCGCCTCGTCGTCGTAGACGCCGCGCTCGCCGAAGGCCACCACGTTGGGATCGATGTCGGAGGCGAGGATGCGGATGTCGTGATCCGCCGCGTCCGGCATCAGGCCGAGCACGGTCAGCGCGATCGAATAGGGCTCGTGCCCGTTGGAGCAGCCGGCCGACCAGAGGCGCACCCGCCCGCCCTGCCGCGCCCTTGCGACCAGCGGCGGCAGCAGCCGCGTCCGCAGGTGCTCGAAATGATGGTTCTCGCGGAAGAAATGCGTGACGTTGGTGGTCAGCGCCGCCAGCATCTCGTGCCGCTCCTCGCGGCCGCCCTCGCCGGCGACCAGCGCGCAATAGTCCGCGAAGCTGCGCAGGCCGAGCACCCGCAGCCGCCGCACCAGCCGCGAATAGACCAGCGCCATCTTCGACGGGGCGAGCGCGATGCCGGAATCCTCGTGCAGGATGCGCGAGATCGTCCGGAACTCGGCGTCCGTCAACCGCGGTTCGGCGGCCTCCCGCAGCGCGGACATCGCCGGCTACGCCGCCATGTCGAGCTGGCGCGGCGGGATGGCCTCGGCCGCGATCAGCGAAATCATCCGGCCCTCCAGCGCGATGACGCCGCGCACGAAACTCTGCGCCAGCTCGGAGGCGACGTTCGGCGTCGGCTGGATCGCCTCGTCGGTGACGGTGAGGATGTCCGACACCGCGTCGACCAGCAGGCCGAAGAGCTGATGCTCCATCTTCGCCACCACGATCACCGAGCGCGCCGTCGGCTCGATCCTGGCCAGCCCCATGCGCAGGCCGAGGTCGATCACCGGCAGCACCGTGCCGCGCAGGTTGATGACGCCGTTCACATAGGCCGGCGCATGCGGCAGCGGCGTGGCGGGCACGAAGCCCCTGATCTCCCGCACCGTGGTGATGTCGACGCAGAATTCCTGCTCGCCGATGCGGAAGGCGATCAGCTCCCGCTTGGTCGTGGCGTCGCGCATGTCGTCACTGCTCATGGTCCTACTCCGCGGCCTGAACGAAACTGTTGAAGGCGGGCTGCCCCGATGCGATCTGCTCGAAGCGCGACTGCGCGGTCAGCATGTCGACGTCGAGGATGAGGGCGACCCGCCCGTCGCCCATGATGGTCGCCGCCGCCACGCCGGGCACCCGGCCGTAATTGGCCTCGAGGCTCTTGATCACCACCTGCCGCTGGCCCTGTATGGCGTCGAACAGCAGCGCGGATCGCTGCCCGTTGTCGCTTTCCACCAGCACGACCACGCCCAGCACCGGGTCGGTCGGCGTCGCGCGGTAGCCGAGCTCGCACGCCACGTCGATCAGCGGCAGGAAGCTGTCGCGCACATTGATCAGCGCGTTGTCGCGCCCGAAGCTCGAGACATCGCCGCGCCGCGGCTTCAGGGTTTCGACGATGGCCGTGATCGGCACGACCAGCGCGCTGTCTCCGGCAGTCACCACCATGCCGTCGAGCACCGCCAGCGTCAGCGGCAGGCTCATGGTGAAGACAGAGCCCTTTCCCGGCTGCGAGCTGATCGACACGCGCCCGCCCAGCGCCTGGATGGAGCGCTTGACCACGTCCATGCCGACGCCGCGCCCCGACAGTTCCGACACCGCCTCCTTGGTGGAGAAGCCCGGCAGGAAGATCAGATTGTCGGTCTCGTCGTCGCTGAGCTGCGCGCCGGCCGGGATGAGGCCCTTGCCGACGGCGATGTCGCGCACCACCGGCCGGTCGATGCCGGCGCCGTCGTCGCTGACCTCGATGACGATGCGCCCCGAACGGTGCATCGCCGCGACCCGGATCGTGCCTTCCGCCGGCTTGCCGGCGGCGATGCGCCTGTCCGGCGTCTCGATGCCGTGGTCGATGGCGTTGCGGATCATGTGGGTGAGCGGGTCGGACAGCCGCTCGATGACGGTCTTGTCGACCTCCGTGTATTCGCCTTCGGTCACCAGGCCGACGCTCTTGCCGGTGACGCCGGCCACCTCGCGCACGAGACGCGGCAGCTTCTGGAACACGGACTTCACCGGCTGCGCGCGGATCGCCATGACGCTGTCCTGGATCTCGCGGGTGAGCTGCTCCAGCTCGTCGAAGCCGACCGCCACCTCGGAGCGGGCGGCGAGCCCGGCCTGCGCGGCGCGCTGCGCCAGCATGACCTGGTGGATCACCAGCTCGCCAACGAGGTCGATGAGCCGGTCGACGCGCTCCAGCTCGACGCGGATGGAGGACGCCGTCGCCACGCCGTCCTCGGCGCGGCGGGTGGTCTTGCGGCGCTCCGCCTCCGGCGGAACCGGTTGCGGCGGCGTCGCATCCATCTCGGCCGCCGGCTGGGCGATCTCGGCCTGCATGCGCGCCAGCAGCGCGGCGATGTCGGCATCGCCGCCGGGTTGCGCTTCGGCGGTGGACGGGGCGGACACGGTCTCGATCGTCAGGTCGCAATCGAGCTCGACGAACTCGAAGATCTCGCGTACCGCCGCCTCGCCGGCCGTGGTCGACAAAACAATGGTCCAGGAAAGATACGCGCCCTCCGGATCGAGCGCGTCGAGCGTCGGCACCGCGCCGGTGTCGCAGGCCACGCTGCCCTCGCCCAGCGCCAGGCATTCCCGGATCAGCCGCAGCGCCTCGTTGGCCTTGGCGTAGAGCCCGGCATGCGGCCGGAACACGATGCGGAAATCCTGCGCGCCGGCGGGCCCGCCGGCCAAATCCTCGAACGAGACGGCAACGGGCGTGAAATCCAGCCCTTCCATGCCGTCGCCCTCGCCGGCATCGGCCACGCCGCCCTCCTCGCCGAGCAGCTTGGCGAGCTCGCCGGACGAGGCCTCGCGCCGCTCCGCGTCAACCCCGGCGCCGCCATGCGCGGCGGCGACCAGATCGGCCAGAACGTCGGCCGCGCGCAGCAGCACGGCGGCCTGCTCGGCGCCGACCGTCAGCCGGCCCGCGCGCACCGCGTCGAGCGTCGTCTCGAAGACATGCGCGAACGCCACCAGCTCGGTGAAGTTGAACGCGCCCGCGCCGCCCTTGATGGAATGCACCGCGCGGAACACGGCGTTCACCGTGTCGGCGTCGGCCGCGCCGGCTTCCATCGCCAGCAGCCCGGTCTCGACCTCCGTCATCTGCTCCGCGCATTCCTCGAAGAAGGTCTGACGGATGTCGTCCATGGCGCTCATCGGAAGCTACCTCGCCGCGATGCGTCAGAGCGAGACGCGGTTGACCGCGTCGACCAGCTTTTGCGGATCGAAGGGCTTCACGATCCAGCCGGTCGCCCCGGCCGCCCGCGCCCGCGCCTTCTTCTCCGCGTCGCTTTCGGTCGTCAGCACCAGGATCGGCACGACGCGGCGGCGGGCGTCGCCGCGCACCGTCTCGATGAACTCCAGCCCGTCCATGCGCGGCATGTTCACGTCGGTGATGATGACATGCGGCTGGCACGCCTCCAGCACCTCGACGCCGTGCCGGCCGTCCTCGGCCTGCACCACCGCGAAGCCCGCGCCCTCCAGCGTCCGGCGCAGCATCTCGCGCATGGTGCGGGAATCATCGATCGTCAGAACCGTCTTCATGGGTGAACGTCCCGGATGTTGAACGCGTCGACCGTCAGGCCGAGAAGCCCGAGATCGGCGAGGAAGTTTTCGGACGGGCAGGAAACGGAGAGCGCTTCCCCCTCTTGCGCCCATGTCGTCGCCGCCGACAGCAGGACCTGGAGGCACTGGCCGCCGAGGCGCTCGACGAGGGAGG
>JAPUFC010000078.1 GCA_027492275.1 Mesorhizobium sp. | reverse complement strand
GCGATCTGCTGCATGCCGATGGCGACGGTGCGCAGGCCCGAGCCGCAGAGCTGGTTCAGCCCCCAGGCGGTGGCCTCGGCGGGAATGCCGGCCGCCATGGCCGCCTGGCGCGCCGGGTTCTGCCCCTGGCCGGCGGTGAGGATCTGCCCGAGGATGACCTCGTCCACCTCCTTGGCGTCGACGCCGGCGCGCTCCAGCGCGCCCTTGATCGCGACCGCGCCGAGCTCGTGCGCGGCCAGGTTGGCGAAGGCGCCGTTGAAGGAACCGACCGGCGTGCGGGCGGCGGCGGCGATCACGACCGAAGTGGGTGCAGGCATGTTTCATCTCCCGATCTGCTGCTTTGGCCATATTCTGTGGGCGTTTCGCGGCGGCGAGTCAATTTGATTGTGCGCTGCAATAAGAGCCCTGCCCGCGCCGGACCTTTCTGCACTGCACAAAGCGCTTGGATTTGCCTCGGCTTTGCGCATATCCTCTCGGTCGGGTCGCGCCCTGCCCGCGGGCAGAAAAAAGCAGATCTCCGGGAGGAATTCGGATGCCCGCCAAGAACGAGCCGGTCACCATAAAAAAATACGCCAACCGGCGTCTCTACAACACCGGCACCAGCACCTACGTCACGCTGGAGGATCTCGCCGAGATGGTGAAGCGCGGCGAGGAATTCGTCGTGCAGGACGCCAAGACGGGCGAGGACATCACGCATCCCGTGCTGACGCAGATCATCTTCGAGCTGGAGAACAAGAACGGCCAGACTATGCTGCCGGTGCCGTTCCTGCGCCAGCTCATCGCCTTCTACGGCGACCAGATGCAGATGGTCGTGCCGAGCTTCCTGGAGCAGTCGATGATCGCCTTCGCCAAGGAGCAGGAGCGGTTCCGCGCGCAGATGAAATCGGCCATGGGCGGCAAGCCGATGGACATGATGAGCATGAGCGCCCCGGTGAAGGCCATCGAGGAACAGACCCGGCGCAACATCGAGATGTTCCAGAACGCCATGCGCCTGTTCTCGCCCTTCCCGTCTTTCGACCAGGCGCGGCCCGCCGCCGATGCGCCGAAGCGGGAAGGCGCGGAGAAGACCGACGATCTGCAGGAGCTGCGCGAGCAGATCGCCGCCATGCAGCGCAAGATCGACTCGATGAGCTGACCCGACTCTCAGCCTGCCCAGGCGCGCTGACGCAACGGCCGAACGGGCTTTGCCTTTCCCGGCGTCCGTGGCATGAAGCCGCTTTCAACAGGAGAGGGAAGATCGTGACAGCCCTTACGCTCGCCAAGGCCAACACCATCATCGACGCCGCGCTGGACAAGGCGGCGGAGCTCAAGCTCAAGCCGCTGACCATCGTGGTGCTGGACGCCGGCGGCCATGCCATGGCCTTGCAGCGGCAGGACGGGGCTTCCATCCTGCGGCCGCAGATCGCGACCGGAAAGGCGTTCGGCGCTCTGGCGGTCGGCACGGGCTCGCGCGCGCTCGGCCAGGCGGCGATCGATCGTCCGCATTTCTTCCAGGGGCTTTCGGGCGTGTCGGGAGGCGGCATCGTGCCGGTGCCGGGCGGCGTGCTGGTGCGCGACTCCGGCGCGATCGTCGGGGCGGTGGGCGTGACCGGCGATACGTCCGACAATGACGAGGCGGCCGCCGTCGCGGGCATCGTCGCGGCGGGGTTCACCGCCGAAGGCTGATCAGTTCAGATTGACGTCGCGGCCGGCGGATCGCAGCGAAACCGAGAAGCCGGCCAGCACGTCGATCAGCGAGATCACCATCAGCGTGAAGAAGACCGGGTGCGCGGCGCCGCGCACCAGCAGGAATTCCACCAGAAAGGCCACGAACACGACGGTCGACAGCAGATGGTCGACGATCGAGGCGTTGGAGGTCCGCGTCGACTTCACGATCTCGACGAAGAAGAGCAGCAGCGCCACGACGATCATCAGGATGCCGAGCGTCATCTCGAACACGCCGCCGGACATCATGCCGACGGAGAAGATGACCGTATCCCACGGGTCGCCCGACGGCCCGTTGCCGAAGACGCCGAACAGGCCGAGATTGTAGAGGACGAAGCTGATCGCCAGCAGCGGCACGCTCGACAGCATCTTTTGTCCCACGCTTCCCTTCGTTCCGCTGTAAACCGCACGTCGGCGCAGTCAAGTGGACGCAGGCGGGGCGGAGCCGCAAAAAAGCAAAGACCGGCGCGAGGCCGGTCCCTGAAAACGTCCAGCGGCTGAAAAGCTCAGCTTTCCTTCGGGGTCAGAACCTGACGGCCGCGATACATGCCGGTCTTGAGATCGACATGGTGCGGGCGGCGCATCTCGCCGGAGTTCTTGTCCTCGACATAGGTCGGCGCCTTGAGCGCGTCGGCCGCACGGCGCATGCCGCGCTTGGACGGCGAGGTCTTTCGTTTTGGCACAGCCATGGAAGTGCTCCATATTCCATCGTGATCCCGACCATGGCCGAAGGCAGCGACCGCACAGGATCGCCTTTTCCAGCGCCATTGTCCGGGAAAGTGGCGTGTCCATACACGGCTCCCGCCCGCTTGACCAGTGGCGGGCGCATTTTTTTCCGCGTCCCTATCCCGCGCAGCCGACATAGGCGCCGGCGCGGGCCGCGCGCCGCTCGATCACGGTGGCGAGCCGACTGAGGCCCGGCCCCGGCTTGGCCGGATTGCGGCCGATCGGGTCGGGGAGCGTGACTGCCAGCAGCGCCGCCTGCCGGCGCGTGAGATCCTTGGCGGAACGCTTGAAATGATGCCGGGCGGCGGCTTCGATGCCGTAGATGCCCGGACCCCATTCGGCGATGTTGAGATAGATCTCGAGGATGCGCGGCTTCGACATCACGAGGTCGAGATAGACGGCGTAGGGCAGCTCGACGCCCTTGCGCAGCGTCGCCGCCGGGCGGCTCCACAGGAAGAGGTTCTTCACCGTCTGCATGGTGATGGTGGACGCGCCGCGCGACGGCCCGCCGCCGCCCTTGAGCGCGTCCTCCAGCACCGCCTTCATCTCGCCGAGGTCGACGCCGTGATGAGAGCAGAACTGCCCGTCCTCCGACATGATGACAGAATGCGCCAGAACCGGCGCGACGTCCGCCAGCGCCACCCATTGCCGGTCGTAGCCCTGGAAGCCGGCGAGGTCCTTCAGCATCAGCGTCGAGACGGGATGCACGAAGGGGAACAGGTAGAGCAGCGTCAGCGCCACCGGAACCAGCGCCACGGCGACGAGCGACAGGAACAGCCGGCGCACCCACCCCGCGCCCGGCAGGCGCGCCAGGCGTCCCGCGCGCTTGCCGGCGCGCCGTCTGCTGCGGGGTTCGGGCTCTACGGTCGGCTCCGTCAAATCGCTGCCTGAGGGAAGTGCCTGCTGGGTTTCCAACCGGCATAGCCGCGTGGAGGCTCGAGCGCAACGCCGCGCGGCGACGTCTCGCGCGCTCTTGACCGTCGGGGGCTTTGCCTTAAACGCTGCCGGCATGACGGACGCCGCATTGACTTTCGACGACGCGCTCGCCGGCCACGCGCTTCGCGTCGGGGCCGTTCTCGACCGCCTGCTGGCCGCTCGTCCGCTGCCGGGCGAGATCGCGCGTCCCGGTCGCCTTCTGTCCGCCATGCGCCACGGCGTGCTCAACGGCGGCAAGCGGCTGCGTCCGTTTCTGGTCATGGAGGGCGCGGCTCTCTTCGACGCGGACGGCGCGGCTGCGATGCGCGTGGCGGCGGCGCTCGAATGCGTCCATTGCTATTCGCTGGTCCATGACGACCTGCCGGCGATGGACGACGACGATCTGAGGCGCGGCCAGCCCACGGTGCACAGGGCCTTCGACGAGGCGACCGCGATCTTGGCCGGCGACAGCCTGCTGACGCTAGCCTTCGACGTCCTGGCGGACGAGGAAACGGCGCTGCCGGACGGGCGCAGGGTGGCGCTGGTGCGCGGGCTGGCGCGGGCCGCCGGGCTCGGCGGCATGGCCGGCGGCCAGGCGCTCGACCTCCAGGCGGAGCGCGAGAAGCCGGACGAGGCCGGCATCATCCGCCTGCAGGCGATGAAGACCGGCGCGCTGATCCGATACGCCTGCGAGGCCGGCGCCATCGTCGCCGGCGCGCCGGCCGCCGATCGCGAGCGCATGGCGGAGTTCGGCTCGGCGATCGGCCTCGCCTTCCAGCTCGCCGACGACCTGCTCGACGTCACCGCCGACGCCGAGGCCATGGGCAAGGCGACCGGCAAGGATGCCGGGGCCGGCAAGGGAACGCTGGTCTCGCTGCACGGCGTGGCATGGGCCAGAAAACAGCTCGGCGGGCTGGTCGCGCAGGCGCACGAGCTGCTGGAACCGTATGGAGCGCGGGCGGCGATGCTGAAGGCGGCGGCCAGCTTCGTGGCGGATCGGAGGTCCTAGCACGCCGTGGGGACGCCCCCTCCGGCGCTTCGCGCCACCTCCCCCGCTTCGCAGGGGAGGATCGAGCTTGCGGCCGGCCTCGACCTGATCCTCCCCCGCAAAGCGGGGGAGGGAGACCATGCGAAGCATGGTGGAGGGGGTGCCTGACGACGCGACGTCTACTCCGCCGCCTGCTTGCCGCCGCGCCCGAAGCGGTTCTCGATATAGTCGGCGACCAGCGCCTCGAAATCCTTGGCGATGCCCGGTCCGCGCAGTGTCATCGCCTTGCGGCCGTCGATGAACACCGGGGCCGCCGGCGTCTCGCCAGTGCCGGGCAGCGAGATGCCGATGTCGGCATGCTTGGATTCGCCCGGACCGTTGACGATGCAGCCCATGACCGCGACCTTCAGCTCCTCGACGCCCGGATACTTCTCGCGCCACACCGGCATGTTGCGGCGGATATCCTCCTGGATGGTCTGGGCGAGCTCCTGGAAGACGGTTGACGTCGTGCGCCCGCAGCCCGGACAGGCCGCGACGATGGGGATGAACTGCCGGAAACCCATTGTCTGGAGCAGTTCCTGCGCCACCTGCACCTCGCGGGTGCGGTCGCCGTTCGGCTCGGGCGTGAGCGACACGCGGATCGTGTCGCCGATGCCCTGCTGCAGCAGGATGCCCATGGCGGCCGAGGAGGCGACGATGCCCTTGGAGCCCATGCCCGCCTCGGTGAGGCCGAGATGCAGCGCATGGTCGGAGCGCGCCGCCATCATCGCGTAGACGGCGATCAGGTCCTGCACCTGGCTGACCTTGGCCGACAGGATGATTTTGTCGCGCGGCAGGCCGATCTCTTCCGCCGCCTCGGCCGAGAGCAGCGCGGACTGCACGATCGCCTCGCGCAGCACCTGCTGGGCGGTCAGCGGCGAGCCCGCCTTCTGGTTCTCGTCCATCAGCCGGGTGAGCAGTTCCTGGTCGAGCGATCCCCAGTTGACGCCGATGCGCACCGGCTTGTCGTGGCGGATCGCCATCTCGACGATGTCGGCGAACTGGCGGTCCTTCTTCTCCTTGAAGCCGACATTGCCGGGATTGATGCGGTACTTCGCCAGCGCCTCGGCGCAGTCGGGATGATCCGCCAGCAGTCTGTGGCCGATATAGTGAAAATCGCCGACCAGCGGCACGTCGATGCCGAGCCGCGCGAGGCGGTCGCGGATGCGCGGCACGGCGGCGGCGCTCTCGTCGCGGTCGACGGTGATGCGCACCAGTTCGGAGCCGGCGCGGTGCAGCGCCGCGACCTGCGCGACCGTTGAATCGACATCCGCCGTGTCGGTGTTGGTCATCGACTGGACGACCACCGGCGCGTCGCCGCCGACGGTGACGCCGCCGACCCTGACCGCCACCGAGGCGCGGCGCGGGAAGGGCGAAGAAAAATACCCGGTCATGCCGGTCTCCCACTGTTCGACCCGCCCTGAGGTGGCGGACCGCCGGTTCGATGTCAATGCGCGGCGCCCTGCGGCCGCGGCGCAAGCCTGCGCGCCACCAATAGCGCCATTCCATGGGGAAATCATGAAGGAAGCGATCTGCGGCAAAATTCCGCGCGCCGCATGTCGATCCGGTAGTCCCCCGTTCGTCCTTGTTGCATCGCACAAGCCATCGTGCTGCAAATGGCGGCGCCAACGAGCAGAGAGGGTGGCACATGTCGGGAAGTCCCATGAAGAAACGGCGCACCGCGATCATCACCGGGTCGACCTCGGGCATCGGGCTGGGCGTCGCCCGCGCGCTGGCGGCCGAGGGCTGCGCCATCGTCGTCAACTCCTTCTCCGACACGGCGGACGACCATGCGATCGCGGCGCGCATCGCAAGCGAGCATTCCGTCGAGGCGGTCTACATGCAGGCCGACATGTCGAGGGCCGACGCCTGCCGGGCGCTGGTGGAGAAGGCGGCGGAGAAATTCGGCGGCGTCGACATCCTCGTCAACAATGCCGGCATCCAGCATGTCGCGCCGGTCGAGGATTTCCCGATCGCCAAATGGGACGCCATCATCGCCATCAACCTGTCGTCGGCCTTCCACACCATCGCGGCGGCGATCCCGCACATGAAGCGGCAGGGCGGCGGGCGCATCGTCAACATCGCCTCCGCGCACGGGCTGGTCGCCTCGCCCTTCAAGTCGGCCTACGTCTCGGCCAAGCACGGCATTTTGGGCCTGACCAAGACGGTGGCGCTGGAGATCGCGCGTGAAAACATCACCTGCAACGCCATCTGTCCCGGTTACGTGCTGACGCCGCTGGTCGAGGCGCAGATACCCGACCAGATGAAGGCGCACGGCATGGACCGCGACACGGTGGTGCGCGAGGTGATGCTGGAGAAGCAGCCGACCAAGCAGTTCGTGACGGTGGAGGAGATCGGCGCCGCCGCCGTGTTCCTGTGCTCGCCGGCGGCGGCGCAGGTCAACGGCACGCACTTGTCGATCGACGGCGGCTGGACCGCCGCCTGAAGAAGAAGGACGCAAAGATGCCGGATTCACGCTTTCTATCGAACACTCTCTAAACGTCTTGGTTGTAGGAAAGCGCCGCGCGGAGCGGCTGGAACGGCGTCTGGATGAACATTTCCGACTTTGTGGCCTTGCGCCGTTCGGCTAGAGACCACACCTCTGCGGACTGGGAGTGCCGGGGACGGGGCCTGGATGCGGCGGTGTCGCCGCGCGATGCGGTACTGACATTCGAAAGGCAGCCCCCGCGCTGCGGCGCGTTGGAGACACTCTGACCATGGCGAAGTTTCGCTTCCACAAGCTGGCCGCCATCGGCGTGCTCATCGGGTTCAGCGCCTGGATCGCCACCGGCGAGTTCTCCTCGGTCGGCAGCGCGCAGAGCGAGGACGCGGCCGCCACGCCGACGGCCGAGCAGCCGGCCGCCCCGGCCAGGACGGTCGCGGTGCTGACGCCGCCGCACGTGACGCATTCGCGCGCCATCCGCGTCGCCGGCCTGACCGCCGCCGACAAGCGCGCCGTGCTCGCCACGCGCTCCGCCGGCATCATCGAGAAGCTGCCGGTCAAGAAGGGCGATCACGTGAAGGAGGGCGACCTTATCGTGCAGATCGACGCCGCCGAGCATACGGCGGCGATTGAGATGGCCAAGGCGCTGCTCAGCCAGCGGCAGGCCGAATGGGAGGCCGCCGAACGGCTGGCCAAAAGCGGCAACCTGCCCAAGCTGCAGCTCGACAGCGCGGCCTCCGCGCTCGCCACCGCGCGCTCGCAGCTTCGCACGGCCGAAGCCGCGCTCGACCGCACCTTCGTGCGCGCGCCCTTCGCCGGCATCATCGACCGCGTGCCGGTGGAGCTCGGCAGCTCGATCGCCGAGCGCGGCGAGGTTGCGACGCTCATCGCCCTCGACCCGGTCATCGCCCAGGGCGAGATCAGCGAGCGCGACCTGCATTTCATCGCCACGGGCGCCGAGGCCGACGTCCGGCTGATCAGCGGCGACACCGTCACCGGCACGGTGCGCTACATCAGCCGCGACGCCAGCCCGCAGACGCGCACCTTCCCGCTCGAAGTGGCGATCCCCAACGCGGACGGCCGCATCCCGGCCGGCATGACGACCGAGGTGACGCTGCGCGCCGCGCCGGCCGACGCGGTGGTGCTGCCGCGTTCGGTGGTGACGCTGAACCAGGCCGGCGACCTCGGCATCCGCGCCGTGGACGCAGCCTCGAAGGTCGTCTTCTACCCGATCGACCTGATCGACGACACGCCGAACGGCCTGGTGCTCGGCGGCATTCCGAAGGACGTCCGGATCATCGTGCAGGGACAGGACCTCGTCACCGACGGCGACACCGTCGACGCCAGGGAGGCGGACCCGGCCGCCATCAGGAAGCTCGCCGGCGAAAGCGCCGGCACGCAGTAGCGCAAGGTTCCGCATGGATATCGTCCATCTCGCCATACGCAATGCGCGCCTGACCATCTCGGCGCTGCTGTTCCTCGTGCTCGCCGGCGCGATGGCCTACCAGTCCGTGCCCAAGGAAGCCGAGCCGGACGTGCCGATCCCGCTGATGTATGTCAGCCTGATCTACCAAGGCATCTCGCCGGAGGATTCCGAGCGCCTGCTGCTCAGGCCGATGGAGACCAAGCTCAAGACGCTCAAGGGGCTGAAGGAGATGCGCTCCGCCGCCTTCCAGGGCGGCGGCTACGTGCTGGTCGAGTTCGATCCCTCCGTCAACCTCGCCGACGCGCTGCAGGACACGCGCAGCAAGGTGCAGGACGCCAAGGCCGACATTCCGCAGGCGGCCGAGGAGCCGACCGTCAGCGAGGTCAACATCTCCGAGTTCCCGGTGCTCGTCGTCACCCTCTCCGGCCACGTGCCGGAGCGCGTGCTGACGGAGGCGGCGCGCCGGCTGCGCGACCAGATCGAGGAGGTGCCGGGCGTCCTGGAAGGCACGCTGCAGGGCGCCCGCGACGATCTCGTGGAGGCCGTCATCGACCCGGTCAAGCTGTCGTCCTACGGGCTGCAGCTCGAACAGGTGATCCAGGGCATCGCCGCCTCCAACAGCCTCGTCGCCGCCGGCTCAATCGAGGGGTCGGAGGGGAAGTACGCCGTGAAGGTGCCCTCGCTCATCGAGGATTCCAGCGATGTCGCCGACCTGCCGATCGTCGCCGGCCCGAACGCCGTGGTGCGCGCCAACGAGATCGCCACCATCCGCTCGACCTTCAAGGACGCCGAGACGATCACGCGGCTGAACGGCCAGCCGGCCATCGCCATCGAGGTGAAGAAGCGCATCGGCGAGAACCTGATCGACACCATCGCCGCGGTGAAGACGGTCGCCGACACCTTCAAGGAGACCCTGCCGGAGGGCATGAACGTCACCTACACGCAGGACAAGTCGGTCTTCGTCAACCAGCTTCTCGGCGACCTCCAGAACCACGTCATGATCGCCGTGATCTTGGTGTTCATCGTCATCCTCTACGCGCTGTCGGGCCGCGCCTCGCTGCTCATCGGCCTCGCCATCCCCTCCTCCTTCCTGATGGGCATACTGGCGCTGGTGCTGATGGGCTACACGGTCAACATGATCGTGCTGTTCAGCCTGATCCTGGCGGTCGGCATGCTGGTCGACGACGCCATCATCGTCACCGAGTTCGCCGAGCGGCGCATGGGCGAGGGCATGCCGAAGGACGAGGCCTTCGCGCTGGCCGCCAGGCGCATGGCGGGGCCGGTCATCGCCGCCACCATGACGCGCATCGCCGCCTTCTCGCCGCTGCTGTTCTGGCCGGGCATCGTCGGCGACTTCATGAAGTACCTGCCGATCACGCTGATCGTGACGCTGGCGGCCTCGATGCTCTACGCGCTCGTCTTCACGCCGACGCTCGGCGCCCTCTTCGCCAAGGCGCCGGTGCACGAGGAGGAGCATCGCGACGGGCTCTACATGGCCGTGGTCAAGCAGGCGGTGCGGTTCCCGATCACCGTCCTGCTGCTGACGGTTGTGCTGCTGACCGGCGTCGTCATGGCCTACGGCAAATGGGGCGCGGGCGTCGAGTTCTTCCCCAATGTCGAGCCGGACTACGGCCTGCTCTACGTGCATGCGCGCGGCAACCTGTCGCTGGCCGAGATGGACGCCGCCACCCGCGAGGCGGAGAGCCGGCTGCTCGGCTGGCCGGGCGTGAAGTCGGTCTACACCCGCGTCGGCAAGACGCAGGGAGGCGGGCAGGACATCGCCGAGGACGTCGTCGGCGTCATCCAGTACGAGTTCGTCGACTGGCGCGAGCGCAAGCCGGCGAACGACATCCTCGACGATCTGCGCGCCGCCATGGCCGGCCTGCCCGGCATCGAGGTCGAGGTGCGCGTGCCGGACGCCGGCCCGCCCACCGGCAAGGCGATCCAGGTGCGGCTGTCGGCCGTCGACCCGGCGGGGCTCAACGACCGGGCGCGCGCGGTCGCCGCCCGCATCGCGCAGGTGCCGGGCGTGATCGACATCTCGGACGGCCTGCCGCCGCCCGGCGTCGACTGGGCGCTGCAGGTCGACCGCGCCAAGGCCGCGCAATACGGCGTCAGCCCGGCTTCGGTCGGCACGGTGGTGCAACTCGTCACCACCGGCCTGAAGCTGACCGAATACCGGCCGGCCGGCGCCGACGACGCCGTCGACATCCGCCTGCGCCTGCCGGAGGACCGCCGCACGCTGGCGACGCTGGACGAGCTGCGCATCCAGACCGCGCAGGGTTCGGTGCCGATCTCCAACTTCGTCGACCGCAAGCCGGAGCAGCGGGTCGGCATCCTGCACCGTATCGACGGCGTGCGCACCGTGGTGGTGCAGGCGAACGTTGCCGCCAACATGCAGGTGGCGGCCGTGCAGGCCGAGGTATCGCAGGCCATCGGCCAGATGGATCTCGGCCAGACGCGCTGGAAGCTGGCCGGCTCCAACGAGGACAGCGCCGAGGCCGGCGCCTTCCTGTCCAAGGCGTTCGGCGCGGCGATCTTCCTGATCTTCCTCGTGCTTCTGGCGCAGTTCAACAAGTTCACCAGCGTCTGGCTGGTGCTGTCCTGCGTCATCATGGCGACGATCGGCGTGTTCCTCGGCCTGCTGTTGACCGGACAGGCCTTCGGCATCGTCATGTCGGGCATCGGCGTGATCGCGCTGGCCGGCGTGGTGGTGAACAACAACATCGTGCTGATCGACACCTACGACCGGCTGCGCGAGGAGGGCTGGGACAAGCTGGACGCCGTGCTTCAGACCTGCCGCGAGCGCGCCCGCCCGGTGGTGCTGACGGCGGTGTCGGCTATTCTCGGCGTTCTGCCGATCGCCTTCGGCCTCGGGCTGGAGATCTTCCACCACGAGACGACGATCAACGCGCCGTCGACGCAATGGTGGATCTCGCTGTCCTCGGCCATCGTCTTCGGCCTGTCCTTCGCCACGGTGCTGACGCTGGTCGTGACGCCGTCCATGCTGATGGTGTTCACGCGGGCGAAGAAGAAGCCGGGCGAGCAGCGCGGCTGGTTCCGGCGCATGTTCCGCCGGCGCTCGGTCGACGTCGACGCCGGTGGGGCGGAAGAGCCGGCGGCGGCCTATCCCAAGGCGGCGGAGTAGGTTTTCCGGCCCGCGCCGCTCATGAGGGCGGCGCGGAACCGTCGCGCCCGTCAGCGCATTGTGGTCCCGCAGCAACACCTTGAAGCGAGGGACTTCCACATGACGCTGACGACCGTCCTCCTGATCATCCTGATCCTGATCCTGCTCGGCGCGGTGCCCGCATGGCCCTACTCGCGCGGCTGGGGATACGGGCCGTCCGGCATCGTCGGCCTCGTCCTCGTCGTTCTGCTCATCCTGATGCTGATGGGCAGGGTCTGATCGCCACCGACAACCCGTCAAACAAAAAAAGCGCGGGCTGAGCCCGCGCTTTTTTGTTTCAGGATTTTGCTCAGGCCATGCCCACGTCGAAGGACAGCGGCTTGGCCGATGCGATCGCCGGCTGCGCCCGCAGCTCCGCCAGCACCTTTTCGGGGAACGGCTGGTCCAGGTAGAGCAGCGCGATGGCGTCGCCCCCGGCGTGGTCGCGGCCGAGCGCGAAGTTGGCGATGTTGACGCCGGCCGTGCCGCAGATCGTGCCGAGCAGGCCGATGATGCCCGGCACGTCGCGGTTGGTGGTGTAGAGCATGTGCTGGCCGACCTCGGCGTCGAGGTTGATGCCCTTGATCTGGATGAAGCGCGGCTTGCCGTCCGAGAAGCAGGTGCCGGCGATCGAGCGCGTCATCGTGGCGGTCTTGACCGTCAGCTTGATGTAGCCGTCGAACACGCCCGACTTGTCGCGCTTGACCTCGGCGACGATGATGCCGCGCTCCTTCACCATGATCGGCGCCGAGACCATGTTCACGTCCGCCACCTGCGGCCGGATCAGGCCGGCCAGCGCCGCGCTGATCAGCGCCCTGGTGTTCATCTGCGCCGTCGAGCCGTCGAACAGGATCTCGACTTCCTGGATCGGCTCCTCCGTCACCTGGCCGACGAAAGCGCCGAGCACCTCGGCGAGCTTCACGAAGGGTTTCAGGCGCGGCGCCTCCTCGGCGGTGATGGAGGGCATGTTGATGGCGTTGGAGACCGCGCCCTTGACCAGATAGTCCGACATCTGCTCGGCGATCTGGAGAGCGACGTTCTCCTGCGCCTCGGTGGTGGAAGCGCCCAGATGCGGCGTCGCCACCACGTTCTCCAGCCCGAACAGCGGGCTTTCCTTGGCCGGCTCGACCTCGAACACATCGATGCCGGCGCCCGCAACCTTGCCGCTCTTCAACGCCGCCACGAGGTCGTCGACGACCACCAGCTCGCCGCGCGCGCAGTTGATGATGCGCACGCCGTCCTTCATCTTGCCGATCGCCTCGGCGTTGATGACGCCGCGCGTCTTGTCGGTCAGCGGCGTGTGCAGCGTGATGAAGTCGGCGCGGGCGAACAGCTCGTCCAGCTCGACCTTCTGCACGCCGAGCTCTTCCGCACGGCCTTCCGACAGGAAGGGATCGAAGGCGATCACATGCATCTTCAGGCCGACGGCCCGCGTGGCGACGATCGAGCCGATGTTGCCGCAGCCGATGATGCCCAGCGTCTTGCCGGTGATCTCGACGCCCATGAAGCGGTTCTTCTCCCACTTGCCGGCATGGGTGGAGGCGTTGGCCTCCGGCAACTGGCGGGCGAGCGCGAAGATCATCGCCACCGCATGCTCGGCCGTCGTGATCGAGTTGCCGAACGGCGTGTTCATGACGATGATGCCGCGACGCGACGCGGCCGGGATGTCGACATTGTCGACGCCGATGCCGGCGCGGCCGATCACCTTGAGGTTGGTCGCGGCGGCGATGAGCTTCTCCGTCGCCTTGGTGGCCGAGCGGATGGCCAAGCCGTCATACTGGCCGATGACCTCCAAAAGCTTGTCCTTGTCCTTGCCGAGCTCCGGCAGGTAGTCGACGTCGACGCCGCGATTCTTGAAGATCTGCACGGCGGTGGGGGAAAGCTGGTCCGAAACGAGCACGCGGGGCATGAGCCGATCCTTTGCGATGCTTGGCGTCCCTCCGTGTGGAAGGGCGCGCGAGATGAACAGGGAAGGGAAGCCGGCAGAGGGCGATGCGCGCCCGCTGCCGCAGAAGCGCTAGGCCGCCGCCTTCAGCGACGCCTTGGCGGTCGCAAAGGCCCAGTCGAGCCAGGGCGTCAGCGCCTCAAGGTCGGAGGTCTCGACCGTTGCGCCGCACCAGATGCGCAGGCCGGGAGGCGCGTCGCGGTACCCGGCGATGTCGTAGGCGACCTTCTCGGCCTCCAGCAGCCCGGTAAAGCTCTTCACGAAGGCCTGCTGGCCGGCGTCGTCCAGATTGGCGACCGCCGGATCGGCGAAGGACAGGCACACCGAGGTGTTGGAGCGGCTGGCTTCGTCCTTCGCGAGGAAGGCCACGGCCGGATTTGCGGCCACCCAGTCGGCCAGCACCCTGGCGTTGGCGTCGGCGCGGGCGACGAGCCCGTCCAGCCCGCCCACCGACTTCGCCCATAGCAGCGCGTCGATATAGTCCTCGACGCACAGCATGGACGGCGTGTTGATCGTCTCGCCCTTGAAGATGCCCTCGATCAGCTTGCCGCCGGCGGTCAGGCGGAAGATTTTCGGCAGCGGCCAAGCCGGCTTGTAGGTGAGCAGACGCTCCACGGCGCGCGGCGACAGGATCAACATGCCGTGGCCGCCCTCGCCGCCCAGCACCTTCTGCCAGGAGAAGGTGACGACGTCGAGTTTGGAAAAATCCATCGTCTGGGCGAAGGCCGCCGAGGTGGCGTCGCAGATGGTCAGGCCCTTGCGGTCGGCCGGGATGAAATCGGCGTTCGGCACGCGCACGCCCGAGGTCGTGCCGTTCCAGGTGAACACCACGTCGCGGTCGAAATCGACCTTGGAAAGATCCGGCAGCTCGCCATAGGGAGCCTCGAAGGTCCGCGCGTCGATCTTCAACTGCTTGACGACGTCCGTCACCCAGCCGGCGCCGAAGGATTCCCAGGCCAGCAGGTCAACGCCGCGCTCGCCGAGCAGCGACCACAGCGCCATCTCGACGGCGCCCGTGTCGGAGGCCGGCACGATGCCGATGCGGTAGTCGGCCGGCACCTGCAGAACCTCGCGGGTGAGATTGATCGCCTGTTCGAGCTTGGCCTTGCCGATCTTGGCGCGATGCGAGCGGCCGAGAGCCGCGCCCTTGAGCGCCTCCGGCGACCAGCCGGGACGTTTCGCGCAGGGACCTGAGGAGAAATTGGGATTTGCCGGACGCGTTGCCGGCTGCGTGATCGCAGTCATCGTGGTCTATCCTTCCAGATAGTAAGCCCCTCGTTGGGGAGGGGTGGCCCGCTGCGGGCATTACCCGAACGCCCCGAAAACCGCAAGAGATAAAAGAAGTTGCGATGCAGGTTCGTGCGCGACCGTGCAGAACGAAGCTGGAACGTGTCAGCAGAAGTGGCACAAAACTGACACAAGCGGTTCGCCGTCTGTTCTCGCCATATCGGACCCCGAAAAGCGAACCGCCGCCCCGACTGGCATCGGGAACGGCGGCAACAGGTCAGAAAAGCACAGCGGCGCTTTCTGCGAAAACGCGTATCACAACGGCGATTCGGCTGCAACGCGCGCCGGCCTCTGGTACGCCGAAAACCGCGATGCCTGCCCGCGCCCGGTCGTGCCCTTCCTGCGTGCTGAATTCGGCCTGTCCGCTATCCAGGCGGTGGAGGCGATTCGGCTGGCGAACGGGGTGCGGTGATGAGCGCGCCTCTTCAGGTCAGCGCCGCGCTGCTTAACTCGCGGCTGGTCCAGCGCGCTCCCTCGCTTGCCGATGGGCTCGCGGAATTGGAAGCCACGATCGCATTCACAGGGGAAAGCCCTATCCTTGGCCACAAGCCACGGCTTCCGGCCGGCTTTGGCCGCTATGGCGAGCGCGCCCGCCAGCGCCGTGTCTATGACCGGGCAAAGTCCCGCCAGCGCAAGCGCGAGATGGGCGGCGATGGCCGCATGCCGAACACGATCCGGCACTGGTTCACGGAAGGCGAGCGGGCCGTGCTGTCTGTCATTGCCGACGAAGTGAAGAAGCGCGGTCGATGCGAGATGGAGGTGGAGAAGATCGCCTCGAAGGCCGGGGTGAGCATCCGGTTGACGCAATGTGCCATTGCGACGGCCTCGTGGCGCTCCGGCGATGTCATGAAGTTGCCGGAAGCCGAGCGCCCGCCGTTGTTGATCGTGGTCGAGTATCGGCCGAGGAAAGGCCGCAAGAGCCTGCCGAACATCATCAAGATCGTGTCGCGCGCGTGGATCAGCTGGCTGTCCTATCGACCGTCCGAGGCTCCGGCCCTTGAGGCGGCCGAAGACGGCGAATGGACGATCTTCGACGCCTACGCGGGCAAGCTGTCTCGCGTGTCGGGCATAGGGTGCAGAAAGAAGCACACCTCACAGAACCCATATACTGATAGGTTAGAAGAAGAGCCGAAAGCCGCTGAAATCGCGGATGGATGGCAACGGTTGCGGCACGGTCTGCCGTTGCAAGGGGCTTTTGAGAGAGAGTGGGCGGGACCGATGCGACCTTCCGGCAACGGAGGGCGCGGCTGATGCTGTTTGAGACGCGAAAACCGATACCGAACGGGCGGCGACTGTCGATCCTGCTGGACGAGTATGCGCGCCAGATCGAGCGGCTGGCACCGTCGCCGCGCCATCCCGAGCGCTTCCACAAGGACAAGAGTGAGATCGTGGCCGCTCTCCTCAGGCTGGCGGACGAGGTGCAGCATGGCTGACTGGCCCTACAACACCAAGACGTGGAAGCGGCTCAGATGGGCGAAGCTGACTGCGGACCCGCTCTGCTACGCATGCAAGCTGCGCGGGCGCTATGTGGCGGCCGTGGCCGTCGACCATGTGAAGGCGATCAAGGCTGGCGGCGATCCCTTCCCGACGCTCGCGGGACTGATGAGCCTCTGCGAACGCTGCCACAACGAGAAGACGAACGCGGTCGATCGACCTGATCGCGCATCGTCTGGTCGAAGGTTCAAGGGCTTCGACGCGCAGGGCAACCCGATCGATCCCGATGATGATTGGCACACCGGGGGCACCTGAGATCACGGGGGACTGCCGGGAGGGAGACCGGCGTGGAAGTCAAGTTTATACTTAGTTTCATAGACTTAGAAGCATGAAGGGCAAGAGCGGATGGCACTCAGGGGTGTAGGAGCGAACCCGCTTTCGGGCCGCGGCAAGGTCGCCGGCCGCGAAGTTTTGCCTTGGGATGAGCCGGATCTGAACCGGCCCGAGCGGGTGATCGCGTTTTGCGAGGATCTTCCGATCACGGCCGGCAAGCTGGCCGGCAAGCCGATGCGGCTGCGCGACTGGCAGCGCGAGTTCATCCGCGCCGTCTACACCGAGGACGAGGCCGGCCGGCGGCCGGTGCGCACGGCGGTGCTCAGCATGGGCAGGAAGAACGGAAAGACGCAGCTCGCGGCGGCGCTGGCGCTCTGCCATCTGCTGGGCCCGGAAGCCGAGCCGCGCGGCGAGGTCTATTCCTGCGCGCTGACCCGCGACCAGGCGGCGAAGCTGTTCGCGGAGATGGTCGCCATCCTCGATGCGCATGACGAGCTGGCCGACCGCTGCAATGTCATCCGCTTCACCAAACAGATCGAAGTGCTGAGCGGTCACGGGGCCGGCTCCATGTATGTCGCGCTCTCGGCGGACGCCGGCAGCAAGCTAGGCCTGTCACCGTCCTTCGTGGTCTATGACGAGCTCGGCAGCGCGCCGAATCGCGCCCTGTTCGACGCGATGGACACGGCGTCGGGCGCGCGCGACAACCCGCTGATGATGGTGATTTCCACCCAGGCGGCTGCCGACCACGCCGTCATGTCTGAGCTGGTCGACTATGGCCTGCGCGTCCAGTCCGGCGACGTGGCGGACCCGTCGTTCCACCTGACCCTCTAAGCCGCCCCGGAAGACGCCGACCCGTGGAAGCCAGAGACCTGGCGGCAGGCTAACCCGGCGATCGGCGATTTCCGGTCGCTGGAAGACGTCGAGCGGCAGGCCGCGCAGGCGCGACTCGTGCCGTCGAAGGAAGCGGCGTTCCGCAACCTGATCCTCAACCAGCGCGTTTCGGCCGTCTCCCGCTTCATCCATAAGGCCGAATGGGACGCCTGCGGCGACACCGTCTACGCGGCGGCGCTTGACGGCCGCGAATGCTATGCCGGCCTCGACCTGGGCGCGACCCGCGACCTGACGGCCTTCGTCATGGTGTTTCCGGGCGAGAAGGGCAGCTACGACGTGCTGGCGCGCTTCTTCATGCCGGAAGCCAACATTGAGGACCGATCGAACGAGGACCGCGTGCCCTACGATCTATGGGCGAAGCAGGGCCTTATCACGCTCATTCCCGGCGCGACGATCGATCCGGGCTTCGTCGCCGACGTGCTGGCGAACGCGGCGGCGCGCTACAACATGCAGGCGCTCGCCTATGACCGCTGGCGCATCGAAGACCTGAAACGCGAGCTGGGGCTGATCGGCGCGGCGCTGCCGCTCCAGCCGTTCGGGCAGGGCTTCAAGGATTTCTCGCCGGCCGTCGACATGCTCGAAAGGTGCGTGGCCGAAAAGCTGTTGCGGCACGGAGGCAACCCGGTGCTCAACATGTGCGCCGCCAACGCCGTCGTCACCCGTGACCCCGCAGGCGGGCGCAAGCTGGACAAGAGTAAGGCGGCGGGCCGGATCGACGGCCTTGTTGCGCTGGCGATGGCCCTCAGCATCTCGAAGCGGCACGAGCCGGAAGCGATTCCGGCGTGCCTGGCTGAGTTGATGGATTAGGTGAGCCGCGCGATTCTGGCCTGATTGATGAGGCTCGACATCCGGTCATCGATTATTCGGAGCGTCTTCTCCGCCTCCTCATAATCTTTTCGGTTGATCAAATTTTCCATCGCATGATGCAGGCCGTTGTGCAGGTCTTTCAGTTCGTCCTCGACGGCCTTCGTATACGCGTAGGTCGGCATTTGCTTCTCCTTCAGCGCCGCTTACCGCCTTTTTTGCCATCTTGGAGGGAGAGGAACATAGAAACGATCACTTGGAGCGCCTCGGTTCGGGACAAACCTGGGCGTTCCTCCTGTATGTAGCGATCCAGCATCGGAAGGTGATCCGGCAGAATTCCGCTTGGACAGTCGTTGTTGGCTAGCGCTTCTCCAATCAGCGCGCGGACCGCCTCAGATCGGCTCGGAATCTCCGATTGTTTGCGCCTCCAGTCGTCTACCAACTGCATTTGTTCGTCGGTGAAGCCGATCAGAACTTTGTTCGTGTAAGTCAGACGGCGGGCCATGCGTATATCCCGATATGCGCTATTGACAATCCAGATATAAAGCATATCCGTATAGGCGGGACGACACAAGGTTGCAGCCTTGAGATCGTCCCTAACCGCAACCGATCGTGGAAGGATCGATCATGGCTGTTCACAGCAATAGCAACGCTTTGCCGTCAGGCAAGGCACAAGTCCCCGCCTATCCCGAATTCCTGAATCCATCCGACATGCCCGAGCGCTACGCCCTGATCTGCGACAGCGACTGCATGCTGCCGGAGATCGCCAGCGGCACGAAACTGGTCTTCAACAGCGCCCAGCCGTGCAAGCCCGGCGATATGGTCGCCCTTTTCTTCCGGCCGGAAGACGTAGAGCCGGGAACGCATCAGGTGCGCGTCAAGCGCCTCGTTGTCGGTCTCGCGCCGTGGACGGTTTGGGGAAAGCCTTCGCGCGGCGACGTGCAGCCCATCATCATCGTCGAGATGCTGAACCCGCACCGGTAGTTCTTCATTCCGGTCGAGAAGCTGCTGGGCATGCACTATTGCGAAGGGCCGATGCTGACCAGAAAGCGCGGAGGGCGCGATACGGTGCGGACATGAGCCGGCTGATCCATCACGGCGATATGAGCGCGGCAGAAATAGTCCAGTGCAGCTATGATGCATTGGCGATCGTCGGCTTGTGCCAGCGCGTGGCGTCGGATTTCTCGGCCACTGATGGCGATGCACACCTTGCAATAGGTGACATCGCGATTTGCCTGACGTTGGCCGACAAGCTGATGGTCGCGGTGCACGATGCGCTCGAAAGCCACGAAGGTATCGTCGAAGCCGCGAGGCGGAAATCCACAGGCTGACAGGCGCGCTTGACATACGAACATAAAATGTTCGATAAAAAGGAATGCCACGCCGCCCCAAGGACCCAGCGGACGAATTCAGTCACAGTGACCTCGCCATTGCGAGCGGCGGCACCAAGCGCTCGGTCCAGATGATGGCGGACAACGGCCTGTTGCCGGGTGACGGCAGCATTCGTGATCTCAAGCGAATTTGCGTTATCGGCGCATTTGTTTCGGCAGGCGCGCCGATTCTCGTTGCTGGCCGAGTTGTCGAGAAACTTCTCTGGGGCCTCAACCAGTCCGATGGCGAGTTCCCGAGCCGACTGGTGGATTTCGACGCCAAGCTAGGCGACGAGGCTTTTCCCACCGGCAACCCGGTCAGCGACTATTGGCGGCACAGGGCGCTCTTGGCGCGCCCAAATCTATACCGGGCAGGCGAAGCATTCAAATCGGACTACCGGATCGAAGTCGCCGACCGGGAACATGTTTTCACGGCCGGCGGCATCATCCAGCCCGAACAGCGATCCTATGAGGGGCAAATCGTCGGCTGGGAGCGTGGCTCCGAAGTGTCCTTCAAATCGATCTTCGAGCTGCGTTCTCCGGATCAATGGAATCCACAGCCCGACGCCGACGCCTTTGGGGAGATTGATCGCGCCCTTCTTGCCAACGCCGTGGGCGTGATCGCCGTCAATGCTTCTCTCGCGATCCGGAAGGGTCTCGACCGCCTCGCAAGCCATCGCGGCGGGAGGAGCGTGTGATGAACCATCATAATGACTCCACCTCGCATCCCTCCTTTGCGGCTCCCGCCGGCGAGCCAATAGCGAAAGCTGCCCTCCGTGGGTGCGAGGTGCCCCGTGCTCGGGGAATATTCATTGACGGTCAAGGGCAGCATGCCGGCAACCTTTCCCGCCGTGAGGCGGCATTTCCCAGCGCCGGCATGGCCGGCCCGATGGACAGCGGCGGCGGAGCAATCCGCCGCCGCCCTTTCCCCGTCGTGATGACGGCAACTCCCAGAGAAGGACCAAACCATGCGTGACCTGAAATCCAACATCTCGCCTGCGGTCGCCGTCGCGCCCGCAGTGCTTGCGGCGACCGACACCAGCGCCGCGATCGACCTGCTCGGCTTCGACAGCGCCGTGCTGGTGCTCTCGACCGGCGCTGTCGCTGGAGCCGGCGACTTCACCGCGAAGTTGCAGCATTCGCCGACGACCACGGGCGGCGACTTCGTCGACGTGTCGGCGGCCGACCTCGACGGGGCGCTGCCGGCCCTGCTCGAAGCCTCGACCCTCTACCGGCAGGGCTACAAGGGCAAGCGCCGCTACCTGCGCACGGTGCTGACCAAGAACGGCGGCACGTCGATCGCCGCCGCCGCCATCATCGAACGCGGCCACCCGACCAACGCGCCGGTGGCCTGATCCCTGAAACCCGATTGAACGTCGAGACGACAGTCCAGTCCCTTAGAAGGAACCTTTTCCATGAAACTCAACGACCTGAAAGAAAAGCGCGCCGCGAACATCGCGGAAATGCGGACGATGAACGACAAGGCGATGAACGACAATCGCGACCTCGATGACGGGGAGCGTACGAAGTTCACCGCGCTTGAGGCGGAAACCCGCACGCTCGAGGAACAGATAGGCCGCGCCGAAAAGCTCGCGGCCTATGAGCGCCTCGAGGCGGCGGGCGAGCGCGTCGGCGGCGAAGGCGAGATGCGCCACGAACTGCGCAACTATTCGCTGTCGGCGGCGATCAACGGCGCGATGACCGGCCGGCTCACCGGCCGCGAGGCGGAAGTGCACCAGGAGCTTTCGCGCGGGCGCGAACAGCGCGCCGGGGCCGGCATCCACCTTGCCGTGCCGACCGAGATCCTGATGGGCGAGACGCGCTCGCAGACGGTCGGCAGCGACCCGGCCGGCGGCTATACCGTCGCCACCCAGCTCGTGGCGGCGGCCGACCGCTTCCGGCCGGCGCTCAAGGTGCAAGCGATGGGCGCTACCGTCATGGCGAACCTGACCGGCTTCCTCGACCTGCCGAACCTCGCATCTTCGGGCACGGCGGCATGGGTGCAGGAGAACGGCAACGCGACCCGCAGCGCCGTAGGCTTCGACAAGGTGTCGATGGGGCCGAAGACGATCACGGGCGAATACCGCCTGTCGCGCCGTCTCATGCTCCAGTCGGGCGCATCGATCGAAGATCTGTTGCGCCGTGACCTAGGCTTCATCCTCGCCCAGGGCCTCGACCTGGCGGCGATCAACGGCAGCGGGCAGAACGCTCAGCCGCGCGGCATCCTCCAGACGCCGGGCGTGGACAAGGAAACGACGGAAACCGACTTCTCCGACACGACGGCGAACCTGATTTCCGCGCTGGAAATCGACGACGTGACCGGCACGGCCGCGTTCCTGACCAACCCGACCGTGATGAAGTCGGTTCGCAAGATCAAGGACAATGACGATCACGTCATTCCCGCGTCCGAGCTGTTCCACGGGCAGCGTGTCGAAGTGTCGACGCAGGTTCCGACCACGATCGGCAGCGGCGGCGACAAGTCGGCGCTGATCTATGGACAGTGGGGCGAGCTGGTGATCGGCTACTGGTCGGCCGTCGACATCCTCTTGAACCCGTATCACCCGGACGTGGCTTCGAACGGCGGCGCGCTGCTGCACGCCTTCCTCGACGCCGACGTGGCCGTGCGCCACGTCGAGGCGTTCCGCTACGCGGAGATCTGAGCGATGGCGGCGGCAACCCTCGAAAAGCGCGCGCTCCCGGCGGAAATCCGGGTGCGCGGCCGGCGGCTGGAAGGCTATGCCGCCACCTTCGACAACCGCGCCTCGATCGGCGGACGCTTTGTCGAGACGATCGCGCGCGGGGCCTTCGCGGCCTCGCTGCGCAGCCAAGGCGATACCCTCGCCCTGGTCGATCATGATCCGGGCCGCGTTTTGGCCCGCACCCGCTCCGGCACGCTGCGGCTTGGCGAAGACACGCGCGGCCTGTCATTCGACCTCGACGTGCCGGACACCAGCGCCGGCCGTGATGTGCTCGCCCTGGCCGAGCGCGGCGACCTGGGCGGCATGTCTTTCGGCTTCACGGCGATCGACGAGCACCGCGACGGCGACCAGCGCGAGCTGCGCGCAGTCGAGCTGCATGAAATCTCCGTCGTGCTCGCATGGCCGGCCTATGACGGCACCGTCATTCATGCCCGTCATGGCGGGCATGGCAAGGCGGTCGGGCCGTACGTAGCCTATGCGGAACGTGCGCTGAGGATTCTGGAGTTGTCCCGATGAGCTGGCTCGACCGCATCCTTGGCCGCGAGCAGCGTGCCCGGCCCTCCATCAAGTCGGACGATCCGTTCATTGCCGAATGGTTCGGCCTCAACGGCGGCGCTGGCGCCCATGTCGATGCACAGCGCGCCAGCGGCCTGGCCACGGCCGGCGCCTGCATCGCCGTTATCTCTCAGGCGCTCGCGGCCGTGCCGCTCAACGTCTACCGGCGCACCGCGAACGGCGGACGCGACCGGGCAACCGAGCATCCGCTTTATGCCGTGCTCCATGACGCGCCGAACGGCGTCATGACGGCATTCGAGGCGCGCGAGGCGTTGATCGCGAGCCTGATGATTTCCGGCAACGCCTACGCCGCGCTCGACTGGAATGCGCGCGGTCAGGTGACGGGCCTTCACCCGCTCGATCCCGGCCGCGTGGCCGTCGAGCGGGTGGAAAGCGGCCGGCTGCGCTACCGCGTCACCGATCGCAACGGCCGGCTGCGGGTCCACCTGCAGGAAGAAATCCTGCATCTGCGCTACCGGCTCGCCCGTGACGGCGTCATGGGGCTGTCGCCCATCCAGCTCGCCCGCGAGACCTTCAACTTGGCGCTCACGCAACAGGACACGGCGGCGGGGCTGGCGGCGAAGGGTAACCGGCCCTCCGGCGCGCTGGTCTTTCCGAACATGCTGGGGGCGGAAGCGCAGAACCGGGCGCTCGGCGCGCTGGAGCGCAAGATCAACGCCAACACCCTCATGTCCAACGTGATGGTGCTCGATGGCGGGGTGGAGTGGAAGTCCTTCTCCATGACGGCGAAGGACGCGGAGCTCCTCGAAAGCCGCAAGCTCACCAATCTCGACATCTGCCGCATCTGGGGCGTGCCGCCGACCGTGGTCGGAATCCTCGACCACGGCACCTATTCCAATGTCGAGATGGAAAGCCGCGCGCTCGTCGTGCGCTGCCTGGCTCCGATGGCGCGGCGTATCGAGCAGGCGATGAACGTCGCGCTGCTGCCGGCCGGAAGCCGGCGCGCGCTTTTTGTCGAGCACGATCTTGCCGGCCTGCTGCGCGGCGACATGAAGGCCCGCTACGAGAGCTACCGTATCGGCCGCGAGTGGGGCTGGCTCAGCCCGAACGAAATCCGCGGCTGGGAGAACATGCCGGAGATCGACGGCGGCGACGAATATCTGTCGCCGCTCAACATGACGCCGATCGACGAGCGCAACGCCTCGACGGGCACGGGGGAGGGTAATGAAGCTGCCTGACCACGTGACGCCGGAGGATTTTGCAGCCAATTTCGGCTTTTCCGAGCGCTCCGTGCGAGAGATGGCGCGGGCGATCGGTGCGTGTTGTGTCTGGGGCAAGAGGATGATCTTGCTTGAGGAACACGTGCAGAGACTCCTGAAGGAGATGGAGCCATGCCCCTCGAAATCTACAAACGCGGCACGATCTGGCACTATCGAGGCACCGTTAACGGCCGGCGGCTACGTGGCAGTACGAAAACGAGTGATCGAAAAGTCGCGGAAAGGGTCAAGACGGAAGTCGAAAGCCGAGCCTGGAAACGTCATTTCGATGGGCCGGCGGCCGGCCTGACGATGTCGCAGGTTTTCGACGCCTATCTCAACGGCGATGGCGACGAACGCTTCCTGCTGAAGCTTGTGGACTTCTGGAAGGAGACGCCGGTCGAAGATGTCCACGCAGAGACGGTGCGGCGGGCCGCGAAGAAGATCTACCCCAAGGCCCATGAGCCGACCTGGAACCGCCAGGTCATCAAGCCAACCCAGGCGGCGATCAACTATGCCGGCGGCCTTGGATGGTGCCAGCGTATCTCGGTCAAGCGCTTTGACGAAGACCCGGAGGTCAAGACACCGGCGACGGTGGAGTGGGTCCGCGCCTTCCATGCGCAGGCGGTCAAGGACGAGCTGCCTCACCTTGGCGCGTTGTGCATGTTCATGTTCGGCACGGCGGCGCGAATCGGCGAGTCCTGCCGGATGACGTGGGCGGACGTGGATTTGTCGGCAGGTATCGCCACGCTCTATCTGTTCAAGCCCAAGCCGTGGAAACGCGATGCGCACCTGCCGGCTGAAGTCGTGGCCGCGCTGGCGAACATTCCGTCCAACCGCAATCCCGACGATCGCGTCTTCGGTTACTCGGAAAGGGGCAGCGTGCGCTGCGCATGGAACAATGTCGCGAAGCGGGCGACGATCGAACGCCTGACGCCGCATTGCTGTCGGCATGGCTTCGCGACCTCGATGCTTCAGAAGGGCTTCGACGTGAAGACGGTAGCCGAGCGCGGCGGGTGGAAAGACGCCACCACCGTACTGCGGACCTACGCCCATGCGCTCAAGGACAAGACTGTCACGGACGTGCTTTTTGACACACCAGTGACACAGCGCAGCAAGAAGAAGCGCGCAAGCAATTGGAAGAAAAGGAGAAATTCAGGATGAGTACCTTCCCTCGTTGGGAGGGGTGGCCCACGGACGGCGATAGTTTTTTCCGCTTCCCGCGTCAAGCGCGATCTGCGGATGCGCAAAAAGAAAGCGGCGGGACCTTGCCCGCCGCTGTCGTTCCAAAAGCGTCCTGCGGAGGCCTACCAGAGATCGTAGCGCAGGCCGAGCTTGACCTGGTGGAAGTCGATGCCGCGGTTGGTCTCCAGCCCGTTCGAGCCGAAGCTGTAGGTGCGGGCCGATGGCGCGTTGAGGTACTGGTAACCGAAGTCGATCGAGGTGTTCTGGCTGACCTTGTAGGCGACGCCCGCGTTCAGGCCGTACATCAATTCGTAGGAGCGGTCGGTGTGGCTGGCGCTCGCCGTCGTGGTGCTGCCCTGCGGCGTGTCCTGGCAATCGTAGATGGTGGTGATCTCCGCGTCGCCGGCGCCGTTCTGGACCGGGCCGGAGGTGGTCGAGGAGCAGCTTCCGGAGATCGACACCCGGTTCTTGGTGTAGAGCACGCCGACGCCCGCGCCGACATAGGGCGTGAAACCGGCGAAGGTGCCGAGGTCGACATAGGCGTTGAGCATGCCGTTGTAGTTGCTGGTCAGGCCGTTCGCCGAGCCCGCGCACGGCACGCCGTCGACGGCCACGGCGGTCGGGCCGCCGTCCGGATTGCCGTCGCCGTCCAGCGCCTGCGTCACCACCGTCGTGGTGCCCGCGCAGCCCGAGACCGGTCCGAAATCGTTCGGGATGTCCCCCGACACCCTGAATTTCGAGTTGCCGAACATGCCGATGTTCAGGTCGGCGCGGACGAAGTCGTTCAGATGGTAGCCGAAGCCGATGCTGCCCATCACCGGCGTGTCCTTCTCGCTGCGCGAGACGTTTTGCAGCGGGGCCAGCGTGCCGAGATCGGCGAACGGGTCGATCAGGCCGAAATTCACCGTGCTGGCCGACGAATTCCTGTATTTGCGCGTCGCATTGTAGGCCACGTCGCCCCGCAGGTACCAGCCGGAGCCGATCTCGACCGGCGTGTATTCCTGGGCGTCCTCGAAGACCGGCGGATCGTAGTCCGCGGCGATGGCGAACGAGGCCGGGGCAAGTGCCGCCGACAGCGACAGTGACAGCGCGAGGCGCGTAACGAATGTCATGATCACGAACTCCTTGTCCCGCCGGCATCGTCTCGGCGACTTTCCGGAGCATTGTTAACCATGATGGTTAAACCCCGGTTAAGGATAACGAAGAGTTACGCGCCGTCTCACGGCGGCTGCCGCACAAAGCAAAACCGCCCGGCAAGCCGGGCGGTTCGTGAAGCGATCGGAACTGGTCTATTTGTAGACCGGGGCCGGCTCGTAGGGGACGGGCGCCGGCTCGACGCAGTCCCGGCCGCCGCCGAACTGGTAGCGCAGGCCGCCGCGCACCTCGTGCGTGTTGAAGCCCTTGTCGTAGCCCGGTCCCGCGCCGCCGCCGAACTCGAACATCTTGCCGCCGTTGATGTGGCTGAAACGGTAGCCGGCGTCGAACTTCAGGTTCTTGGTCAGGCAGTAGGACGCGCCGGCCATGGCGGCATAGGCAAAACGCCAGCTGCCCTTGCCCTTGTGACGGAAGAAGGAGCCGTCATCCAGCGTGTTGTTCAGGTCGTCCCACTTGATCCACGCGCCGCCGATGCCGGCGCCGACATAGGGCGTGATGCGATGCCAGGTGCCGAGATCGACATAGGCGTTGGCGAGCAGCAGGTATGCGCTCATCTTGCTCTTGTCCGTGGAGGTGTAGAACACGTCGTCCACCCAGCCGGAGGTCGAGCCCTTGAAGTTCGACTTGAACCAGTAGTCGCCGGTCAGGTCGACGCGGAAATGATCGTCGATCTGGTAGCCGACGCCGAGCCCGAGCGACGGCGCGCCCGACAGCGAGCCGCTGTCGAAGGTCCGGGTCTGGCCGAGCGGCTCGTCATAGATGATGTATTCGGCGCTGCGCCACTTCGACCAGTGATAGTCAACGTCGCCGCGGATGTACCAGCCGCCGTAGTTGTCGGCCACCGGCATCGGCATCGGCATCGGCATCGGCTGCGGATCCGGCGGATAGTAGGGATCGGCCGCCAGGGCGGGCATCGCCGTTCCCGCGAGCATTGCCGCGAACAGAGCCTTCATTGCAATCTTGCGCATTCCACAAACCCTCTCCCGGGCCCCCGCGCCCGTATGATTCCTGACCCTCGGTTAGGGATAATGAAGTGCAAAGGTTAAGCCCTGCTTAACCGTACCGATTAACCATGTGGCTTACCCGGAGCCGCTGGACTTTTGTCGATCGCCGCTGGCGCTCGGCGGCGCAAAGCCCTATATTGGCGATGACGGTCTGCGCCTCGCGACAGGAGAGACATTTCCCCGGGGCCTTATCGATCTCGAAGGGAGCTGTCCCTGGCCGGGCCCGTGGGCCCGGACATATGGCGCCCACCTACTTTGTAGGTTCCCGGGATCGACTTCTCCATCGGTTGCGTGGATCGTCGCTTTCCCGCATCACTGCCCGTCATGATTCCCCGCGAGCTGAAGAAACGGCTGAGACAGGAAGCGCTGGCGCGCCGCGACGCGCTCGATCCCGCCTGGCGCATCGAGGCCTCGCTCTCCATGGCCGAAGCCGCCGACGCGCTGCCGCCCGTAAACGCCGGAATGGTCGTTTCCGGCTTCTGGCCGATGCGCTCCGAGGTCGACGTGCGGCCGCTGATGGCGGCGCTGCGCGACCGCGGCGCAAGACTGGCCCTGCCCGCTATATTGGACAGGACCACCATCGTCTTCCGCGAGCTGGTGCGCGGCGCGGCGCTGATCGACATGGGCTTCGGCACCGCCGGCCCCGGGCCCGAGGCGGCGGCTCTGGACCCCGACCTGATCCTCGTTCCCCTCGCCGCCTTCGACGCGCGCGGCCACCGCATCGGCTACGGCGCGGGCTATTACGACCGCGCCATCGCCCGCCTGCAGGCCTCCGGCAAAAACCCCGTCCTCGTCGGCATCGCCTTCGACTGCCAGGAGGTCGGGCGGGTGCCCGACGAGCCGCACGACGTGATCCTGCCGGCGATCCTCACCGAAAGCGGCTTGCGCCGCTTCAGCGCATGCCTATAGAGACGCCATGCGTCTTCTTTTTCTCGGCGACATGGTCGGCAAGACCGGCCGCACGGCGGTGTGGCAGCAGCTTCCAGGCCTGATCGCGGATTTCCGGCTCGATTTCGTCATCGTCAACGGCGAGAACGCCGCCGGCGGCTTCGGCATCACCGAGGACATCTACCGCCAGACCATCGAGGCGGGCGCCGACGTCGTCACCACCGGCAACCATGTCTGGGACCAGCGCGAGGCGCTCGTCTTCGCCGCCCGCGAGGAGCGCTTCCTGCGCCCCTCGAACTTCCCCAAGGGCACGCCGGGTCGCGGCGCGGGCGTCTATATCGCGAAGAACGGTGCGCGCGTGTTGGTCGCCAACGTCATGGGCCGCATCTTCATGCACCCCGAGCTGGACGACCCGTTCCAGAGCGCCGAGCGCGAGCTCGCCGCCTGCCCGCTCGGCGAGCAGGCCGACGCCGTGGTCATCGACTTTCACGCCGAGGCGACCTCGGAGAAGATGTGCTTCGCCCATTTCGTCGACGGGCGCGCCAGCCTCGTCGTCGGCACGCACACGCATCAGCCGACGGCCGACCACCAGATCCTCAACGGCGGCACGGCCTATCTGTCCGACGCCGGCATGTGCGGCGACTACGATTCCTCGCTCGGCATGGACAAGGAGGAGCCGCTCAACCGCTTCCTCTCCAAGGTGCCGCGCGGCCGCTTCGAGGCGGCCACGGGGCCGGCCACGATCTGCGGCGTCGGCGTCGACATTTCCGACCGCACCGGGCTGGCCGAAAGAATCGCGCCGCTGCGCAAGGGCCCCCGGCTGGAAGAAACCGTGCCGGCCTTCTGGCTGTGATCTTGATCTGCTAGAATCCGTTCCTAATTGTCGTTCGCCGCATCCGGCGCGCAAGGCAGGGGGACCCATAGATGATCGCGTTTCTGGCGCCGCATTTCGCGTTCGTCAACGATCCGACCGCCTGGGTCGCGCTGCTGACGCTGGTGGTGCTGGAGGTCGTGCTCGGCATCGACAACCTGATCTTCATCTCCATCCTCACCAACAAGCTGCCAGAAGCGCAGCGCGCCACCGCGCGCCGGCTGGGCATCGGCGCCGCGCTCGTCATGCGCCTGCTGCTGCTCGCCACCATCTCGATCATCGTCGGCCTGACCGCGCCGGTCTTCACCGCCTTCGGCCATCCCTTCTCCTGGCGCGACATCATCCTCATCGCCGGCGGCCTCTTCCTCGTCTGGAAGGCGACGAAGGAAATCCATCACAGCGTCGACCATGTCGACAGCAAGGACAACATGGTCAGCCAGACGCTGCAGCTTTCCATGGGCGCGGCCGTCTTCCAGATCCTGTTGCTCGACCTCGTCTTCTCGATCGATTCCATCATCACCGCCGTCGGCATGACCGACGAGATCGCCATCATGTATATCGCCGTCATCACCGCGGTGACCGTGATGCTGCTGGCGGCCGGGCCGCTGGCCCGCTTCATCGAGAAGAACCCGACCATCGTCATGCTTGCGCTGGCCTTCCTGCTGATGATCGGCATGACCCTGATCGCCGACGGCATGGGCTTCCACGTGCCCAAAGGCTACATCTACGCCGCCATGGGTTTCTCGGCCCTGGTGGAGGGGCTGAACATGCTGGCGCGGCGCAGGCGCGCCGGCAGGGCGGGCGCGGCGCACTGAGCGCTGGGCATAGCGGCCCCCTCCACCACTTCGTGGTCCCCCTCCCCCGTAAACGGGGGAGGATCGAGGTCGAGGCCGGCCGCAACGTTGATCCTCCCCTGCGAAGCGGGGGAGGGGGACCACGAAGTGGTGGAGGGGGGCGCTATGCCAAAATCGACCCCGGCTTCACACCCCGCTCAGCACCACGATCGTCGGCCGCTTCGGCAGCGTGCGCAGATTCACCTTCAGCGAGCGGCTGGCCGACATCTCCACGGCGAATTTCTTCGACAAGGGCCCGGTGAACTCGCTGATCTGCGTCGCGTGCCGGTGCATGGGCAGGATCATCGAGGAATAGAGCCGCTCGGCGATCTCGCTCATGGAGTCCAGCGACAGCGTCATGCCGCCGTCGATCGGCACCATCACGATGTCCAGCCGCCCGATCGCGCCGTAGTGCGCGTCGGTCAGCCGGTGGTGCAGATGGCCGAGATGGCCGATGCACAGTCCGGCCACCTCGAAGATGAAGATGGAGTTTCCGTCCGGCTCCAGCCCGCCCCAGTTGCGGATGTCCGTCGGCACGTTGCGGACATAGACGTCGTCCACCACCACCGCATGGCGCGCCGGCCCGCCGTCCGGGTTCCAGCCGCGCAGCACGTATTCGATGCCTGGATCCGGCGCGTCGGTGTAATGCGTGCGGTGCGCCTTGTTCATCGTCACCACGCGCGGCAGCGGGCTGGAGCCGTAGACGCCGCTGTAGTCCGTCGCGATCCGCACCCCGCCCGGCGTCTCGATCACATAGGTGGAATGCCCGGCATAGGTGATCGTCACGTCGCCGTCGACGAAGCTCTGGGCCACCAGCGGGCTCGTGGCGGAAAAGCTGGCGAACGTCGCCTTGGGCAGCGCCTGCGCGATCGCGATGCAGCGGCTGGGCGGCGCCTCGGCCTGCTGCGCCAGGGCGACAGGCGCCGAGGCCAGCAGGGCGGCGAACGACATGGCTGCGGCAAGGAGGCGCAAGGTTCTGCTCCGTCGCGGTCGGCGTTGCCGTGACGATAGCCGCCGGGCGGCAACCCGCCACCCGTGCGCCGGTCACGATTTCGCGAGGCCCGCGCCGCCGCGTTCTGGACCTTTGCCGCCGATTTTACTATAAGCCGCCATCAAAAATCCGCCGCGCCGGACACATGCCGGCACCGACATTCGCCGAGACAGGGGTTTCATGGCCGGCCATTCACAGTTCAAGAACATCATGCACCGCAAGGGCCGCCAGGACGCGGTGCGGTCGAAGATCTTTTCCAAGCTGGCGCGCGAGATCACCGTCGCCGCCAAGCAGGGCCTGCCCGACCCCGCCATGAACCCGCGCCTGCGCCTGGCCATCCAGAACGCCAAGGCCGAGTCCATGCCCAAGGACAACATCCAGCGCGCCATCAACAAGGCGTCGGGCGGCGACTCCGAGAACTACGAGGAAGTGCGCTACGAGGGCTACGGCCCCGGCGGCGTGGCCCTGATCGTGGAAGCCCTGACCGACAACCGCAACCGCTCGGCGTCGAACGTCCGCGCCGCCTTCACCAAGGCCGGCGGCGCGCTGGGCGAGACCGGCTCCGTCTCCTTCATGTGGAACCGCGCCGGCGAGATCGTCTATCCGGCCTCGGCCGGCAGCGACGACAAGGTCATGGAAGCCGCCATCGAGGCCGGCGCCGAGGACGTGCAGTCGGACGAGGAAGGCCACACGATCACCTGCGCCTTCGAGGATCTCGGCGAGGTGTCCAGGGCGCTGGAGGGCACGCTCGGCGAGGCGTCGAGCGTCAAGACGATCTGGAAGCCGCAGAACACGGTGCCGGTCGACGAGGACCGCGCCAAGTCGCTCATGCGGCTGGTCGAGACGCTCGAGGACGACGACGACGTGCAGAACGTCTACGCCAATTTCGAGGTCGACGAGGCGACGCTGGCCAAGCTCAGCGCCGCATGAGCGACGGCCGAAAGCCCGTCATCCGCATCACTTACTGCACGCAATGCCAGTGGCTGCTGCGCGCCGGCTGGATGGCGCAGGAGCTGCTGTCCACCTTCGGCACGGACCTCGGCGAGGTGGTGCTGACGCCCGGCACCGGCGGCGTCTTCACGATCACCTGCGACGGCGCGGCCATCTGGGACCGCAAGCGCGACGGCGGCTTTCCCGACGCCGCCGGGCTCAAGCAGCGCGTGCGCGACGTGATCGACCCGGATCGCGACCTCGGCCATTCGGACCGCAGGCACGATAGGGCGGACGGCTGAATTTCTGGCGCTTGCCGTGCGTCCTTCAGCAAGCACCACAAACAAAAACCCCGCCGAAGCGGGGTTGCTGCATTCGAAAAAATCCGAAAAATTCAGATCGAGAGGCCCGCGTAGCGGTTCTTGAACTTCGACAGGCGGCCGCCGCGATCGAGCAGGTTCTGCTGGCCGCCGGTCCAGGCGGGGTGCGTGTTCGGATCGATGTCGAGGTTCAGCGTGTCGCCTTCCTTGCCGTAGGTCGAGCGCGTCTGGTACTCGGTGCCGTCGGTCAGCACGACCTTGATCATGTGGTAGTCGGGGTGGATCTGGTCCTTCATCGCTTTTTCCCGGTCTCTGGCCGTGCCGGCGAAGCGCTGCGGCGATCGGTCCCTTTTGCAAAAACTCGAAGCCGCGGCTATTCCAGCCACGGCTTCTAAAACGGTCGGCGAGCCTATACATCAGGCCCTGCCGAATAACAAGACGGTGCCGTCGCGCTTCGCGGCGCGCACACTGGAATCGAAAGCGCATGGCTGAAATCGACGCACCGGCGTTGCCGGATCGCCCTCGCACCATGCGTCCCCTCGCCCGGCTCGTCCCCTATGTGTTGCGCTATCGCGGCCTGCTGGCAGGCGCGGCGCTATCGCTGGTGGCCGCGGCCCTGACCACGCTGGCGCTGCCCATCGCCGTGCGCCGCATGATCGACCACGGCTTTTCCGACGCGGATTCCGCGCTCGTCGCCAACTACTTCGCCATGCTGCTGGTCATGGCCGCGGTGCTCGCGCTCGCTTCCGCCGGCCGCTATTTCTTCGTCGTGACGCTCGGCGAGCGCGTCGTGGCCGACCTGCGCGGCGACGTCTTCGCCCATGTGACGCGGCTGTCGGCGTCCTTCTTCGACCGCGCCCAGTCGGGCGAGATCGTGTCGCGGCTCGCCGCCGACACGACGCAGGTGAAGTCCGTCGTCGGCGCCACCGCCTCGGTGGCGCTGCGCAACCTCATCCTCGGCTCGGGCGCGCTCGCCATGATGGTCATCACCAGTCCGAAGCTTTCGGCGCTGGCCATCGCCGCCATCCCCTTCGTGGTGCTGCCGCTGGTCGCCTTCGGCCGCTCGGTGCGCAGGAAATCCCGCGCCGCGCAGGACACGCTGGCGGCGGCCAACGCCTACGCCGGCGAGCAGATCGGCGCCGTCCGCACCGTGCAGGCCTTCACCAACGAGGCGCTCGCCGCGTCGCGCTTCTCGGCCGCCGTGGAAAGCGCCTTCGCCGCCGCCCGCTCCTCCATCATGGCGCGCGCCGTGCTCACTTTCGTCGCCATCTTCATCGTCTTCTCCTCGGTGGTGGCCGTGCTATGGATGGGCTCGCGCGACGTGCTGGCGGGCGACATGTCGCCCGGCACGCTTGGCCAGTTCCTGCTCTACGCCGTCTTCGCCGCCGGCGCGCTCGGCGCACTGTCCGAGGTCTGGGGAGAGGTCAGCCAGGCGGCCGGCGCGGCCGAGCGCCTGTCGGAACTGCTGGCCGAGACGCCCGCCATCGCCGCGCCGGCGAGACCCGTGGCGCTGCCGACCCCCGCCCCGGCCACCGTCGAGTTCCGCCATGTCTCCTTCGCCTATCCGGCGCGCGACGACAGCCGCGCCCTGCACGACGTGTCCTTCTCGGTCGCCAGGGGCGAGACCGTGGCCATCGTCGGCCCGTCCGGCGCCGGCAAGAGCACGCTGTTTTCGCTCATCCTGCGCGCCTACGACCCGGTTCGCGGCGCGGTCCTGGTCGACGGCGTCGACATCGGCCGCGCCGACCCCGACGCCTTGCGCCGCCGCATCGCCATCGTGCCGCAGGACGTGACCGTCTTCGACGCCACGGTCGGGGAAAATATCGCCTTCGGCCGGCTCGACGCCACCGACGCCGAGATCGCGCAGGCCGCGCGCGACGCCAACGCGGAAGAATTCATCCGGCGGCTGCCGCAAGGCATGGGGACCCCGGTCGGCGAGCGCGGCGTGACGCTGTCGGGCGGCCAGAGGCAGCGCCTCGCCATCGCCCGCGCTATCCTGCGCGACGCTCCCATCCTGCTGCTGGACGAGGCCACCTCCGCGCTCGACGCCGAAAGCGAGGCGCTGGTTCAGGCCGCGCTCGAACGGCTGATGCGCGGCCGCACGACGCTGGTCATCGCCCACCGCCTCGCCACCGTGCTCAACGCCGACCGCATCCTGGTGCTGGACGGCGGCCGCATCGTCGAGGAGGGCACGCATCGCAGCCTGGTGGCGCGGGACGGCGTCTACGCGCGGCTGGCCCGGCTCCAGTTCGAGACCGGCGCCGACGCGTTCAGGGGCGCGGCGGAATGAGCAGCCGACAGGGCGAGCCGCCTCCCGTCATTCCGGGGCCGCGCAGCGGAACCCGGAATGACGAAAACCGGAAGGAGAACTTCCCAAAAGCTCAATTCGCCCCGTATCGCGCCTTCAGATGCCGGGTGAAATAGCCGGCTTCCAGCTTCCCGCCCGTCGCGCGCTCGATCAGCTCGGGCGTGGAGAAGCGCGAGCCTTGGGACCAGATCCGCTCGCGCCGCCAGTCGTTGATGCCGGCGAACTGTCCCCGCGCCATCGCCTCGTCGGCGTCCGGGATCTCCCGCGTCAGCGCCGCCCATTGCTGCGCCGCCATCATGGCGCCGAGCGTGTAGGAGGGGAAATAGCCGAACGCGCCGCCCGGCCAATGCACGTCCTGCATCGGGCCGTCGGCCGGATTGTCGATGGTGGACAGCCCGAGATATTCGCGCATCTTCGCGTCCCAGGCTTCGGGGATATCCGCCACCGCCAGCCGGCCCGAGACCAGCTCCCGCTCCAGCTCGTAGCGCAGGATGACGTGAAGCGGGTAGGTCACCTCGTCGGCGTCGACGCGGATCAGGCCGCGCGCGACGTGATGGACATGCGGCAGGATGTCGTCGATCGACCAGTCCTCGCCGAGATGCTTCTCCACCACCGGCAGCGCCCAGCGCCAGAAGGCCGGATTGCGGCCGATCTGCTTCTCGTTGAACAGGCTCTGGCTTTCGTGCACCGCCATGCCGCGCGCCTTGCCCAGCGGCCAGTGCGACCAGTCCTTCGGCAGGTTCTGCTCGTAGAGCGCATGGCCGGTCTCGTGCAGCACGCCCATCAGCGCCGACAAAAAGTCCGTGCTCCGGTAGCGCGTGGTGATGCGCACGTCGCTCGGCACACCGCCGCAGAAGGGATGGTGCGAAACGGCGAGGCTGCCATGCGAGAAGTCGAAGCCGACCGCCGCCATCATGGCCAGCCCCAGCTCGCGCTGCTTGTCCACCGCATAGACGCCAGAGAGCGAGCGGCCTTTGCGCGCGGAGAGCCTTCGCTCCTGCGTCTCCAGCGCCTCAGGCACGAAGTCCTTCAGGAAACCCTTGAGGTCCTCGAACACCGGAGAGATGTCGGCGACGCGGTTGCCGAGATCGTACTGCTCCATCAGCGCGTCATAGGGATCGAGCCCGAGTTTTTCCGCGCGCATCGCCGCCTCCTCGCGCACCAGCGAGACGACGTTTTCCAGCGCGGGCAAAAAGCCCGTCCAGTCGTTCTTGGCCCGCAGATCGCGCCAGAGCTGCTCGGAACGCATGCGCGCCGCCGTCTGCCGCTCCACGAACTCGACCGGCAGGCAGGTGAGGTTGGCGTGATGGCGCCTGAACTCGCCGAGCGCCAGCGCCTGGTCTTCGTTCAGCGCCTCGTTTTCGGCCGCGTCGATCCAGTCGGCGATCTCGGGCGCGGTGGCGCGGACGTGGTGCATGCCGGCCAGCATCGCCATCGCCTCGGCGCGTTTTTCGCCGCCGCCCACCGCCATGTGCGTCGCCTCGTCCGCGCCGAGAATGGACAGCGCGTGCTCCAGCGCCTCCAGCTTGCGGCAAAGATCGTCCAGCTTGGCGAATGACATATCAGACTCTGCTAAAGGAAAAAGAACTAACGCTCGGTGAGCTTGAGCTCGATGCGGCGGTTGCGGTTGCGCGCCTCGTCGGTGCCGGCGGCGTCGAGCGGCTGGAACTCGCCGAAGCCGGCCGCGACCAGCCGGTTGGCCGGCACGCCGTTGGCGATCAGAAACTTCACCACGGAGGTCGCGCGGCCCGAGGAAAGCTCCCAGTTGTCGCGGTAGCGCCCCGCGCCGGACAGCGGCCGGTCGTCGGTGTGGCCGTCGACGCGCAGCACCCAGTTGATCTCCGGCGGGATTTCCTTCTGCAGCTCGATGATGGCGTCGGCGAGCTTCTTCATCTCGGCCTGCCCGGCATCGTTGATCACCTCCGAGCCGACCGGGAACAGCACCTCCGACTGGAAGACGAAGCGGTCGCCGACGATGCGGATGTTCTCGCGGTCGGACAGGATTTCGCGCAGCCGGCCGAAGAAATCGGAACGGTAGCGGTTCAGCTCCTGCACCCGCTGCGCCAGCGCCACGTTCAGGCGGCGGCCGAGATCGGCGATCTTGGTGTTGGATTCCTTGTCGCGCGTCTCCGCCACGTTGAGCGCATCCTCCAGCGCCGCGATCTGCCGGCGCAGCGCCGCGATCTGCTGGTTGAGCAGCTCGACCTGGCTGAGCGCGCGCTGGCTGATCTGGCGCTCGGTGTCGAGCTCGCCCGACAGCGCCCCGGCGCGCGCTTCCGCCTCCGCTCCCGCCCCGGCGCCCTGCGCCAGAAGCTGTTGCAGCCGCGACCGCTCGCTCTCGGCCGCCGTCAGCGTAGCCTGGAGATTGGCGAGCTGGTCCTGCGCGTCCTGCGTGTTGCCCTTTTCCAGCGCCAGAAGCTGGGTCAGCTCGTTGATCTGCGAGTTGAGGCGGGAGAGCACCTCGTCCTTGCCGGAGATCTCGCGGCTGAGCAGGAATTGCGCCAGAACGAAGACGGACAGGAGGAACATGATGGCGAGCAGAAGCGTCGACAGCGCGTCGACGAAGCCCGGCCAGTAGTCGATGCGGCGGTCGCCCCGCCGCGCCCGCGCCAGCGCCATCTCAGTTGCGTTCCCGCTGCCTCAGCGCCTCAGCGATCCTGTCTAGCGTCTCGCGCATCTTCTTCTGCTCCTCCGACTGGGCCTCGACCCAGTCGCGCATGATCTGCTGCTCGGAGCGCATGTTCTTGACCAGCCCCGATATGCCGTCGGCGAGATTGGCCATCGCGGTGGCGACGCGCGGGCTGGAGCCGTTCTCCTGCATGGTCCGCAGCCTTTCCGACAGCGCGCGGATCTCGTCCGACGATTCCGCCCGCGAGGCATCGGGCACGATCATGTCGGAAGAAAGGTCGGTGACGGAGGAAAGCCAGTTCTCCAGCTCGGTGTAGAAGCGCGTCTGCGCCCGCCCCGCCTGCAGGTCGAGGAAGCCGAGCACCAGCGAGCCGGCGAGACCGAACAGCGAGGAGGAGAAAGCCGTGCCCATGCCCGACAGCGGCGCGGACAGGCCCTGCTTCAGCGACTCCAGCACCGAATTGGCATCACCCGAACCCGGATCGAGCGACTGGATCGTCTGGCCGATCGAGCCGATCGTCGCCAGCAGGCCCCAGAAGGTGCCGAGCAGTCCGAGGAAGACCAGCAGGCCGGTCAGGTAGCGGGAGATGTCGCGGCTCTCGTCCAGCCGGTTGGCGATCGAATCCAGCATGGTGCGCATGGACGAGGCCGAGAAGGCCATGGCCGAGGAGCGACCGATCATCGCCTTCATCGGCGCCAGCAGCACGGGTTCGGTGGTTTCCGAGCCGGCGCGGAAGGAATTGACCCAGCGCACCTCGCGGAAGAGCCGCACGACCTGCTGGAAGGTCAGCAGGATGCCGACCACCAGCACGCCGAGGATCAACCCGTTGAGGCCGGGATTGGTGGTGAAGGCCGCCGTTATCTGCCGCGTCAGGATGATGGCGATGAAGCCGACGATGGCGAGGAAGATGGCCATGGACAGGATGAAGACCTGCGGGCTCGACAGCCTGTGCGGGTCGTAGCCCAGCACATCGGACGACCGCCCGCCCGTCACCGATCTCATCAACGCCATCCGCCCACGCCCCAATCAGCTCGCGGCCCATTCAAGGCCGCGACTCTAAACGGAATTGTGACGAAATTGAAAGGCGCTGGCCAGTGCGGCGCGGCACGAAAGGGCAAAAGCGCGGTTCAGCGCGCGTTGAGCGGCTTCTTCACCGTGGCGAGCAGCGCCTTCTGGATCGGCTCGTTGCCGACGACGATGTCGCCCGTGTCCAGCATGTCCTGCCCGCCGGCCCGGTCGGACACGAAGCCGCCCGCCTCGCGGATCATCAGGATGCCCGCCGCCATGTCCCAGGGCGACAGCCATTCCTCCCAGAACCCGTCCATGCGCCCGGCGGCGACATAGGCGAGGTCGAGCGAGGCCGCGCCCATGCGGCGGATGCCGGCCGCCTCGCCCATAACGTTGCGCAGCTCGATCAGGTAGTTGCCGTGATGGCCGCGCCCGAGATGCGGCACGCCCGTGCCGATCACCGCGTCGGACAGGTTGCGGCGCGCCGAGACGCGGATGCGGCGGTCGTTGAGGAACGCCCCGCCGCCGCGCTCGGCCGTGTAGAGCTCGTCCATCGCCGGGTTGTAGATGACGCCGGCGACGAGCTGGCCCTGCCGTTCCAGCGCGATCGAGATGGCGAACAACGGGATGCCGTGCAGGAAGTTCGTGGTGCCGTCGAGCGGATCGACGATCCAGCGGTGCTGGTCGTCGTCGCCGCCGACCGCGCCGCGCTCCTCCATCAGGAAGGCGTAGCCGGGCCGCGCCCGCGACAGCTCGTTGAAGACGATTTCTTCCGCTTTGCGATCCGCCTGGCTTACATAGTCGCCCGGCCCTTTCAGCGAGACCTGAAGGTTCTGCACCTCGCCGAAATCACGCGACAGCGAGCGGCCCGCCTTCATCGCGGCGCCGACCATGACGTTGAGGAGTGCTGAACGGGCCATGTTTCCTTCCCGGCTTCGGCAGTCGGCGATCCGGCTGCCGACGGCCGCGATCAGTCCGCGCGGCGGACGTAGGTCAGCTCGTTGGTGTCGACGATGATGCGCTCGCCGGAAGAGATGAAGGGCGGCACCAGCACGCGGATGCCGTTTTCCAGCACGGCGGGCTTGTAGGAGGAGGCGGCCGTCTGGCCCTTCACCACCGGGTCGGCCTCGGTGATGGTCAGCGTCACCTGGTCGGGCAGCGAGATGCCGATCGGCTTCTCCTCGTAGAGCTCGACCGTGACCATCATGCCGTCCTGCAGGAAGGCGGCGCGGTCACCGACGAAATCCTTCTGGAGCTCGAGCTGCTCGTAGGATTCGGTGTCCATGAAGACCAGCGAGTCGCCCTGCTCGTAGAGGTAGGAGAAATCCTTTTGCTCGAGACGCACCTTCTCGACGGTCTCGGCGGAACGGAAGCGCTCGTTGAGCTTGGTGCCGTTGATCAGGTTCTTGAGCTCGACCTGATTGTAGGCGCCGCCCTTGCCGGGCTTGACCGCGTTGGTCTTCACCGCGACCCAGAGGCCGCCATCGTGCTCGATGACGTTGCCGGGACGGATTTCGTTGCCGTTGATCTTGGCCATTGTGCCTTGTTCCAGACAGGAGAGAGAACCGCCGCGGGCGGAATATCGCGCCTCCAACACCACAAATCGCGCCCGGAGGCAAGCCGGGCACGACCGATAGGCCGCTCAGCGCAGCCTGTTAGCCCGCACGAGCGCTTCCTTCTGCTCCTCGTCGGTCAGCCCGTCGAGGAAATCCTCCATCTCGGGGTCCTTCAGCCCGGCGCGGCGCGCGGTGAAGTACCAGGCGGCGGCGAGGATGGAATCGGGATCGGTGCCGAGCCCGGCCATGTAGAGCTTGGCCAGCCTGTTCTGCGCCGCGACGTTGCCGCCGCGCGCCGCACGGCTCATCCACTCGAAGCCGGCCTTGTAGTCGCGCGGCCCGCCCTTGCCCTCCACGAGCCAGGTCCCGAGATCGAGCTGCGCGGTGTCGAAATTCTGCCGCGCCGCCTTTTCCAGCCATTTGCGCGCCTCGGCCTCGTCGCGCGGCCGGCCGCCCACCCCGTTGGCATAGACCTGCGCCATCGCGTACTGCGCGTCCGCAATGCCGGCCTCGGCCGCCCGCTCGTAGTAGACGACGGCCCTGGCCATGCCGGAATCGCCGGGCTCCCGCCGCACCAGAAGCTGGGCGAAATTGAACTGCGCCAGCCTGTTGCCCGCCTCCGCCGCCGCCTGCAGCAGCGCATAGGCTTCCCTCTCGTCCTTCTTGACGAAACGGCCGTCCATCAGGAGCAGCGCATACTGGAACTGCGCTTCCGGCACGCCCTGCTCGGCCGCCCGCTGATACCACGTCGCCGCCTCGGTCTCGTTGCGCGGCACGCCCAGGCCGCGCGCCAGGATCTCTGCCATCAGCGTCTGCGCCGCGCCGTCGCCGGCCTCAGCGCGCGGCCGCGCCAGGTTCAGCGCGGTGAGGTAGAGCCCGCGCTGATAGGCCCCGTAGGCGGCGTCGGCCGGCGGACCGCCGAAGCGGTTTGGATCGACGACCGGCGACGGGGCCGTCGTCGCGGCGTCGGGGACGGCTGGCGAAACCTCCGCATCGGTCGAGCCGGCCGCCAGCGCGGACGCGCAGGACAGGACGAGCAGCACGGAGGCGATGCGGATCATGCCGGCGCCCCGGGCGGCGGCGCGTCCCCTTTCAGGATCGCATTGGCCCGCCGCACCGCAGCGGCCGCGTCGGCGCTGCCGAACACCGCCGCCGACAGCGCCACGAACTCCGCGCCGGTGGCCGCGCAGGCCGCGACCGATTCGACATCCGCGCCGGCCAGCACGATGCAGGGCACTTCGACCATCTCGGCCCACCACGTCGCCAGCGCCAGGTTGCGCCTGTGCGGCTCCGGCTTGTTGTCGTAGCCGAAGCGGCCGAAGAAGACATAGTCCGGCTGCGCCTCGCCGAGCTCCAGCGCCGCGTCGCGCGTCGTCGCGCCGCCGGTGCCAACGATCATCTTGGCCTGGAGCCTCTCGACGGCGTCGGCGAGGTCCTCCTTGCCGACCTCCAGATGCACGCCGTCGGCGCCCACGCGGCCCGCCACGCGCGTGTCGCCGTCGATGATCGCGGCGATGCCGGCCGCCTGCGCCACGGGCACGATCCTCTCGGCCAGCACCTGCAATGAAACCTCGTCCGTGCCGTGGGCGGCGACGATCACCGAGGCGACGTCGCCGCCGGCGATCGCCTCGGCGAACCGCGCGGCGATGTCGCCGGCCGCCATGTCCGGCGGGGTTATCAGCACGAGACGGCAGCGGTCGGGCGGCGTGGCGGTCATGAACATCCCCGGTGTCCGGCCCGCCTTGACGGGCAAAGATGGTTGCATTGCGGCATCGGGCCCCGTGACGCAAGGGGGGCGACAAAAGGGGCGCGCGGGTAACAGCCGTCGTTTCGAACCGCCGGTCGCGACGACATCGCCCGGCAACGGCGACCATCCATGATGCGGCCCATTCCTCACCCGCAGCCAACGGAGCTCCACCAATGCAGGGCGTCGCACGCAACTTCTTCACCCTGGCCGTCATCTATGCGCTGTGCGGCATGGCGCTCGGCCTGTACATGTCCATCTCGCAGGACCACGGCCAGATGCCGACCCACGCGCATGTCATGACCGCCGGCTGGCTGATGTCGGCGCTGTTCGCCTTCTTCTATCATCTGGTGCCGGCAGCCGCCGGCTCGCGCCTGGCCGTCCTGCACTTCTGGCTGACGGCCGCGAGCGGCATCGGCCTGCTGGCCGGGCTGTTCGTCCTGCTCGGCGGCAACGCAGCGGCCGAGCCGATCGTCGCCGCCTCCTCGATGGGTTTCTACGCCGCGATGCTGCTCTTCGCCATCGTCGCCCTGCCCGCCCTGTGGCACCGCCGGCCGGCGCGCTAGGCTGTAGTGACAATTTAGGATTCCCATTTTGTGCGGGATTTGATTCAAGG
>JAPUFC010000077.1:72097-160082 GCA_027492275.1 Mesorhizobium sp. | reverse complement strand
GGCGCCCCCTCCACCACGTCGGGGTCCCCCACCCCCCCGGCGCAGGGGAGTAGAGGCCGGCCGGAAACCTCGATCCTCCCCCGTTTAAGGGGGAGGTGGCCCGAAGGGCCGGAGGGGGCGTCCCCGCCTACACACCCACATAGCGCTTCACCAGGTCCGGCTCGGCGCGCAGGCGCGCGACGTCCACGATTTCGCGCACGGCGCCGTTGTCGATGAAGGCGACGCGGTCGGCGACGGGCAGCACCGCCTCCACGCGCTGCTCGACCAGCAGCGTCGAGACGCCCTGCCCGCGCAGAGACGAGACCGTGTCCCTGATCCGGGCGATCATCGACGGCATCAGCCCCTCGGTCGGCTCGTCCAGCAGCAGCACCTTCGGCTCGAGGCAGAGCGCGCGCGCCATGGCGAGCATCTGCTGCTCGCCGCCGGACAGCGTGCCCGCCTGCTGCTTCAGCCGCTCGCGCAGCACCGGGAACAGGTCAAGCACGCGCTGGCGGACAGCATCGCCCTTCCTGCGCGCGTTCAACCCGATCTCGATGTTCTCGGCCACCGACAATTCGGCGAAAAGCCGCCGGCCCTGCGGCACGTAGCCGACGCCGGCCCGGGGCACATCATGCGCGGGAAGGCCGGTCAGCTCCAGGTCGCCCAGCCGGATCGAGCCTGAGGTCGCGCGCACCAGCCCCATGATCGCCTTCAGCGTCGTCGTCTTGCCCGCGCCGTTGCGGCCGAGCAGGCACAGCACCTCGCCCTCGCGCAGGGCGAGGTCGAGCCCGTGCAGCGCCGGCGTCTCGCCATAGCCGGCGTAGAGGTCGGAGACGGTCAGCGCGTCAGCCATCGGCGGGCGCTCCGAGATAGGCGCGCTGCACGGCGGGATCGGCGCTGATCTCGGCCGGCGTGCCTTCGGCCAGAACCTTGCCGGACTCCATGACGGTGATGCGCCCGGCCAGTTCCATCACCACCGGCATGTTGTGCTCGATCAGCAGGATGGTCGCATCCCGCGACAGCACGCGCACCAGCGTGATGAAATCGGCGATCTCGGCGTCCGACAACCCTTGAGTCGGTTCGTCGAGGATGAGCAGGCGGGGTTTCAGCGCCAGCGCCATGGCGAGCTCCAGCAGGCGCTGGTGGCCGTAGGGCAGCGTGCCGGCGGGCTCGGCATGGCGGCGCTCCAGATGCACGCGCTCCAGCGCCGCCATCGCCCGCTCGCGCAGGCCGCCCCCGCCCGCGCGCTGCGCCGCCAGCGCGACATTGTCGAAGACGCCGAGGCGCGGATAGATGCTGGTGATCTGGAAGGTATAGGCGATGCCCAGCCGCACGCGCGCATGGGCGGGCAGCGCCGTGATGTCCCCGCCGTCGAAGACGATCGTTCCGGCATCCGGCAGGATGCGGCCGCAGACGAGGCTGACGAAGGTCGTCTTGCCGGCCCCGTTGGGGCCGATGATGGCGCGGATCTCGCCGGTCTCCAGCGCGAAATCCACGCCGTCGACGGCGCGAAGCCCGCCGAAGCTCTTCTTCAATCCACGGGTGGAGAGAAGCACCGTCATGGCAGCCACCGCAGCCAGCGGCCGCGGACGGTGCCCAGAATGCCCTTCGGGAAGAACAGGATGAGGAGCACCAGCGCAACGCCGACCACGCCGAGATAGGTGAGATGCCAGCCCGGCAGGAGCCGGTCGAGCGGGCCGCCGGACAGGTCGACCAGATAGTACATCAGAAGCGTGCCTATCAGCGGCCCGATCGTCGTGGCGGCGCCGCCCATCAGCACCCAGAGCAGCGGCAGGATCGAGTATTGCACCGACACCAGCGTCGAGCCGACATAGCCGAACAGCAGCGCGTAGGCCGCGCCCGCCGCCGCGCAGATCGCGCCTGACAGAACGGTGGCGGCGAGCTTGGCGGCGAAGGTGTCGTAGCCGAGCATGATGGTGCGCGGCTCGTTCTCGCGGATCGCCACCAGCACACGGCCGAGGCGCGAGCGCACCACGGCGAGGGTCAGCAGGAGGACGAGCGAGAACAGGGCGAGCGCAGCCAGGTAGCGCGTCGCCGGATCGGCCAGCGACAGCGAACCCAATGTCCGCGACGCAGTCTGCAGGACCAGCCCTTCGTCGCCGCGCGTCCAGGCGTTAAAATGCAGCGTGGCGAGATAGAATGCCTGCGCGAACATCATAGTGACGATCATGAAGGCGACGCCGGTGGTGCGCAGCGCCAGCACGCCGACCGCCAGAGACAGCGAGATGCCGGCCAAAATGCCGGCGGAGAAGGCGGCGGACACGCTCCAGCCGAGATGATAGGCCGCCAGCCCCGCGCCGTAGAGCCCCGCCCCGAAGAACATGGCGTGGCCGAGGCTGAGCAGCCCGGCATAGCCGAACAGCAGATTGTAGCCCATGGCGAAGACAGCCAGCACCATGACGCGGGCCAGCACGCCGTGATGATAGGCCGGCAGGACGAAATGCAGCGCGAACAGCGCGGCGATCAGCGCGACATGCAGCATCCAGGCCTTGCCGGCGTCCGTCATCGCGCGGGCTTTCCGAACAGGCCCTGCGGGCGGAAGACGAGCACCAGCGCGACCGCCAGCGTGGCGATGATCTTGGCCAGCGTCGGCGAGAAGAACATGGAGACGACGCCATCCGACAGGCCGATCAGCAGCGCGGCGACCAGCGTGCCGCGCAGGCTGCCCAAGCCTCCGATGATGACGACGATGAAGGACAGCAGCAGCGGGTCGCGGCCCATGAGGTAGTGCGCCTGGCTGATGGGCACGACCAGCACGGCGGCCAGCGCCGCCAGCATCGCGCCGAGCGCGAAGACGCCCGCATAGACCTTTTCCACCGGGATGCCGAAGGCCTGCGCTGTCTCCGCGTCATATTGCGTGGCGCGCATGATCAGCCCGATGCGCGTGCGCGACAGCACCAGCCAGGTCGCCGCAAGCAGCACGATGGACGCGGCGATGACGAACAGCTTGTAGCCCGAATAGCCGAACCACGGCAGTTGGATGCGCACCGAGAACGGCGCGGGCACCGGCCTTGCATCCGCGCCGTAGAAGGTGAGCGCCGCCTGCTGGAGGATATAGAGCATGCCGATGGTGGCGACGATGGTCGCCTCCGGATCGTAGCCCAGCCGTTTCAGCACCAGCCGGTCCGAGGCGTAGGCCAGCGCGCCGACCGCCAGAGGCGCCGCGACCAGCGCCGCCGCGAAACCGAGCGCCGGCTCGCCGGGAAACCCCGCCGCCACCGCCCAGGCGATCACCGCGCCCAGCATGAAGAACTCGCCATGCGCGACGTTCACCACCCGCATGACGCCGAACACCAGCGACAGGCCGAGCGCCGTCAGCGACAGCGTCGCGGCGGTGACCAGCCCCTCCAGCAGGGCGAGGACGAGATGCGGCCCGAACCCCATTCAGCCCCGCGCCACCGGTTTCATCAGAACGACTGCGTCGTGTAGTCGGCTTCGGGCTCGTAGCGGCCGTCTTCGATCGAGGTGCGATGCACGACGTTCAGCCGCCCGCCTTCCAGCTTCGAGATGTTCTGGTGGCCGAAGACCTGATGAATCCTGCCGTCGAAGACCTTGTCGCCCTGCGGGTGCTCCGGTCCTTCGGCGACGGTGGTGATCGCCTCCGTCGCTTCCACGAGCTTTTGCCGGTCCTCAGGACCGCGATAGCCGGCGGCCTCCATCGCCTGTTTGATGACGTAGAGCGTTTCCCAGCAGCCGAACATGTGGGCGGCCGTGGAAATGTCCTTCGCATCATTGACCGACGCGCCGTTGTCGTCGATGCCGACCGCCGCGCGATAGGCTTTCTGGGCCTCCGAATCGTTCGCCTGCGCGTAGCGCGGCGAGCCCTCCCAGAAATGCGAGCCGTTGAGGAATTCCAGGCCGGGGCTGTTGATGTCGACGGCCTCGAGCGAATCGATGAAACCGAAGAGCTGCGGGCCGCCGCTGCCGTAGAACTCGCCGAGTTCCTTGACGAAGGTCAGCACGGCCGGCCCGACCATCACATGGTAGAGCACCTCGGTGTCCGCCGGGATTTGCGGGAAATAGCGCGTGAAGGAGCTTTCCGTGGGCGGGATGGCGATCTTGGCCACCACATTCGCGCCTGCCTTCTCGAGCGCGGCCGGCAAGTAGTCGCGATGGTCGTAGCCGAAGGCGTAGTCGGGGAAGATCATGGTGACCTTCTTGCCGAGATTGCCCGCGATCCACGGCGCGACGGAGGTGACCTGCGCGCGCACGTCGGTGATGCCGGGCTGGAGGCACCAGCGGTTCATCTTGCCCGAGGCGATGTGGTAGCCCTCGCTGACCACGTAATAGGGGATCTTCAATTCGCCGGCGGTCGGGGCGGAGCCGGCGACGACGTGGCTGAACAGCGTGCCGTAGACGAGGTCGACCTTGTGCTGGCTGGCGAACTTGGCCACCACCTCCGCGCCGCGCGCGGGGTCGGTGCCGTCGTCCTCGACCACGATCTCGATGGGCCTTCCGCCGATGCCGCCGGCGGCGTTGATCGCCTTCACGGCGGCGCTGGTGGTGCGCTCGTACCAGCGGCCGTAGGCGGCGCCGATGCCGGTGCGGTGCGCCTGGAAGCCGATGCGGATCGGGGCGGATGCCTGCGCCTGCGCGTAGCGGACGAAGCCCGGCCCGGCGACGAGGCCGGCGGCGAGGCCCTTCAGCGCCGTGCGCCGCGAGAGAGAGGTGTTCTTGCTCATGCGATCCTCATGGTCCTTGCGCCTGCCGCAGCGGAAATGCCGGCCTGCTAAAACACCACCGCGCCGCGAACGCAAGAGAGCTATCCCGCCGCCGGCGACGATAAAAGCCAGAGGCCGAAGACGGTGTAGGCGATCATCAGCGCGTTCAGCGGCACCTGGCTGACAAGTGCGGCGCGCCGACATGGATGCAGGCGGGCGGCCAGGAGATGCGCCGCCACGACCGCGACCACATGGCCGCCGACGATCGCGGCGGCCTGCACGTTCCAGATCGTCCAGGCGGCGTCCGACCCCGCCGCGACGGCCGCGCGCACCGGCATGTAGGCGGTGCCGAACAGGTTCCAGCCACGGGAAAAAGGGTCGGAGATGGCGACCAGCGCATATTGTGCGTCGACCAGCAGCACGGTGAGGTAGTGCGCGACATGATAGGCGAGCGCGATGGGCGCGATGGACCAGACGAGCAGGCCGGCCGCCGGCAGGGTCCTTTCCCCGCCCCCCATCCGCTCGCCCAGCCAGACGCACAACAGGAAAAGGCCCCCGAGCAGCAGGCAGGCGAGCGCCAGGCCGACGCCGTTGATGCCCGTCAGCGCGGTGCGGCCGGGCAGTTCCAGCGGGTTGACGCCGTTCAGCCCGAGCCAGAAGAAGGTCTGGGAAAGGCCGTCGAAGGAGACGGAGGCGAGAGCGACGAGCAGCAGCGTCATGGCCGGGAGCGACAAGGCCGGCGCGCCGGCCAGCTTGCCGCCGGGCAGGGCCAGCAGAAGCCGGCCGTCCGGCGTGCGCTCGACCATGCCGAGGCGGGCGATCAGACCGAAGAAGACCGACAGGAACTCGCCGCGCCGCGACCACTCCGCATGGCCCAAGGCGAGCATGGCCGCGAACGTCGCCAGCCAGTAGAGGCCGACGGCGACCGCCAGCCGGTAAGGATCGTCCGGCGCGGGATCGATCAGCTCGAACCAGACGAAGGCGAGGAACAGCGCCACGGCCGGCCAGCAGCCCAGCCATGCCGGCGGCTTCAGCGGCGCGCGGCCAGCCCACGGCGACAGCATGCGCCACGGCGCGTACCACGGGTCCAGCCACCGCCAGAGATTGCCGAAGACGCCCTGCACGATCGTCAACCCGACCCACAGCAGCGACCAGACGACCAGCGGCAGGGGATTCGACAGCGGGTCGCGGCTGCCGAGGAAACCGGCGGCCACCAGCACGGCCAGAAGGAGGAAGGAGGCGAGGCTGGCGGCGAAGCGCCAGCGGTCCGGCACGCGACCCAGCGGCAGGCGAAGCCCGAGAAGGTTTTGGAGCCGGCGCGGGTTCAGCAATGCGAGCGCGGCAAAGCTCGCCGCAACGGCCAGCGCGCCGCCGGCGAGATAGTAGCCGGTCGGCAGGAGCAGCACGTAGCCGCGCTGCGAGGCATGGGCGAGAGCCTGGCCGGCCGGGAGACAGGCGGCCGGCGCAAGCGCGGCCAGAGCGATCCGACGTCCCGCGCTCACACCTTGACCGCGTGGGTCGAGCGCCCCTCCTCGCCGAAGAGCCTGATGTAGCGTCCGATCTCGGCCGGATCGCCGGTCGCCTTGGCGAGATTGTCGGACAGCTTCACCGCCGGGCGGCCGTTGACCTCCGTCACCTTGCAGACCAGCGAGATGGCGTTGAGGTCCTTGGTCGGGAACGGCGAACAATCCTCGAAATCGTTGGTGAGGTTGGTGCCCCAGCCGAACGACATGCGCACCCTGCCCTCGAAATGCCGGTAGGTGTCGATGATCGTCTCGGCCTCGAGCCCATCGGAGAAGATCAGCAGCTTGCCGGCCGGGTCGCGGCCCTTCTCCTTCCACCAGGCGATGATGCGCTCGCCCGCCTCGATGGGCGGGGCGCTGTCGGGGCGGAAGCCGGTCCAGTCGGCGACCCAGTCGGGCGCGTCGCGCAGGAACGCCTCGGTGCCGAAAGTGTCGGGCAGGACGATCAGCAGATTGCCGCCGTAGTAGCGCTGCCAGTCGCGCAGCACGCGATAGGGCGAGGCCCGCAGCTCCGCCTCGCTGTCGGTCAGCGCGGCGAAGACCATCGGCAGCTCATGCGCGTTGGTACCCAGCGCCTCCAGGTCGGTGTCCATGGCCAGCATGACGTTCGAGGTGCCGGTGAAGGCCTCGCCGATGCCTTCCTTGAGCGCCTCGACGCACCAGCGCTGCCACAGGAAGGAATGGCGGCGGCGCGTGCCGAAATCGGAGATGCGCAGCGCCGGCAGCTTGCGGAGCTGTTCCGTCTTGGCCCACACCTTGGCCTTGGCGCGGGCATAGAGCACGTCGAGCGCGAAGGGGCCGAAATCGCGCATGGCGGCGCGCGAGCGAAGCTCGTTGATGATGGCCAGCGCCGGGATCTCCCACAGCGTCGTGTACATCCAGGGACCGTGAAAGCGCAGCTCGTACTGGCCGTCGCGCTTCTCCAGCTCGTAGGGGGGCAACTGGAAGGTCTCCAGCCAGGCCAGGAAGTCGGGCTCGAAGATCTGCTTGCGGCCATAGAAGGTGTTACCGGCCAGCCAGATCATCTCCTTCTTGGAGAAACGCAGCGTGCGCGCATGATCGAGCTGGTCGCGCAGCTCCCTTTCGTCGATCTCGTCGGCGAGGCGCACCCGCGTTGTGCGGTTGATGAGCGAGAAGGTGGCGTCGACCGTGGGGTACACGCCCCAGATCATCTGCAGCATCAGGAGCTTGTAGAAATCCGTGTCCAGCAGGCTGCGGACGATGGGATCGAGCTTCCAGGTGTGGTTGTACACACGCCGCGCAATATCCGTCCTCGCCATCGGCCGTCTTTCTCCCCACGCGGGACGCCTCTGCCCAAGGCCTATAAAACCTTTCACGGGGAACGCGCAACGGCGTCCCCTCCGGCCCGGCCGGCTATGGCTGCGCCATCAGCCGGTGACGGCGCAGCCAGCGCCACAGCAGCAGGACCGCCACCACGGCCAGCCCGGCGCACAGCCCCACCCAGATGCCGTTGCCTTCGAAACCCAGGGGGAAGGCGAGCAGGACGCCCAGCGGAAGCCCGACGCCCCAGTAGCCGACGAGCCCGAACAGCATCGGCACCGCCGTGTCGTGCAGGCCGCGCAGCATGCCGACGCCCACGGCCTGCGCGCCGTCGACGATCTGGAACAGGCCGGCGAAGGCGAGGAAGCCGACCGCCAGCCTGGCCACCGCCGCGTTGCGCGGATCGGCGGGGTCGAGGAAGGCTGATATCAGCAGTTGCGGCTGGAACACCATGACCGTCGCCGTCAGCGTCATGAAGCCGACGCCCAGCGCGTAGGCGGTCCAGCCGGCGCGGCTCACCGCATCGGCGTCGCCGGCTCCAAAGGCGCGCGCCACGCGCACCGTGGCGGCCTGTCCGATGCCCATCGGCACCATGAAGGCCAGCGAGGCGACCTGAATGGCGATGGCGTAGGCGGCCAGCGAGGCGGCGCCGATCAGCCCCATGAGGAAGGAGGCGGCGTTGAAGATCGAAACCTCGAAGGTCAGGATGCCGGCGATCGGCAGGCCGAGCCGCAGCAACGCCCCCAGCCGTGGCCAGTCGGAGCGCCAGAAGCGGCCGAACAGGCGGTAGCGGCGGAAACGCCGGTCGCGCGTCACCACCACCGCCAGGCCGGCGAACATCAGCAGGCTGGAGATCGTCGTGGCGATGCCGGATCCGGGCAGGCCGAGCGCCGGGAAGCCGAGATTGCCGAACATCAGGCACCAGTTGGCCAGCACGTTGAAGGCCACGGCCAGGAAGACCACGACGAGCGCCCAGCCGGGGCGTTCCAGCGCCGACAGGAAGGAGCGCAGCACGAGGTAGAGATAGAAGGGCAGCACGGCCCATTGCAGCGTGTGGACGTAGGACGCCGCCTGCGCGGCAAGGTCGGGCTGCTGGCCGAGGGCGACGAGGATCGGCTCGGCATTCCACAGGAACAGCCAGATCGGCAGCGCCACAAGCACGGCCAGCCAGAAACCCTGCCGCACGGTGCGGCGCACGTCGCGCACCGAATGGCGCCTGCGGCCGAGCTCGATGGCGACCATGGGCGACGTCGCCGTCACCAGGCCGAGGCCGAAGATCAGCGGCAGCATGTAGAGGTTGGCGCCGAGCGCGCCGGCGGCCAGCGCGTCGGGGCCCAGCCGGCCCATCATCAGCACGTCGGTCGCGGTCATGGCGGTCTGGCCGAGATTGGTCAGCACGATCGGCCAGGCGAGCGCCACCGTTGCGCGGACTTCCTCGCGCCAAAGGCTCCGTTCCGGAAGGTGCGCTTCCGCCCGCATCGTCGCCGCCAGCTCCACCATCGCGCCGCCGCGCGGAAAGCGGGCCTTCTATCGAAAGGGCGGCGGCGGGCAAGGGCGAGGCGGGGGGAAAGCATTGATCCAGCGCCCGAAGCGGGTCGGCTCACGCCATCCGGTCGAGCGCCTGCCGCTGGCGGTGCATCTCCAGGAAGATCCGGTAGTCGCGCTCGTAGCCGGCCCGCGCCGATGCCCTCGGCACAGAGGCGTGGCCGGGCCTGTGCATGGCGGCGCAGACGGCGGCGAGGTCCGGATGCAGGCCTGCGGCGGCGGCGGCCAGCATGCCGGTGCCGAGCAGGACGGCGTCGTCTTCCGGGCAGGGCTCCGTCACCGCGCAGCCGACGGCGTCGGCGTAGAGTTCCATGAGCAGCGGGTTTTTCGTATGGCCGCCGGTCACGTGCAGCGTATCGACCGCCACGCTTCCTGCGTGCAGCGTGTCGACGATATGGCGCACGCCGAGCGCGATGGCCACGCAGGTGCGCCAGTAGAGCCGGCACAGGCCGTCGAAGGACGCGTCGAGCGCCAGGCCGCTGATGACGCCCAGCGCATGCGGATCGGCCAGCGGCGAGCGGTTGCCGTGGAAATCGGGCAGGACATGCAGGCGCGCGGCGAAGGCCTCGCCCTCCGCCGCCCGCAATGCGCCGATGCGCGCGGCGATGGCGGCATGGAGGGCGGCGTCCGGCTTGCCGCCCGCGCCATGCAGGCGGATGACGTGGTCGAGCAGCGCGCCGGTTGCCGACTGGCCGCCTTCGCTGATCCAGAAACCCGGCAGGGCCGCGCCCCAATAGGGGCCCCAGCCGCCGGGAAACGCCTTCGGGTCGCGCGACAGCGTCATGACGCAGCTCGACGTGCCGGCGATGAGCGCCAGGTGGCGGTCGAGGGCGGACGGCTCCGTCGCGAAGCCGCCCAGCACGCCCAGCGCGCCGGCATAGGCGTCGATGACGCCCGCCGCGACGCGGCAGGTGGTGGTCAGGCCGAGGTCGCGGGCCGCCTGCGCCGTCAGCGGGCCGAGGTCCGCGCCGACCGGGGTGGCGCGCGCCGGCAGCCGGCCGCGCTCCAGAAGGTCGGGAAGCCCGACGGAGGCGAGGAAATCCCGTCTCCAGCCATCCTCCTCATGCGCCAAATAGGTCCACTTGCAGGTCACGGTGCATTGCGAGCGCGCTAGCGAACCGCAGGCGCGCCAGGTCAGGAAATCGGCGAGGTCAAAGAGGTGGCCCGCGCGCGCCCAGATGTCCGGCCGCCGCCGCTTCAGCCACATCAGCTTGGGCACCGCCATCTCCGGCGACATCGCACCGCCGACGAACTCCAGCACGTCATGGCCGCCGGCCGTGCATTCGTCCGCCTCGGCGATGGCCCGATGGTCGAGCCAGACGATCGTGTCCCAGGTGCCGCCGGCATCCGGCGACAGGCCGATCTGCCCGCCGGCTCGATCTCGGATCACGGTCGAGCAGGTGGCGTCGAAGCCGATGCCGGCGACGCTTTGCGCCGGCACGCCGGATTTCTGCAGGGCCAGCCCCACGGCGGCGCAGACGGCGCGCCAGATGTCGTCCGAATCGTGCTCGGCATGGCCGGGGCCCGGGCGGTTCATGAGGATCGGATGCTCGCCGCGCCCGAGCAGCCTGCCCTGCCCGTCGATGATGCCTGCCCGCGCGCTGCCCGTTCCGACGTCGACGGCGCAGACGTGCCGCTGCATCAGGCGGCCCCGGCGCCCAGCGCCATGGGAGGCCACATCCCGTCGATCAGCTCGGGAAGCCGGCGCATGTCGTCGAACACGAGGTCCGGCTCGCGCTGCGCGAGCGCGGCGACCAGCGAGGCATGGCCGGCATGCGAGCCGCCGGTGAAGGCGAAGACGCGCATTCCGGCCGCGCGCGCGGCATCGATGCCGGCGGGGCTGTCCTCGATAACCAGGCAGTCCTGCGGGTCCGCACCCATCTCCCGCGCCGCATGCAGGAAAAGGTCGGGCGCGGGCTTTCCTCTCTCGACCATGGAGGCACTGTACAGATGCGGATCGAGCATTTCCAGCAGGCCGGCGAGGCCGAGCGACATGCGGATGCGCTCGATCTGGCTGGAGGAAGCGACGCAGCGCCGCTGCGGCAGGCGCGACAGAGCCTCGGCGATGCCCGGCACCGGCTTCAGCTCGGCGCGGAACCGGCGCTGCATCTCGGCGCGCAGCTCGACGATGCCCGGCTCGGTGAAGGCGAAGCCGAAATCCTGCCGCAGCATCTGGTGGACGGACGCCATGCTGCGGCCGAGGAAGTGGCGATAGGCCTCGTCCTCGCTGACCTTGCCGCCGGCGGCGGCGATGCGCTCGACCAGCACCGACAGCGAGATGGTCTCGCTGTCCACGAGGACGCCGTCGCAGTCGAAGATCAGCAGTTCGGGGGCACGATGCATGTCGCGGCCACCGATAGCGCCCTAGGACGCGGAAAGATACCGCTTCAGCGTCTCCGCCGCGCCGTCGCGCCACAAGGACGCGAGATGCCGGCCGAAGGACGCCGCGAAGGGCCCCGACCTGCCGACGTCGCCGTAAATGTCGGCCATGGCGAGCCAGGCCTGCGGATCGCTTTTGGCCGCACGAGCGGTCGTCTGCATGCGGTCCCAGTTCGGGTCGTTGGGCTCGATCACCGCGCCGGAATCCGTCGTGCCGGCGCAATAGCGGCACCACAGCGCCGATTCCAGCGCCAGCCCGTCGGCGCTCTTTCCGGCCTTCAGGCGGTCGGCGATGGTGGGAATGATGAATTTCGGCTGTCTGTTGGAGCCGTCGAGGCAGAGCCGACGAATCGTGTCGCCGATCTTCGGATTGGAGAAACGCCTCTCGATCAGCCCGTAATAATCCTGGAGATCGGTGTCGGGGACCGGCGGCACGGTCGGGATGATCTCCTCCTGCTCGAGCTTGCGCAGGAAGCCGCGCACCAGCGGGTCCTCCATCGCCTCATGGACGAAATGGATGTCCATCAGCCCGGCCGGATAGGCGATAGTCGCGTGGCCGCCGTTGAGGATGCGGATCTTCATCAGTTCGAAGGGCGACACGTCCTTGACGAACTGCACGCCGACCATCTCCAACGCCGGGCGGTCGGCGGTGAAGCGGTCCTCCAGCACCCATTGCCGGAAAGGCTCGCAGAAGACCGGCCATGCGTCCTCGACGCCGAACTGGTCGACCAGGATGGCGCGCTCGCGGTCCGTGGTGGCCGGCGTGATGCGGTCCACCATGCCGTTCGGGAAGGCGACGCTGTCGGCGATCCAGTCGGCAAGGCCCTTGTGCGACAGCCGCGCCAGCCCGATCACGGCATCGGCGGCCACATGGCCGTTGTGGGGGATGTTGTCGCAGGACATCACCGTGAACGGCTTTTCGCCGGCGGCGCGGCGGGCTTTCAGGCCGGCGACGATCAGGCCGAACACCGTCGACGGGCTGTCGATGCTGCGGGCATCGGCAGCGATCGCCGGATTCTCCGGGTCGAATTTTCCCGATGCCGGGTCGATGAAGTAGCCGCCCTCGGTGATGGTCAGCGAGACGATGCGGATCGCCGGATCGGCCAGCTTGGCTATGATGGCGGCGGCATCGCCGGGCTCGATGAAATCCGTCATCGCGGCCGTCACCCGCGCCTGCATGTGGCCGGCATCCTGCTCGACCACGGTGGTCAACCAGTCCTGCCCCTTCAGCTTCTCGCGTCCGACCTTCTCGCCGGCGAAGACCCCCGCCCCCACCAGCCCCCAGTCGTGGTCCGTCCCGCCATTGAAGAGATCGTCCAGATAGACGGTCTGATGCGCGCGATGGAAATTGCCGACGCCGAAATGCAGGATTCCGGCCTTTATCGACTTGGGATCGTATTTCGGGCGCGCCACGCCGGCGGGAAGCCTGTCCAGCGACGCGCGGGAGAGCTTGATGGTCATGGCCGCGCCTTCCCCGTTCATCCGGCCGTCGCGATGCCGCCAGCGTCGAAGCGATGGAGCTTCGCGGCGTCCGGCGTCAGCCAGACGACGTCGCCGTGCTGCACCGGCACCTCGCCGCCGGCGCGCACGGTGAGCGGCCCGATGCCGTCCGCCTGCACATGCAGGAAGGTGTCCGCGCCGAGATGCTCGGCGACGCCCACCGTCGCTTTCCATTCTCCGGCCGTATTGGAGACGGCGACATGCTCGGGGCGGATGCCGATCGTGTGCGCGCCGTGCTTCGCCGCCGCAGCGCCCTCGATGAAATTCATCTTCGGCGAGCCGATGAAGCCGGCCACGAACAGGTTCTTGGGCTTGCGGTAGAGATCCAGCGGCGAGCCGACCTGCTCGATGTTGCCGGCGTTCAGCACCACGATCTTGTCGGCCATGGTCATGGCCTCGACCTGGTCGTGGGTGACGTAGATCATCGTCGTCTTCAACTGATGGTGAAGCTCGGAAATCTCCAGCCGCATGGTGCCGCGCAGCGCCGCGTCGAGGTTGGACAGCGGCTCGTCGAACAGGAAGGCCGAGGGCTGGCGCACGATGGCGCGGCCGATGGCGACGCGCTGGCGCTGGCCGCCGGAGAGCTGGCCGGGCCGACGCTCCAGATAATTGGTGAGATTGAGGATGCGGGCGGCATCCGCCACCTTGCGGTCGATGACCGCCTTGTCCTCGCCCGCCATCTTCAGCGGGAAGGCGATGTTCTTGGCCACCGTCATGTGCGGATAGAGCGCGTAGGACTGGAACACCATGGCCAGCTTGCGCTTGGCCGGCGCCTCGTCGGTGACGTCGCGCCCGTCGATGCTGATCCTGCCGCCGCTGGTGTCCTCCAGCCCGGCGATCAGGCGCAGCAGCGTGGACTTGCCGCAGCCGGACGGACCGACGAAGACGACGAACTCGCCATCCTCGATGGTCAGGTCGATGGACGGAATGATGGAAGCAGCGCCGAACGACTTCGACACTTTTTCCAGAACGATCTTGCCCATGTTTTGTCCCCCGTCGCCTATTTCACCGCGCCGAACGTCAGGCCGCGTACAAGTTGCCGCTGCGAGAACCAGCCCATGATCAGGATCGGCGCGATGGCCAGCGTCGAGGCCGCCGACAGCTTCGCCCAGAACAGGCCCTGCGGGCTGGAGAAGGAGGCGATGAAAGCGGTCAGCGGCGCGGCGTTGGTCGTCGTCAACCGGATCGTCCAGAACGCCTCGTTCCAGGCCAGGATGATGTTGAGCAGCATGGTGGAGGCGATGCCGGGCACGGCGATCGGCGTCAGCACGTAGACGATCTCGTTGAAGAGGGAGGCGCCGTCCATGCGCGCCGCCTCCAGGATCTCGCCCGGTATCTCGCGGAAGTAGGTGTAGAGCATCCACACCACGATCGGCAGGTTGATCAGCATCAGCATGACGGTGAGGCCGAGGCGCGTGTCGAGCAGGTTCCAGTCGCGGAAGATGAGATACATCGGAACGAGCACGGCGACCGCCGGCATCATCTTGGTCGACAGCATCCACATCAGGATGTCCTTGGTGCGCCGGGTCGGCGAAAACGCCATCGACCAGGCAGCGGGAACGGCCACCAGCAAGGCCAGGATGGTCGAGCCGACCGAGATGATCACCGAGTTGACGAAGAACTTGAAATAGCTGTTCTGCGCCTCGACCGCCTTGTAGCTTTCCAGCGTGCCCGAGGGGATCAGGCTGAAGCCCGCGATCGCCTCCGCCTCCGTCTTGAAGCTGGTGATGATGGCGTAGAGGATCGGGAAGAAGATCAGGAAGGCGACGGCCCAGGCGAAGACCGTGGTGATCGCCTTGCGTTGCGTGGTGACTGCGCGCGCCATGGTTCGCTCCTACCGGTCGAGGTTCTTGCCGACCGCCCGCATCAGGAAGAAGGCGACGATGTTGGCGAGGATGACGGCGATGACGCCGCCGGCGGAGGCCCCGCCCACATCGTAGCCGAGCAGCGCGGTGCGATAGATGAGGAAGGGCAGGTTGGTGGAGGCGTAGCCCGGCCCGCCATTGGTGGTGACGAGGATTTCCGCGTACACGCCGAGCAGGAAGATGGTCTGGATGAGGATGACCACCGTGATGGCGCGGGCCATGTGCGGCAGGACGAGATAGATGAAGCGGCTGGCGAAGCCCGCTCCGTCCATCTCGGCCGCCTCCTTCTGCTCGCCGTCCAGCGATTGCAGCGAGGTGAGCAGGATCAGCGTCGCGAAGGGCAGCCACTGCCAGGCGACGATGATGATGATGGACAGAAGCGGAAACTGCGCGAACCAGTCGATCGGGGTGCGGCCGAAGAATTTGGCGATGTCGGCAAAGACGCCGTAGCCCGGGTGCATGATCATGTTCTTCCACACCAGCGCCGCCACGGGCGGCATGACGAAGAAGGGCGAGATCACCAGGATGCGGACAATGCCCTGCCCGAACATGGGCTGGTCGAGCAGCAGCGCCAGCGCGATGCCGCCGATGACCGTGATGGCGAGCACGCCGACCACGATCAGCAGCGTGTTCCAGATCGACTGGAAGAAGGCCGGGTCGGTGTAGAAGAAGCGGTAGTTGAACAGCCCGTCGAAGCTGACATTGGCCGGGTTGAGCAGATTGTAGTTCTGGAACGAGAACCACAGCGTCATCGCCAGCGGCACGATCATCCAGACCAGGAGGAGGAGGACCGAGGGCGCCATCATGAAGCGCGCCAGCGTGCGGGTCTGTCGGGTAGCCATCGGGGACGCCCTCGTCTCAAGACGCTGCGGGGAGAGCCGGAAAGGCGGCCGCCCGGACTGGTCGGGCGGCCGAGGCAGGGAGGAGGAGACTCCCTGCCTGATTCCAGGTCGGCGGACGCTACTTGATGTAGCGGGCGCGCGTCATCTCACGCGTGGCGGCGGTCTGTGCCTGCGCCAGCGCGTCGTCGACGCTGGACTGCCCGGCCAGCGCGGCCGAGAAGAGCTGGCCGACCGTCGTGCCCAGCCCTTGGAACTCGGGAATGGCCACGAACTGGCCGCCGGTGTAGGGCACCGGCTTCACGCTCGGCTTGGTGATGTCGGCCGCGTCCATGGCCGCCAGCGTCGGCTCGGCGAAGGCCGCCGCCTTCTTGTACTCCTCGTTCTTGTAGAGCGAGGTGCGGGTGCCGGGAGGCACGTTGGCCCAGCCCTCCTTCGAGGCGACCAGTTCCGTGTAGGCCTTGTCCGTCGCCCAGGAGATGAACTTCTGCGCGGCCTCCGCCTTCTGGCTGCTGGCCGGCACGGCGAGGTTCCACGACCACAGCCAGTTGCCGTGGTTGCCGTTGCCGGTGTCCGGGAAGATGGCGTAGCCGACCTTGTCGGCGACGGTCGAATCCTTGGGGTTGGACACGAAGGAGGCGGCGACGGTGGCATCGATCCACATGCCGCACTTGCCCTGCTGGAAGAGCGTCAGGTTCTCGTTGAAGCCGTTGGAGGAGGCGCCCTCCGGGCCGGCGTCCTTCATGACCTTGACGTAGTCGCCCAGCGCGGCCTTCCATTCCGGCTGGTCGAACTGCGGCTTCCAGTTCTCGTCGAACCAGCGCCCGCCGTAGGAATTGGCCATGGCGGTCAGGAAGGCCATGTTCTCGCCCCAGCCGGCCTTGCCGCGCAGGCAGATGCCGCTGACGCCGGCGGCGCGGTCGGTGGTCTTGCGGGCGGCGTCGAGGATGAACTCCCAGGTCGGCGAGGCGGGCATCTTGAGCCCCGCCTTCTCGAACAGGTCGGTGCGGTACATGATCATCGCCGACTCGCCGTAGAAGGGAGAGGCATAGAGCTTGCCGTCGACCGACAGGCCGCCGCGGATGGCCGGCAGCAGGTCGTTGACATCGTAGTCCGCGCCGAGCCCGCTCAATTCGAGCAGCCAGTTCTGCTTGGCCCAGATCGGCACCTCGTAGTTGCCGATGGTGACCACGTCGTACTGGCCGCCCTTGGTGGCGATGTCGGTGGTGACGCGCTCGCGCAGCACGTTCTCCTCCAGCGTGACCCAGTTGAGCTGGATGCCCGGATTCTTCTTGGTGAAGTCCTCCGTCAGCTTCTGCATGCGGATCATGTCGCCATTGTTCACGGTGGCGATGGTGATGGACTGCGCATGCGCGGAGAAGGCGAGCGCGCTCGCCGAGCACAGTCCCAGTATCAGGGCGCGAAGTTTCATACGGTATTCCTCCCAAGAACAACGATGAGCATTTGCTTCGAGTATGGGCAATTATTCGATCCTGCGACATTCTGTCAAGCCGGGATCGTTGCTGCACTGCATCCATCGGCGCGGGATCGCCGGGCGGCGGTCGCCCGCCATTGAAGACGCGCCCCAAGCCTGCCACCTTGTCGCGTCATCGGATTCGTCGGAATGAGCGTCCAGCAAGCCGCCAACGCGCACCAGCGCAGAGAGATCGAGCTCGAGGCGACGCTGTCGCGGCTCAAGCTGTATTCGGGGCTGGTGCTGATGACCTTTGTGGTCATGCATCTCAGCAATCTGTGTCTGGCGCTCATATCGCTGGAGACGGCCGAGCGGGCCAAGCCATTCTTCATGGCGCCCTGGCACAACCCCGTCGGCCTGCTCGCCCTTTACGGCTCGCTTCTCGCCCATGCCGCCCTCTCGCTGCGCGCGCTCTATCGCCGCCGCACCTTGAAGATGCCGGCGCGGGAATGGTTCCAGCTCGGGCTAGGGCTCAGCTTTCCGCTGCTGATCGCCGAGCACGTCATGGGCACGCGGGGCTTGAGCATGGTGACGGGCATGCAGATCACCTACGCCTTCGTCGCGCAGGCGCTGTGGGTGGAAACGCCCGAGGTTGGCATCAAGCAGGCGATCGCGCTCGTCGTGGTGTGGACGCATGGCTGCATCGGCCTGCATTTCTGGCTGCGCTACCGCGACTGGTATCCGCGCTGGATGCCGCTGCTGCTGTCGGCGGCGCTGCTGGTTCCCGTGCTGTCACTGCTGGCGCTGGCCAGCGCCGGGCGCGAGACGGAGCAGGCCGGCGCGGCGCTGTTCCCGCCCGGGATGGACCGCGCGCTGATCTTCAAGGGCATCTTCTGGAAGGACCGGCTCACCTATGCGGTGGTCTGGGCCTTCATGATCGCCGTCGCCGCCGTGCTGGCGGCGCGCTTCGTGCGCCAGCGCTTCGCGTGGCGCGACCAGGTCGAAATCCGCTACGGCGACGGCAGGAGCGTGCGCGTTCCGCGCGGCCACAGCGTGCTGGAGGCCAGCCGCCTCGGCGGCATCCCGCATTATGCCGTCTGCGGCGGCAAAGGCCGCTGCTCGACCTGCCGGGTGCAGGTTCTGACCGGGCTGGACGAAGCCCCGCCGCCCGACCAGATCGAGCGCGCGACGCTGAAGCGCATCCACGCCCCGGCCGACGTGCGCCTCGCCTGCCAGCTCAGGCCGGAACGGCCCATCACGGTCGTGCCCATCCTGTCGGCGGGCATGGCCGGCGAGGTGCAGGTCGCCGCCGGGCGCGAGCGCGAGATCGCCGTTCTGTTCTGCGACATACGCGGCTTCACCGCCATCTCGGACAGCCGCCTGCCCTACGACACGGTGTTCCTGCTCAACCGCTATTTCGCCCTCGTCGGCAAGGCGGTCGAACGGGCCGGCGGCCAGATGGACAAGTTCATCGGCGACGGCGCCATGGCCCTGTTCGGGATCGACGCCGGCAAGGAAGAGGCCTGCCGGCAATCGCTGCGCGCGGCGGCGCTGATCCTGGACGAGCTGCGGGACCTGGAGCGCGACATCGCCGGCGAGATTCCCATTCCGCTGCGCGTGGCGATCGGCATTCATGCGGGGCCGGCCATCGTCGGCTCGATGGGCTACGGGTCGGTCATGCACGTCACGGCCATCGGCGACACGGTCAACATCGCCAGCCGGCTGGAGACGGCGGCCAAGGATCTCGACGCGGCGGTCGTCGTGTCGGAGACGGTCGCCACGCTGTCCGGCATCGACCTCGACCGGTTCGAGACGCGCGAGATCGACATCCGCGGCAGCGCGCGCGCGCTTGCCGTACGTGTCATGCCGCAGGGCGCGTCGCTGTCTCTGGAGACCGGCGAGACGGCTCTCCCCGCCTGAGCCCGGCTGTCACTGGTCGAGCAGCGCAGCGGCCGATTTCTCGTCGGTGATCAGCCCGTTGACCAGCCGCCTGTTGACCGCCGCCAGCATGCCGGGCAGCTTCTTCTCGCCCATCGCCAGCGCCACGACCAGAGACTTTTCCCGCGACGGGATCGGGGCCGATGCCACGCGGTCGTTGGTGATGCCCTCGATCAGGCGGCCGTCGCGATCGAAGACCCAGCCGACGATCTCGCCCACCGCGCCGGCCTTCTGCAGCGCCTTGAGCTCCGCCTCGGTGATGAAGCCGTCCTGGTAGAGCGGCGCGTCGGCGCCGAGATCGCCGATGCCGACGAAGGTGACGTTGGCGTCGGCGGCGAGCGCCAGCGTGGTGCGGATCATGGGCTGGCCAAGCAGCATCTCGCGCTCGCCCGGCGACGAGGCGATGACCGGCAGGGGCATCGGGAAGCTGCGCGCCTTGATGCGGTCGGCCATGGTGAAGATGACGTTGTAGAAGGCGGCGGAGCCGTCCGGCGAGATGTTGCCGGTGAGCGAAACGACCTTGTGGTGGGCGCAGTCCATCGGCGGAAGCTGCTCTATCGCGGCCTTCAGCGTGCGCCCGGTGCCGATGGCCATGACCAGCGGCTCGGCTGAGCGCAGCCGGCGCTCGATCTCGGCGGCCGCCGCCTGCGCCACGCCGAGCGTGGTGGACGAGGACGACGGATCGCTCTGCACGACCTCCACCAGATCGAGCGCGAAGCGCGACTTGAGGCGGGCGGCAAGGTCGAGGCAATTGGCGATCGGGTGGTCGACGCGAACCTTGATCAGGCCCTCCGACACCGCCAGCGACACCAGCCGCTGCGCCGTCTGGCGCGAGACGCCGAGCTTGCCGGCGATCTGGTCCTGCGTGTTGCCGGCGACGTAATAGAGCCAGCCGGCGCGCGCGGCGTCATCCAGCCGCGGGTTGAGAATATCCTGTCGAGCCGACATTTCCGTCACCCGTCCTAATAGCGATCATGATAGCGAGCGACGAGAGCAATTGCCACAACATTGAGCAATCGCCCGAAATCCCTGGTCCCTGCCCCTGGGCAGGATAGCCGATCGGCAGGCGGATGGGGAGGGCTAGGACGCCGCCATGCGCGGCGTCAATCCGCCCCGTTCGACGATGAAGGCGGCGACTTCCTCCAGCCCCTTGCCGCGCGACAGGTCGGTGAAGGCATAAGGGCGGGAGGCGCGCTGCCGCGCCGCGTCGCGGTCCATGACGTCGAGGTCGACATTCACATAAGGCGCGAGGTCGCTCTTGTTGATGACGAGGAAGTCCGAGCGCGTGATGCCGGGACCGCCCTTGCGCGGGATCTCCTCGCCCTGGCACACGGAGATGACGTAGAGCGTCAGGTCGGCGAGGTCGGGCGAGAAGGTGGCGGCGAGGTTGTCGCCGCCCGATTCGATGAAGACGACGTCGAGGTCGGGGAATTTCCGGTTCAGCTCGGCGATGGCCTGGAGGTTGATCGACGCGTCCTCGCGGATCGCCGTGTGCGGACAGCCGCCGGTCTCGACGCCCATGATGCGCTCCTCGGGCAGCGCCTGGAGGCGCGCCAGCATCATGGCGTCCTCCTTGGTGTAAATGTCGTTGGTGACGACGGCGATGGAGAATTGTCCGCGCATCGCCTTGCAGAGCTTTTCCGTCAGCGTCGTCTTGCCGGAGCCGACGGGGCCGCCGATGCCGACGCGCAGCGGACCGTTCCTCGATGTCATGAGCGAAAGAGCCTCGTCTCGAGCGTTTCGTGTTTCATCGCCATGATGTCGGACCAGAGCGCTGCGCCGCCCAGATCGTCCAGCGTGGCGCTTTTCGCCCGCGCGGCGATAAGGGCGAGCAGCGGCTCCAGCGCCGCCAGCGTGCCGACCGCGCCGGACTGGCCGAGCACGGACAGCCTGATGCCAGCCTGGATGAGGTTCGACGCGAAGGCCTGCAAAAAGGCGGCGAGCGCCGCGTCGAGCGGGACGCCGTGCGCGCCGGCCGTCGAGCCCACGGCGACAGCATAGGCGCAGTCATGCGGCAGGCCGGCCAGGACCGGGTGCGGCCAACCGGCCCGCGCCGCCGCCAGGAAGGCCGAGCCCTGCAGCGTAGCCTCGCGGTGCCGTTCTTCCGACCCGGCGACCGCCTCGGCCAATTCGGCGAGATCCGCGGGCACCCTGTCCTCGGCGGCGCGGCGCCAGCTTTCGGCGAACAGCACAGCGTCGTTCCAGCCCGAGCCCGCCTCCAGAAGCGTCGATATCCATTCGGCCAGCGCGTCGCGGTCGCCGACGAGCCCGTCATGGACGGCACGCTCCAGGCCGTGGCTGTAGGAGAAGCCGCCGACCGGAAAGGCCGGCGACAGCCAGGCGAGCAGCCTGAGCAGGGCGGGGGCCGCCGGGCCGTCAGGCATGATTGTGGCCGTAGTGCGGATCGCCGGGCAGGCGGCCGAAGCGGTCGCGTTCGCCGTGTTCGTGGTCATGCCCATGGTCGTGATCGTGATCGTGATGGCCATGATGCTCGTGGCCGTGATGCGCATGGCCGTGCGACTGGCCCGAATAGGCGCCGCGCGCGGGCTGGAACGGGGCGGTCACCTCGGCGACGCTCGCGCCCAAACCCTCCAGCATCGCCTCGATGACATGGTCGCGCAGGATCAGGATGCGGTCCGCCTCGATGCCGGCCGCGAGGTGCCGGTTGCCGATGTGCCAGGCGAGTTCGGTCAGATGGCGCGGGTCGCGGGCGCGGACTTCCAGCAGATCCTCGTCCGCCGCCACGATGCCGACGGCGCGGCCGTCTTCCAGCAGGAGGCGGTCGCCGTCCTCGAGGTGCACCGGTTCGAGGAAATCGACCAGCACCTTCTCGCCGCCCCGCAAGGCCAGGACGCGTCGGCGCAGATGCCGCTCGTCATGGGCGAGCACGACGCTGTCGAAGGGCTGGGGGGCGGCTGTGCCGGCCTTGGCGAGCGAGGCGACGCGCGGCAGCTTGGTGAAATCGGTGCTGGTGGAGATTTTCATGCTTTTCAATCGCGAGCCAGTTTGGAAGGCGTCCAGATTTCGCCGGGCATGAAAGCCTCGTCCAGCAGTTGCGTCGGCGAATAGGGACATTGGAGCGGAAGGGTGCCTTCGGGCAGCGCCGTTTCGATGCTCGCTGCCCAGCGGGCATGCGGGTAGGCCCACACCGCCGCCTCGGCTGGAAAATCTTTCAGGCTTGGACTGTCGGCCAGAAGGCCGGCGATATGCGTGCGCTGCTCTGAGATCGAGGACTGCCAGCTGTTCGATCGCCCTTGCGGTCGAAATTCCCACTTCAGAAGGTGCTGGATGAGAATTTTCATCCGGCTCCGGATTTCATGTTTCTGGCTCCGCCCCAAGCTCTCGATCTCCTCGGCAAGATTGTCGCGATCGAGGTCGGCGAGCCTGCTCCCGCGCAGCAGGGCGCCCTGCTCCGTGCACCAGCGAGCATAGTCCGCCTCGTAGGGCGTCAGTTGCTGTTTCCACAGATGCTTGTTCATGGCGGGAATGTCGCGCTTGTCAGGTCGAGTTTCCAGCAATTTTCGTCAGATCGGCCTTTGAGAGGGCAAGAAAACCCCATGGCGCAACGGACGACCGTGCACGGCATCTGACAAACCGTGTACGGCGCATGGCTACCCCCTCAAAACAGGAAATAGCGCTGCGCCATGGGCAGGACCGTGGCCGGCTCGCAGGTCAGAAGCTCGCCGTCGGCGCGCACCTCGTAGGTTTCGGGGTCGACCTCGACATGCGGCGTGGCGTCGTTGAGCACCATGGAACGCTTGCCGATGCCGCCGCGCGTGTTCTCCACCGCCAGCATCGTCTTGTCCACGCCGAGCTTCCGTTGCAGCCCGGCGTCGAGCGCGGCCTTCGACACGAACGTCACGGAGGACGCCGCGACGGCCTTGCCGAAGCTGGCGAACATCGGCCGGTAGTGCACCGGCTGCGGCGTCGGGATCGAGGCGTTGGGGTCGCCCATGGGCGCCGCCGCGATCATGCCGCCGAGGATGACCATGTCGGGCTTGACGCCGAAGAAGGCCGGGTTCCACAGCACGAGATCGGCGCGCTTGCCGACCTCGATCGAGCCGATATGCTTCGACAGGCCGTGCGCGATGGCCGGGTTGATCGTGTATTTGGCGATGTAGCGGCGCACGCGCAGATTGTCGTTGTCGCCGGTCTCCCCCTTCAGCGGGCCGCGCTGCCGCTTCATCTTGTCGGCCGTCTGCCATGTGCGGATGATGACCTCCCCGACACGCCCCATGGCCTGGCTGTCCGACGAGATGATCGAGAAGGCGCCGATGTCGTGCAGGATATCCTCGGCGGCGATCGTCTCCTTGCGGATGCGGCTTTCGGCGAAGGCGATGTCCTCGGGGATGGACGGCGACAGGTGATGGCAGACCATCAGCATGTCGAGATGCTCGGCGATGGTGTTTTGCGTGTAGGGCCGCGTCGGATTCGTGGACGACGGGATGACGTTGGGCAGGCCGCAGACCTTGATGATGTCCGGCGCATGGCCGCCGCCCGCGCCCTCCGTGTGGAAGGCGTGGATGGTGCGGCCCCGGATCGCCGACACCGTGTCCTCGACGAAACCGCTCTCGTTCAGCGTGTCGGTATGGATCATCACCTGCACGTCGAACTGGTCGGCGACGGACAGGCAGCAGTCGATCGCCGCCGGGGTCGTGCCCCAGTCCTCGTGCAGCTTCATCGCGCAGGCGCCGCCCAGCAACATTTCCTCCAGCGCAGCCGGCAGCGAGGCGTTGCCCTTGGCCGACAGGCCGATGTTCATCGGAAAGGCGTCGAAGGACTGGATCATGCGCCCGAGATGCCAGGGGCCGGGCGTACAGGTGGTGGCCAGCGTGCCGTGCGCCGGGCCGGTGCCGCCGCCGAGCATCGTCGTCAAGCCGGCGTTCAGCGCCTCCTCGATCTGCTGCGGGCAGATGAAGTGGATATGCGCGTCAAAGCCGCCGGCGGTGACGATCCTGCCCTCCCCCGCGATCGCCTCGGTGCCCGGACCGACGACGATCGTCACGCCGGGCTGCGTGTCCGGGTTGCCGGCCTTGCCGATGGCCGCGATGCGGCCGTCCCGCAGGCCGATATCGGCCTTGTAGATGCCGGTGTGGTCGACCACCAGCGCGTTGGTGATGACGGTGTCCACGGCGCCTTGCGCGCGTGAAAGCTGGCTCTGGCCCATGCCGTCGCGGATGACCTTGCCGCCGCCGAACTTCACCTCCTCGCCATAGGTGGTGAAGTCCTTCTCCACCTCGATGAAGAGCTCGGTGTCGGCCAGCCGCACCCGGTCGCCGACGGTCGGGCCGAACATCCGGGCATAGGCGGCGCGGGAGATTTTCGTCGGCATGCAGTTTTGCGTCCTCCGGCCCTAAAAACTGCGCCCGTCGATCTGCTTCGGCTTCAGCGTGTGGACATCGACGCCGTCCAGGCAGCGGGCGTTGACCGCGATCATCTTTCGCCCGTCCGGCGCGGTGCCGCGCGCGAAGGATTCGATGCCGCAGACCTTGCAGAACATGTGATGAATGACGTGCTTGTTGAACAGATAATCCGTCAGGCTCTCCCCGCCCGACTTCAGGTCGAACTGATCCTCCGCGGTGAAGGTGAGGATCGAGCCCAGCTTGCCGCAGCGCGAGCAGTTGCAGGCCACAAGCTGGTCGAGATCGACAGTCGCCTCGTAACGCACCGCGCCGCATTGGCAGCCGCCCTTATAGGCTTTCATGCTCATCGTCTTCCTCCCGGATCGGTCGCCGGACGCCATCCGCCCGGCTGCGGCATCATAGCATCCCGCGAAGGGAACCCGCCTGTCCAATCGGCGTTGGGCGTTGAACGAGGGAGTATGCGATGACTGTGAACAGACAGAGACCGGGCGCCGCGCTGGTCGTCTTTCTGGCGACGGCGGGAGCCGCCTGGCTGGCGATGGCGGGAGCCGCCGGGGCGCAGGGGCTGAGCAGCGAGAAGGCCATCGAGACGATCATCGGTTCGGAGGTGCGCGAGGAGGAAGCTCCCGCCGCCGCCTCGGCCGACAAGGTGGCGGCGGCGATCGACAAGACGTCCGAGGCCATCGACCGCGTCCGCAAGACCTCCAATCTGAAGGAGGTGGAAATCCTGTTCCTGCCGGACGCCACAACCACCGAGGGCGGCCCGCCACAGCCGATCGAGGCCAAGCTGAAGGAGAAGGAGGCCGAGATCACGGAACTGCGCAAGGAGCTCGAAGGCAACGCGATGCTCTATCACGCCATCGATTCGCGCTCGGTGATGACGCGCGACGTGCTGGCCGTCGAATTCCCGGAGGACGACCGGGTGATCATCTACGCGGCGGCCAAGCCGCCGGCCTGATCCGCCGATCCTCACAGGCGGCCCATGATCGCCTGGCGGAAACCGTAGACCGTCCGCCCGCCGCCGAGCGGCACCAGCGAGACGTCCCGCTCCTGCCCAGGTTCGAAGCGGACGGCCGTGCCGGCCGGAATGTCGAGGCGCATGCCACGCGCCTTCTCCCGATCGAAGCGCAGGCCCGGATTGGCCTCGTGGAAGTGGTAGTGGCTGCCGACCTGGACCGGGCGGTCGCCCGTGTTGGCGACCCTGAGCCGGATGACGGGCAGGCCGGCGTTCAGCTCGACGTCGCCGGCGGCGGGAACGATTTCTCCCGGAATCATGCCTGCCCCACCGCGATGAGGAGTCCGCCAAGCGCGGTCAGGCCGCCCGCGGCGCGCGCCACCCAACGACCGGCCGCCAGCCGGCCAAGGCCGAGCCCGGCTCCGTGGAGCAGCGCCGTTGCCACGGCAAAGCCGACGCAGACGGGCAGCGCACCCGCCGCGCCGAGCTCGCCGCCATGCGCATAGCCGTGGAAGACGGCGAAGAAGCCGACCAGAGCCATGCCCGCGACGGTCGGCACCTGAAGGGCGACCAGCGCCAGAAGGCCGAGCACGACGACCGAGGCCGCGATCACCGGCTCCACGACAGGAAGGCCGAGCCCGGCGAGCGCCACGGCGAATCCGGCCGCCATCATGCCGACGAACGCCGTCGGCACGGCCCACACGGCCCGCCCGCCGAGCAGCGCGGCCCACAGGCCGACGGCGACCATCGCCAGGATGTGGTCGGGGCCGGACAGGGGATGGGCGAAGCCGGCGGCGAAGGAGCCGTGTGCGGCCGCATCGGGATGGGCGAAGGCCGGAAGCGCCATCGGCGGCAGGGCGGCCATGGCGAGGGCGATGCGTCCGATCATGAGGGAGAATCCGTTTTTCAAAACCGTGCCGCCTGTTGGAGTAGCTATCGTATGGGCTCGTGGACGGTCACCAGCTTGGTGCCGTCGGGAAAGGTCGCCTCGACCTGGACGTCGTGGATCATGTCCGCCACGCCGTCCATGACCTGGGCGCGCGTCACCACATGGGCGCCCGCTTCCATGAGGTCGGCGACGGTGCGGCCGTCGCGCGCGCCCTCGACGACGAAGTCGGTGATCAGCGCGACGGCCTCGGGGTGATTGAGCTTCACGCCGCGCTCCAGCCGCCTGCGCGCGACCATGGCGGCCATGGCCACCAGAAGCTTGTCTTTTTCGCGAGGCGTCAGATTCATGCCGTCTTCCGTCCTACAGTGACCAAGCCTTGGGCAGCCCTGCCTCTCCATTGAGCAGGCTCAGGAGAGGCGCGAGGCGGCTGCGCAGATCATAGCCATCGCCGCCGACCAGCCTTGCAAGAAGCTTGCCATGTCCGGCGACCTGCCACGCGCTGACGCCGCCGCTCGCGCCAACCATGGCACGCGCGGCCTCGGCGAAGCCGCCGGCGGCGGGCGAAACCAGCAGCACCGAGGCGAACGCCGTGCCGCCGCCGAGCGACGCCCGCCGCGCGAACAAAGCCGGCAGATCGCCGGACAACCGTGTTTCATCCGCATGGACCAGTTTTGCGTCCACGCGCACGCGCCAGCGGTCGCGGAAGGCGGCGCGCGCCACGGTCTCGCCCATCGCGCGCCTGCCGAAGATGGCGGCCTCCACGATCAGGGCCGTGGCTCCGGGCGCGAGATCGACCTCCAGCCGCCGCGCGAAGGCGCTGCCGTCATAGGCGATCGTTTCCTGCGGCAGCCAGGCGAGACGCCCGCCCTCGCCCACGTTCAGCCGGACGGCAGCTTCGGCGTGTCCATGAGCGGCGCGATAAAGCTTTTCGCAGGCCTGCGTGGTGACGGAGAGCGACGCGCCCGCGCCGACCTCGACGGTCCAGGCGATGCGGTCGCCGCCGGTCAGGCCGCCGGCGGTGTTGATCAGGATCGCCTCGAGCGGATCGCGCGAGCCAGCCGGCAGGCGCACCTTGGCCGCGCCGTCCTGATAGAGACGCTCCAGCCACGTCCCGCCGCCCCGCGCGCCGACCGTCAGTCGCGCCTCCGCGCGGACGCGCTGCGAGGACAGGACGTTCGCCACGTCAGGCTCCGCTCTCACCACCCCGCCATTCCGGAAATCCGTGCCCTTGCCAAACGCGCCACGCGCCATCACGACTGTGTTGGAAAAACGGTCGAAAGACCATATGTCCCGTGAACCGAAGCCCGGCCGCGACGTGCTGTAGCAGGGCAGGATTGGAGGACCAAGCCATGGACGATCTCTCGCAAACAGCGATCAGGAGCCGCTGGCCGGCCAAGCATCCCGAGCGGCTTCAGCTCTATTCGTTCCCGACGCCGAACGGCGTCAAGGTGGCGATCGCGCTGGAGGAGGTCGGCCTGCCCTACGAGGCGCACCTCGTCAACATCATGAAGGACGAAACGCGCACGCACGAATTCCTGTCGCTCAACCCGAACGGCAAGATCCCGGCGATCGTCGATCCCGACGGGCCCGGCGGAAAGCCGCTGGCGCTGTTCGAATCCGGCGCGATCCTCGTCTACCTGGCGGAGAAGACGGGCAGGCTGATGCCGAAAGATGCCGCGCTGCGCTACGAGACGCTGCAATGGGTCTTCTTCCAGATGGCGGGGATCGGCCCGATGTTCGGGCAGTTCGGCTTCTTCTTCAAGTTCGCCGGCCGCGAGATCGAGGACAAGCGGCCCCTGGAGCGCTACGCCACCGAGAGCAAGCGCCTGCTCGGCGTGCTGGAGGAGCGGCTGGCGCAGCGCGAATGGATCATGGGCGACGACTACACCATCGCCGACATCATCTCCTTTCCGTGGGTGCGTGCGCTCAAGACCACCTATGAGGCGTCCAGTTTCCTCGGCCTCGACACCTATCCGAAGGTCATGGGCTGGATGGAGCGCGCGGCGGCGCGGCCGGCCTCGCAGCGCGGCCTAAACATCCCGGCGCGGCCGTAGAAGCGGGCCGGGACGCCGCGTTCTTTTTCAGACGGCAGGCGGCGACGCGAGAAATGCGCCGTCAAAGGGCGAGGCCAGGGTCTTGCCGTCGGCGAAGCCGGCGGTGAGCGTTTCGCCCGCGACCGACAGGTGCGACGGCGCCGCCGCGCCATTGTCCAGCCAGATGCCGCCGATCACCTGCCGGAAGGCCACGCGCCCTTCCGGCGCGAGCGCGAAGCTGGTGGCGACGCCTTCGCGCCGCAGCGGATTGTCGCCCAGCGACGCCGCATGGCCGACGGCCGTGCGCCCGTCCTCGATGCCCAGCACGCCGAGATGGCGGCCGTTCCACGGCGCATAGTCGCGGCCGCCGTCGCTCAGCCACAGCATGGTGACGGGCAGATCGGCCGGGTTCTTCAGCACCAGCACGAGGTCCCGCTCGGCGCGCCGCGCCACGGCGGTCCAGCCCGGCCCTGCGTGCCCGGCCTCGACCAGCATGACGAAGTCCTCCGTGCGCCGGCCCGTCCGGTAGTCGGCGAGGTCGGTGGGTCCGGACAGGCTCGGAAAGGCATGGAGATCGTCCGACCGCGCGGGGTAGACCAGCCTGTAGCGCCCGCGCGCCGGATCGGGCTCCAGCGGCACGTCCGGCGTCAGCGCCAGGCGCTTGGGCGAGAAGGACAGGCGGCCGCCGTCGCGCATGACGGTCATGGCATGGTGGGCGACGGGAATGGCCCCTTCCCCGCCATGGAAGACATGCTCCTGATACAGGAAGGGGTGGCCGTCGCGCAGGGTGAGGATCTTCTCGACGGTCGCGCCCATGATGCGACGCGCCAGCTTCAGGCGGGCGCGCATGCCGTCCGGCAGCTTTTCGGTTGTCTCGACCGTCCAGCGGCTGCTGGCCGTCCAGCCATGCGGCGGCGCGGGCTCGACATCGCTGGCCGAGAACGGGGCGCAGAGGAAGTCGCCCGAAAGGTAGCGCAGGCCGCCGCCCAGGCTTTCCAGCTCCGCGCCGGCCTCGTCCGCCCAGGGCGCGCGATGCAGTGGCCGCAGCCTTTTCCCGGTATGATCGATGACGAGGTCGGCGATGTGGCCGACCCGCAGATCGACGGTCACCGCGATGCCCGCCGCCGCGAGATGAAGCTCGTCCATCGTTCCGCCCTCCGGGAGCGTCGTCAGGCCGCCTCGAAGAAGGAGAAGCGCCCGCGGCCCGAGGACTTGCTGCGGTAGAGCGCATTGTCGGCCTTGACCTGCATGTCGTGCGCGCTGACCCCGTCCTTGGGCGCCAGGGCGATGCCGATGGAGACGCCGACCTTGACGTCCTCGCTGCCGACCGAGAAGGGCTTGCCGAACTCGCCGAGGATGCGGCGCGCCAGCACGGCGGCGTCGTTGGGACGCCGCAGGCCCGTCTGCACGATGGCGAATTCGTCGCCGCCGATGCGGGCCACCGTGTCGACATGGCGCACGATGCCGCGCAGCCGTTCGGCCAGGCTGACCAGCAGCGTGTCGCCGGCGCGATGGCCGAGCTGGTCGTTGACCGGCTTGAAGTTGTCGACGTCGATATAATGCAGCGCCATCAGGCCCTTGCCCTTGGCCGCGGCAATGGCGGTCTGCAGCCTGTCGTCGAAGAGCTTGCGGTTCGGAAGGTCGGTCAGCGCGTCGTGCAGGGCGAGATGCGCGATCATCGCCTGGGTGCGGCGCTGCTCGGTCACGTCGAAATAGGTGGTGATGCAGCCGCCGCCCTCGACGGGAACGCAGCGCACCTCCAGAATCCTTCCGTTCGGCCTCGGACGGTCGAACACGCGGGAATCGCCGCCGGCGACCACGGCCATGATCTCCGCGACCTGCTCCTCCACGTCGCCGAATCCATATTCGCCGCGCTGGGCGTTGAAGCGCACGAGGGTCTCCAGCGAGGGGTTGCCGCCGGCGAACAGCTCGTCGGGATAGTCCAACATGATCTTCTGCTGGCGGTTGCACAGCACCATGTTCATGGACTCGTCGAACAGCGAGATGCCGCCGGGGAAGTTCTCTATCACGGCCTCGAGCAGGCGCATGCGGTCGCGCATGCCGTCGACCACCCCGCCGATCCTGCCGATGGCCTTCGCCAGCTGCAACAGATCGCCCGCCGGCCCGGTTTCCGGCTCGTTCGCTGGTCGCATCACCCCTGCCCGCAATTGCACGCGCCTTGGCGCGGCTGTCCTTGCGTCACGTTAGGCCGCAATGCTTGCCATAGGATTAACCGGCGATGGCGCGGCCGGTGTTGCCGGCAGACGATGGCACGCGGCGACGGAATAGGCTAAGGCCCTGGAACGACCCTGAAAACTTTGCAGCATGACCGATTCGATACCCGCCTCCTCCGCCGTGCCGGCCGGTCCCGTGCCCCGCCGCGCTGTACTGCTGATGCTGGCGGGGGCGCTGCTTTCCGGCTGCGCGACGACCTCGCCCGAGGAGGCGATGACCATCCCTTCCACGACGCCGGGGCGCTATTCGGCGCTGGTGATCGACGCCTCCAACGGCAAGGTCCTCCTTGACCAGAACGGCGCGGCCCCGCGCTATCCCGCCTCGCTCACCAAGATGATGACGCTGTTCATGCTCTTCGAGGCGATGGAGAGCGGACGCGTCACCACGTCGACGCCGATCCCCGTCTCGGCGGCGGCCGCGCGCATGCCGCCCACCAAGATCGGCTTCCGGCCCGGCGACGCGATCGACGTGGAATCGGCCATCAACGCGCTGTGCGTGAAGTCGGCCAACGACGTGGCGTCGGCGGTGGGCGAGTTCCTGGGCGGCAGCGAGCCTGCCTTCGCGTCGCTGATGACGGCGCGGGCGCGCCAGCTCGGCATGACTGCAACCACCTTCCGCAACGCCTCGGGGCTGCCCGACCCCGACCAGCGCACCACGGCGCGCGACATGGCGCTGCTCGGGCTTGCGCTGCGCCAGCGCTTTCCCCAGCATTTCGTCTATTTCTCGGCCCGGCAGTTCACCTTCCGCGGCCGCATGGTGCGCGGCCACAACGACCTGCTCGGCCGGGTCGATGGCGTCGACGGCATCAAGACCGGCTACATCCGGGCGTCCGGCTACAACATCGTCACCTCGGTCAGGACGGGCGGGCGCAGCCTGATCGTCGTCGTGATGGGCGCCGACAGCGCACGCCAGCGCAACGCGCATGTCGAGGACCTCGTGCGCCGCTACCTGCCGCTGGCCGCGGCCGGCAGCACCGCGTTTTCCGCCGGCTGAGCGCGTGCCGCGCGCGACGCGGCCGATGCGAACCGACTTCGCCGTTGAAGTGGCGACGCCCATCGTCTATGAAGCCGTTGTCGGGCCCCGCCCGACGATCCGCCCCAGGCGGATCGAGCACCCGTAGCTCAGCTGGATAGAGCGCTGCCCTCCGAAGGCAGAGGTCACAGGTTCGAATCCTGTCGGGTGCGCCATACGGCGCAAGGCTTTCAGAACTATCTGGCGGACTTCGATAGTCCTTGGTGTCACCACAGTGTCACGCTGATCGGCTTGTTCACGGCGCTTGCGTGTGCCCCTGCCCTGCGCGACGCTGGTCGCGGGATAGGGGGGACTGACATGCACGTCATCGTCATGTGGATGGGCGGGATCACTGCGGCAATCGGCTTGTTGTTTTTCGTACTGACCGTGGCGACTTCAGGCCAAACGGCAGGGCCATTCGCTGCGCTCTACGCCGTCATCATCGGCGGGAGCCTGATCCTGTCCGGCGCGATGCTCTACTGCTTTGGAGCCATCGTGAAGCACTTGCGGGACATCAAGGCGCTTCAGCAGCAGCAACTCGCCATCTTCGACCGTCTCGGTAGGCCTCGGGCCTGACGCCGTCCTAGAAACTCCCGAATTTTTCGCGACTTGCGCCCCGCACGCGCCGTGGCAGGGGGAGGGCAACAAGAGAGAGTGAGATGGCTATTGCTGATGAAGATCGACGGCAAAATATCAGATGTTTCCCTGGAGCGCGGCGAGGACCATCCGCTGAATGTGCGCGCAACGCTGATCGAGCCAGGCTGGATCGGTCAGGTCCTTCTGGATCGTTTCCGTCACGGTGAACCGGTGTTCGTACACGAAAAACGATATGCTCATGACGTCGAGATAAAGGTTTTCCGGTGTATAGTTCCTGGTGAACACACCATCTTCCTGACCCCTTTCCAGAATTTCTCTGACGATCTCCACAAGCTAGGAACTTGTCGACCGGATCGTATGCCGGAAAGACGAGTCGATGTGCCGGCCGCCGCTTCTGTTTTCTTCGATGATCAGCGCTGCGTGAGCCTTGTGCGTCTGAACGGCGTAAGATGCCGCGTGGACGAAATCACGCAGCGCGTCCACGGGCGAAGGGGATTTGTCCCAATCCGGAGGCTCGATCTTGAACTGCGTGTACCCATAGTCGAACGCCGCGGCAAACAGAGCCTCCTTGCTTTCGAAATAATAGTAGATCTCCTGCTTGTTAAGCTTGGTACGCTTCGCGATCCTGTCAATAAGGTCACCCGACAACCCAAACTCGGCAAACTCCTCGATTGCCGCCTTCAGGATAATATCACGGCTTGACTGAGCCTCTTTCGCCATTGATCCTTTAGCTCTACTTGCTTTCTTCAAAACTCCCCCGTCAATGTGCCATTCGCAGCCTGCGTCACCCCAAAGTGAGCAGCCCTATACTCGCGGCCGCACCGTATACCGAGCACGATCGATCCGCCAGACTGATCGCGACGGCCTCGGCAAGATGCACAGGACAGGCCGCCGCGGACGACGCTTGTGTCAGATGTGGCAGAGGATGTTGATCAGCTTGCCGAAAGGATCACGCGCGAAGAAGCGTCTGACGCCCCAAGGCTCCGTCACCGGGCCGTATTCCACGGGATACCCGGCATCGGTGATCCGCGAATGAACGGCGTCGAGGTCGTCGACCTCGATCGACAGGTCCGGCACCGGGGTGCCCGACCCGCCCTCCACCGCGAAGCTGACCTGGGGGCTTGCCTGCCCCGACCCGACGAAAGTGACGATCCAACCGTGATCCATCCCGATCGTCATGCCGAGCACGTCGCCGTAGAAGGACCTGGCGGCATCCATCTTTTCCGTCGCGATGTTCGCGACGACGCGGTTCACGGCCATGTTCACCTCCTGGCGGTCAAAGTTTCAGCCTGGCAGCTTCGTCCAGGCGGCCATCCTCATTCCATCGCGCCTGCCGGGCCGCGCAGCGCCCTGACGATGCGCGAAGCCCGGCGCAGCGTCGTCAGGGCCGCGCCGATCGCGATCGCCCAGAGCGCGAGACCGAGAATGACGTTGCGGCCATCCCACAGCGGCTCCGACAGCGACAGAAGCGCGGCAAGGGTTATCAGGGCCATCCGATGCTGTTTCGCCATCGGCCCGGAAAAGTCCGCCGGCAGTCCGCAATTGCGGCCGAGCTCGCGCGTATAGGCGGTCAGCACTGCGAGGCTGGCGGCGGCCCAGCCGAGCGCCGGCAGGCCGACGCCGTAGCCCGCGCCGACGAAGATGAGCATGTCGGCGATGCGGTCGGGAAACTCGTTCCAGAACGGGCCGTCCGGCGACTGCTTTCCGCCTTCGATGGCCACCATGCCGTCGAACAGGTTGCACAGCAGGCGGAGCTGGCAGAAGATGGCGGCCGCCGCCAGCAGCAGGCCCCGCGCCGTGAACCCGCTGGAGCCTGCCAGCCAGAGCGCAGTGCCGGCGCAGGCGGCCATCGCCATGCTCGCCATCGAGATCTGGTTCGGCGAGATCGCGGCTGCCGAGAGGAAACGCGCCGCCGCCCGCGCCCAGCCCGTGTCGCGGCTGGCCAACGGCCTGCGGTCCGAAGCGGTTTGGCCTTCTTGGCCGGACGGCGTCGGTCTGGTCATGGATGATCCTTTCCGGCGTTCCGGAGCGCCGAATAGCCGTGACGCGCGATCCTGACGAAAATCCCGCTCATGTCGCCGACCACCAGAAGCGTGTGAGGTGGAAGAAGATCGGTGCGGCGAACACCACCGAGTCGAGCCGATCGAGGAAGCCGCCATGGCCGGCGATCAGATGCCCCCAGTCCTTCACGCCGCGATCGCGCTTGATCGCCGACATGACGAGGCCGCCGAAGAAGCCCATCAGCACGATGACCAAGGACAGCAGCGCGGCCTGAAGCGGCGTGAACGGCGTCATCCAGGACAAAGCCGCACCGATGGCCGTCGCGCTCGCGGCACCGCCTAGAAACCCTTCGACCGTTTTGGACGGCGACAGCTTCGGCGCGATCTTCGTGCGGCCGAACAGCTTGCCGCAGACATATTGCAGCACGTCGCTGAGCTGCACGACGATGACGAGGAAGGCGATCAGCAGGACGTTGCGATCGCCATAGCCGGGAATGTCGAGGCTGAGCAGCGCCGGCACGTGCGAGATGCAGAAGACCGAGATCATCAGCGCCCACTGCACCTCTGCGACCCGAACCAGGAAGCGGTCCGTGTCGCCGCGCAGCGCCGCGACGATCGGCATCAGCAGGAAGGCATAGACCGGGATGAAGATCGCGTAGAGCCCGTACCAGTCGGTCCAGATCAGATAATACTGGACCGGCAGGACGACGAAGAAGGCCGCCGCCAGCGCCGTGTGGTCGGCGCGGCGCGTGTCGGTCAATGTGATGAACTCGCGCAGCGCCGCGAAGGAGCACAGGGCGAAGAGCAGCGTCACGCCCACCCTGCCGCCGATGAGCGCCAGCCCCATCAGGATGACCATCACCCACCACGCCCGGATGCGGTCGTTGAGATTGTCGACGACGGCGTTCGGGGCGCCGGCGACCCGCCGCGCCAGCGTGAAGCCGACGACGGACGCCAGCGCGAGGACGGCGAAGAGCCCGCCCAGGACCCAGATCAGGTCGGGGTGCGGCATCGTCATCGCGAATTCTCCTTCGGAGCGTACGCCAGCAGCGCGGCCCGCGCACGGTCGAGAAAAGCCTGCTTGGCCTCTTCCGGTTCAAGACGGAGCGGCGCGCCGAAGGTGACGGTGCAGATCAGCGGAACGGGCAGGAACTCGCCCTTGGGCATCACCCGGTTGAGATTGTCGATCCAGGTCGGCACGAGCTCGACGCCCGGCCGCATTCGCGCAAGGTGGTAGAGGCCGCTCCTGAACGGCAGGAGCGCCGCATCCGTGACGTTGCGCGTTCCTTCCGGAAAGACGATCAGCGAGGCGCCGCCGTCGATGGCGTCCGCCATCTGCCCGACCGGATCGACGGTGCGAACCTCCCGGTCGCGCTCGATGAGCACCGCGTTGAAGACGTCGCGGCCGATGAAGCGGCGGAGCGGGGACTTCAGCCAATAGTCGGCGCCGGCGACCGGCCGCATCTTCCGGCGCAGACGCGGCGGCAGCACCGCCCAGATCAGCACGAAATCGCCGTGGCTGACATGGTTGGCGAAATAGACCCGCGGCCGGTCGACCGGCTCCGCGCCTTCCCATCTGCCGCGAACGGCCGTGACGGCTCGCGCGAAGCCGAGCAGGGCGGCTCCGGCGAGACGGGACAGGAGGCGTTTTTGGGCCGCCATGGGCCGCGCCGGCATGCTCGTGACGTCCGACATGATACCGCCCCACCGCGCGGGACACGGCCCGGCTCCCGCCGCTCGTCAGTGCGGACCTGCCCTCTCGGCAATGATGGCGGCGACACAATGGCCGCCCAGGATGAAATGCTGTCGATTCATGCGGTCCCCCTCCGTTGCGACGGCGCCCACGTCTCCGACTTCGGCCACCGCGCGCCCGTGGCCGGGGCCGGCCACCTCAGTAGACGACCACGCTCCTGATGCTCTCGCCGGCATGCATCAGGTCGAAACCCTTGTTGATCTCGTCCAGCGTCAGCCGGTGGGTGATCATCGGGTCGATCTGGATCTTGCCGTCCATGTACCAGTCGACGATCTTCGGCACGTCGGTGCGGCCGCGCGCGCCGCCGAAGGCCGTCCCCTTCCATGTGCGCCCGGTGACGAGCTGGAACGGCCGGGTCGATATCTCCTGTCCCGCGCCGGCCACGCCGATGACGACGGACTGGCCCCATCCGCGATGCGCGCATTCCAGCGCCTGGCGCATCACCTTGACGTTGCCGGTGCAGTCGAACGTGTAGTCGGCCCCGCCGATCTGGTCCGCACCGCGCTTGGTCATGTTGACGATATGGGCGACGACATCGCCGTCGATCTCGGTCGGATTGACGAAATGCGTCATGCCGAAGCGCTCGCCCCATTCCTTGCGGGCATTGTTGATGTCGACGCCGATGATCATGTCCGCGCCGGCGAGCTTCAGTCCCTGGATGACGTTGAGGCCGATGCCGCCGAGGCCGAACACGGCGGCCGTGGCGCCCATCTCCACCTTGGCCGTGTTGAAGACCGCGCCGACGCCGGTCGTCACGCCGCAGCCGATGTAGCAGATCGTGTCGAAGGGCGCGGCCGGATTGACCTTGGCCACGGCGATCTCCGGCAGCACGGTGAAGTTGGAGAAGGTGGAGCAGCCCATATAGTGGAATATCCTGTCCTTGCCGATCGAGAAGCGGCTGGTGCCGTCCGGCATCAGGCCCTGCCCCTGCGTGGCGCGGATGGCGGTGCAGAGGTTCGTCTTGCGTGACAGGCACGACGGGCACTGGCGGCATTCCGGCGTGTAGAGCGGGATCACGTGGTCGCCCTTTTTCAGGCTGGTCACACCCTTGCCGACGTCGGCGACGACGCCCGCGCCCTCATGCCCCAGGATAGCCGGGAAAATGCCCTCCGGGTCGGCGCCGGACAGCGTGAACTCGTCGGTGTGGCAGATGCCGGTGGCCTTGATCTCGATCAGCACCTCGCCCTCGCGCGGTCCTTCCAGGTCGACCTCCATGACCTCCAGGGGCTTTCCGGCGGCGACGGCGACGGCGGCACGTGTCTTCATCTCAGGGCTCCAGGCAAATCAGCGAATTCGAATGCCGACATTCCTACGAATCCTGGCGCGGCGGGCAAGCCCAAAGCGTTCGCACCGTCTCGGTCGCGGGGTGACGGTGCGTGACAGGCGGCCGAAGAGAGCCGATGGCGCGGTCCGGAGGCCGGCCCCTGTGGGAAAGGCCGGCCCCCGATCGGCTATATCCAGACCGAGACCCAGACCCGCCGGCGGTAGCAGCGCCGCACCCAGCGGCCCTGGTGCCGGACGCGGCTGCACACACGCCGCCACACGCGGCGCCTGCGGCGGCGACGGGGAGGCCGGCGATGGCCGGGCCGGTGATTGGCGAGCTCGACCGCGCCGTCGTCGACGGAGTCCGGCTGCTCCAGCCCGGCGACGTCGCCGTCGATCTCGTCGAGGATGCCCTTGCCCGGCCTCGGCATCGCCGCCTCGACGGGCTGCGGGCCGAGCACGCCGGTCACCGCCGCCGCGCCGGCAAGGCCGAACAGGCCGAGAAGGAAGTGTCTGCGTTCCATGGATGATCTCCTCCGAAAGGGACAGGACCCGCCCGTATCCACGGCAAGTAGGGCGGCCAACCGGCCGGGGAAGAGGGTTTGGGGCCGGCGCGGTTGGAAACGCTCAGCAGCCTTGCGCGCGGCGCGCCTGCTCTATGGCCTGTTCGTCCGCGCGCAGCCTGTCGATCTCGGCCGCGCGGCGCTCGTTCAGCACCGACTTGACCTGCTCGCCGCCGACGACCCAGCGGCTGAGCTGCTGGTTCTGCGACTGCGCGCGGCGACTGGCGACGCCGCTCAGCGCCACCGAGGCCTCGGCCATGGATTGGTTGAGCTCCGCGCAGGACATCGCACGGTAATCCTTGGAACCGCCACCGCCTGCGAAGGACGCACAGCCGGCCGCGGCCAGCAGCGGAAGACAGAACAACGATCGCAGAACCAGTCTCATGGCGGGAGGATATCGTCCGGGCATCGAATCGGAAAGGTTAAGTCGCCGCGCCGCGATCCGTTCCCCCGTGAGGCACGTTCAGGCGGGCCGCAGGCGATAGTGGCCGACGCCCCAGCGGTCGCCGCCGCGATGACCGAACAGGCTGCTCGTGGCGAGGAAGAACAGCCGCCAGCGGCGCCGCCACAGATTGGCGTCGCCGCCGTAGACCTCCGCGAGGATGGGATCGATCATGTCGCGGTTGCGGTCGAAATTGCGCAGCCAGTCGTCGGCCGTGCGGCGATAATGCTCGCCGCTCCAGCGCCACTCCTCCTCGACGGCGAACAGGTCGGGAAAGCGGTGGGCGAGCCCGTGGCTGGGCATGATCCCGCCGGTGAAGAAATGCCGGGCGATCCAGTCGGCCCTGTCGCCCGTCTCGAAACGATAGGGCTTTCCGCGATAGGTGAAGATGTGGATGAACAGGCGGCCGTCCGGCTTCAGCCAGCCCCTCGCCCTTTCCAGCAGGGCGCGCCAGTTGGACATGTGCTCGAACATCTCCACCGAAACGATGCGGTCGAACGTGCCGCTCGGCGCGAACCCGTTCATGTCGGCGGTGAGGACCGTGAGGTTGCGAAGCCCCAGCGCGGCCGCCCTGCCCTTGATGTGGGCGCGCTGCGCGTGCGCGTTTGAGACGGCGACGATCTCGCTGCCCGGAAAGCGCTCCGCCATCGCCATCGCCAGCGATCCCCAGCCGCAGCCGAGCTCCAGGACGCGCTGGCCGTCGCGCAGGGCGGCATTGGCGATGGTCCGCGACAGCGCCTCCTCCTCGGCTTCGTCCAGCGACGCCGAGGCGTCGGCGTAGAAGCAGGAGGAATATTTCCGCCGGGCTCCGAGAATATACCCGAAGAAGGAGGGCGGTAGCTCGTAATGCTGCTCGTTGGCCTCGCGCGTGTTGATCGCGATGGGAAAATCCGCCATCGCCTTGGCGAAACGCAGATCGACCGCGGCCGAGCCGTCGCCGAGCCGCCGGTCCGTGCGCGCGACCAGGGCGGCGATGGCGCCGCGCGTCAGCATGTCGGGAAGCGGCGCGCGCTCGCCGAACTCGGTCATGCGGGCGACGAAGGTCATGGCCGGCTCCGGGGCGGCAGGGGAACGAAGGCGCTGACGCGCCGCTGGTAGGCGCGATAGGCGTCGCCATGCTTGCGCAGCATGTGATCCTCCAGCGGCGGGATGCCCGACACCTTGAGCAGCAGCCACGCGATGCAGGCTGGCGCGAGCAAGGCCGCGTAGCCGAACGGATAGAAGGCGGAAATCGCCATTACCGGCCAGCTCGCCCACAGGACGACTTCGAAAAAATAGTTCGGGTGGCGCGACCAGGCCCACAGCCCGTCCTGGCACACCCCGCCCTTTCCGCCCGTGCGGCGGATGAAGCCGCGCAACTGCCGGTCGGCCACCGCGCCGCCGCCGATGCCGATGGCGAAGACCGTCAGCGCGACGGCATCCTGAATACCCAGTCCCGGCGTCGGCTTGTGCGCGGCCAGGATCATGCCCAGCGCCAGAGGCACGCTGGCCAGCGCCTGCATCTGCAGCATGCGGAACATCCCGTCGCCCTCGGCCTCGCCCCATTGCCGGCGCAGCTCGGCATAGCGCGGATCGTCGCCGACGCGCCCGGCCCTGCCGGCTATGTGCAGACCGAGCCGGAGCGCCCATGCCAGCGCCATTGCCGCGACAAGCAGCTTTCGCTCGCCGTCGCCCGCGCCGAACGGGATCAGCGCGCCGAGCAGCCCGGTCGCCCCGAGGCTGAACGTCCACACGACGTCGATCCAGCCGGAATTTCCGGTCCTGCGCTCGACCAGGAAGGCCCCTGCCATGCCCAGGGCCATCACGGCGGCGGCGAACAGCGCGGCGATGACGAAGGTTTCCAGCGTCACAGGCGCACCAGCGGCTGGATCAGGCGGCCGAACCAGCCGTCGAACAGGACCTTGCCGCTCAGCGCCACGATGCAGGTGCAGCCGAGCACCGGGTCCACCACCGGCCGGTGGCCATGCTCGGCGCCCGCCTCGTCGAAATCGCCAGCCTCGTAGCGGCCGTATTCGTGCTCGTAGGCGCCCGACAGGATCGCGGTCCACTCGGCGCCCGTATGCCGGTGCGCGGGCAGGCGCGTTCCCGGCATGGCGCGCAGCATGAAGACGCGGGCCCCGGCGCCCGGCACCTCGACGCGGCGCAGCGCGATGCCGCGCCCGATCGACTGCCATCGCCCGAGCGCATAGGGCGCGAGCACGGCGGGAAGGTCCGTTTCGCGGGCGGGCGCGGGTGGCGACGCGAGTGCGGGCTCGTCCGGATCGAGCGAAGGCGGACCGCCCAGCATGGCGTTGGGCTCGATCGTGTCGAGCAACGCCCCGTTCAGCGCCTCGACGTCGCGAAAATCGCGCGCGCTCCCGGGATTGGTCTCGATATGCGCCGCCACGACCAGCGCAAGCCCGTCATCCAGCCGGCCGGCGGCGAAAGCGGCCAATGTCTCGGGCGAGGGTCGATGCGCACTCATCGCAGCTCCTCCAGCGTGCCGCGCAGCCGCGCCATGGCGAGGCGCAGCCTGGATTTGACCGTGCCAAGCGGAATGGAAAGCCGCGTGGCGACGTCCTGATGGCTCAGCCCCTCCATGAAGGCGAGCTGCACCACCGTATACTGTTCCGCCGAAAGCGTCGTCATGGCGGCCCGCACCCGCGCGTCGCGCTGCGAGCCGGACAGCTCGTCGTCGGGTTGCGCCGGCGGCTGCTCGTCGAGGATTTCATAAACGTCCGGCAGCCGCGAGCGCTTCTCGCGGCGCGCCGCGTCGATGCGCAGGTTGCGGGCGATCGCCGCGATCCAGGTCGATGCGCCGGCGCGCGACGGATCGAAAAGCGCCGCCTTGCGCCACACCGACAGCATCGTCTCCTGCGCCAGCTCCTCGGCAAGGTCCGCGGCCGCGCCGCCCCGCATCATCATCGCCTTGATCCTCGGCGCGAAATGGTCGAACAGCGCCGCGAACGCCTTGCGGTCCGCGGAGGTCGCGATGGCGCGAATGAGGTCGTCGGCACCCGTCATGGCAGCAGCGCTCCGGCGCCGGGAGCCTTCCCAGCCCGGCACCCTCCACCGATCTCTGACCGCGACTGCAACCGACATGCCTCCAGATACGGGACCGCATCGCAATCGGATCACCGACCCTCATGCAAACGGCGACACTGAACCGAAGCTTCCACCGCTACGTAGATAAGTCAGATCACAGCGGAAAGGCAGCCTCATGCACGGACACGCCGAACGGCGCAAGGCGATCGCGGTCATCGGCAGCGGCATCTCCGGCCTCTCCGCCGCCTGGCTCCTGTCCAGGGCGCATGACGTGACGCTCTACGAAAGCGACGGCCGGCTCGGCGGCCATGCGAACACGGTCGACGTCGCGGAGGACGGGCGCAGCCTGCCCGTCGACACCGGCTTCATCGTCTTCAACCGCGCCACCTATCCCAACTTCTGCGCCCTGCTCGACCATTTCGGCATCGCCTCGCAGGAGACGGAGATGTCGTTCGCCGTGTCGCTGGACGACGGCCTGCTGGAATACAGCGGCACCAGTCTGCGCGGCCTGTTCGCCCAGCGCCGCAACATCTGGAGCCCGCGCTTCTGGTCCATGCTGCAGGACCTGCTGCGCTTCTATCGCCGCGCGCCGCGCGACATCGCCCATTTCGGCGGCAGGCTGCTGTCGCTCGGCGACTATCTGGATGCCGGCGGCTACGGAAAGCCCTTCCGCGACGACCACCTCCTGCCGATGGCCGGCGCGATCTGGTCGGCGCCCTGCGCGGAAATCCTGTCCTATCCGGCCTCGGCCTTCATCCGCTTCCACGACAATCACGGCCTGCTGAAGCTTTCGGGCCGGCCGGCCTGGCGCACCGTGGCGGGCGGCAGCCGCAGCTATGTCGAGCGCCTGCGCGCCGATTTCGGCGGCACGGTCGAGACCGGCGAGCCGGTGCGCCGCGTCGTGCGCCATGCCGACGGGGTACTGGTGGAGGGTGCGCGCGGCTGGATGCGGCGCTTCGACGAGGTCGTCATCGCCGCCCACGCCAACGACGCGCTGGCGATGCTCGATCGCCCGACCGAAGAGGAGGCCGCGCTGCTGTCGGCCTTCCGCTACAGCGAGAACGTCGCGGTGCTGCATTCCGACGCGGCCCTGATGCCGCGACGGCGCGCCGCCTGGTCGAGCTGGAACCATCTCGGCGACCGGCAGGCGAGCGGCGAGCCATGCAGCGTCACCTACTGGATGAACCGCCTGCAGAACCTGGACACCGACAAGTCCTATTTCGTCACGCTGAACCCGCGGCGCCGGCCGCGCGCCGAAACGGTCATCCGCACCGAAACATACAAGCATCCGATCTTCGACGCCGCCGCCCTTTCGGCGCAGGCGCGGCTGTGGTCGCTGCAAGGCGCGAACCGCGTCTGGTTCTGCGGCGCCTATTTCGGCGCGGGTTTCCACGAGGACGGGCTGCAATCCGGCCTCGCCGTGGCCGAGCAGCTCGGCGGGGTGCGCCGCCCGTGGCAGGTGGCGATGGAATCCGGCCGCATCCGGCTGCCGCAGCCGGAAGCGGCGCTCGACGCGGCGGCGTGACGATGGTCTGCTCGGCGCTCTATGTCGGACGGGTGATGCACAGGCGGGTCCGCCCACGCGCCCACAGCCTGGCTTACCGCGTGTTCTGGATGCTGCTCGACCTCGACGATCTCGACGGGCTCGCGACGACAAACCGGCTCTTCTCCGTCAACCGCGCCAACGTCTTTTCCTTCTTCGAGCGCGACTATGGCGAGCGCGGCGGCGCGCCGCTGAAGCCGCAGATCGAGGCCCGGCTGGCCAAGGCCGGGATCGACACGGGCGGCGGGCCGATCCGGCTTCTCACCATGCCGCGCATCCTCGGCTACGCCTTCAATCCGCTCAGCGTCTTCTTCTGCCACCGTGCCGACGGGCGGCTGGCGGCGATGCTCTACGAAGTCCACAACACGTTCGGCGAGATGCACACCTACCTGATCGCGGTGGATGGTGACGAAAGGCCGCTGGTGCAGGAAAGCGACAAGGCGTTCCATGTCTCGCCCTTCATGGACATGGGCCTGTCCTACCGCTTCAAGGTGACGCCGCCGGACGACGCGATGGCGGTGGCCATCGAGGCCTCGGACCCGGAAGGGCCGGTGCTGTTCGCCTCCATGTCCGGCAGGCGCGAGGCGATCGGCGACGGCGCGCTGGCGCGGCTGCTTTTCACCCATCCGCTGCTCACCCTCAAGGTGACGGCGGCGATCCACTGGCATGCGGCGCTGCTGGTGCTGAAACGCATCCGCCTGCGCCGTCATCCCGGCGGGCCGAACGGCAGGACGACCGTGGGCCGGCAGGCGAAGGCGGATCAGGCGGCACCAGATCAGGCGGCACCAGATCAGGCGGTCTTGTCGCGGACCTGATAATCCTTGATCGCGGTGAAGCTTATGTCCTTCCAGCGCTCGGCCTCGTAGCGCAGCGAGAATTCGTGCTCGGTCAGATAGACGGCGTCGCCGTCGAGATCGCGGGCGATGCCGGCGCGATGCGCCTCGATGAAGCGCTCGACCTCGGCGCGGCTGTCGGCGCCGATCCAGCGGCAGACGGAGAAGCGCGACACCTCGAAATCGACCGGCAGCCCGTATTCGACCGAAAGCCGTTCCTTGAGCACGTCCAGTTGCAGCGCGCCGACCACGCCGACGATGGCCGGCGAGCCGTCGTCCGGCGTGAAGAGCTGGACGACGCCCTCCTCCGCCATCTGCTGCAAAGCCTCCTTGAGCTTCTTGGCCTTCATCGCGTCGCCGAGGCGCACGCGGCGCAGGATTTCAGGCGCGAAGTTCGGCACGCCCCGGAACAGAATGTCCTCGCCCTCGGTCAGCGTGTCGCCGATCCTGAGCGTGCCATGGTTGGGAATGCCGACCACGTCACCCGCATAGGCCTCGTCGGCCGTGATGCGGCTGCGGGCGAAGAAGAATTGCGGCGCCGAAAGGCTCATCGGCTTTCCCGTCCGCACCAGCTTGGCCTTCATGCCGCGTTCCAGCGTGCCGGAGCAGACGCGCACGAAGGCGATGCGGTCGCGATGGTTCGGGTCCATGTTCGCCTGGATCTTGAACACGAAGCTGGTCATCTTCGGCTCGGTGGCCGACACGGTGCGCGTGTCCGCCTCCTGGTCGCGCGGCGGCGGGGCGAAGGCCCCAAGGCCCTCGATCAGGTCGCGCACGCCGAAATTGCGCAGCGCCGAGCCGAAATAGACCGGCGTCAGATGCCCCTCGCGGAACGCCTCGAGGTCGAAGGGCCGGCACGCCTCGCGCGCCAGCTCCAGCTCCTCGATGAAGGTTTCCCGCTCGTTCTCCGGCAGCAGGCCGGCGACGCGGTTGGAATCCGGGCCGTTGACCTTGGTCCGCTCGGTCTCGTCGTCGGAGCGGCGCACGGCGTTCTCGGCCAGATGGTAGGTGCCGGAGAAGGTCTTGCCCTGGCCGATCGGCCAGGTGATCGGCGCTGTGTCTAGCGCCAGCTTGGCCTCGATCTCGTCCAGGATCTCGAAGGTGTTGCGCGCCTCGCGGTCCATCTTGTTGACGAAGGTGACGATGGGAATGTCGCGCAGGCGGCAGACCTCGAACAGCTTCAGCGTGCGCGGCTCGATGCCCTTGGCGGCGTCGATGACCATGACCGCGCTGTCGACCGCCGACAACGTCCGGTAGGTGTCGTCGGCGAAGTCCTCGTGGCCGGGCGTGTCGAGCAAGTTGAAGACGTTGTCGCCATATTCGAAGGTCATCACCGAGGTGACGACGGAGATGCCGCGCTCGCGCTCGATCTTCATCCAGTCGGAGCGCGTGTTCATGCGGTCCTTCTTAGCCTTGACCTCGCCGGCGAGCTGGATGGCGCCGCCGAACAGCAGCAGCTTCTCGGTCAGCGTGGTCTTGCCGGCGTCGGGATGGGCGATGATGGCGAAGGTGCGGCGGCGCGCCACCGCGTCCTTGATCTGCTCTGGCATCGGGGAAACCTTGGAACCGTGTCGCGCGGGGTTCTAGGGTGCCCTGCGCCCGGATGTCAAATCGCGCCGAACCGGATTGACGCGGGCGCGCCGAGGCTCGATAGCATCGGCGTCATGACCAGCGCTCCCCTCATCGGCATCCAGCGCCTCGCGCATAGCGACGGCCTCGACCTTCCCGGGTACGAAACCGCCGGCGCGGCCGGGCTCGACCTGCGCGCCGCCAACGCGGCGGACCGCCCGATCCTGATCCTGCCCGGCAGGCGCGCGCTGGTGCCGACCGGCCTCGTCATGGAGATCGCCGAGGGGTTCGAGGGGCAGGTGCGGCCGCGTTCCGGCCTGGCCCTCAGACATGGCGTCACCTGCCTCAATACGCCGGGCACCATCGACAGCGACTATCGCGGCGAGGTCAAGGTGCTGCTGGTCAATCTCGGCGAGGAGGATTTCGCCGTGACGCGCGGCATGCGCATCGCGCAGATCGTGTTCGCGGCCGTGGCGAGGGCGCGGCTGGAGGAGCGCGGCCATGCGGCGGCGACGGAACGCGGCGCGGGTGGTTTCGGTTCTACGGGGACAGGCTGACTTCTCACGGAGGAAACGATGAAGGGCGCCGACAGGGGCAAGGTTTTCCGGGCGCTGCACCACGCCCACGGCGCCTTCGTCATTCCCAATCCGTGGGACATCGGCACGGCCAAGCTGCTGGCCTCCTTCGGCTTCCAGGCGCTGGCCACGACAAGCGCGGGCTTCGCCTTCTCGCGCGGCCTGCCCGACGGCGCCGTCCCGTTCGAAGTGATGATCCAGCACTGCCGCGAGATCGTCGGGGCGACGGGCCTGCCGGTGTCGGCCGACCTCGAGCGCGGCAAGGGCGACAGTCCCGAAAGCGCGGCCGAGACCGTCTTCGCGGCCGAGGCGGCGGGCTTGGCCGGCTGTTCGATCGAGGACCATACAGGCGATCCGGCCAATCCGATCTACGGCCTCGCGCATGCGGTGGAGCGGGTCGCGGCGGCCGTGGAGGCGGCGCGGGCGCTCAAGCACGACTTCGTGTTCACGGCGCGGGCGGAGAACTTCCTCTGGAACAGGCCGGACCTCGACGACACGATCCGCCGGCTGCAAGCGTTCGAGAAGGCCGGGGCCGACGTGCTCTATGCGCCCGGGCTGACGACCGTCGAGCAGGTCGCTTCCGTCTGCGCGGCGGTGGCGAAGCCCGTCAACGTGCTGGTTCAGCCGGGTTTCAGCGTGAAGGCGCTGGCGGAGGCCGGCGCGGCGCGCATCTCGCTCGGGCCGCGCCTGGCCAATTTCGCCTACGGCATGCTGGAGACGGCCTGCCGGGAGATGCTGCGCGACGGCACTTTCGGCTTCACGCGCGCCGCCATGCCGTCGGCCAAGATCGTCGCGCGCTTCAACGGGACCGTCGATTAAGGCGCGATCCGCCTCGAGCGGACAGGATCGCAGGACCGGCCGCGCGGCCGGTCCTGCCTCGATAGGCTCAGCCTACTTCTTCACGGTGATGCGGGTCACCGTGCCGGCCTGGCTCTCGTCCTTCGGGCCGTACATGGTGACGGCGTAGACCGCGCCGTCCGCATCGACGGTCAGGTGGTTCGGCACGTCGCCCATCGGCAGGTTCGCGACCAGCTTTCCGTCGGCGTCGAGCACCGCGACCGTGCCGCCCGCGCGCGTCGCCGCATAGACCTGCTTGGTCCTGGCATTCCAGACGATGCCGACGCCGCCGGCGCCGACATAGGTGTCGGCCACGAGCTTGCCCTCCTTGTCGAGCACCACGACATTGTCGCTGTCCTGGCTGGCGATGTACATGCGGCCCGTCTCGGGATCGTGCGCGATGGCCGAGCCGCCGACGATCTGGGGCACCTCGAAGGTCGTGCTCTTGCCGGTCTTGAGATCGACCCAGCCGGCCCACGGCGTGTCGCGGCTGACCGAATAGAGCCGGCCCGCCTTGGCGTCGAGGTCGAGGTTCATGGTGCCGAACACGGCGCGGCCGACCGCCGCGTCGAAGCGCAGCGTGTCGAGATGCTCCAGCGTCTTGGAATCGTAGACCTCGACGTCGCCGGTGAGCGCGGCGTTGACATAGGCGCGGTTGTTGTCCTGGTCGATGACGACGTCGCGCGGATGCGCGATCGAGCCTTCGGGGAAGACCTTGACCGCCTTCAAATCCTTCGCGTCGTAGACGGTGACGGTGTTGTTCAGCGTGTTGGTGGTCCACACGCGGCCGTTGGCGTCGTCCACGGCGATGCCGAACACGTCGATCACCCCGTCCTTGGCGTTGGCCGACGGCGCGATCTCGCCCTCGGCCTCCACGGCGAGGGTCATGGCGTCGAGGCGCACCAGGCCGCTTTCCAGGCTCTTGCCGCGCGCCGAGGCGACATACAGCTTGCCATCCTTGGAAACGGCCGACTGGTAGGCGCGCTCGCCGACCTCGCCCGACTTCACCTCGAAGGCAGCCTCGTTCGATGGCGGCACGACCTTGGAAAGCTTGAGGTTGACCAGCATCGTACCGGCCGGATTGTTGGAGATCACGGTCAGCGGCTGCAGACCCAGTTCGGCGTCGGCAGGCACCTTGATCGGCACGTCGACGCTGCCCTTGTCGTCGGCGGCCAGCGGCTGCGGCGTCAGCAGCTCCGTTCCGCGCAGCACGGTGATGGTCGCGCCGGGCTTGACGTTGCGCACCGTCAGCACCGTTTCGCTGCCCGGCTGAACCGGCGCTTCGCGCGTGCCGGCGCGCAGGCTGCCCTTGATCGTGGTGGGGCCGGCCACCCATGCGCCGTCGGCCATGGCCACGCTTGCGCCGGTGGCGAGAAGCGTGGAGGTCAGGAGAATCGTCTTCAGAAAGGACTTGGTCATCGGTCACCCCCTAGTGAGCCTTGGCCCCTGCCTGGGATCGGGTGGGGGTCGGCGCGCACCATAAATTCCTGATCGCATTAGTCAAGATTAAGCAGGAGTCGCGGTCATGGCGCCTTAACCCTGTGGCCGGGTCGCGGTGGCGGGCCGAGGGGCTTCGGTGCTAGAGCCTTCACCTAGCGACAGGGGCGGCACGATGACAACGGTTTCCGAGACGGGCGGCGAGCGCTATCGCGCCAGCGCCGGGCCGGCACTGACGGCCAGCGGAGCCTGGCCCGGCTCGCTGCGGCTGAACAGCCTGCGCGGCCTCGCCTGCCTTCTCCTGGTCGGATTCCACGTGACGGAGGCCGCGCTGGCGCGCCTCAGCGCCGACATGCCGTGGATCATGGTCTTCCATGAGGTCATGGAGCCGATCCGCATGCCGCTGTTCAGCTTCCTGTCGGGCTTCATCTACGCCTTCAGGCCGGTCGTCCCGGGCTCGGTGCTGGCCTTCGAGAAAAAGAAGGTGCGGCGGCTGCTGGTGCCGTTCCTGTGCCTCACCGTGCTTCTCTTCGCGCTGAAGACGCTGGCCGATCCGCAAGGCGCGCAGAGCTTTTCGCACTATCTGCTGCACCCGTTCTCGCATCTCTGGTTCCTGCAGGCGCTGTTCTTCGTCTTCCTCGTCTACGCGGTGGTCGACGGCGCCTTCCCGCGAAGCCCGGTGCGGAACGTGGCGCTGATCCTGGCGGGCTCGCTGGCGCTCTTCCTGTCTCCCTTCCGCGACATCCCGGTGCTGTCGATCGGCGACGCCGCCTATATCCTGCCCTTCTTCTCGCTCGGCGTGCTCGCCTGCCGCATACGTCCCTGGCTGGAAGCCAACGCCGCCGCGGTGACGACCGTGCTGGCCGTGGCGGCCGCGCTGTTCCTCGCCTATGCCTTCAACCTGACGCTCGGCGGCGGCGAGATCACCAAGCACGATCCGGTCATACTGGGCATGAGCCTCACCTGCATCCTGCTCCTGCTGATGATCTTCCCGACCGTCGGCTGGCTGGCGTGGATCGGCGTCTATTCCTTCTCGATCTACCTGTTCCACACCATCTTCACCGAGGTGGCCGTCAGGGTGTCGCCAGACAATCTGTGGGTGTCGCTGACCGCCGGCTTCGTCGCCGCGATCGTCGGGCCGATCGTGGCGGAGATCGTCATCACGCGCTGGCTGCCGGTGTTCGGCTTCGTCATCGGAAAGCGGCTCGGGCCGGGCAGCCGACCCGCTGCCGACTGAGCGAACGGCTCTACAGCAGCCCGGCCCTGCGCGCCTCGTCGCGAAGATTCTTGCGCGGGCGAGGACCGACCTGCTGGATCACCAGCCCGGCGGCGAAGGAGCCGAGGTCGCCGCACGCCTTGAGGCCGAGGCCGGCGGTATAGCCGTGCAGGAAGCCGGCGGCGTAGAGGTCGCCGGCGCCGGTCGTGTCGACCAGTTCCTCGATCCTCACGGCGTCGATGACCACCGTCTCGTCGCCGCGCACGATCACCGAGCCGAGCTCGGAGCGCGTCACGGCGGCGATCCTGCAATCCTTGCGGATCGCCTCCAGCGCCGTCTCGAAGGAGCCGGTCCGGTAGAGCGACTTCGCCTCGCTCTCGTTGGCGAAGACGATGTCGACCGTGCCCGAGCGCATCAGTTCCAGGAACTCGTCGCGGTAGCGGTCGACGCAGAACGGGTCGGACAGCGTCATGGAGACCTCGCGGCCGGCCTGGTGCGCGTGGGCGGCGGCGAGGCGGATGGCCTCCTTGGCGCGCGGCGGATCCCACAGATAGCCCTCGAAATAGGTCACCTTGGCGCCCCGCGCCTTGTCGTCCTCGACATCCTCCGGCCCGAGCTCCACGCAGGCGCCGAGATAGGTGTTCATCGAACGCTCGCCGTCCGGCGTGACGAAGATCATGGAGCGCGCCGTCGGCGGCTCGCCTGGAAGCGGCGTCGTGTCGAAGGCGACGCCCTGGGCGCGGATGTCGTGGGCGTAGATGCGGCCGAGCTCGTCGTCGGCCACCTTGCCGAAATAGGCCGCCCGTCCGCCGAAGCCCGCCACGCCGGCCGCCGTGTTGCCGGCGCTGCCGCCGGAGGCCTCGATCGCCGGCCCCATGCGGGCGTAGAGCAGTTCCGCGCGCTCCGCGTCGATCAGGTTCATCGCGCCCTTGACGATGCCGTTCTCGCTCAGGAACGCGTCGTCGCATTGCGCGATGATGTCCACGATGGCGTTGCCGATGCACAGCACGTCGTATTGGCTCATGGGGCGGAAGGCTCCTGACTCGGGTGGCGGCACAAACGCCGGCCTTGTCGCATGCCGCGAGGCGCCAGGTCCAGCGCGCAGAACGCGTCCGCCGGCACAATCGCGGCCCGCGCTCGGACGCATGCTTGTGGGCGCGCCGCGCGGGACCTATCTCAACCGCGAAGGGAGCACCGGATGATCCTCGATTCCGCGAGACTGGCGGCCGCGCAGCTTTTCACACCGCCGTTCCGGGCGGTGCTGTGGAAGACGCTCGGCCTCACGCTGCTGGCGCTGCTCGGCCTGTGGTTCGGGCTGAAGGAACTGTTCGACTGGCTGGCCCTGCCCTGGATCGACGCGGCCCTGCCGGGCTTTCCGGGCTGGGCCGGCTGGCTGAGCTTCTTCGCCGCCCTGTTCGCGGGCATCGGCATGGCGGTGGGACTGGCCTTCCTGATCGCGCCGGTCTCGGCGCTGATCGCCGGCCTTTTTCTGGACGACGTCGCCGAGACGGTCGAGCGGCAAAGCTATCCGGCCGATCCGCCCGGCCGCGCCGTGCCGCCGCTGCGGGCCATGGTGCTGGCGCTGAAGTTCCTCGGCATCGTGCTGGCCGGCAACCTGGTGGCGCTGCTGCTGCTTCTGGTGCCGGGCGTCAACATCGCCGCCTTCTTCCTCGTCAACGGCTATCTGCTCGGGCGCGAATACTTTCAGTTCGCCGCCATGCGCTTCCGCGGCGAGGCGGAGGCGCTGGCGTTGCGCGGCCGCCATGGGGGCACCGTGTTCCTGGCCGGGCTGCTGATCGCGGCCGTATTGGCGGTGCCGCTCGTCAACCTGCTCACGCCGCTCTTCGCCGCCGCGCTGATGGTGCATCTGCACAAGCAGATTTCGCGAAGGGAGGCAGAACAGGGTCTCCCGCCCCGCAACGACGCCTGACAAGCGCCGTCGCCGGCAAGCTCACCCGCCCGGCGTCGAGGCCGCGATGACGGCCATGTTGACGATGTCGGAATCCTTGGCGGTCATCGGCACGATCTGCACCGGCTTGTTCAGGCCGACCAGCAACGGGCCGATGACGGTGGAGCCGCCGAGTTCCTGCAGCATCTTGGTCGAGATCGAGGCCGAGTGGAAGGCCGGCATGACCAGCACGTTGGCCGGGCCGGACAGGCGGCAGAACGGGTAGCGCGCCATGGAGGCGGGGTTGAGCGCCACGTCGGCGGCCATCTCGCCGTCATACTCGAAATCGACCCGGCGCTTGTCGAGGATCTTCACCGCCTCCTGCACGCGCTCCGAGCGCTCGCCCTGCGGGTGGCCGAAGGTCGAGTAGGCGAGCATGGCGACGCGTGGGTCGTAGCCCAGCCGGCGCGCGAAGCCGGCGGCTTCCTCGGCGATGTCGGCGATCTGCTCGGCGTTCGGCATGTCGTGGACGGCGGTGTCGGCGACGATGACGGTCTTGCCGCGCGCGAGCACGATGGAGCAGCCGATGACCCGGTGACCGGGCTTGGCGTCGATGACGCGGCGGATGTCTTCCAGCGCCGTGGAATAGTTGCGCGTGACGCCGGTGACGACGCCGTCGGCGTCGCCGAGCGCCACCATGCAGGCGGCGAAGGTGTTGCGGTCGTTGTTGATCAGGCGCTGGGCGTCGCGCAGCAGATAACCCTTCCGCTGCAGGCGCTCGTAGAGATAGTCGGTGTAGATGCCGTTACGGCGCGACAGGCGGGCGTTGATGATCTCGATGCCGGCGCGGTTGATGTCGATGCCGGCGTTGCGGGCATTGTCCTTGATGATGTCGTCGCGCCCGAGCAGGATCGCGGTGCCGAGCTTCTGGTTGGCGTAGGCGACCGCCGCGCGCATCACCTGCTCCTCCTCGCCCTCGGCGAAGACCATGCGCTTGGGCTGGCGGCGCACGCGGTCGTAGATGCGCTGGAGGGTGGAGGCGATCGGGTCGCGGCGGGCGGACAGCTCCTGCGCGTATTTCTCCAGATTGGCGATCGGCCGGCCGGCGACGCCCGTCTCCATGGCGGCCTTGGCCACGGCGACCGGGATAGCGGAGATGAGGCGCGGGTCGAAGGGCACGGGGATGATGTATTTCGGACCGAATTTCGGCCGGTTGCCCTGATAGGCGGCGGCGACGTCGTCCGGCACGTCCTCGCGGGCCAGCGCGGCCAGCGCTTCGGCGGCAGCCACCTTCATGGCGTCGTTGATGGTGGTGGCTCGCACGTCGAGCGCGCCGCGGAAGATGTAGGGGAAGCCGAGCACGTTGTTGACCTGGTTCGGATAGTCCGAGCGGCCGGTGGCCATGATCGCGTCGGTGCGGATCTCGGCCACTTCCTCCGGCGTGATCTCCGGGTCGGGATTGGCCATGGCGAAGATGATCGGATTCTTCGCCATGGACTGGACCATGGCGGTGGTCAGCGCGCCCTTGGCCGACAGGCCGAAGAACACGTCTGCGCCATCCATGGCCTCGGCCAGCGTGCGCGCCTCGGTCTTCACGGCGTGCGCCGACTTCCACTGGTTCATGCCTTCGGTGCGGCCCTGGTAGACGACGCCCTTGGTGTCGCAGAGCACGACGTTCTCGGGCGCGAAGCCCATCGCCTTGACCAGCTCGATGCAGGCGATGCCGGCCGAGCCCGCGCCATTGCAGACGAGCTTCGTCGTCTTCATGTCGCGGCCGGTGATCTCCAGCGCGTTGATGAGGCCGGCGGCGGAGATGATGGCGGTGCCGTGCTGGTCGTCGTGGAAGACGGGGATGTCCATCAGCTCGCGCAGGCGCTGCTCGATGATGAAGCATTCGGGCGCCTTGATGTCCTCCAGGTTGATGCCGCCGAAGGAGGGCCCCAGGAACCTCACGCAGTTGATGAACTCGTCCGGGTCCTCGGTCGACACCTCCAGGTCGATGGAATCGACGTCGGCGAAGCGCTTGAACAGCACCGACTTGCCTTCCATCACCGGCTTGGAGGCGAGCGCGCCGAGATTGCCGAGGCCGAGAATGGCGGTGCCGTTGGAGATCACGGCCACCATGTTGCCGCGCGTGGTGTAGTCGAAGGCCTTGGCGGGGTCCTCGGCGATGGCCTTGACCGGAACCGCGACGCCCGGCGAATAGGCGAGGCTCAGGTCGCGCTGGGTCGCCATCGGCTTGGTCGGGTTGATCTCCAGCTTGCCCGGCCTGCCCATGGAGTGGAAATCGAGCGCCTCCTGCGCCGCCATGCTCACTCCGTTCTCTGATTTCCTGTCGGCGGCCATGCGCGGCGTTCCCCTTGAAGTCCATTCTTTTTGTGGAGCAAAGGGGATTAAGGCTACACATCGCGCCTGTAAACGGCCAACGGTGCGACAACGGACTTTTTCGAGCGGTCCAGCCGGAACGGACGACTTTCGTGGACGAGCAGACACCCTATCAGGCGGGAAACGCGGGCACCGCCGAGACGCGGACGGGCACGGGCGCCACGCCGATGATGGAGCAGTACATCGAGATCAAGGCGGCGAACCCGGATTCGCTGCTGTTCTACCGCATGGGCGATTTCTACGAGCTGTTCTTCGAGGACGCGGAGAAGGCCAGCCAGGCGCTGGGCATCGTGCTGACCAAGCGCGGCAAGCACCAGGGCGCCGACATTCCGATGTGCGGCGTGCCCATCCACGCGGCGGACGACTATCTGCAGAAGCTGATCGCGCTGGGCTTCCGCGTCGCGGTGTGCGAGCAGATGGAAGACCCCGCCGAGGCCAGGAAGCGCGGCTCCAAATCCGTGGTGCGCCGCGACGTGGTGCGGCTGGTGACGCCGGGCACCATCACCGAGGACAAGCTGCTGGCGCCGGGCGAATCCAGCTTCCTGATGGCGCTCGGCTTTTCGCGCGGCACGCTGGAGAATGTCTACGCGCTGGCGCGCATCGACCTGTCCACCGGCACGTTCCGCGTGGCGGAGTGCGAGCGCGACCGGCTTTTCGCCGAGATCGCGCGGATCGACCCCAAGGAGGTCATCCTGCCGGACGCGCTGATGGACCATGAGGACGTCAGGCCGTTCGCGCCCGTGCTCGGGCGGGTGCTGAGCCCGCAGCCGCCGAGCCTGTTCGACGCCGCCTCGGCCCCCGCACGGATCGCGCGCTTCTACGGCGTCGCCACGCCGGACGGTTTCGGCGGCTTTTCCCGCGCGGAACTGTCGGCGCTGGCGGGCGTCCTCGCCTATGTCGAGAAGACGCAGAAGGGCGAGCGCCCGCCATTGTCTCCGCCGGAGCGGGAACAGGCCGCCTCGACGCTGTTCATCGACGCGGCGACGCGCGGCAACCTCGAAATCCACAAGACGCTGGCTGGCAGCCGCGCCGGCTCGCTGCTGGCGGCGATCGACCGCACCGTGACGGGCGCGGGCGCGCGGCTGCTCGGCGAGCGCATCGTGTCGCCGCTGACCGATCCCGCGCGCATCGCCGGGCGGCTGGACAGCGTCGGCTTCCTGAAGGACGCGCCCGCCCTGCGCGACAGCCTGCGCGCCCTGCTCAGGGGCGTGGCCGACATGCCGCGCGCGCTCACCCGGCTGGCGCTCAACCGGGGCGGCCCGCGCGACCTCGGCGCGCTGCGCGCGGGGCTCGCCGCCGCCGCCGACATCACGGCGCTGCTCGGGCGCGAGGCGCTGCCGGACGAACTGGCCGGCGCGCACGCCGCGATCGAGGCCCTGCCGCGGGAGCATCTGGCGCATCTGGAGTCGGCGCTGGAGGACGAACTGCCGCTGATCAGGCGCGACGGCGGTTTCCTGCGCCCCGGCTACGATGCCGAGCTGGACGAGATGCGGGCGCTGCGCGACCAGTCGCGGCGCGTCATCCTGGCCATGGAGCGCGCGCTGATCGAGGACACGGGCATCCGCTCGCTGAAGATCCGGCACAACAACGTGCTCGGCTACTACATCGAGGTGAGCGCCAACCATCAGGAGACGATGACCGGCACCGACGAGGCGAAGGGTCGCTTCATCCATCGCCAGACCATGGCCAGCGCCATGCGCTTCACCACCACCGAGCTCGCCGGGCTTGAAACGAAGATCGCCAACGCGGCCGAGCGCGCGCTGGCGATCGAGCTCGCCGCCTTCGAGCGGCTGAGCGCGGAGGCGGTCAGCCACGCGGCGGCGATCCGCGCCGGCGCCGAGGCGCTGGCGGTGCTGGACCTGTCGTGCGGGCTGGCGCTGCTTGCCGAGCAGGAGAGCTACAGCCGGCCGGAGGTCGACGACGGGCTGGCCTTCGCGATCGCCGGCGGACGGCACCCGGTGGTCGAGCAGGCGCTGCGGGCGCAGCACGGCGACCCCTTCATCGCCAACGACTGCGACCTCTCCCCCGCCGAGGGCGGCAGGAACGGCGCGATCTGGCTGCTGACCGGCCCGAACATGGGCGGCAAGTCGACCTTCCTGCGCCAGAACGCGCTGATCGCCATCCTGGCGCAGATGGGCTCGTTCGTGCCGGCCGAACGGGCGCGGATCGGCGTGGTGGACAAGCTGTTTTCGCGCGTCGGCGCGTCCGACGATCTGGCGCGCGGGCGCTCCACCTTCATGGTCGAGATGGTCGAGACGGCCTCGATCCTCAATCAGGCGAGCGAGCGCTCGCTGGTCATCCTGGACGAGATCGGGCGCGGCACCGCGACCTTCGACGGCCTGTCCATCGCCTGGGCGGCGATGGAGTACCTGCACGAGCACAATCGCTGCCGGGCGATCTTCGCCACCCATTTCCACGAACTCACGGCGCTGGCCTCCAAGCTGCCGCGCCTCGCCAACGTGACCATGCGGGTCAAGGAATGGGAAGGCGACGTCGTCTTCCTGCACGAGGTGACGCGCGGCGCGGCCGACCGGAGCTACGGATTGCAGGTGGCGAAGCTGGCGGGCCTGCCATCGGCGGTTGTGGAGCGGGCGCGCAACATCCTGGCGCAGCTCGAAGCCGGCGAGGACAGCGGCAAGGCGGCGAAGCTGGTGGACGAGCTGCCACTGTTCAGCCATTCGGCCCGCCGCGAGCAGGCGCAGACGAAGCCCGACCCGGTGCGGGAGGCGCTGGCGGCGCTCGATCCCGACGCGCTGACGCCGCGCGAGGCGCTGGACTTTCTCTACCGGTTGAAACAGATGCAACGCCGCTAGGGCGTGCCCGCCGAAAGCGGGGAGCGGTTTCGGTACACCGACTTCGGTAAAACAAACCCGGCCCGCAATGTCGGCGCAGCCGGTCTCCCGCATCCCCGCGCCCGGCAAATAGCCGGCAAGCCGACCGTTCGTATTTCAACCGGCGGTTAAGGCGATATTTAAGCTGTTACTGTTAGGAATTGGGCGATATCGTCCATTGTGGTGGGCTAGAAGCCGTCCGACAGGTGGAAATTGTTGCCTCGCTTCAACCAGATCCGCGCCCTCACTCCGCTGCTGACGCGGCCGTCCGCTTTCCCCGCCTTCCTGGCCCTGGTGCTGATCGTCTCGGTCGGCCTGTTCGCGGACGCGCAGAACCGCCGGCTGTACATGGAAAGCACCCGCGCGGGCGTGCTGAACCGCGTCAACCTGATGCGGGCCAAGCTCGAAGGCAACATCCTGTCCAACATCCAGCTGGTGCGCGGGCTGGTGGCCACCATCGCCACCGAGCCCGGGCTCGACGAGGAGCGGTTCCAGAACCTCGTGTCGAAGCTGCCGCTGTGGCGCTCGCAGATCAGGAACATCGCCGTCGCGCCCGATCTCGTGGTCTCGATGACCTGGCCGGCGGCAGGCAACGAGAAGGTGATCGGCCTCGACTACCGCACCGTTCCCGCTCAATACGACATGGCCGTGCTGGCCCGGGAATCGGGGGAACTGGTGATGGCCGGGCCGCTGGCCCTGGTGCAGGGCGGCACCGGCCTGATCGGGCGCTTCCCGGTCTTCGTCGGCGGGTCCGGCCAGGAGCATTTCTGGGGCCTGGTGTCCGCGGTCATCGATCTCGACAAGCTGTTCGTGGACAGCGGCCTCTTCGACCCGGACATGCCGGTGCAGTTCGCCATCGTGGGCAGGAACGCCACGGGCTCCGACGGCGACCTTTTCTTCGGCCGCAGGGAGATCCTGTCGGCCGACCCGGTGACGGTCGACGTCTCGCTTCCCTCCGGCTCCTGGCGCATCGCCGCGGTGCCGACGGACGGCTGGTCCGCCTCGCCGCCGAATAGCTGGATGCTGTGGCTTCTGGTGCTTTTCGCCGGCGGGCTGATCCTTCTGCCCACCACGCTGGCCGGCCGCCTGATCGACGAGCGCACCCAGAACGTCGGTGAACTCAAGCGCCGCGAGATCGAGCTCGGCCGCCTGTCCCGCCGGCTCGGCCTGGCGCTCGAAACCTCGCAGGTCGGCGTCTGGGAGATGGACATCGAGGACAACGCGCTGTTCTGGGACGACCGTATGAACGAGCTCTACGGCTATCCGCGCAATGGCGGGCAGCCGACATGCGAGGACTGGGCGCAGCGCATCCACCCCGACGACCGGGTCAGGGCGGTGCGCGAGTTCCACGAGGCGATCGCGGCGCGCAGCAACTATCGCTCCGACTACCGCGTGCTGCCCGGCGACGACACGGTGCGGCACATCAGGGCGATCGGCAAGGTCTATCAGGACGCCGGCGAACCGGCGAGGATCGTCGGCGTCAACTGGGACGTGTCGGCCGACGTCATGCTCAACGACAGCCTGCGCAACGCCCGCATCCTCACCGAGGCGCACAACAACGAGCTGATGGCGGCGAAGGCGCGCATCGAGTTCAACGCCATGCACGATTCGCTGACGGGGCTGCCGAACCGGCGCTACCTGGACGAGAGGCTGGCGCGCCACGTCGCCGCCTTCGACGCCCACCGCGAGAAGGCCGGGCTGCTGCACATCGACCTCGACCGCTTCAAGCAGATCAACGACACGCTGGGCCACGCCGCCGGCGACGCGATGCTCGTCCATGCCGCGCGCGTGCTGAAGGACAATCTGCGCGAGGACGACTTCGTCGCCCGCGTCGGCGGCGACGAGTTCGTGGTGCTGTGCATCGCCTCCGGCAGCGAGAAAAGGTCGTTCTACGAACGGCTGTCCGCGATCGCCGACCGCATCATCGAGAGGATGCGCGAGCCCGTCCGCTTCCAGGGCGCGGAGTGCCGGTTCGGCGTCAGCATCGGCATCGCCAGCGATTTCGACGCGCTGGCCGATGCGCGCCGGCTTCTGGTCAACGCCGACATCGCGCTCTACCACGCCAAGAGCCTGGGCCGCGCGCGCTACCAGTTCTTCAACGAGACGCTGCAGGCGGAGATCGTCACCAGCAAGCGCATCGCCGACGACATCCTCGCCGGAATCGAGCGCAGGGAGTTCGTCGCCTACTACCAGCCGCAGTTCGACGCCGTGACGCACGAGGTGGTAGGCGTCGAGGCGTTGGCGCGCTGGAACCATCCGGCCGAGGGCCTGCTGCCGCCGATCGCCTTCATGAAGATCGCCGAGGAGATCAACGCCGTCGCCACGATCGACCGGCTCATCCTCGAGCAGACGCTGAAGAACATCGAGGACTGGACCGCTGCGGGGCTGAAGATCCGCAAGGCCTCCGTGAACGTCTCGGCGCGGCGCCTGCATGACGAGCATCTCATCCACAGCCTGCGGAACCTGAACATCCGCCCCGGCACGCTGTCCTTCGAGCTGGTGGAATCGATCTTCCTGGACGAGAACGACGAGCTGATCACCTGGAACGTCGAGCAGATCAAGAATCTCGGCATCGACATCGAGGTGGACGATTTCGGCACCGGCCACGCCTCCATCGTCAGCCTGCTCAAGGTGCAGCCGAAGCGTCTCAAGATCGACCGCCAGCTCGTGACGCCGGTGGTGAGCTCGTCCGGCCAGCGCCGGCTGGTGGGCTCGATCATCGAGATCGGCAAGTCGCTGGGCATCGAGGTGCTGGCCGAGGGCGTCGAGACGATGGAGCATGCGCGGGTGCTGAAGAGCCTCGGCTGCAACGCGCTGCAGGGCTACGCCTTCGCCCAGCCGATGAGCCCGGAGGTCTTCGCCGCCTTCATGAAGAACCGCGGGCTGCGCCACGCGTCGTAGAGGGCGCGGGCTTTGTCGGCGCCTCCGGCGCCCGCGCCCGCGACAGGCCCTGGGCCGTCTCGACATGGGCGAGGAACTGGCGGGCGCAGGCCTCCCAGGTGAAGCCGAGCGCCTTTTGGCGCGCCGCCCGGCGGTCGAGGTCCAGCGCGGCGAGGCAGGCCCCGCGCAGATCCTGCGACAGCACGCCGCCGATCCCGTCCTCGAAGATGTCGAGCGGGCCGGTGACGGGGAAGGCCGCCACCGGCAGGCCGCTCGCCAGCGCCTCCAGGATGACGTTGCCAAACGTGTCGGTGCGGCTCGGGAAGACGAACACGTCGGCCGAGGCGTAGATATCCGCCAGCTCCTCGCCGCTCCTGGCGCCGGCGAAGACGGCTTTGGGGAATTCTGCGCGCAGGCGCTCCAGGTCGGGGCCGTCGCCGACGACCAGCCTGGTGCCCGGCAGGTCGAGCGACAGGAAGGCGGGCAGGTTCTTCTCCACCGCGACACGCCCGACCGACAGGAAGACGGGTCGGGGCAGGCCGAGGTCGCGCCGCCGGCCCGGATGGAAGAGCGCGGCGTCGACGCCCCTGCCCCACGGCCTGATGTTGGTGAAGCCGCGCGATGCCAGGTCGCGCGCCAGCGACGGCGTGGCGACGAGCATGCCGAGGCCGGCATTGTGGAAACGGCGCAGCAGCGCATAAAGCCAGCGCTCCGGCACCGGGAAACGGGCGCTGACATATTCGGGGAAGCGCGTGTGGTAGCTGGTGGTGAAGGGAATGCGCCGCCGCAGGCAGTGACGGCGCGCCGCCAGGCCGAGCGGGCCCTCCGTGGCGATATGAATGTGGTCGGGCGCGGCCCCGGCCAGACGCGCCGCGACCTGGCCCGGCGTGGCGAGCGCCAGCCTGATCTCCGGATAGGACGGCATCGGCAGGGTGGGAAAATCGCGCGGCGTCAGCAGGCTGACCTCGACGCCGATGGCCGCGAGATGCCGCGTCAAGAGCTCCAGCGTGCGGACCACGCCGTTGACCTGCGGCTTCCAGGCGTCGGTGACGATGGCGATGCGCAAACCGGCCTCAGCTCGGCGCGGGCGCGGTCAGGCTGCCTGCGGCCATCCGCGCTCTCCCGGCAGCTCGCCGTGCGGCCTGCCGGCCGCGCGGGCGCGGCCGCCCCAGTCGATCACTTCCAGCCGGCCGTCCTCGTGCTCGACCACCGCCGTACAGCTTTCCACCCAGTCGCCGGTGTTGACGTAGACGATGCCGCCCATCATGCGGTTGGCGGCGCTGTGGATGTGCCCGCAGACCACGCCGTCGACGCCCTGCCGGCGCGCCTCCGCGACCAGGACCTCCTCGAAGCGGCCGATGAAGTTGACCGCGTTCTTGACCTTGTATTTCGCCCAGGCCGACAGCGACCAGTAGGTGAAGCCCAGCCTGCGGCGGACCAGATTGAGCCAGGTGGAGACGAACAGCGCCGTGCCGTAGGCCCAGTCGCCGAGCAGCGCCAGCCATCTGGCGTGGCGGATGACCGTGTCGAAGACGTCGCCGTGCATGATCAGGTATTTCCTGCCGTCCGCCGCCTCGTGGATGGCTGTCTCCATCACCTCCACACCGCCGAAATGCATGCCGACATAGTCGCGCAGGAACTCGTCGTGGTTGCCGGGCACGTAGATGACCCGCGCGCCCTTGCGCGCCTTGCGCAGCAGCTTCTGCACCACGTCGTTGTGCGCCTGCGGCCAGTACCAGCCCTGCTTCAGGCGCCAGCCGTCGACGATGTCGCCGATCAGGTAGATCGTGTCTGCGTCGTGCCGGGCGAGGAAATCCAGCAGCATCGGCGCCTGGCAGCCCTTGGTGCCGAGATGGACGTCCGAGATGAAGAGCGTGCGGAACCGGCGCGCGCCCGCCTCGATCTGGTTTTCGGAATCGGGCATCGTCATGTTTGCCATGGCGGTCTTTGAGCAGGGTTTCGTGACAGGGCGATGAACGTCCGGCGCCATCCACGCTCCGGTATCAATCGGCGGCAAATCGGTTTATAGGACGCGACCGGTCAACGGGTGCGCGCCTCAAGATCCTTCATGGCTAAGATTCCGCTCAGGCTCGACGAACTCATCGACGGCGCGGAGCTGCGCCGCCAGTTGACGGCGCTGACGGCGGGCAGCGAGGGCGACGGCTCGACACCGGCGGTGCGGACGCGGGCGCTGGCGCTGTTCAAGCAGACGCTGTGCGAGGGCCGGCGGACCGCCGAGGCCATGCTGGCCGAGGACGGGAGCGGCTTCGCCTGCGCGGAACGGCTGTCGCATGTGATGGACGAGATCATCCGCGCCCTGTTCGACTTCGCCGCCACCCATGTCTACCGCTCCAAGAACCGTTCGGCCGGCGAGCGCATGGCGATCGTGGCCGTGGGCGGCTACGGGCGCGGCACGCTCGCGCCCGGCTCCGACATCGACCTTCTGTTCGTGCGTCCCTACAAGCAGACCGCCTGGGGCGAGCAGATCGTAGAGTACATGCTCTACGTGCTGTGGGATCTCGGCCTGAAGGTCGGGCACGCGACGCGCACCGTGGACGAGTGCATCCGCCTGTCGCTCTCCGACACCACGATCCGCACCTCGATCCTCGAGGCGCGCTTCCTCGGGGCGGACGAAGGCCTGTTCGACGAGATGGTCGCGCGCTTCGACGAGGAGGTGGTGAAGAGCACGGGACCGGAATACATCCAGGCCAAGCTCGCCGAGCGCGACGACCGCCATGCCAAGATCGGCGAGAGTCGCTACGTGGTCGAGCCCAACATCAAGGACGGCAAGGGCGGCCTGCGCGACCTGCAGACGCTGTTCTGGATCGGCAAGTATTTCTACAGGGTGCGGGATGGGGCCGACCTGATCGGCAAGGGCGTGTTCACGCGCGAGGAATACAACCGTTTCCGCAAGGCGGAGGATTTCCTGTGGGCGGTGCGCTGCCACATGCACTTCCTGACCGGCAAGGCGGAGGAGCGGCTGCATTTCGACATCCAGCCCGAGATCGCGCGGCGGCTGGGCTACACGACCCATCCGGGGCTTTCGGCGGTCGAGCGCTTCATGAAGCACTATTTCCTGGTGGCCAAGGATGTCGGCGACCTCACCCGCATCTTCTGCGCGGCGCTGGAGGAGGAGCAGGCCAAGCATGTCGAGGGCTTCAACCGCATCTTCCTGACCTTCTCGCGCCGCAGGCGCAAGCTGGCGGGCACCAGCGACTTCGTCGTCGACAACCACCGCATCAACGTGGCCGACCAGGAGGTGTTCAGGCGCGACCCGGTCAACATGCTGAGGCTCTTCTGGTTCGGCGACAAGCACGGGCTGGAATACCATCCGGACGCGCTGAAGCTGTTGACCCGCTCGCTCGGACTGGTGGACCGCACCCTGCGGCGCGACGCCGAGGCAAACCGGCTGTTCCTCGACATCCTGACCTCGGACCGCAATCCCGAGCTCAATCTCCGGCGCATGAACGAGGCCGGGCTGCTCGGGCGGCTGATCCCCGATTTCGGCAAGATCGTCGCCATGATGCAGTTCAACATGTACCACCACTACACGGTGGACGAGCACCTGCTGCACTGCATCGGCGTGCTGTCGGAGATCGAGCGCGGCGACGGCGCCAAGATCCATCCGCTGTCGCATCAGGTCATGCCCGAGCTGAAGAAGAGCCGCGAGCTGCTCTATGTGGCGGTGCTGCTGCACGACATCGCCAAGGGACGGCCGGAGGATCACTCGACGGCGGGGGCGCGGATCGCGCGGCGCATCTGCCCGCATATGGGCCTGTCGACCGCCGACAGCGAGACGGTGGCGTGGCTGGTCGAAAACCATCTCGTCATGTCGATGACGGCGCAGACCCGCGATCTGAACGACCGCAAGACGATCTCCGATTTCGCCGCGATCGTGCAGTCGGTCGAGCGGCTCAGGCTGCTTCTGGTGCTGACGGTGTGCGACATACGCGGCGTCGGGCCTGGCGTCTGGAACGGCTGGAAGGGCCAGCTTCTGCGCACGCTCTACTACGAGACGGAGCTGCTTCTGACCGGCGGCTTCTCGGAGATGTCGCGCGCCGAGCGCAGCGCCGCCGCCCGGGAGCGGCTGATCGAGGCCCTGTCCGACTGGCCGGAGCGCGCGCGGCGCGACTATGTCCGCCGCCACTACGACAACTACCTGCTCAGCGTCGAGCTGCCGGACCAGTTGCGCCATGCCGAGTTCGTGCGCGAGGCGACCAAGGCCGGACGGCAGCTCGCCACCATGGTGCGGACGCACCAGTTCGAGGCGGTGACCGAGATCACCGTGCTGGCGCCCGACCACCCGCGCCTTCTGTCGGTGATCGCCGGCGCCTGCGCGGCGGCCGGCGCCAACATCGTCGACGCGCAGATCTTCACGACCTCGGACGGGCGCGCGCTGGACACGATCCTGATCTCGCGCGAATTCGACTTCGACGAGGACGAGCGCCGCCGCGCCGAGCGCGTCGGCAAGCTGATCGAGGACGTGCTGGCCGGCCGCCAGTGGCTGCCGGAGATCATCGCCCGGCGCACCAAGCCCAGGCGCGGCGCGAAGACGTTCAAGATTTCGCCCCGCGCCGAGATCGGCAACACGCTGTCCAACCGGTTTTCCGTCATCGAGGTGGAGGGGCTGGACCGACCCGGCCTGCTGTCGGAGATCACCGGGGCGCTGTCGGACCTGTCGCTCGACATCGCCTCGGCGCACATCACCACCTTCGGCGAGAAGGTCATCGATACGTTCTACGTGACCGACCTGACCGGGCAGAAGATCGACAATCCGACCCGCATGGCGGCCATCCGCACCCGTCTCGTCGCCGTCATGGAGCAGCCGGCCGAGACGGGCAAGACGAAGGTCGCGGCGGCGTGAGGGTGCGGTTCTAGAATGAGGCGAGGCGCCCCCTCCACCATGCTTCGCATGGTCCCCCTCCCCCGCTTCGCAGGGGAGGATCGAGGGTGCGGCCGGCATCTCCTCCCCTGCGAGGCGGGAGAAGTGGCCCGAAGGGACGGAGGGGGCGCCCGCCCGGCGCGTCCATGAGCCTCGTCAGAAAATTCGCCACCGTCGCCTCCGGCACGCTGATGAGCCGGGTGCTCGGCTTCACGCGCGAGATGCTGATGGCGGCCGCGCTCGGCACCGGGCCGGTGGCGGACGCCTTCAACGCCGCCTTCCAGTTCCCCAACACCTTCCGCCGCCTGTTCGCGGAAGGCGCGTTCAACGCCGCCTTCGTGCCGCTCTTCGCCAAGGAGATCGAGGCCAACGGCGTCGACGGAGCGAAGCGCTTCTCCGAGGAAGTCTTCGGGGTGCTGTTCACCGTGCTTCTGGCGCTGACCATCGCCATGGAGCTGGCGATGCCGCTGATCGTGCGCTACGGCATAGCGCCGGGTTTCGCCGACGACGCGGACAAATACGCGCTGACCGTGTCGCTGGCGACGATCATGTTCCCCTATCTGATCTGCATGTCGCTGGGAGCGATGATGGCGGGCATGCTGAACTCGCTGCGCCGCTATTTCGCGGCGGCGGTGGCGCCGGTGTTCCTCAACATCATCCTGATCGGCGTGCTGGGCTATGCCTGGTATGACGGCTCGGACGCGCTGGCCGTCGGCTATGGGCTGGCCTGGGGCGTATTGGCTGCAGGCATCGTACAACTCGCCATCGTCTGGGCGGCGGTTCGGTACGCGGGTGTCTCGATCGGCTTCCGGCGGCCGAGGCTGACACCCAACGTCAAGCGGCTGCTGTGGCTGGCGCTGCCGGCGGCGGTCACCGGCGGCATCACGCAGATCAACACGCTGATCGGCACGGCGATCGCCTCGGGGCAAGACCGCGCCGTCTCCTCGCTCGCCTATGCCGACCGCGTCTACCAGCTTCCGCTCGGCGTCGTCGGCGTCGCGGTGGCCATCGTGCTTCTGCCGGAGCTGGCTCGCGCGCTCAAGGCCGGCGACGAGGCCGAGGCGTCCAACCTGCAGAACCGCTCGGTGGAATTCACGCTGTTCCTGACGCTGCCGGCGGCGGCGGCGCTGCTGGTGATGGCCGAGCCCATCGTGCGCGTGCTCTACGAGCGCGGCGCCTTCGCGGCGACGGGCAGCACGCCGGTGGTGGCCGAGATCCTCGCCATCTTCGGCCTCGGCCTGCCCGCCTTCGTGCTGATCAAGGCCTTTACACCCGGCTATTTCGCCCGCGAGGACACGAAGACGCCGATGGTGTTCGCGGCGATCTCCGTCGCGGTCAACATCACCACCGCGCTGCTTCTGTTTCCCTCGATGGGCGGACCGGGCATCGCCACGGCCTCGGCGCTGGCCGGCTGGGTCAACGCGGCGCTGCTGCTCGCCGTCCTCGTCAGGCGCGGCCACTGGGGCAAGGACGCGCCGCTGCTGACGCGCATCCCGCGCCTGGTGCTGGCGGCGGCGGGAATGGCGGCGGCGCTGCATGTCGGCGCGGCTTATCTTTCCGACGAGCTTTCGTCGGCGTCGCCGCTCTACATCCAGGCCGGGGCGCTGGCGCTGCTGTCGGCCGGCGGCGCGATCATCTACTTCGCGCTGGCCTTCGGCACCGGCGGCGCCGACCTCGGCATGATCCGGCGCAACGTCAGGCGGCGCGGCGGCGGGAAGAGCGTGCCTACGGCACCGTCTCCAGATCCGTGAAGCGGAACTCGTCGTCTGTCGAGAGGATCGCCGCGCCATAGTGCCTGGCGCAGGCGTAGTGAAAGCAGTCGGCGAGGTTGAGGCGTCGACGGCCGGAGCGATACAGGCGCGCAGCTTCGGTCGAGATGCTGGCTGCTTCGGCGGGGGGCGGCATCTGACGCAATTCGATGCCGCAGTCATCCAACAACCGGTGCACCGCGGTCTGCGCGCGATCGATCCGCCCGAACTTGTCCGGGCGCGCCAGCGAGATGACGGCCTCCCAGACAGCGATCGGGGAGGTAAAAGGATCGGAGGCAGCCGTTATGGCCGCAGCACAGCGGTCCGCCTCGGGCTCGGCGACTAGTATCGCCGCGATCGCGGCCGCGTCCACGAATGTCATGCGTTGTCAGGTTCCCCGCTGGAAAAACCGGGCTCCTCGCCGGAAATCTCGTCCCAAACCGAGCGAGGCAGCGGCTTGCGCATCTCGTCCGTGAGCGTGATGCCCAGTGACGCCCTGATGCGGGCCGCCGTCTCCAATGGCGTTTCGGCCTTGCGCCGCCGCTCCAGCGCCTCGCGCATGGCGATGACGACCGCCTCGGTGACGCCGACGCCTTCCCATTCCGCCAGCCGGCGCGTCAGGGCGTCCGCCTCCTTATTGGTGATGTTGATCGTCATCTCTACATCCTTCCGGCGAATTTCATGTAGATACTTAAATCTACAGGCGGCGAGGCTCGCCTGCAAGATGCCTTGCCAACCGGCGTGCCTTCCGCCATAAGCGCGCCCGCAAATCATGTCGCCTTCGCGTGACACGGCCCTCCACAAGCCATGAGGAAACAATGTCCTTCCAGCCCCTCGTCTTCTCCGGCGTGCAGCCGACCGGCAATCTGCATCTCGGCAACTATCTCGGCGCCATCCGGCGCTTCGTGCAGCTCCAGGACGACAATGACTGCATCTACTGCGTCGTCGACCTCCACGCGATCACGCTGTGGCAGGAGCCGGCGGAGCTGATGAGGGCGACGCGCGAGGTGACGGCGGCGTTCCTGGCGGCCGGCATCGATCCGAAGAAGCACATCGTCTTCAACCAGAGCCGCGTGGTGCAGCATTCCGAGCTCGCCTGGGTGTTCAACTGCGTTGCGCGCATGGGCTGGCTGAACCGCATGACGCAGTTCAAGGAGAAGGCCGGCAAGGACCGCGAGAACGCCTCGGTCGGTCTGTTCGCCTATCCGACGCTGATGGCCGCCGACATCCTGGTCTACCGCGCCACGCATGTGCCGGTCGGCGACGACCAGAAGCAGCATCTGGAGCTGACGCGCGACATCGCGCAGAAGTTCAACAATGATTTCTCCGCGCGCATCGCGGAGCTCGGCGTCGGCGTCGAGATGCAGGTCGGCAACGAAACGGTGAACGGCTTCTTCCCGCTGGCGGAGCCGCTGATCGGCGGGCCGGCGCCGCGCGTGATGAGCCTGCGCGACGGGTCCAAGAAGATGTCGAAGTCCGACCCGTCGGACCTGTCGCGCATCAACCTGACCGACGACGCCGACACGATCGCCAAGAAGATCCGCAAGGCCAAGACCGATCCGGACGGGCTGCCGTCGGCGATAGAGGGCCTGACCGGCCGCCCGGAGGCGGAAAACCTCGTCACCATCTACGCGGCGCTGGCCGAGCGCTCGAAGGAGCAGGTTCTGGCCGATTTCGGCGGGCGGCAGTTCTCCGACTTCAAGCCGGCGCTGGCGGACCTCGCGGTGGAGAAGCTCGCGCCCATCGCCGGCGAGATGCGGCGCATCGCCGCCGACCCGTCCTATGTGGACGCGGTGCTCAAGGACGGCGGCGAACGCGCCTCCGCGCAGGCCGAAGGGACGATGACGTCGGTGCGCGACATCATCGGCCTGCTGCAGGGATGAGCCGGCTTGCCGCCCGGCCCGCCGGGTGGCAGACTGGCGCGGCAAGCAACGGGAACCGCTGATGGTCTCAAGACGACTGAGCCGGGAAGCCGGCCATCGCCGGAAATTCCTGGCGATCATCGACGAGACGCCGGAATGCGAGCGCGCGGTGGCCTATGCGGCGCGGCGCGCCCGCAGCACCAGCGGCGCCGTCGTGCTGCTCTACGTGATCGAGCCCGGCGACTTCCAACACTGGCTGGGGGTCGAGAAGATCATGCGCGAGGAGGCCAACGCCACGGCGAACGCCGCGCTCGACGCGCAGGCGGCCAAGGTGCGCGAGGAACTCGGCATCGAGCCCGAACTCGTGGTGCGCGAGGGCAAGCCGACGGACGAAATCCACAAGCTGATCGAGGCGGACCAGGACATCGCGATCCTGGTGCTGGCGGCCGGCGCGAGCAAGGAAGGCCCCGGACCCCTGGTGGCGTCTATCGCCGGCAAGGCCGCGGCCTTTCCCATCCCGGTGACGGTGGTGCCGCAGAGCCTGTCCGACGAAGACATCGAAAGCCTGTCCTGACGGCGGCAGCCCCTCGCATCGCGGCGAGCTGTCGCCTATATGGAAGGCAGCCGCCCGCGACGGCTTGATCCGCGCGCCGAAACGGCCTAGTTTTAGAATTATTCCAAACTCCTCCGAACGGAGCGCGACGATGTTCATCCAGACCGAGGCGACCCCCAATCCCGCCACGCTGAAGTTCCTGCCCGGCAAGGAGGTGCTGGCCGAAGGCACCGCCGATTTCCGCGACGCGGCGGCCGCGGCCGAGGCCTCGCCGCTGGCCGGCAAGCTGTTTTCCGTGCCGGGCGTGACCGGCGTGTTCTTCGGCTTCGACTTCGTCACCGTGACCAAGGCCGAGGGACATGACTGGCAGCACCTGAAGCCGGCCATCCTCGGTGCGATCATGGAGCATTTCATGTCCGGCGCGCCGGTGATGGCGCAGGGCGCGGTGGCCAGCGAGGAGGCGGCGGAGCGCGGCGAGGAGTTCTTCGACACGGCCGACGCCGAGATCGTGGAGACGATCAAGGAACTGCTCGACACGCGCGTGCGGCCCGCCGTGGCGCAGGACGGCGGCGACATCACGTTCCGCGGCTACGAGAACGGCACCGTGTTCCTCAACATGAAGGGCGCCTGCGCCGGCTGCCCCTCCTCCACCGCGACGCTGAAGCACGGCATCCAGAACCTGCTCAAGCATTTCGTGCCGGAAGTGGAGCACGTCGAACAGGTGGCGTGAGCTTTTCGCAGCCGAAATTCAAAGGGCGCCTTTCGAGGCGCCCTTTTCGTTCGTGCGGGTTGCACGCGCTCCCAAGGGGCGAAAACGCTCCCTTCGTCATTCCTGGACCGCTCAGCGGAACCCGGAATCCAGCGCTCGGCGTGTTCCGGCACGTGCGGTGCGGCAACGGATCCTTTCGGAATCGCTCCCGATCTGGATTCCGGGTTCCGCTGCGCGGCCCCGGAATGACGCTTGACCAGCGAGCGCCCGTCCGGCGCCCACGACTCCCCGCAACCAAGCCTTGGCAGGCCTTGCGTCGATCAAGCCAGAGCCGACTCCGCGTCGTTTGCAAAGCACCCCCCAAAACAAAAAACCGGGCCCCCCGGCCCGGCTTTCTGTCTTGGACGTCCGTGTTGCCTGGACGGTCCGCGGTATTATCTCACGATGACCTTGGCGCCCACGTCGGCGCGGTCGTAGAGGTCGATGATGTCCTGGTTCATCAGGCGGATGCAGCCCGACGACATGGCCTTGCCGATGGAGGCCCATTCGGGCGTGCCGTGCAGGCGATAGCCGGAATCGCCACCCTTGTTGAACAGATAGAGCGCGCGCGCGCCGAGCGCGTTGCTCGGGCCGCCGGGCATGCCGCTGCTCCACTTGGCGAGCTCGGGCTGGCGCTTGATCATGGCCGCGGGCGGCGTCCACACCGGCCATTCGCGCTTCATGGCGATGCGGGCCGTGCCCTTCCACTCGAAGCCCTCGCGACCGACGCCGATGCCGTAGCGCATCGCCTTGCCCTGCGGCATGACGAAATAGAGGAAGCGGGCATTGGTGTCGACGATGATGGTGCCCGGCACCTCGCTGGTCGGATAGCTGACGACCTGGCGGTGGTACTTGCGGTCGACCTTGTAGATCGGGATCGCCGGAAGCTGGTAGCCGAGGTCGCGCTTCGCCCCGTAGGAGTTGCTGAACATCGACGAGGCGCCGTCCGTCGAGCACCCCGCCAGCGCCGTCATCAGCGCCAGTCCGGCGGCGAGAAGAACGTTCTTCACCTGCATCGACGATCCACCCCGTCCGATCTGCACATCGCGGCCCGATTCGAGCCGCATTTTCGCCGTCATTCTTATGGGCGAGCGGCTTTCCTTGCCAAGCGGCAATTCCCATATCCGGGCGGGCAGGATGCGTGGGCCACGGGAACTATGGCTTTTCGGCAACAGACTTCACGGGATTGTGAAGCAACATCAAGGAAACGGGAGATGCGGTCATGAATGTCGGGCTCGCCGCGAAGTGTTCCGGCCTGCCGGCCAAGACGATCCGCTACTACGAGGAGATCGGGCTGATCCGCCCGGACCGCGCGGCCAACGGCTACCGCGACTATTCCGCCGACGACATCCACCGGCTGGCCTTCCTGCGGCGGGCGCGGGCGCTGGGCTTCGCCATCGAGGACTGCCGGCAGTTGATGGCGCTCTACGACGACAAGGAGCGGTCGAGCCAGGACGTGCGCGACCTGGCGACCCAGCACGTGCGCGCCATCGAGGAGAAGGTTCGGGAATTGCAAGGCATGCGCGCCACGCTGCAGGCGCTGATCCATGCCTGCCATGGCGACGAACGCCCGGAGTGCCCGATCCTGAACGACATCGCCGGGGACAGGCACCATTGAGCGCGGCCTGCCCGCCCGTTTTGCGCTTCCGGCCGTCGCGATCTGACGGTAGGCTCCGCCTCCCGAACCCGATGGCCGCCGGCGGGCCGAATCCCGGCCGCGCCAGGCACGATCCAAGGATGCTCCCATGCTCTATGCCATACTCTGCTATGCCGAGGAAAAGGCCGTCGGCGCCTGGACGAAGGAGGAGGACGACGCCTGCATCGCCAGGCTGACGGACGTGCAGGACAGGCTGGCGGCGCAGGGCAAGATCGGGCCGGTGGTGCGGCTGAACCCGACGCCGACCGCGCGCACGCTGAAGAAGAACGCCGCTTCGCCGCTGGTGGTCGACGGGCCCTTCGCCGAGACCAAGGAGCAGTTGCTCGGCTTCTACGTGGTCGACTGCGCCGAGATCGACGAGGCGGTGGAGATCGCGCAGGACCTCGCCCGGGTGAACCCGGCGCCCGGCTCCTACGAGGTGCGGCCGGTGAACCTCTACAATCCCTCGCGCCTGCCGGGCTGACGCGGGCGGCGGGTTAGACCATGGTCTAAATCGATTTACACCAGCCCGGCGGCGGGTGTATCTGGCGGGAACAGCCACAGTGAAGCCGCCAGGGTTACCGCCATGAACTGGTCGTTCCAGCTCTACAGCGCGCGCAATTTCCAGCCATGGAGCGACGTGCTCCAACGACTCGCGGCGCTGGGCTACGTCGAGGTCGAGGGGTTTCCGGACCTCTATGCCGACGCGCCGGGTTTTCGCGCGCTGCTCGATGCGGCGGGGCTTTCCATGCCCACGGGACATTTTCCGCTCGACATGCTGGAACGGGATTTTTCGCGCGCGCGAGACGTGGCGGAAACGCTCGGCATATCGACGCTGGTCTGTCCCTGGCTGGACGAGGCCGACCGGCCGCGCGACGCGGGCGGCTGGCGGAGCTTCGCCGGGCGGCTGGAGGCCATCGGGGCGACGGCGCGCGAGGCCGGCTTCAGCTTCGCCTGGCACAATCATGATTTCGAGTTCGCTGCGCTGACGGACGGTTCTATGCCGATGGCGATCATCCTCGACGGTGCGCCGGAGATCGGCTGGGAGATCGACGTGGCCTGGGTGATCCGCGCCGGCGAAGACCCGCGCGACTGGATCGAGCGCCACGGGCGGCGTATCGTGGCCGCACATGTGAAAGACATCGCGCCGGCCGGCGAGGCGACGGACGAGGACGGCTGGGCCGATGTCGGCCACGGCACGGTGGACTGGGCCGCGCTCGTGCCCCTGCTGACGGCGAGGACCGGGGCACAGCACTTCATCGTGGAGCACGACAACCCGTCCGACCTGTCCCGCTTCGCGCGGCGCTCGATCGAGACGGTGAAGGCGTTCTAGAGCAGCGGCGTCGCAAGGGAGGCAAGCATGGCTGCGCGGCCGAAGAGACTGGGCGTCGGCGTTCTGGGATGCGGCAACATCTCGACCACCTATTTCTCGCTGGCGCCGCTGTTCAAGGGCATCGAGATCCGCGCCTGCGCCGACCTGAACCCCGAGACGGCGAAGCTCAGGGCGACGGAATACGGCGTGCGGGCCGAGACGGTGGAGGGGCTTCTCGGCGCGGCCGACATCGACATCGTGCTGAACCTCACCATCCCCGCCGCGCATCACGCCGTGTCGCGGCAGGCGCTGGAAGCCGGCAAGCACGTCTATTCCGAGAAGCCCTTCGTGCTGACGCTGGAAGACGGGCTGGACCTGAAGCGGCTGGCGGAGGCGAAGGGCCTGCGCGTCGGCTCCGCGCCGGACACCTTCCTCGGCGGCTCGCACCAGTTGGCGCGGCACCTGATCGACAGCGGCCGGCTCGGCCGCATCACCAGCGGCACCTGCCACGTGATGAGCCACGGCATGGAGGACTGGCACCCCAACCCGGATTTCTTCTTCCAGCCGGGCGGCGGACCGATCCTCGATCTCGGGCCCTACTATATCGCCAACCTGATCCAGCTCGTCGGGCCGGTGCGGCGGGTCGCGGCGCTGACCGCGATCCCGGCCAGGGAGCGCACCATCACGTCCAAGCCGCGCCATGGCGAGATCATCCGAGTGGCGACGCCGACGACGATCCACGCGCTGCTCGACTTCGAGAACGGCGCGGCGGTGACCTTCTCGTCGAGCTGGGACGTATGGCATCACGGACACGCGCCGATGGAGCTCTATGGCGAGGAGGGCTCGCTGCACCTGCCCGACCCGAACTTCTTCGGCGGCGACGTGCGCTTCACCAACCGCGCCACGCCCGAGCGGCAGGCGCTGCGCTGGAGCCACCCCTTCGCCACGGCGAACCAGAACCATGGCGGCGAGATGCTGGCCAACTACCGCGCGGCGGGGCTGGCTGACATGGCGCTGTCGATCCTGGCCGGCGAGCCGCACCGCTGCTCGCTCGACCTGGCGCTGCACACGGTGGACGTGATGACGGGCATCCTGCAGTCGGGGGAAGACGGCGCCTTCGTGGCGATGCGCACGCGCTGCGAGCGGCCGCAGCGGCTGGGACCGGCGGAGGCGCGCGCGCTGCTGGCCAGACGGCGGTAGGGGCTGCGTCGTTCGCAAGGCGTGCGCCCCCCGCCACCACTTCGTGGTCCCCCTCCCCCGCTTCGCAGGGGAGGAGATGCCGGCCGCGACGCTGATCCTCCCCCGCTCACGGGGGAGGGGGACCACGAAGTGGTGGAGGGCGCGCTGTCCCACGGGGCATCAAAACTGTTTCGGAACCGCGCCGGAAGCGCTATCTCCAGACGCAGGAGCAGCGGAAAGGGATCGGCGCGATGAGAGCGGTGTTCGTGCAGTTGCAGTGCGCGCCCGGCAAGACCTACGAGGTGGCCGACGCGCTGTACGAGAAGGAGATCGTGTCGGAGCTCTACTCGACCAGCGGCGACTACGATCTCTTGATGAAGATCTACATCGAGGCCGAGGACGACATCGGCAAGTTCATCAACGACGAGATCGCCAGCGTGCCGGGCATCGTGCGCTCGCTCACGACGCTGACCTTCAAGGCTTTCTGACCGCTTCGGGCGGGCGCGGCGGGCGGCCGTCGATCCAGCCCGGCCGTTCGGGGCGCGCCTTCGGCGGCGCGACGCGGTCCGGCAGCGACAGGATCGAGCCGAGGCCCGACGGCACGCGCTCCGGCGGCCGCGGCTTGCCGGAATCGGAATAGGCGACCCATATCCCGACCGCGAGGCCGGAAACCAGGAGCCATCTCAGGCGCGGAAGCGCGAAACCCGACATGGCGTCAGCGTCGCACGCCGGGCGTTAAGGCGCGGTTGACGACGCCTTGCCGGCCTTGAAGGCGTCGTAGGCGGCCTTGACCGCTTCCGGGCCGGCCTGGAAAAGTGAAAAACCGGGCGCGAAACCTTCGCCGAGCATGCGGCGGCCGAGCATATGGTCGGCCGGGCGGTTGACGGACTCGATGCCGAGGAAGCGGTCGCCAAGGAAATGCACCACGGAGAATTTGTTCTCCGCCGGGTCGCCGAGCAGGACGTGGCGGTCGCCGCCGCCGGTCAGGCCGACCATCTGCAGCTTCATGTCGCCGATGTCGGACCAGAACCACGGCACGGCGGCGTAGCTCTCTTCCCTGCCGGTGAGCGTGCGGGCGGCGAGCCGCGCCTGATCGGTGGCGTTCTGCACCGATTCCAGCCTGGCGTCGGCGCCGGTCATGAAATGGCGGTAGGACGCGACGTCGCCGATGGCGAGGATGTCCGGCACGGAGCTTCGCATGCCGGCGTCGACGCGGATGCCATTGCCGGTGGCGATGCCGGCGGCCGCCGCCAGCTCCTGGTTGGGCAGCACGCCGATGCCGACGACCGCCATGTCCGCCGGCAGGCGCTCGCCGGAGGACAGCAGCACGGCCTCGACCCGGCCGGCAGCCGATTCCAGCCTGGAAACGGTGACACCGGTGAGCACGCGAATGCCCAGGGCGCGCAGTCGCGCCGCCACATGCGCCGAGACGGCGGGGGCGACGACGCGCGCCAGCAGCCTGTCCTGCGCCTCGACCACGGTGATGCGGCTGCCGAGTGCGGCGAGCGTCGCGGCGATCTCCAGCCCGATGAAGCCGCCGCCGATGATGACGACGTTGCCGGCCTGCGGCGCAAGGTCGCGGATGAGCGCCGCGTCGGCCAGCGTGCGCAGCGCGACGAGGCCGGAAACGGTGGCGCCCTCCAGCGGCAGCGGGCGCGGGCGCGCGCCGGTAGCCAGGATGGCGGCGTCGAAGCCGAGCGTGCTGCCATCGCCGAAGACGAGCCGGCGGCCGGCCAGATCGAGCGTGTCCACCGTCTCGCCGAACAGCAGGTCGATGCCCTGCGCGGCGTAAAAGTTTTCGGCGCGCAGCACCTGCGGCCTGGCCTGGGCGTCCTTGATGAAAGTCTTGGACAGAGGCGGCTTGTGGTAGGGCAGGTCGCGCTCCTCGCCGATCAGCGCGATGCGGCCGTCGAACCCCTCGTCGCGCAGGCTGGCCGCCGCCTGCACCCCGGCATGCCCGGCCCCGACTATCGCGATCGTCCTCGTCATCTGCAGGCGTTCCTCCACGGCCGAAACGGCGCGCCTCTCGCTCGCATCGGCCTTCCGCCATGTCAAGCCGGGCCGCATGCGCCTAAAGCTGACAATGTCAGTTTAGAATAATTCTAAATACTTGATCCCATTGTCTTTTTCCCGAAAGAGATTGACTTCCGGACCTGCGCGGACGTATCAGGATGGTCGAACGTAGTCCTTTGATGGCGGGCCTTGACCCCTGCTCGATTGGAGGCGGAATTGACTGATTGCCAGGCATGGGCCGCCGCGCCCCATGCGACCGCGCCCGAGTCGATCGTCACGGCCGCGCCGCCGTCCCTGTCCCTTTCATTCGCCGGAAGCGGCGGCGCGATGCCGTCAGCTCGTATCCATCCATGAGGTTCATCATGCCGAGAAGCGCCCGCAGCCGGTATGCGCTGAAGCTCGCCGCGACCACAGCCGCCACCTTCGCGCTCACGGCGGCCGCCTTCGTGCTGCCGGTGAAGGCCGAGACCGATCCCAAGGCCGTCATCGCGACCTATGCCGACATCGCGCTGGCCGGCTACGAGGATGCGCTGACGACGGCCAGAGCGCTGGACGCGGCCGTCGACGCGCTGATCGCGAAACCGTCCGATGAGACGCTGAAGGCGGCGCGCGAGGCCTGGCGGGCGGCTCGCATCCCCTATCAGCAGACGGAGGTGTTCCGCTTCGGCAACGCGATCGTCGACGACTGGGAGGGCCGGGTGAACGCCTGGCCGCTGGACGAGGGGCTGATCGACTACGTCGACGCGAGCTACGGCACGGAATCGGACGAGAACACGCTCTACACGGCCAATGTGATCGCCAACGCCTCGATCGAGATCAACGGCGAGAAGGTCGACGCCTCGAAGCTGACGCCGGAATTCCTGTCGGGCACGCTGCAGGAGGCCGGCGACATCGAGGCCAACGTCGCGACCGGATACCACGCCATCGAGTTCCTGCTGTGGGGGCAGGACCTGAACGGTACCGGTCCGGGCGCCGGCAACCGGCCCTACACCGACTACGACACGGCCAACTGCACCGGCGGCCACTGCGATCGCCGCGCGCAGTATCTGGCGGCGGCCTCGGAGCTGCTGGTCGCCGACCTCGAGGAGATGGTGGGCAACTGGAAGGACGGCGGCGAGGCGCGCAAGGGCCTGCTCGACGGCGACGCGAAAACCGGCATCTCGACGATCCTGACCGGCATGGGCTCGCTGTCCTACGGCGAGCTGGCCGGCGAGCGCATGAAGCTCGGCCTGCTGCTGCACGACCCGGAGGAGGAGCACGACTGCTTCTCCGACAACACCCACATCTCGCATCTCTACGACGCGATCGGCATCCGCAACGTCTATCGCGGCAGCTACAGGCGGGTCGACGGTTCGGAGGTGAAGGGCCCCTCGGTTTCCGACCTGGTGAAGGGGACGGACGCGGCGGTGGATGCCGAGATCGCGGCCAAGCTCGACGCCACGGTGGCGAAGATGGAGGCGATCAAGGCGCGCGTCGACGCCGGCGAGGCCTACGACCAGCAGATCGGCGAGGGCAACACGGACGGCAACGCCACCGTGCAGGCGGCGATCGACGCGCTGGTCGACCAGACCAAGTCGATCGAGCGCGGCGTCGCGGCGCTGAGGCTGGACGCGATCGCCTTCGAGGGATCGGACAGCCTCGACGCGCCGGACAAGGTGTTCCAGTGACGTCAACGGGAATGGCCCGCGCGGAGCGGGTTTTCAATGAGGCTTAAGGCCTCGAGCGTATGAAATAGCCAGACGGCGCCGCCGTCAGCCACGAGTCGACAATGCTGATCTGCCACTGCAACCTGATCACGGAAAGGGAAATCGAGGACACGATCGTCGAACTTCTCGACGAGGACCCGTGGGGGCTCATCGTTCCCGCGAAGGTCTATCATCGCATGAAGAAACGCGGTCGCTGTTGCGGCTGCTTCCCAAATGTGGTCGAAACGATCATTCGGGTCACCGAAGGCTACCACACGCGCTCGCAGATGGGCGGCGTGGACATCGTTTCACATCTGGACCGCGTCAGAGAGCTGCGCGTCCAATTCGGGAGCAGAACCCATGAAGGGCGAAAAGCAGGTCATCGAGCGGCTTAACGAGGCGCTGTTTCTGGAGCTGGGGGCGGTCAACCAGTACTGGCTCCACTATCGCCTGCTCGACGACTGGGGCTACACCAAGCTCGCGAAGAAGGAGCGGGCCGAATCCATCGAGGAAATGCACCATGCGGACAAGATCATCGCCCGCATCATCTTCCTGGAAGGCCACCCGAACCTGCAGTCCGTCGCGCCGCTGCGCATCGGCCAGAACGTCAAGGAAGTGCTGGAGTCCGACCTTGCCGGCGAATACGACGCCCGCACCTCCTACAAGCGCTCGCGCGAGATCTGCCACGAGGCCGGCGACTACGTGTCGATGCAGCTTTTCGAGGAGCTGCTCAGGGACGAGGAAGGCCATATCGACTTCCTCGAAACGCAGCTCGACCTGCTCGCCAAGATCGGTGACGAGAAATACGGCCTGCTCAACGCCGATTCCGCCAACGACGTCGAGGGCGGCGGCCACTAGATCTTTGCTTCTTCGCAATTCCGGACGGAAAACCGCTACGCACTTTTCCAGGAATTGCTCAAGGACCATGACGCCATGCGGCGCGATGTAGGATTTTTGCGCCGCATCGCGCCGTTTTGGACGTGCATCCTTTCACTATCGATGTTGGCTGCCGTCACGATGGCCACGGCCTCCTATGCCGGCCAGCCCGCCGTTCCCACCACACGCACCGACCTTTCCGCCGAGGACCTCGCCCGCGTCGAGGCGATCACCCGGCCGACCACGGATTTTTCCAAGGCCGAGGATTTCGAGCCGATGCAGGGCGGCGCCGGCACCTCGCGCAAGCGCGTGAACCAAGACGCGTTCTCGCAGTCCAACGCCAACCTGACCTTCGAGGAGGAGGGCGACTTCAAGCTCGGCAACGGCATCTTCCGCAAGCTGTGGGTGTCGGCCCCCTCCTCCACACAGGCCTCCGACGGGCTCGGACCGCTGTTCAACGCCCGCGCCTGCCAGAGCTGCCACCTGAAGGACGGGCGCGGCCATCCGCCGGAGGGAAGCGACGACGCGACCTCCATGCTGCTGCGGCTGGCCCGCGACGCCGGGAGCGAGGAGGAGCGGCGCGCGGTGGCCGACCGGCTGGCGCTGAATTTCCCCGACCCGGTCTATGGCGGCCAGTTGCAGGACCTCGCCGTGCCCGGCCTCGCCTCGGAAGGCCGGATAGGCATCACCTACACCGAAATCCCGGTGGCGCTGGGCGACGGAACCACGGTTTCGCTGCGCAAGCCGGCCTATGCGGTGGAGAGGCTGTCCTACGGACCGATGCACGCGGCCACGACGCTGTCGCCACGCATCGCGCCGCCGATGATCGGGCTCGGCCTGCTGGAGCAGATCCATCCGGCCGACATCCTCGCCCGCGCCGACCCCGACGACAGGGACGGCGACGGGATTTCCGGCAAGGCGGCGATCGTGCGCGAGAAGGTTGTGGCGCGCGGCGCAAAGGAAGGGGCGCTGACGCTCGGCCGCTTCGGCTGGAAGGCCGAGATGCCGACGATCCGTCAGCAGACGGCGGACGCCTTCGCCGCCGACATCGGCATCTCCTCGCCCGACGCGCCGCGCCACTGGGGCGACTGCACGGAGGCCGAGGCCGCGTGCCGCGCCATGCCGACCGGCGTGCAGGAGCGGCTGGGCGACACGGAGGCGCCGGACCCGATCCTCGACCTCGTGACCTTCTATTCGCAAAACCTCGCCGTGCCGGCGCGCCGCGATGCCGGCAAGCCCGAGGTGCTGGCCGGCAAGCAGGCCTTCTACGGCTATGGCTGCACGAGCTGCCACACGCCGAAATTCGTCACGCGACGCGACGCGCCCAACAAGGCGCATGCCTTCCAGCTCATCTGGCCCTACAGCGACCTGCTGCTGCACGACATGGGCGAAGGACTGGCCGACGGACAGCGCGTGGGCGACGCCACCGGCACCGAATGGCGCACCGCGCCGCTGTGGGGCATCGGATTGACCAAACGGGTCAACGGCCACACCTTCTTCCTGCATGACGGGCGCGCGCGCGACCTGACCGAGGCGATCCTGTGGCACGGCGGCGAGGCGCAGGCCTCGCGCGACCGCTTCGCCGACGCGCCCGCCGCCGAGCGCGCGGCGCTGATCCGCTTCCTGGAGTCGCTGTGATGCTTTCGGTCCGCACGCTCGCCTTTGGCTTCGCCCTTCTCGCCGCCCCGGCCGCGCACGCCGCGCCGGGGATGGACACGGTGAGCCGGGCCGTCGACGGGTTCGTGCGGCCGGCCTATGCGGCGCTGGCCGAAAGCACGGAGAAGCTGGCGGAAACGGTGGACGCGCTGTGCAAGGCCCCCTCCCCGCAGGCGCTGGAGGCCGCGCGGCAAGGCTTCGCGGCGGCGGTCGACGCCTGGTCGGAGGCGGAGATCATCCGCTTCGGGCCGGTGACCTACCAGAACAGGCTGGAGCGGCTGCTGTTCTGGCCGGACCGCAAAGGCATCGGGCTGAAGCAGGTGCAGGGCACGCTGGCCGATCACGATCCGGCCGCCGCCGATCCGGCCGGACTGGCCGGCAAGAGCGTCGCCATGCAGGGGTTCGGGGCGCTGGAATTCGTGCTCTTCGGCACCGGCGCCGAGACGCTGGCCGGGGCCGCCGAACCCTATCGCTGCGCCTATGGGCTCGCCATCGCCCGGAACATCGCCGGCATCGCGCGGGACGTGCGGACGGCCTGGGAAGACCCGCAGGGCTTTCGGGCGACGTGGGAAAAGCCGCATACCGGCAACCAGGTCTATCGCGACGAGACCGAGGCCGTGACCGAGCTGATGGAGGTGTTCATCAACGGGCTGGAGATGATCCGCGACGTGCGGCTCAAGGGTTTTCTCGGCGAGACGGCCGATGCCGACAAACCGCGGCAGGCGATCTACTGGCGCTCCGGACGGACGGCCCAGTCGGTGGCGCACAATCTGTCGGCGATGCGGGCGCTGTTCGACGCCTCGAGGCTCGGCGAGGCGCTGCCGGCGGACCAGGACTGGCTGGCCGGCTCGATCCGCTTCGAGTTCGCCAACGCTGCGCGGGCGGCCGAGGGCGCCGCGGGACCGGTGGCCGAGGCGCTGGGCGACCCGGAGCGGCGGCAGAAGTTCGCCTATCTGCTGATCGTGACGACCAGCCTGTCGGAGCTGTTCGGCACCAAGCTGGCCGACGCTTTCGGCCTGACCGCCGGCTTCTCCTCGCTGGACGGCGACTGATGGCGCGCGCGCTCATCGACCGCCGGGATTTTCTGCGCGCGGCCGGTCTGGGCTTCGCGGCCTCGCTGACGCCCGTGGCGCGGGCGCGCGCGCAGAGCGCCGACGCGGTCTTCGCCACCGCCTACCAGCGCCGCGACGGGGCCTTCGGCGCCGCCATCCTGACCGATGCCGGCGCGATCCTGAAAACGATCGACCTGCCCGACCGCGGCCACGACGTGACCTTCGACCCGGTGTTCCGGCGCTCGGTGGTGTTCGCGCGCCAGCCCGGCACGTTCATGGTGGTGTTCGACCATGCGGGCGACGCGCCGCCGGTCACCATCGCCAGCACGCAGGGCCGGCATTTCTTCGGCCATGGCGTCTTCTCGCGCGGCGGGCGGCTGCTCTACGCGACGGAGAACGATTTCGACCAGGCGGCGGGCATGGTCGGCGTCTACGACGCGACTGACGGGTTCCGCCGCATCGGCGAGTTCCCAACGCATGGGGTCGGCCCGCACGAATTGCTGCTGATGCCGGACGGGAACACGCTGGCCGTCTGCAACGGCGGCATCGAGACGCATCCGGATTTCGGCGCGGCCAAGCTCAACATCGCCACCATGGAGCCCTCCTTCGTGCTGATCGACCGGCGGAGCGGCGATCTGGTGGAGAAGCACGTGCTGCCGAGGGAATGGCACAAGCTGTCGATCCGCCACATGGACCTCGACGAGGACGGCGCGGTGTGGTTCGGCTGCCAGCACGAGGGGCCGGCGATGGAGCGGCCGGCGCTGGTGGGGCGCGCGGTGCCCGGCGAGCCGCTGGAGATGATCGAGATGCCGGACGAGGTGCTGTCCGGCTTCCGCAACTATATCGGCTCGGTGGCCGCCAACCGGCAGGCCGGAACCGTCGCCGTCTCCTCGCCGCAGGGCAACCAGTGGGCGGTGATCGACGCGGCGACCGGCAAGGTACTGGGGACGGAGCGGCTGGTCGAGGTGTGCGGGCTGGCGCCGGCCGGCCCCGGCTTCGTGGCGACCACCGGCGGCGGGCTGGTGCGCGCGCCGGACGGGACCCTGCGCGAAAACGCCGCCTATGTGTGGGACAACCACCTGCTGAGGATCGAGGCGCTGGAAGGGTAAGCGCCGGGATTGCGCCCCCTCCACCGCCTTCGGCGGTCCCTTCGCCGCTTCGCAGAGGAGAGGATTGCGCCCCCTCCACCACTTCGTAGTCCCCCTCCCCCGCTTCGCAAGGGAGGAGATGCCGTCCGCAGCGCCGATCCTCCTCCGACTACGGGGCTTGGCCCGAAGGGTCGAGGGGCGCTTGTCGGCACACCTTCGATCCTCCCCGTTCACGGGGGAGGTGGCCCGAAGGGCCGGAGGGGGCGCTTGGCACGCGCTGGCGGTCGCCGCAATAGCCTGCTAATCGCCCCGCCATGCCAGTGATGGACAGACTGCCCGCATTGCCCGTGACCGCCGTGCTGCCGCGCCTGATGGAGGCGCTGGCGGACGGCAACGCCGTGCTGGTGGCGCCGCCGGGCGCGGGCAAGACGACGCTGGTGCCGCTCGCCCTGCTCGATGCGCCGTGGCGGGGCTCGGGGAAAATCCTGCTTCTGGAGCCGCGGCGGCTGGCGGCGCGGGCGGCGGCGCGGCGCATGGCGGAGCTGCTCGGCGCGGAGCCGGGCGAAACGGTCGGCTACGCCATGCGCATGGACAGCCGGCAGTCGGCGCGCACGAAAATCCTCGTCGTCACCGAGGGCATCCTGTCCCGCATGATCCTGGACGACCCCGAGCTGCCGGGCATTTCGGCGATCCTGTTCGACGAGTTCCACGAACGCTCGCTGGACGGCGATTTCGGGCTGGCGCTGGCGCTCGACGTGCAGGGCGCGCTGCGTCCCGACCTCCGGCTGGCGGTGATGTCGGCGACGCTGGACGGCGCGCGGGTGGCGAAACTGCTCGACGGCGCGCCGGTGATCGAGAGCGAGGGGCGCGGCTTTCCCGTCGCGCTGCGCTACCGCGAGCGCGGCGCGGGTGAAGCCGTCGAGGACGCGGTTGCCGCCGCGATCCGCGCCGCGCTGGCGGAGGAAAGCGGCTCCGTGCTCGCCTTCCTGCCGGGGCAGCGCGAGATTTCGCGCACGGCCGAGCGGCTGGAGGGGCGGCTGCCGGACCACTGCGACGTGGTCCCGCTCCACGGCCAGCTCGACGGGCGCGCGCAGGACCTCGCCATCAGGCCGGCGCCCGCCGGTCGCCGCAAGATCGTGCTGGCGACGTCGATCGCCGAAACCTCGCTGACCATCGACGGCGTGCGGGTGGTGATCGACTCGGGCCTGTCGCGCCTGCCGCGCTACGAGCCGGCGAGCGGGCTGACGCGGCTGGAAACGGTGCGGGCGAGCCGCGCCGCGATCGAGCAGCGCGCCGGGCGCGCGGGCCGCACGCAGCCGGGCGTCGCCATCCGCCTATGGCGCGCGGAGCAGACGGCGGCGCTGCCGGCCTTCACGCCGCCGGAGATTTTTTCGGCCGATCTGTCGGGGCTGCTGCTGGACTGCGCCGCCTTCGGCGTCGCCGATCCGGCAAGCCTCGCCTTCCTCGATCCACCCCCCGGCCCCGCGCTGGCCGAGGCGGGCGCTCTTCTGCGGACACTGGGCGCGATTGACGAGTCCGGCCGGCTGACGCGGGTCGGCGAAGCCATGCGCCGGCTCGCCCTGCCGGTACGGCTGGCGCATATGGTGGCGCAAGCGGGGCGGGACGGAAGCGGGCTGGCGGCGGCGCGCCTGGCGGTGCTGCTGACCGAGCGGGGCCTGGGCGGCGACAGCGTCGACCTCGAGCGGCGGCTGATGCGGTTCAGGGACGAGAAGGGCCCGCGCGCGGCGGCGGCGCGGCAGCTCGCCGAGCGGCTGGCCCGGCAGGCGGGCGACGCCGGCGGCGGCACGGCCTCGCCCGGCGAACTGCTGCTGCACGCCTGGCCCGACCGGGTGGCGAAAGCGCGCGGCGAGCGCGGCAGGTTCCTGCTGGCCAACGGGTCGGGTGCCATGCTCGACGCCGCCGACCCTCTGGCGGGCGAGACATGGCTGGTGGTGGCCGATCTGCAGGGCAAGGCGCAGAACGCGCGCATCGCCTCGGCCGCGGCGGTCGGCGAAGCGGCGGTGCGCGCCGTGCTGGCCGATGCCGTCGTCGCCGTCACCGAAACCGCCTTCGACGCGGAGAAGCGCGGCGTCCGCGTGCGCGAGACGGCGCGGCTCGGCGCCATCCTGCTGTCGGAGCGCATGCTGCCCGCGCCGAAGGGGGCCGACGCCGACCGGGCGGTGCTGGCGGCGTTGCGCACGCACGGGCTTGTCCTGCTCGGCTGGAGCAGGGAGGCCGAGGCCCTGCGCGCGCGGCTCGCCTTCCTGCGCAAGGCGCTGGGAGAGCCGTGGCCGGACGTTTCCGACGAGGCGCTGCTTGCGCGGCTGGAGGACTGGCTGGGGCCCTTCCTCACCGGCGAGGCGTCCTTCGCGCGCATCGACGCGGCGGCGATCATGCAAGGGCTGACGTCGCTGGCACCGCATGCGCTGCAACGGCGGCTCGACGCGCTGGCGCCGACGCATTTCGACGCGCCCTCGGGCAGCCGCGTGCCGATCCGCTACGAGGAGGACGCCCCGGTGCTGGCGATCCGCGTGCAGGAACTGTTCGGCCTCGACCGGCATCCTTCGGTCGGAGATGGCCGCGTGCCGCTGACGCTGGAGCTGCTGTCGCCGGCGCACCGGCCGATCCAGACGACGCGCGACCTGCCCGGCTTCTGGCGCGGCTCGTGGGCCGACGTGCGCGCCGACATGCGCGGGCGCTATCCCAGGCACGTCTGGCCGGACGACCCGCTGACGACGGCGGCGACCAGCCGCGCCAAACCGAGGCCACGGTAGCGCCGCTCCTTCCCGTTTTCGGCCGGCGATCTATTTTTCCGGGCCATGTCGATCCGGCCGGGATTGCTTCGTCGTTCCGGCGTGGACGGAAATTCGTTCGGAACACGAAAGGACATGTCATGGCGAACGCCAAGAACACGATCTGCGTCTGGTACGACAAGGACGCGGAGGAAGCCGCCCGATTCTACGCGAAGACGTTTCCCGACAGCGCGGTCGGCGCCATCCACCACGCGCCCGGCGACTATCCGGACGGGAAGAAGGGCGATGTGCTGATGGTCGAGTTCACGGTCTGCGGCGTGGCCTGCATCGGGCTCAACGGCGGACCGACCTTCAAGCACAGCGAGGCGTTCTCCTTCCAGATCGCCACGGACGACCAGGAGGAGACCGACCGCTACTGGAACGCCATCGTCGGCAATGGTGGCAAGGAAAGCGAATGCGGCTGGTGCAAGGACCGCTGGGGTATCTCCTGGCAGATCACGCCGCGCGTGCTGACCGACGCGATGGCCGCCGGCGGCGCGGAAGCACAGCGCGCCTTCCAGGCGATGATGACCATGCAGAAGATCGACGTGGCGAAGATCGAGGCCGCGCGGCGAGGGTGACCGGGCTCGTCAATAATCCGGTCGGGGCGGCGTTTCACGTCGTCCCGCGGCCTGCCGGGCATCGCTTCATGGCGAGATCGGCGTCACGAGACCATGTGTGAACCACGCAGGGAGAGCAGCACCGTCGCCACGACAAGCAGTTCGCTGCCCGGATCGCAGGCGGGACACCGACGGAAACCTGGACCGCCCAGAGGCCGCCGCAAAGCACCATCTGAACGGTGGCGGTAACCAACAGCACCGGCACGGGCCATTCGACGGCCGCTCCTTCCCGCGCCGTGCGGAATCGCCGCGCGTAGAGGAACACAAAGACCGGAATGCAAAGCACGGTCAGCGCCAGATACGCCGTCGGCGGAAATGACGGCCAGGCGACGGGCCAGCCCGGCACACCGGCCGGAAGCATCGCCACGACATGTCCGGCAACCACGCCGCCGAGCAGCGGGGGCCACAGCAGAAGCGACGTCCGGGCTGCCCCGTCGGCGGCGGTGTTTCTTTCCAGAAGCCGGTTGGCGAAAACCGCCAAGACCGCTCCGGCGATCGAGGACAAGACGAGCAGCAGAATCGCACCGGCCGTCAGCGCGCCCATCCGGGCCTGTTCCGCCATCAGCGACGCTTCATCCGAGAATCCTGCGACGACCATGGCGGCCAGCAGAAACCAGAAACCCTCGCCGAGGGTTTCGGTTCGCAGGCGGTCGTTCAGCCAGACCAGCAGAGCCGTGCTGGCGACGAAGCAGGCAAGACCCGTCACGACGAAGCCGAGGGAATCAGCTTCCGCCAAGCCGCCCGTGGCAAGAGCCAGAATCACGCCGCCTCCCTGGAAGACCGCGAGCATAAGACACAGCACAAGGATGGCGACATCGTGCCGGCACGCCTTCCTCACGGATGCCCGCGGCCAACGGTCGAGAGGCGGAAACACCAGCTTGGCGATCTCGACATAGGCCAAGACCGTGAGGATGGGCGTCAGGTAAAGCGCGAAGATCGAAAAGGCGGGTGAAATCCCCGTGGGCGCTTCCTGAAGCGCCCTCAGTCCGTCCGGATCGAGGCCCGGCAACGGAACGCGCCAGCCGACCGCCAGGACGACGAGCGCGAGGGTCATGGCGCATGTCGGCCGAAGATTGGGGAAGACCGTCGGAGAGGTCGACCAGAGCGATGTGTTCATCCGGCACCTCTGCACGCTCTGCATCCTGTCGGAGGAGACGCCGCGACGTCAAGGACGCGGCCAGTTCGACGCGGGCGCGGAGATCAAATAATTCTTGGCCGGCGCGGCCGCGCGGCCCATAAAGCGGCATGACCAACGCCTTCACCGCGCTCGACCTGGAACACAGCCAAAGCCTGCGCCTGAAGACGCTGGTGCGGCTGCGCTGGCTGGCGATCGTGGGGCAGAGCGCGACGGTGCTGATCGTCGCCTACGGCATGGATTTCGCGCTGCCGGTCGGCCTGTGCTTCGCGCTGATCGCCTGTTCGGCCTGGCTGAACCTGTTCCTGACCGTGCGCTACCCGGCCACGCAGCGGCTGACGCCGCCGGCGGCCTTCGGCATCCTCACCTTCGACGCGCTGCAGCTCGCCGGGCTGCTGTTCATGACCGGCGGCCTGACCAATCCGTTCTCGCTGCTGATGACCGTGCCGGTCGTCATCTCGGCCACCTCGCTGCCGCTCAGGATGACCATGCTGCTCGGCGGGCTGGCGGTGGCCATGGCGGCGCTGCTCGCCTTCTTCCATCTGCCGCTGCCCTGGTACGACGACACGGTGCTGGCGATCCCCTTCATCTATGTCGCCGGCATGTTCCTGGCCGTGTCGTCCTCGATCGCCTTCACTGCCGTCTACGCCTTCCGCGTGGCGGAGGAGGCGCGGCTGCTGGCCAACGCGCTGGCCGCCACCGAGCTGGTGCTGCAGCGCGAGCAGCATTTGTCCGCTCTCGACGGGCTGGCGGCGGCGGCGGCGCACGAGCTCGGCACGCCGCTGGCAACGATCGCGCTGGTGGCGCGCGAGATGGAGAAATCGCTCGGCACGGACGAGAAATACGGCGAGGATGTCGTGCTGCTGCGCTCGCAGAGCGAGCGGTGCCGCGAGATTCTGAAGCGGCTGACAAGCCTCTCCACCGAGAGCGAGGAGCATCTGGCGCGCCTGCCGCTGACCTCGCTGATCGAGGAGGTGACCGCGCCGCACCGCGATTTCGGCGTCTCGATCACGCTGGCGCCGGGCGAGCGCATCGGCGCGGAGCCGGTCGGCCAGCGCAATCCCGGCGTCATCTACGGGCTCGGAAACCTGGTGGAGAACGCCGTCGACTTCGCCAGATCGACCGTCACCATACGCTGGTGGTGGGACGCCGACACGGTGGGCATCAGCGTGGTGGACGACGGCGACGGCTTCCGCCCCGAAATCCTCGACCGCATCGGCGAGCCCTACATGTCGAGCCGGCAGGGCTCGGAGGCTGGCGGCGGGCTGGGGCTCGGCCTGTTCATCGCCAAGACGCTGCTCGAGCGCTCCGGCGCGACGCTGCGGTTCCGCAATTCCGCGGCGCTCGGCGAAGGCGCGGTGGCGGAGATCGAATGGACGCGCGAGCAGTTCCTGCGCCGCATGCCAGCGGCCGGAGGCTCCCTCGACGCGGCATAGGACGTTGGACAAGCTTGCAACCAGTCTTTATCTGCATAGATAACGGGCATGATCGAGGCTTTGGCGATGGCGGATTTGCAAGCAGGAACTGACGGGCAGGCGGGCGACCTTCCGGCTGGCGACACGACGCTTTTGCTGGTGGACGACGACAAGCCCTTCCTCACCCGGCTGGCCCGTGCCATGGAAGGCCGGGGCTTTTCCGTCGAGACGGCCGAGAGCGTCGAGGAGGCGATCGCCAAGGCGCGCGCCAATCCGCCGGCCTACGCCGTCGTCGACATGCGGCTGGCGGACGGCAACGGGCTCGACGTGGTCGCGGCGATCCGCGAGAAGCGCGCCGACGCGCGCACCGTCATCCTGACTGGCTACGGCAACATCGCCACCGCCGTGACCGCCGTGAAGCTCGGCGCGGTCGACTATCTGTCGAAGCCGGCGGACGCCGACGACGTCTATGCCGCGCTCACCAACACCGCCGGCGAGCGCGCCGCGCCGCCGGAAAACCCGATGTCGGCCGATCGCGTGCGCTGGGAGCATATCCAGCGCGTCTACGAGATGTGCGAGCGCAACGTGTCGGAAACCGCGCGGCGGCTGAACATGCACCGGCGGACGCTGCAGCGCATCCTGGCGAAGCGGGCGCCGCGATAGAGC